>NZ_BOPC01000022.1 GCF_016863555.1 Micromonospora qiuiae | reverse complement strand
CGCGAACGGCGACCTGTCGCAGAAGATCACTGTTGACGCGCAGGGCGAGATCCTGGAGCTGAAGAACACCGTCAACACGATGGTGGACCAGCTCTCGTCCTTCGCCGACGAGGTGACCCGGGTGGCCCGCGAGGTCGGCATCGAGGGCAAGCTGGGCGGTCAGGCCCAGGTCAAGGGTGTCTCCGGCACCTGGCGGGACCTCACCGAGAACGTCAACCAGCTCGCCTCCACCCTGACCACCCAGCTGCGCGCGATCGCCCAGGTCTCGACGTCGGTGACCCGGGGCGACCTCACCCAGCGGATCGCGGTGGAGGCGCAGGGCGAGGTCGCCGACCTGAAGGACAACATCAACCAGATGATCGTCACGCTCCGGGAGACCACCCACAAGAACGCCGAGCAGGGCTGGCTCGACTCCAACCTGGCCCGCATCGGCGGTCTGCTCCAGGGCCAGCGCGACCTCGGCGAGGTCTGCCGGATGATCATGATGGAGGTGACGCCACTGGTCGACGCGCAGCTCGGCGCGTTCTTCCTGGCGGACAACTCCGAGGGAGTGATGCGGCTGCGGTTGACCGCGTCGTACGGCTACGTGTCGCGCGGACACGATGTGACCTTCGGGCCGGGCGAGGGGCTGGTCGGGCAGAGCGCGCTCTCCCGGCGCACCATCCGGCTCGGCGCGGCGCCGGACAGCCGGATCACGCTGCGGTCGGGACTGGCCGACACCCCGCCGCAGGACCTGGTCGTGCTGCCGGTTCTCTTCGAGGGCGAAATGCTCGGCGTGATCGAGTTCGCCAGCGTGACCCCCTTCTCCGAGCTGCACCTCGCCTTCCTGGAGCGGCTGGTCGCCACCATCGGCATCGCGGTCAACACCATCCAGGCAAACCGCCGTACCGAGGAACTGCTCTCCCAGTCCCAGCGACTGGCGCACGAGTTGCAGGAGCAGTCGGCGGAGTTGCAGCGCACCAACGCCGAGCTGGAGGACAAGGCCAAGCTGCTGTCCGAGCAGAAGGCGAACATCGAGACCCAGAACCGGGAGATCGAACTGGCCCGGCTCGGCCTGGAGGACAAGGCGCAGCAGCTCACCCGAGCCTCGGCGTACAAGTCCGAGTTCCTGGCGAACATGAGCCACGAGCTGCGTACGCCGCTGAACTCGCTGCTGCTGCTGGCCCGGCTGCTCGCCGAGAACTCGGAGCGCAACCTGACCCCGAAGCAGATCGAGTTCGCCCGCACGATCCACAGCGCCGGCTCCGACCTGCTCTCGCTGATCGACGACATCCTGGACCTGTCCAAGATCGAGGCGGGCCGGATGGATGTGGAGCCGACCGAGGTCCGGTTCACGGAAATCCGCAGCTATGTCGAGCAGGCGTTCGCCCCGCAGGCCGAGGAGAAGGGCCTGGACTTCCAGGTGCGGATCAGCAAGGATCTGCCGCCTGCGGTGGTCACCGACGCCCAGCGCCTTCAGCAGGTCCTGCGCAACCTCCTGTCGAACGCGGTCAAGTTCACCGACAACGGTGCGGTCACGCTGCGCATCTCCCGGGCGCCGGAGCACGCGGTCTTCGACGTACCGGCGCTGACCAACGCCCGGCAGGTGATCGCGTTCACGGTGATCGACACCGGGATCGGCATCTACGACGACAAGCTGTCGCTGATCTTCGAGGCGTTCCAGCAGGCTGACGGCACCACCAGCCGCCGCTACGGCGGCACCGGGCTGGGCCTGTCGATCAGCCGGGATCTGGCCCGGCTGATCGGCGGTACGATCACCGTCAGCTCGGCGCCCGGCCAGGGCTCGACGTTCACTCTCTACCTGCCCGACGTGCTGGCACCGGACGCGGTGGTAGCGCCGGCACCACCCTCGCCGCAGCGGGCCGGTCTGCCCTCGTCGCTGCTGATGCCGCCGGTGGAGCTGATGCCGGAACGGCCGGAGGTGCCGACGACCCGCCAGTTGGACGGGGCCACCGTGCTGATCGTCGATGACGACGTGCGTAACGTCTTCGCCCTGACCAGCGCGCTGGAACTGCACGGCATGACCGTGCTCTACGCGGACAACGGGAACGACGGGGTACGCCTGCTGGCCGAGCACCCCGAGGTGGACATCGTCCTGATGGATGCCATGATGCCGGATCAGGACGGGTACGAGACGACCCGGCAGATCCGGCGCAACCACCGTTTCGCGGAACTGCCCATCGTCTTCCTGACCGCCAAGGCGATGCCCGGTGACCGGGAGTCGGCGATCGCGGCCGGGGCCAGCGACTACATCACCAAGCCGGTAGACCTGGACGAGCTGATCGAGTTGATGGGCTCCTGGATCAGTGGCAGCCGAACCGAGGAGGGCTCGTGACGCAGGTGGCGAAGGCGCTGCTGGTCGATGACCGCCGGGAGAACCTGATGGCACTGGAGGCGATCCTCCAGGGTCTGCCGGTGCAGTCGGTCGCCGTGGAGAGCGGGGAGGCGGCGCTGAAGCAGCTGCTGGTCGACGACTTCGCGGTGATCCTGCTGGACGCCCAGATGCCGGACATGGACGGCTTCGAGACGGCCAGCCACATCAAGCGGCGGGAGCGTACCCGGCACGTACCGATCATCTTTCTGACCGCCGCCGACCGGGACGCCCAACTGGCCCTGCGCGGCTACGCGGTCGGGGCCGTGGATTACCTGACCAAGCCCTTCGATCCCTGGGTGCTGCGTGCCAAGGTGTCCGTCTTCGTCGAGTTGTGGACCAAGACCCGGCAGCTGGCGGTGCAGTCGGAGATGGTGCGGGAACGCGATGCCCAGTGGCGGCTGCTCTCCGACGCGGTCGACGAGGCCACCACCCTCCTCCGCACCAACGAGGACGCCCCCGAACCCGACGCGATCTCCCGCGCTCTAGCCCTCCTGGAACAGGCCCGCTGGGGCCCCACCCCCGACTAGCCCGGTCAGGGGGTGTGGGTGTTGTTGCGGATCATCAGGGCGCTGCGGAGGCCGGTGATGTCCAGGACGCGGAGCAGGAAGTCGCCGACGTTGGTCAGGATCAGCAGGCTCTGCGAGTGACTGGCCTTGCGACTGAGGACCACCAGCGTCCCCAGGCCCTGCGAGTCGCAGAAGGTGACTCCGCCGAGGTCGAGCACGATCCGCGGCGGCGGCTCGGCGAGAATCTCATTGACGATGGTCGACAGCTGGGTGGCCGTGAGCATGTCGATCTCACCGGCGAGGCGTAACACGGCTTCGTCGCCAGCCCGGTGTACGGTGATGGACAGTTCGGCACGATCCACCTGGCCAGCCTATCGCGATCTCGCACGCCCGGCCTGTCGAGGCGAGCGGTCGCTCCATCGGCGTGCCGCAGGTGAGCCGGGTAACCCCGATCAGGGGTACCTGCCGATCCGCGATCAGGCGCTGACACAATGGCCACATCGTGACCGAGGTGTTTTCCGCCGGCTCCGACCGTTACCCGGTCGACGCGCCGGCCTCAGCGGCCCTGTTCGACCGCGCTCGCGCCATCGTGCCGGGCGGGGTGAACTCCCCCGTGCGCGCCTTCCAGGCGGTCGGCGGCACACCACGCTTCATGGTCCGGGGTGAGGGGCCCTGGCTCCACGACGCCGACGGGCGGCGCTACGTCGACCTGGTCTGCTCCTGGGGTCCGCTGATTCTCGGCCACGCCCACCCCGAGGTGGTGGCCGCCGTGCAGGCCGCCGCCGCGAAGGGCACCAGCTTCGGTACGCCGACCCCGGGCGAGGTCGAGCTGGCCGCCGAGATCGTCGAGCGCACCCCGGTCGAGCAGGTCCGGCTGGTCAACTCGGGCACCGAGGCGACCATGTCGGCGATCCGGCTGGCCCGCGGCCACACCGGTCGCTCGAAGATCATCAAGTTCGCCGGCTGCTACCACGGGCACGTCGACGCGCTGCTCGCCTCGGCCGGTTCCGGCGTGGCGACCCTCGGGCTGCCCGACTCTCCCGGCGTCACCGGCGCGGCGGCCGGCGAGACCATCGTGCTGCCGTACAACGACATCGCCGCGGTCGAGGAAGCGTTCGCCGCCGAGGGCCAGCACATCGCCGCCGTGATCACCGAGGCGGCGCCGGGCAACATGGGCGTCGTCGCCCCCCGCGACGGGTTCAACGGCGAGCTGGCCCGGATCGCCCATGCGCACGGCGCCCTGCTCATCGTCGACGAGGTGATGACCGGCTTCCGGGTGTCCCGCTCCGGCTGGCACGGCCTCGACCCGGTCGACGCGGATCTGTGGACGTACGGCAAGGTCATGGGTGGTGGGCTGCCCGCCGCGGCGTTCGGCGGGCGCGCGGAGATCATGTCGCGGCTGGCTCCCGCCGGCCCGGTGTACCAGGCCGGCACCCTCTCCGGTAATCCGCTGGCCTGCGCGGCCGGGCTGACCACCCTGCGGTTGGCCGACGACGCGCTCTACCGCCGGCTGGACGACACCGCCGCCGTCGTGGGCAAGCTCGCCGCCGACGCGCTGGCCGCCGCCGGGGTCCCGCACCGGCTGTCGTACGCGGGCAACATGTTCTCGATCTTCTTCACCGATGCCGACGTGGTCGACTACGACAGCGCCCGGACCCAGCAGGTGCCCGCGTTCAGGGCGTTTTTCCACGCGATGCTCGCCGCCGGGGTGTACCTTCCGCCGAGCGCTTTCGAGTCCTGGTTCGTCTCGGCGGCGATCGACGATGCCGCCCTGGAGCAGATCGCCGCCGCCCTGCCGGCGGCGGCCAATGCGGCGGCAGCGGCAGGTCACGGGGGGTAGCGGTGAGCGCGAGGAGTGAGCCGGTTTTGCGAGCCCCGCAGTCGCGAACGGAGATAAGCCCGGTGAGCGCGAGGAGTGAGCCGGTTTTGCGAGCCCCGCAGTCGCGAACGAAGGGGGCGCAGCCGTGAGTAAGACGGTGGTCCACGTGCTTCGGCACGGCGAGGTGCACAACCCGGACGGCATCCTCTACGGCCGACTGCCCGGGTTCCGCCTCAGCGAGCTGGGTGTCCAGATGGCCAAGGCCGCCGCGCAGGGGCTCGCCGACCGTGAAATCGTGCATGTGGTGGCCAGCCCGCTGGAACGCGCCCAGCAGACCGCCGAACCCGTCGCCGCCCAGTTCGGGCTCCCCGTCGGCGTGGACGAGCGACTGATCGAGAGCGCCAACTGGTTCGAAGGCAAGAAGGTCTCGCCCGGCGACGGCTCCTTCCGCGACCCGCGCAACTGGTGGGTGCTGCGCGACCCGCTCACCCCATCCTGGGGTGAGGCGTACCGCGCGATCGCCGAGCGGATGTTCGCCGCCCTGCACGCCGCCCGGGTCGCCGCCGAGGGACGCGAGGCCGTGCTCGTCTCACACCAGTTGCCGATCTGGACGCTGCGTCGGCACGTCGAGCGCAAGCGGCTCTGGCACGACCCGCGCCGCCGGCAGTGCGGGCTGGCCTCCCTCACCACCTTCCACTTCGACGGCGCCAAGGTCGTCGGCATCGGCTATTCCGAACCCGCCGCGCACCTGGTGGCGATGTCGCCGACCGGGCGGACGGCCAAGGGAGCCTGATGGCTGCCCGGAGGTTGGCCGCCGGCCTGTTCGCCGCCGTGACCGCCACGCTGCTTTTGACCGGCTGCTTCGGCGACGGCGGGAAGCCGGAGTGCGACAACGTCGACGGCATCGTGGAATGCCGCCCGGAGCAGCGCTCGGCCGCCCCCAAAATCGTGGGTGAGCTGCTCAAGGGCGGGTCGTACGACGTGGCGGAGCAGCGTGGTCAGGTCGTCGTGGTCAACTTCTGGGGTTCCTGGTGCGCGCCGTGCCGGGCGGAGGCCGACGACCTGGAGGGCACCTACCAGGCGACCAAGGACTCCGGGGTGACCTTCCTCGGCATCAACGTGCAGGACAGCCGGGACAAGGCGATCGCCTTCGAGGAAGGCCGGGTCAGCTACCCGAGCATCTTCGACCCGGGCAGCCGCCTCGCGCTCGCCATGGACGTCCCGCCGAACACCGTCCCGGCCACCGTCGTCCTCGACCGGGAGGGTCGGATCGCCACCGTGATCCGGGCGGCGGTCCGGCAGGAGGGCCTGCAACCCATCGTCGAGCGGGTCGCCGCAGAGTCGCCCGCCCCGGCCGGCCAGCGCTGATGGGCGAGACGTTCGGCCAGCTCGCCACCTCGGGCCCGCTGTTGCTGGCGGTGGGTGCGGCCGCCCTGGCCGGCCTGGTCAGCTTCCTGTCGCCCTGCGTACTCCCACTGATGCCCGGCTACCTCTCCTACGTGACCGGCCTCGCCGGTGCCGACCTCGAACGCCGAGGTGCAAGGAAGGGCACCTTATTAACGCCTGCGGTAGAGGAAGGGCCCCCTGTTAACACCGCCGGCGGTATGGGTACGGCGGTACGTGAGCACGCCCCGGCCCGCCGGACGGTGAAGGGCCGGGTGCTCGCCGGGACGCTGCTCTTCATCGCCGGCTTCACTGCCGTCTTCACCGCCACCGCCGTCCTGTTCAGCGGCATCGGCCGCGTCTTCTTCGACTACGAGCGGGCGCTGGAGATCGCCATCGGCGGTCTTGTGGTCGTGCTCGGGCTGGGCTACCTCGGGATGCTGCCCGGGTTCCAGCGTGAGTTCCGGATCAACCGGCTGCCCGCGGCCGGCCTGGCTGGCGCTCCGGTGCTGGGCGCGGTGTTCGCGCTGAGCTGGATCCCGTGCACCGGGCCCACCCTGGCCGCCGTGCTCGGCATGGCCACCACCAGCGGGCAGATGGACCGGGCGGTGGTGCTGGCCGTGGCGTACTGCCTCGGGTTGGGGATCCCGTTCATCCTCTTCGGGCTGGGCTTCGAGCGCCTGCTCGGCGTGTTCCGGACGGTACGACGACACAGTCGTTGGGTCACCCGGATCGGCGGCGTGTTGCTGATCATGATCGGCCTGGCGCTGGTCACCGGCGGCTGGACGAACGTGGTGATCTGGCTGCAGACCACCTTCGGCACCGGCGAGGTGAGCATCTGATGACCGCCGTGGACGACCGGCCGAGCGCGCCGGCTGCGGCACCCCGGCGCCGCCCCAACCCGCTGCTGGCCCTGCTGCGCAACTCGTGGCGGCAGCTGACCAGCATGCGTACCGCACTGGTGTTGCTCTTCCTGCTCGCGGTCGCCGCCATCCCCGGCTCGGTGCTGCCGCAGCGCGGCGTCAACCCGGAGGACGTGCGCGACTTCTACACCGCACACCCGGACCTGGCTCCGTGGCTGGACCGGGTCGGCGCGTTCGAGGCGTTCAGCTCGGTCTGGTTCTCCGCGATCTACCTGCTGCTGTTCACCTCGTTGATCGGGTGCATCACGCCCCGGCTGCGCGATCACGTCCGGGCGCTGCGCGCCAGCCCGCCGGCCGTACCAAGACGGCTGGAACGGCTGCCGCAACACGCGGTGCTGCCCGCGCCGGACGGCGGAGCGGCAGCGGTCGCCGAGACGCTGCGGCGCCGACGGTGGCGGGTGGTGGTCCGCGGCGACGAGGTCTCCGCCGAGAAGGGCTACCTCAAGGAGACCGGCAACCTGATCTTCCACACCTCGATGGTGGTGGTGCTGGTCGGTGTGGCGCTCGGCTCCTGGTACGGCTGGCACGGCAACCGGCTGCTCGTCGCCGGCGCGGATCACGTCTTCTGCAACACCGGTCAGCAGTACGCCGAGGCGTCGTTCGGTCCGCGCGTCGGCGACGACCTGCCCGGGTTCTGCATGCGGTTGGACGAATTCGACGCCCGGTTCCTGCCCAGCGGCCAGCCCTCGTCCTACAACGCAAAGGTGACCGTCGACGAGGACGGCGGTTCGCCCCGCCCGGCGGAGTTCTCGGTCAACTCGCCGTTGCGGCTCGACGGCGCGAACGTCTACCTGCTCGGGCACGGGTACGCCCCGGTGATCCGCTACACCGACCGGTTCGGCAACAGCCAGCACAGCGCCGTGCCCTTCCTCAACAGCGGCGACATCGGGCTGACCAGTGAAGGGCTGGCCGCCTTCCCCGACGCCAACGTCAACCCGGACACCGGCGAGCGGGACCCGAATCTCCAGGTGGCCTTCTCCGGCCTCTACCTGCCGACCGCCCCACAGGAACCCCCGTTCACCCGGTCGGAGCACCCGGCCGAGCAGAACCCGCTGCTCGGCCTGGTGGCCTACCGGGGCAACCTGGGCCTGGACGGCGGCATCCCCGGCTCGGTCTACCAGCTCGACCAGCGGCAGCTCCGCAACGGCCGTCTCACCGAGATCGGCACGAAGGAGCTGCGGGTGGGGGAGAGCTGGACGCTGGACGACGGCACCGTGGTCGAGTTCCTGGGCACCGAGCCGTACATCGTCCTGTCCGTGCGCCACGACCCGGGCGCGACGCTGCTGCTGGTCAGCTCCGTCGGACTGGTGCTCGGGTTGATGGGTTCGCTCTTCGTCCGGCGTCGGCGGGTCTTCGCGCGGGTGCTGCCGGCCGGTTCCGGCGACCCCGCCAGTGGGTCTCCGACGGACGGTAGTAGTTTGGTCGAGGTGGCGGGTTTGCCGCGTACCGAACATCCCGGTTTTGCTGACGAGTTCGCCGAGCTGGTGTCCGCGATCGGCGGCCGGCGGGCCGATGCCGCGACCGGGGCCGAGACGCCGGCCGCGACCGGGGCCGGAGCGCCGGCCGGCACCGGAGCCGGGGCGAGCGCCGAGGCGCGAGAAGGAGCCGAGTGATGTCCGCACTCTCCGACCGAGTGATGTCCGCACTCTCCGATCAGGTGGTGTCGATCGCCACCATGGTGTACCTGCTGGCGATGATCAGCCACGCCGTCGAGTACGCCCTCGGCGCCTCGCGGGCCCGGGCCGTCGCGGCACCCGCCCGCGAACTGGTGGGCGCGGCGATCGGCGGCTCGGCGGCCGACGCTTCGGCGGGCACGGCCGGTGGTGCGGTGATCGGCGTGGCCGACGGTGGTGCGGTGGTCGGCCCTTCGACGGGCGCGATCGGCGGCCCGGTGGCGGTCGGAGAGGCGGTGCCGGCGATCGGCGTCGCAGCCGACCCGGCCTGGCGTACGGCGCAACGGGCCGAACTGGCCGGCCGGATCGCGGTCGGGCTGACCGCCCTCGGCGCCGCGCTGCACCTGGTCGCGCTGGTCACCCGCGGTCTCGCGGCGGACCGGATGCCGTGGGGCAACATGTACGAGTTCGTGCTCACGGTCTCGTTCATCGGGGTCGCCGCCTGGCTGGCGGTGCTGGTGAAGGTGCCCTCGCTGCGCCGGCTCGGGCTCTTCCTGACCCTGGTCATGGTGCTGCTGGTGGCCACCGCCGAGCTGGTGCTCTACACGCCGATCGTGCCGCTGGTGCCAGCGCTCAACTCGTACTGGTTCATCGTGCACGTTTCGACCATCGTCTTCGCCTCCGGGCTGTTCCTGCTGGGCGTGGTGCCGGCGGTGGCGTACCTGATGCGGGCCGGCTACGAGCAGGGCAAGCGCAGCTTCCCGTACACCCTGGCCAAGCGGCTGCCGGCGGCGGCCAGCCTGGAGCGGCTGACCTTCGTGCTGCACGCCTTCTCGTTCCCGATCTTCACTTTCGCGGTGATCGCAGGGGCGATCTGGGCCGAGGCGGCCTGGGGGCGGCCGTGGGGCTGGGACCCGAAGGAGACCTGGGCCTTCATCTCCTGGGTGGTGTACGCCGGCTACCTGCACGCCCGCGCCACGCCGAGCGTGCGGCGCAACGTCGCCACCTGGCTGGCCATCCTCGGCTTCCTCACCGTGCTGATGAACCTCTTCGGCGTGAACATCTTCTTCGAGGGCCTGCACTCCTACGGCGGCCTCTGACCGTGATCGGCGGCCCGAGGGCCACCGATGACCTGCGTACGGCCAGCCGCGGCCGTCCCGACGTGATTCTCGTCGACCCTGCGCGCCTCTACTTCGGCGACTGACGGACGGTCGATGCGGGTCGGTGCCGGAGCGTCTCGCTCACCCGGAGGGTGACCTGGTAGGCGACCTCCGGCACGTCGGCCAGTTCGATCCGCTCCGACCGCAGCGCCAGCTGGGCGTGCAGTTCCCGAGCGATGGCGTCCCGCAACTCGACCTGCAACGGCGACAGCCCGTCCGGCTCGCCGACCACGTACGCATCCGACATGGCGCCAGCCTGGCACCGGCACGACCGGGCAGCCAGTTTCGGTGAGTTGTTCCACTGCCACGGCGTGCGTCAGCGACCACATGCATCTCGCCCGCCGAGACCGGTTCAGCGCCGGGGGGTGCGGGGGGCGGCCCAGCCGAGGAAGCGGTCGTGCAGGGCGGCGGGCTTCGGCACGTTCTGCGGGTCGAGGCGGTACAGGTCCTCGACGGCGTCGTACAGCCTCGCGGCGAGGTAGATGGACAGGGTGATGCGGTCGTTCCGGTAGTCGGTCAGCAGGGTGAGCCGGGCGGACGCGCAGGGCCAGGGCGCGGCGCAGGCCCGGCACAGCCAGAGCGGCCGGAGCGGCAGGTGGGACTGCGACGTCATCTGCGTACCTCCGCTGCGGGGTTCCCGGTTGGAGGCGGGGCCGTCCGTCGCCGACGTGCCGGACGGCCCCGCTTCGGTTCCACCCGTCCTTTTGGCGCGGATCCGGGCGGTTCCGATGTGCACAGTCTGGTGAGCAGACGACTACTGTCGGAAGGCATCCGGTCGCCCCGTGCGGTGGGCGCGGGCAACGGTGAAGGCCGTGAGAAACGCGGTCTGTGCTGGTGAGGAGTGGTGTGCATGGATGAGCGGTCGCGGATGCTGATCGAGGAACTGCGGCACATGCGGGCGGCGCGGAAGATGACCCAGGAGGAGTTGGCCCGAGCGATCAACTATTCGCCGTCGACCGTGGCCATGGTGGAGACGGAGGCGCGTAAACCGCCGCCGGGCTTCTGGGAGCGGGCGGACGTCGCGCTCGACACCGGCGGCGCGTTCACCCGGCTGCTGGCCCGGCTCGGGTCGCCACAGTGGATGCGCGACTGGGAGGCCAACGAGCGGCAGGCCACCGTGCTCCGCTCGTTCCAGAACACGGTGGTGCCGGGCCTGTTGCAAACTTCGGCGTACGCCCGCGCGCTGTTCCGCAGCATCGGTCTCTATGACGAGGAGGAGGTGGAGCGGCGGGCCTCGGCGCGACTGGCCCGGCAGGCGGTGCTGACCGGTGAAAATCCACCGCAGCTCGTTGCGGTGCTGGACGAGCACGTGCTGCGCCGCCCGGTCGGCGGCCCGCTGGTGATGTGCGAGCAAGTGCGCCGGCTGGTGAAGCTGGCGGTCGAACAGCCCCGGGTACGGCTGCATGTGGTGCCCGCCTCGGTCGGTGCATATCCGGGTGTCGCCGGGGCCTTCGTGCTGGCTACCCTTCCCGGTGGGGAGGACGTCGCATACCTGGATGATCAGCTCAAGGGTCAGGTGATCGACCACACCGAGGACGTGCTGGCGATCCGGGCCTCCTGGGAGGCGATCCAGGGCGAGGCGTTGCCGCCCCAGCAGTCGATCGAGTTGTTGACGGAGGTGGCGGAGTCATGGCGGAGCTGACCGGTGCCCGGTGGCGTACCAGCACCCGGAGCAGCACCAACGGCGGAGATTGCGTCGAGGTGGCGGACAATCTGCCCGGCCTGGTCGCGGTACGGGACAGCAAGGACCGCGACGGCGGAGTGCTCATCTTCGGCCCGGCGGCCTGGCGCACCTTCGTGGCCTCGACCCGCAGCCACTGACCGGCCGAGCGGAAGATCCTCGCCGTTTCGCCGGAATCGCGGTAACCGGCACCTGATACCGCCACCTTGCCGGAACGGCGTCAGCCGGGATCGGCCGGGGCTGACCGAGGGGTCAGCCGGCGAACCAGCCGGGTACGTCGAGCCGGAACCAGTTGGCGGGGGTGACGGTACGCAGGTCGTCCTCCAGCGCGGCGACTCGCTCCGCGCCGAGGATGGCTACCCAGCGCTGCCGCAACTCGTCGAAGATGACCGCAGACCGATGCAGGCCGTCGAGGCCGTGCGGAGTCAGTCGTACCAGCTTGCGCCGAGCGTCGTGCGGATCGTCGACGCGTTCCAGGTAACCGAGGGCGACCAGCCGGTCCACGGTCTTGCCGGCAGCCTGCTTGGAGACGCCCAGCCGGTGGCCCAGCTCAGAGGCGGTGGTGCCCTCGGCGCCGACGGCTTGGAGCACGAAGCCGTGCAGCGGGCGCAGCTCCGCGTGGCCCTGCCGGGCCAGTTCGGCGTGCAGGTCGTCGATGAGGGTACGGAAGCCGGCCAGCAGCAGCAGGGGCAGCAGGAAGCCGGGCCGCTGCGGGTCAGGCGTCTGCGGGTCAGGCGTCTGTGGGTCAGACGCTCCCGGGTCAGGCGTTGCCAAGTTCGACAACCTGGTTTACGGTTTGGTCAACCACGTTGACCAAGCTACGGCAAGGACCGTGTCATGTCCAAGCACGTCTTCACCGTCCACACCACCGACACCGCGCCAGAGGCCGCCCGGTCCACCATGAACGGCGTACGCCGCGCGCTCGGCCACCTGCCCGGCGCGGTCGGCCTGATGGCCGAGTCACCGGAACTGCTCAACGGCTTCCTGACCGTCAACGGCATCTTCGAGAACTGCGGGCTGAACGCGGTCGAGCGGGAGGTCGTGGTACTGACAGTCGCCGTTCGGAACGAGTGCCACCTCTGCGTCGCCATGCACACCGCCACCCTGACCCGGCACGGCGGCGCACCTGATCTGATCGACGCACTCCGCGCCGACGCGCCCCTGCGCGACGAGCGGCTGGAGGCGCTGCGGCGCTTCACCCACGCAGTGCTCGACCACCGGGGCGCGGTACCCGACAAGGAGCTTTCCGCCTTCTTTGCCGCCGGCTACCAGCCCCGGCACGCCCTGGATGTGGTGCTTGGCGTCGGCACCTACACCATCTCCACCTTCGCCAACCGGCTCACCCGGGCGCCGCTGGACCCGCCCGTGGCCGCGTACGCCTGGGAGCCGGCAGCGTGAGGAATGTTAAAAGGGGGCCCTTCCTCTACCGCAGGCGTTAAAAAGGGGCCCTTCCTTTCCGTCAGGCATTCAGGAAGGGCAGGAGGAGGGCGGTGAGTTCGGCCGGTTGCTCCTCGAAGAGCCAGTGGCCGCTGTCCTTGACGACCTCACCAGTCACCGAGTTGGCGTACCGGCGGACCTGTTCGGCCACCTGGCCGCCGAGGCTCGCCTGTGCGCCGATAGCGAGCACCGGCATGGCCAGCATCGACTTTCGGTACTCGGCGTTGTCCGCGATGTCCTGCGCGAACGCGCGGAAGCACTCGAAGCTCGCCCGCAGGTGAGCCTCGTCGCGCAGGTGCCGGGCGTACTCCTCGATGTCCGCCGCGTCCAGGCTGCCCTTGCGGATCATCAGCGAGTCGGTGAACCGGTCGACCCAGAGCGCCTCGCGGCCGGCGACGAGTTGTTCAGGCAGCCCGTTGGTCAGGTTGAAGAACCCGAAGTTCCACACCGCCGGGCCGGCGGCGGTCAGCGCCGGAAAGGTGTAGATGCTCTCGTCGGGGATCGGCGCCTCGCTGAGCACCAGCCGGCTCACCCGGTCCGGGTGCGCTGCGGTGTACGCGTACGCGACCATGGTCCCGACGTCGTGGCCGACCAGCCGGAGGTCGCGGTCCAGGCCCAGGTTGCTGAGCAGCCCGTGCAGGTCACCGGCGAGGGTCTTCTTGTCGTAGCCGCCGGGCGGGGCGTCGCTGCCGCCGAAGCCCCGCAGGTCCGGGGCGATCACCTCGAACGATCGCCCCAGCTCCGGCAGCACGTGACGCCACATGTACCAGGTCTGCGGATACCCGTGCAGCAGCACCAGCGTGGGCCCGCTGCCGCCCCGGACGTAGTTGACGGCGACGTCGCCGATCTGCGCACGCTGCTCGGTGAACCCCGCCGGAACCCGTCCGTCACCCATCGCCGCCTCCCGCCTCGTCGGGTGGCTCGACTACCCGGCCGGCTCCCGTCCATGCGGACTCCGGCTGCACCTGCAAAGATCGTCACCGTTCCGCCGGAATCGCGGTGACCAAGCGTCCTGGATACCGCCACACCGCCGAAACGGTGCGCATCTCAGCTGCCGATGGCCAGATTGGTTCGTCGCGGTCGCGTGTGCGGGCGGGCGATCTCCGCGGGATCCGGCGGCACGGCTTCGAGAAGCGAAGCGTACGTGCCAGCGGAGGTCAGCCGGCCCGGCCGCGTGTACCGGGAAAAGTTTGTCCGGTCGTGATCACTTTGCGCTCCTGCTCCGATGTCGAGCAGTAAGCATCGCAGAGCATTCCGGCAGGTGGTGTCCGCGGGCGACCCAATTGCCGCTCTCTGCCGGGTGTTAATAGGGGGCCCCTGCTCTACCGGAGGCGTTAATAGGGGGCCCTTCCTTGCATCTCACAGCACCCGGCGTGGGTGGGGTGGTGGGGGGTGGGGGAGACTTGCTGGCATGGCGGCTCGTGGGTTTCCGTACACCGACCTCAAGGACTTCCTGGCGGCGCTGGAGCGCGAGGGCGAACTACGCCGCGTCGGCGTGCCGGTCGACCCGACGCTGGAGATCAGCGAGATCGTCACCAGAACGGTCCGCGCCGGCGGGCCGGCGCTGCTCTTCGAGCAGCCCACCCGAGGCGAGATGCCGGTGGCGATCAACCTTTTCGGCACCGAGAAGCGGACCGCGATGGCGCTCGGTGTCGAGTCGCTGGACGAGATCGGCAACCGGATCGGCGAGATGCTCAAGCCGGAGCTGCCGGTGGGCTTCTCCGGGATGATGGGCGGCCTGGGCAAGGTGATGCAGCTCAAGTCGATGCCGCCGAAGAAGGTCAAGACCGCTCCCTGCCAGCAGGTGGTCTACCGCGGTGACGACGTCGACCTGAACCGGCTGCCCGGCCTCCAGGTCTGGCCGGGCGACGGCGGGATCTTCCACAACTTCGGGCTGACCCACACCAAGCACCCGGAGACCGGCAAGCGGAACCTCGGGTTGTACCGACTCCAGCAGCACAGCCACAACACACTCGGCATGCACTGGCAGATCCACAAGAACTCCACCGCGCATCACGCCGTCGCGGAGCGGCTCGGCCAGCGGCTGCCGGTGGCGGTCGCCATCGGGGCCGACCCGGTGGTCGCGTACGCCTCCACCGCCCCACTTCCCGCCGACATCGACGAATACCTGTTCGCCGGGTTCCTGCGCGGTGAGCGGGTGGAGATGGTCGACTGCCTGACCGTGCCGTTGCAGGTGCCGGCGCACGCCCAGGTGGTGCTGGAGGGCTACATCGAGCCGGGTGAGCGGCTGCCGGAGGGGCCGTTCGGCGACCACACCGGCTTCTACACCCCGGTCGAACCGTTCCCGGTCATGCACGTCGAGGCGATGACCATGCAGCGGAACCCGGTCTACCACTCGATCGTCACCTCGAAGCCGCCGCAGGAGGACCACGGCCTCGGAAAGGCCACCGAACGGATCTTCGCGCCGCTGCTGCGCTTCCTCATCCCGGACATCGTCGACTACGACCTGCCGTCCGCCGGGGTCTTCCACAACTGCGCGATCGTGTCTATTCGTAAGCGGTACCCCAAGCACGCGCAGAAGGTGATGAACGCCATCTGGGGTGCCCACATGATGTCGCTGACCAAGCTGATCGTGATCGTCGACGAGGACTGCGACGTGCACGATTACAACGAGGTCGCCTTCCGCGCCTTCGGCAACGTCGACTATGCCCGCGACCTGCTGCTCACCGAGGGCCCGGTGGACCACCTCGACCACGCCTCGTACCAGCAGTTCTGGGGTGGCAAGGCCGGAATCGACGCCACCCGCAAGCTGCCCGAGGAGGGCTACCACCGGGGTTGGCCCGAGGAGATGACCATGGCCCCCGAGGTGGTCTCGCTGGTCGACAAGCGCTGGAAGGAGTACGGCATCTGATGGCGACCGCCGCCGCCGACAACCCCCGCGATCATGCACTTTCGGTCGCCGATTCGCCGGATCTGTCCAACTCTGTCCCGACGGCAAGTGCAAGATCGCGGGGGCGGGTGGGGGCGTTTCTGAGGCTCGTGGCGATCGAGCACTCGGTGTTCGCGTTGCCGTTCGCTTATCTCTCGGCGTTGACGGCGATGACCGTGCACGGGGGGCGGGTGCGGTGGGTCGACCTGCTCCTGATCACGGTGGCGATGGTGGGGGCGCGGACGTTCGCGATGGCCGCCAACCGGATCCTGGACCGGCGGGTCGACGCGCGGAACCCGCGTACGGCCAATCGGGAACTGGTCACCGGTGCGGTGAGTCTGCGGACGGCCTGGACCGGCGCGGTCGTCGCCCTCGTGGTGTTCCTGGCCGCCGCCGCCCTGCTCAACCCGCTCTGCCTGGTGCTCGCGCCGCTGGCAGTGGTGCCGCTGGTGGTCTACCCGTACGGCAAGCGGTTCACCAACTGGCCGCACGCCATCCTGGGCGTCGCGCAGATGGTCGGCCCGGTTGGCGCCTGGCTGGCGGTGACCGGCACGCTCGCCGGCTCCGGGCCGGCCTGGCTGCTCGGCGCCGCCGTCGGCCTGTGGATCGGCGGCTTCGACCTGATCTACGCCTGTCAGGACGCCGAGGTGGATCGCCAGATCGGCGTGCACAGCGTGCCAGCCCGGTACGGCCTGCGGTTCGCGCTGCACGCCTCCACCGTCGCGCACGTGGTGACCTTCGCGCTGTTCGGCTGGTTCGGCGTGCTGGTCGGCTTCGGCTGGCTCTGGTGGATCGGGTTGGCGCTGACCGCGGTCGCCTTCGGCTACCAGCACCTGGTGGTGACGCCGACCGACCTGAGCCGGGTCAACCGGGCGTTCTTCACCGCCAACGGTTTCGTCGGCATCGCGCTGTTCCTCTTCGCCCTGCTCGACCTGGTCATCCGCCTCGGCCTGCGGGCCTAGCGGCAGGGGCGGCGGAATGCGCGAACCATGGGTGGTCGGTGTGTCCGGGGCGTCCGGCACGCCGTACGCGGCGGCGGTCGTTCGCGGGCTGCTCGACGCCGGTGCGTCGGTGGACCTGATCGTCTCCCGGGCCGCCCGGTTGACCGTGCTGGACGAGACCGGACGGCCGTTCCGTGACGCGCACTGGTCCGAGGACCTGGCCGCCTGGCTCGGCCGTGACCTCGACGGCGCGGACGTGCGGCACTGGCCCGCCGGTGATCTGGCGGCCGGGCCGAGCAGCGGCTCCTACCCGGCGCGCGGCATGGTGGTGGTGCCGGCCAGCACGGCAGCCTGCGCCGGCATCGCGATCGGCCTGTCGAAGGACCTGCTCCAGCGGGCCGCCGAGGTGAACCTCAAGGAACGCCGACGAGTGGTCGTGGTGCCCCGGGAGACGCCGGTGACCCGCAGCCACCTGGAGCACCTGATCACGTTGCACGATGCCGGTGCGGTGGTGATGCCGGCCAGCCCCGGCTTCTACGGCGCTGGAGCCGCCGCCAGCGCGGCCCAACTGGTGGACTTCGTGGCGGGCAAGGTGCTCGACGCACTCGGCGTGCCGCACACCCTGTTTCACCGCTGGACCGGGACGCTGAACGCGGACCGGCCCTGACGATTGGGACGCTGAACGCGGAGCGGCCCTGACGATTGGGACGTTGAACGCGGACCGGACCTGACGACCGGTCCGCGTCCCGATCCGGATTACTCAGTACATGCCGGCGTTGGCCGGTCCCGGCCCACTCGACGGAGCCGGGCCCGCGTTTCGCGGCCGGTCCATCTCGTCAGTCTCTTCCAGCATGCCCTCCCCCTCGAGCAGGGCCCGCACCTCGGATTCCCGAAACCGGCGATGCCCTCCTGGAGTCCGGATACTGCCGATCCGGCCCGCCGCCGCCCAGCGCGTCACGGTCTTCGGGTCAACCCGAAACAGCGCGGCGACCTCACCCGGTGTCAGCAGGCGATCTCCAGTGTCCACAGCCCCCTCCTCGCGTCGACGAAGCCCCCGGCTGAACACACTGCCCCCGGCCGGTGCGAGCCCAGAGCCGTCATGAGGGACGTATGGCAATTACAGCACCAGCGACCTGGCCTGTCCGCCAAACGCGAAAAACGCACTGAGTGGGAGGTTAGTAAATGGTAGCGGCTCTCCGCCCTCTCGACCCCGAGTATGCGAGCTGTAACCCACTGCCATGTGCAACGGATGTCGGAGTCCGAGTGTTACGCGGCGGCGACTAGGGTCTACAGTCCGTGGACGCCATCGACCTCAGCCTCGTGGACCTACTCCGCGGCAACGCCCGCCTGTCGTACGCCGAACTGGCCCGTCAGGTCGGACTCTCCGCACCGGCCGTGCACGAACGGGTCGGCAAGCTGGAAGCCGCCGGTGTCATCCGCGCCTACCGGGCGGAGGTCGAGCCGGAACGCATCGGGCTGAACGTGACGGCCCTGATCAGCGTCGTGGAGGATTCCGGCGCGGACACCGACGACGTGCTGGAGGCGTTCCGCGCGATCCCGGAGATCGAGTCGTGTTACTTCATGGCGGGCGTCGAGTCGTTCCTGCTCAAGGTCCGGGTGGGCACCATCGCCGAGCTTGAGCGGCTGATCGTACGGCTGAACCGCACGCCCGGCGTCGCCTCCACCCGGACCAGCATCGCCCTCTCCACCAAGTGGGAGAACCGTCCGCAGCCGGTGGTGCCGTCCTCCTGACCCGCTGCTACCCCGGCCCGCTCGGTCAGCGCCCGGTAGCCTTCCTGAGCGTGACTCAGCTTGACCGGTTCGACGAGGCCAGCCGGCGGTGGGTGATCGAGGCCATCGCGGCCGTCGAGGCGGACGCGAACCGGTCCGCCGACACTCACCTGCTGCCCTTCCCGCTGCCCAGACAGTGGGGGATCGATCTCTACCTGAAGGACGAGTCGGTCCACCCCACCGGGTCGCTGAAGCACCGACTGGCCCGGTCGCTGTTCCTGTACGGGCTCTGCAACGGCCGGATCGGGCCGGACACCACGATCGTGGAGGCATCCTCGGGCTCCACCGCGGTCTCCGAGGCGTACTTCGCCCGGATGCTGGGGCTGCCCTTCATCGCGGTGATGCCCGCCACCACCTCGCCGGAGAAGATCGCCCAGATCGAGTTCCAGGGCGGCCGGTGCCACCTGGTGCAGGACCCGGCGAAGGTGGTCGTCGAGGCTCGCTGGCTGGCTGAGGACTCCGGCGGCCACTTCATGGACCAGTTCACCTACGCGGAGCGGGCCACCGACTGGCGGGGCAACAACAACATCGCCGAGTCGATCTACGCGCAGCTCGCGCTGGAGCGTCATCCCGTGCCGGTCTGGGTGGTGGTCGGCGCCGGGACCGGCGGCACCAGCGCCACCATCGGCCGGTACGCCCGCTACCGGCGGCTGCCCACGAAGCTCTGCGTGGTCGACCCGGAGAACTCCGCGTTCTATCCCGCCTGGCAGGCGGCGGACTGGTCGGTGCGCACCGGGCGGGGCTCCCGGATCGAGGGGATCGGCCGGCCGAGCGTGGAGGCGTCGTTCCTGCCCTGGGTGGTGGATCGAATGGTGCAGGTGCCGGACGCTGCCTCACTGGCCGCCATGCGAGCCGGCTCGGCGGTGCTGGGCCGGCGGGTGGGCGGGTCGACCGGCACCAACCTGTGGGGCGCTTTCGGGCTGATCGCCGAAATGCTGGCCGCCGGGCGTACGGGCTCGGTGGTCACCCTGATCTGCGACGCGGGCGACCGGTACGTCGACACGTACTACGCCGACGAGTGGGTGGCCGCCCAGGGCCTCGACCTGGCTCCCCACCTGGCCACCATCGACCGTTTCCTGACCGACGGCACCTGGCCGGCCTGACGCCGACGGCCGCGCCACCGCACCTACCGCCCGCTACCGCACCTCGGCCCGCTACCGCACCTCGGCCCGCTAGCGCGCCGCCGCCCGCTCCGCCAAGCCGGGATATTTCAGCACGTACCCGTCGGCGTCCACATCGATCTCGGCGGCGAAGCTGCCGCTGGCGTAGCGGAACCGCTGCGGGCCCAGGGCGGTGTAGACCTGCTCGGCGGGCAGCACGGTGAGGCTTGGCAGCAGCACCCAGGCCACGCTGAGCCGGTGGCTCGTGTCCGCCGGGGCGGCGGCCAGGCCGAGCCGGCGCAGGGGCAGCGTGTTGAACAGCGGCGAGCCGCCCAGGTCCAGGTCGAGGGCGTCGGCGAGCCGGTCGGGGTCCTCGACGCCGGGCAATCCGGCCGGGGCGCGCCCGCCCGCGGCCAGGACCGCGTCCAGGTCGCCCTGCTCGGAGGCGGTCACCCGCCACCGCTGCGTCGCCCGTTCCAGGCGTACGCTGCGCCGCCACCCGGCTCCCTCGACCTCGACCTCCAGGCGGACGCTTACCCACTGCGGGTCGGTCACCAGGCGGTAGCGGCACGTGTAGGGAACCGGGTCGGCGGCCAGTTGGGTGCCGTGCGCGGTGAGCCCCTGGCCGTCGTCGACCAGAGCGTGCTCGGCGCCAGCGGTGTCGATCCGGGTCCACAGCAGCGACTTCGGCATGAGCCGGACGTTACGCCACCGAGGGCGGGCCGGGCAGTGCATGCGGCACAGCCCGCCCGCAACGGATGGTTCAGCGGGTGTGCGTACGCGGCCGTCCGCCGTACCGGCGTTCACCGGTGGGCCGATCGCCGAAGCGGCGCGGGCCACTCGGCCGGCTGGGCCGGCGAGGTGCCTCGGGCTCGACGCGTACCGGCACTCCGCTCGGCTCCCGTGCTCCGACCAGCTCGGCCAGGGCCGGGTCGCCGGCGCGTACCCGAACCTCCGCCGGCTGCACACCGGCCTTTTCCAGCATCGCCAGAGTGGTGCGGCGCTGCTTCGGCAGCACCAGGGTGGCCACCGCGCCCGTCTCACCGGCGCGGGCGGTCCGGCCCGCCCGGTGCAGGTAGTCCTTCGAGTCCTTCGGCGGGTCGACGTGCAGCACCAGCGAGATCCCGTCGACGTGGATGCCCCGCGCCGCCACGTCGGTGGCGATCAGGACGTTGGTCCGCCCCTCGCGGAACTCGGCCAGAGTGCGGGTACGCATCCGCTGGGTCTTGCCGCCGTGCAGCCCGCCGGCCCGTACGCCGACCGCCGCGAGCTGCGCGACGAGCCGGTCGACCCCGAGCTGGGTACGGGCGAAGACGATGGTCCGGCCGGCGCGCGCGGCGATCGACGCGGTCACCGGGAACTTGTCGCGCGGCGGGATGAGCAGCAGATGATGGTCCATGGTGGACACCGCAGCGGTCGGCGGTGCGGTGGAGTGGGTCACCGGGTCGGTCATGAAGCGCTGCACCAGCGCGTCCACGTCGGCGTCCAGAGTGGCCGAGAAGAGCAGCCGCTGCGCGTCCGCCGGAGTCTTGGCCAACAGTTCGGTGACCTCGGGGAGGAAGCCCATGTCGGCCATCTGGTCCGCCTCGTCGAGCACGGTGATCTCGACGTCGTCGAGGCGGCACACGCCACGGGCGATCAGGTCGGCGAGCCGACCCGGGGTCGCCACCACGATCTCCACGCCGCGCCGCAGGGAGTCGATCTGGCGGTCGTACGGCACTCCGCCGACCGCGGTCTTCAGGAACACGCCGACGGCCTTGCCGAGCGGCAGCAGCGCGTCGTTGACCTGCATGGCGAGTTCCCGGGTGGGCACCAGGACGAGGGCCCGCGGGTGCAGCGGCCGGGCTCGCCCGCCGTCGGCGATCCGGGCCAGCATCGGCAGCCCGAAGGCGAGGGTCTTGCCGGAGCCGGTCTGCCCGCGGCCCAGCACGTCCCGCCCGGCGAGAGTGTCCGGTACGGTCGCCCGCTGGATCTCGAACGGCGTGTCGATGCCCTGCCGGGCGAGAGCGCGGACCAGTGGCCGGGGCAGGCCGAGCGTTTCGAAGCTGATCGAGTCGTCGCGAGCGCTGGTGTCGGCCGGCTGTGGGCCCGCAGACAGGTCGAAGGAAAGGGAAGACGTGCTGAAATCAGCGGAGGTGGTCAAGAAATGCCTTTCGAGCGGGGCGCATCTTCGCGACGTCCCGCTGCGACGCGATGCCGCCGGATCTTCCGCAAGAACGCCCATGGGCGTGCGGTCGCACGCCGGGTCAATGATCACCGACAAGTGTACGGCGAACATCGCGTACCTGCCCGAGCCGCCCGGGGGCAGTGGGCCGACTCACCGGTTTGTCCGTAACCCGCCGCTATCCGGGCGGACCGCTGGCCACGCTGCTCAGCGCGTCGTTGGCCAGCAGCACGACCAGTACGCTGATCCCCACGAGCAGGGCCAGTGCGATGGCCATCACAATCACCACGCGGAGCGTGCTGGTGGAGGCCTCGCCTGCGCTCTCCGCCCAGCCCTGGGCCAGGATGTGCCCGGTCAGTGATCCGGAATTCTCCTCGCCCGCCGGGAACGCCACGGTGGCGGAGCTCGCCGCGTCGCCGTAGTACGCGCTCAGACCGGACCCACCGGAAGCCGGTGCGTCCGGCGTAGAGGCGCTGCCCGGGTGCTGCCGCCGGTCGGCCAGAGCCGAGGTCGACGCGGGCACGGCCGGCGGTAACTCGCCGTGCGGACCGGGCCCGACGCCGGCCGGCATCGGTGCCGGCGGAAGCAGGCCGGGGCGGGACGAGGGGCGCGGTGCTGCCCCCGGTGAGCTGGGCGACGGCTGGTCCCGCCGCCCGGTGGAAGAGGTCGGCGGCGGCCAGACCGGCAGCGCGGGAGAGGGTACCGGCACGCTCTCGCCCGCTCCGCCCGGCCCCGCTCCGACGCTCTGGGTCGCGGTGAGGGGCGGAGGCGGAAACGGCGGCGCTGGCATCGGTCCCGGCGGTGGTGGCGGCGACGGCAGGGGTGGTCCCGGGGGCGGCGTGGGTGGGCCGGGAGAGGGTGGCGTGGGACGGGGGCCGGGCGGCGGCGCGGGCACCGGCCCTGGCGGGTACGGCCCGGGTGCCGGTGGCGTCGGCGCAGGAACGGGCGGTGTCGGCGACGGTGGTGTCGGCCCGGGCACGGGCGGTGTCGGCGCGGGCGCCGGCTCAGGTGCCGGCGGCTCCACGGGCTCGGGTGCCGGCGGCTGGGCGGCTTCCGATGGTTCCGAGTCGACCGTCGAGCGGTAGACGCCCGAGGGTTTGCCGCCGATTCCGACGGCGTGCGCCTCGTCCACGCTCACCCGGCTCATCGCGGGCACTCGGACACTGGCTCGTGCCGGCTGCGGGGCGCCGTGCTCCGGGCGGTGCCCGGCCGGAACAGCCGGTGTGGCGGCTGGGTTGCGGGACCCTGCCGTGCCGTCGTCGGGTGTCGCGGCCCGGCGGACACCGGCCCGGCCCACCGCCGGTTGGCTTCCCGTCGCCGCCTTCACCGGGGAGCGTTCGTCAGTCGGGGCGGGAGCCGATCCACGGTAGCCCGCCGGAGTCTCGTGCTCGGTCATCCTCGCCTCCGCGCCACGCTCGCACCCGGACCCGTACCGCCGGACCGGGGAGTGCCTGATTGACACCGTGCCACATGCCGACGGCGTCGCACACCCGGAGTGCCCACAGTGCTCCCGTGGGGGGTGCCTCCTTACAGCGGAGCCCTCGACCTGACAGATCGAGGGCTCGGCGTGTGGGCTCAGGCGCGTCGCGACCTCTGTAGCGGCCACCCTGCCAGGCGGCCAATGCGGCGACCATCTGGGCGGCCACGGCGAACGCCAATAAGAAGGTGTCGACGTGTCTCATTGGGTCACCGACCGGATCCAGCCCAGGAATCGGCAGTACAGCTCGAAGCCGTCGGGCTTGGCTCCGAGCCGCTCCAAGTCGCCTGTCGCCTCCCAAAGCAGCTCGGCCATGTCGACAGCGAAGAGCTTGCCCCGACCGACGTACTCAGCGGCGATGTGGGGGCGCGCGACATCGCAGGGCCAGGGGTTGGCACAGGCGGCACAGAACCAGAACGGCTTGACGGCTACGTGATTTTGCATCTTGGGCTCCTCCCGGGCGGACGGGGGCGGCACCCCCACCCACCGGGCTCCGCCTCCAGCAGGCGGGGGGCCTACTCCGATCTCAACCCGGCGCTTGCCTCCCTGTCAATTGTGGCAGGCCCCTTTGTGCCGCCAGATATGGCAGCCGCATAGGGAACGCCGATTTGGGTAGGCACGGCCGTGTCTACCTTCACGGATATGGGCGATGAGGTACCCGGCCCGCTGGTCGGTCCGGGCGAGATTCAGCAAATGCTTGGCGTCGGGCGGTCACGGTTCCGCCAGCTCGTCTGGCATCCCGCCTTTCCCAAGCCGTTTCAGACCCTCATGGGCGGCTCCGTCTGGCTGAAATCCGAGGTCGAAGCCTGGATCGCCGAGTACCGGCAGCCACGCCCGCCCGCAGACGACGACGAGCAGGGCTGACGAGCCCTCCCGGAGCCACGGGGACAAACGGATGGAGGCCGGCGGGTGCCGTAGCACCCGCCGGCCCCTCGTGGCCTCCGGAAAACCGGTCAGGCCGGGCTTCACTTACCCTTCTCGGCAACCTTCCGGTTGCCCTTTTTGTCGTGGTAGATCGCCGAGCCGTCCGGCATCGGGGTGCCCGGGTAGGTCCAGCGCTCGACCTTGATCTCCTGGTTCAGCCACCGTAAAAGCGGGCCGGCTGTCCTCGCGGGGGGTGCCGGTTTCGGCGGAACCCTCCTGCTGATCTTCGCCGCGTTCCAGTTCGTCATGGGCGCGAACGCCTAACCGGTGTGGGTCGCGCGGACGCCCCGAGCGGGTGCGGTCCACCCGAGGACGTGGGGGTGGGGGGTAGGTCGGCATGCCCCGAACAGGAGTACCCCCTCCAGTTCAGACGGAAGGTTCTGGCCGACGGCGAGGGGGTAACGGCGCGGACAAAGCGGGACATGAAACCAACCCGGGGGGGCTATATCCAGAAATCCTTGACATGGCCAAGACCGGGCTGACATCTTGCGAAGCAAGGCGGAGCGCGCGTGGCAGTACCTCCTCCACAAGGGAGGATTCTGTCTCGAAAGGGGTACCCCCTCAGTGGGTAGCGACGTCACGACCCGGGTTCTGCTCTTGGTCTCCGCAATCCTGGCCGCCTGCCTCATCGGTCTGGCCGCTAGCTGGTCGGTCTGGTCGGCCGATCCTCGCGTCGGTAAGGCGCTCCTCACTTTCGGCGCGGCGTTCGGCGGCACGCTGGCTTTGATGATCACGGCGTTCAATTTCGTCATGCAGTCGGACGCCTGACACCCTCGCCTCCGGGCGATCCCTGGCGGGGGCTGGGGTCGCCCGGAGGGTGTCGGGCAGAACAAACAGCGTCCGTATCGCCACCCATGGACGTATTGCGACGATGTCCACAGTGCTCCCGGGTGTATCCCGTCGGTCTCGGTCGGCGGCCGCCCCAGCCCGGGAAGGCGATCGAGGCCGCGGCCGGTCAGGAACCGCCGAGAGTGGACGTGGTGACCGACGGGCTGCTCTCGTCAGGAGTGCGGCTGCTCGCCGCCGTGGTCGGTGCGGTGCTGCTGTCATCGTTGCCCGGCGGCTCGTCGTCCGACGGGCTCGGGACCGGCGGGGGGGTGCGGGTCGGACTCGGGGCGGGTGCGGTGGTGCGGCTCGGAGTCGGGCTCGGGGTGGGCGTGGTGGAGCCGGTCGGGCTCGGAGTCGGTGTGGTCGGCTTCGGCTTCGGCTTCGGCTTCGGTGTGGTCGGCGTCGGCTTCGGCGTGGTGCTCGGCGTCGGAGTCGGCTTGGCCGTCGGAGGCTTCGATGGCGTGGGCGAGGCCGACGGGGCGGGCACCGCTCCGACCACCCGGGTCGCGGCGTAGAGCCGGGACCAACTGGGGGTCGAGATCTTCACCACTTCCCTGCTGTTCGGTGCGTGGATCATCTTGCCGCCGCCGATGTACATCCCGACGTGGTGGATGCTCGTCCAACTGCTGCCGGAGGCGAAGAAGAGCAGGTCACCGGGGAGCAGGGCGGTCCGGGGCACGGTCCGGGACCGGGTCGCGCGGTACTGGTCGCGGGAGATGCGCGGCAGCTGGTAGTAGCCCGCCGAACGGTACGCCGCAAACATCAGCCCCGAGCAGTCGAACGTGTCCGGGCCTTCGGTGGCCCAGACGTACCTGTCGCCGAGCTGCTTGTGGGCGTACGCGACCGCGGCCAGCGCGGTGGGATGTGCGGCCAGCCCGTTCGTCGGCTGGTTGACATAGCCGGCACCGATCTGCTGCTCGGCACGCTCCTGCTGGCGGGCCAGCTCGACCAGTTGCGCGGCGTTGTCCTCGCGCAGCTTGAGCAGCTTCGCCTCTTCGTCCCGCAGCGCCTTCTGAGTGGCGGCGTACTGCTCCTGGACGCCCCGCAGCCGGGACTCGGCCGCCGCGTGCGCCTGAGTCGCCACCTGCTCGTCGGTGCGGGCGCGAGCCAGCTCACCGGCGGCCGGACCGGTGGCACCCTCGACCCGCTCACCGAGGTTGACCCGGCGGAGCAGGTCCAGATGCCGCAGGTCGGCGGCGAAGTCGCCGGGCGGCAGGGCGGCATCGACCTTGATCGCCTCGGCGGCGGCCTGGTCGGCGCGCTGCTGGGCCTGGGTGAGCGCGGCTCGGGCGAACTCCAGGTCGCGCTCGGCGGTGCGGAGTTGGCCCTCCGCCTCGACGCGCTGCTGCTCCAGCTCGAGCAGGCGGGTGCCCAGCTCGCCGACCCGGGCCTCGGCGGCGAGGATCTGGGTTTCGAGCGCACTGGCGCCGGTGGGGACGCTCACCGCGCTCGGGGCGCCGGCGGCGGGTGCGCCGCCGGGCAGCTGGAGCGGGCCGGTCAACACCGGGCGGGAACCGGTGTCGGGGACCGTGACGGGCACGCCGGGCTCGGCGTACGCCGGGGCGGCGAGGACGGCGCTGGCGACGGCGCTGACCAGGGCAGACCAGAGCATCGGTCGCAGCACCGGCGAGACCACCGGAACCCTCCGCCGCCGTCGCCCGTGTCCCCTGTCGACCATTCCGCCTCCCGTCCGGCGCGTTGTGCCCCGTCGTGATGAACGCGGCTGTTCGGGCGACGAGAGTGCCGTGCCCCACTCTGTCTTACCCCACCCGCCCCCACGGTGTCGATGTCCGGAGGGGCAACAGCAGCTGAGAGTTGCCTGAGCTCTCCGCAACGTTGACCCGTCCTTGCCCACCGTCGACGGACCGCGCTGTGAGCTGCCGCTGCGCCCGACGTAGGCTCGGTTGGTGACCGGGACCCGGTCGCGACCGCAGGGAAGGACGGGGCTTTCGATGGACGCCGGACTCAAGCGCGAGCTCGAAGCGAAGGTGTACGCCGGGGAGCGACTGACCCGTGAGGACGGGATCGCCCTCTACGCCAGCGACGACCTGAGCTGGCTGGGTCGGCTGGCCCACCACAGGCGTACCGAACTCAACGGCGACCGGGTCATGTTCAACGTCAACCGGCACCTGAACCTGACCAACGTGTGCAGCGCGAGCTGCGCGTACTGCTCCTTCCAGCGCAAGCCGGGCGAGAAGGACGCGTACACGATGCGCATCGACGAGGCGGTCCGCAAGGCCAAGGAGATGGAGGACGAGCAGCTCACCGAGCTGCACATCGTCAACGGACTGCATCCCACGCTGCCCTGGCGTTACTACCCGAAGGTGCTGCGCGAGCTGAAGGCGGCCCTGCCGAACGTCAAGCTCAAGGCATTCACCGCGACCGAGGTGCAGTGGTTCGAGAAGATCAGCGGACTGGGCGCCGACGAGATCCTCGACGAGTTGATGGACGCCGGCCTGGAGTCGCTGACCGGGGGCGGTGCGGAGATCTTCGACTGGGAGATCCGCCAGCACATCGTCGACCACGCCTGCCACTGGGAGGACTGGTCGCGCATTCACCGGCTGGCCCACAGCAAGGGCATGAAGACCCCGTCAACCATGCTCTACGGCCACATCGAGGAACCCCGGCACCGGGTCGACCACGTGCTGCGACTGCGTGAGTTGCAGGATGAGACCGGTGGCTTCGTGGTCTTCATTCCGCTGCGCTATCAGCACGACTTCGTCGACTCGGCGGACGGCAAGATCCGTAACCGGATCCAGGCCCGGACGACGATGGCCTCGCCGGCCGAGTCGTTGAAGACCTTCGCGGTGTCCCGGCTGCTCTTCGACAACGTGCCGCACGTCAAGTGCTTCTGGGTGATGCACGGGCTCTCGGTGGCCCAGCTGTCACTGAACTTCGGCGTGGACGACCTGGACGGCTCGGTGGTGGAATACAAGATCACCCACGACGCCGACGCGTACGGGACGCCGAGCACCATGCACCGGGACGACCTGCTGCACCTGATCTGGGATGCCGGATTCCGCCCCGTCGAGCGGAACACCCGCTACGAGGTGGTTCGCGAGTACGATGCCGCGCCGAGCCTGGCGCAGCGCCGGGCCGAGCCGCAGCAGGTATGGGCCTGAGCGATCCCTTCGGCGGACCGCGTGGGGCTGCGGACGATGGCGCGGCGGCAGGACCTGTCGTCCGGCTGACCGGCCGGCGAACCGGTGCCGCCGAAGGTTCGCGTACCCTCGTCAGGGATGAGTGAGCAGCAGAGCGCGTTTCCCCGCCGGGACGCCGACGGTCGCATCCGTGCCCTGGGCGACCTGCTCGGCGTCGGGCTCGCCGGGGTGGTCATCGGGCTGCTGGTGCTGGTGCTCTTCGACGCGGTCTTCGCCTCGTTCGGGGCCGGTGACGTCGGTCAGGCCAACGGCTGGTTGGCGGTGATTCTGCCCGCCTGGCTGTTCCTGGAGGATTTCCGCGCCTGGGAGTTCGGCGCCGCCCGGGTGGTGGCCGCACTGGTCGCCCTCGCGGTGGCGGGGGTCTCCGGGCTGGCGTTGGCCGGCCTGACCGCCGGGCTGCCGCCGCTGCTGTCCGGCGGGGTGGCGGCGGCGACGTTCACCGTGGTGTACGCGATGATCTGGTTCCCTGGCGTCCGCTGGCTGGTTCGGCGGACGGGCTGAGCCCGGTGGGCCGGCACGGCAGGATGAAGAGCGCCGTCGGCTGGACGGCGGAAAATGGAGTGACGACGTGAGCGAGGCGACAGCATGAGCGCGGCGGTCAAGTACACGCTGGGCCGGATTGGGCTGTTCGTGATCGTGGTGGCAGCCCTCTGGCCGGTCGACATGAACATCTTCCTGAAGCTGATGGTGGCGCTGCTGTTCTCCGCTGCGCTCTCGTTCTTCCTGCTCAAGCGCTGGCGCGACGAGATGGCCGAGGAGATGGCCGTTGCCGCCGTACGCCGTCGCTCGGAAAAGGAGCGGCTGCGGGCCGCCCTGGCCGGCGAGGAGCAGGCGACCGAGGAGCAGGCGACCGAAGAGCAGGCCGACCAGCCCGGCGGCTCCTCCCAGCAGGGGCGCGGCCCCTCGGCGTGAGCCGTCCGGCTCGCGGTGCCCGGCTCCGCGCAAGAGCGGGCCGGGGAACCATGTCGCCGACGGGACGATCCGACTGGGATGACCCCAAGAACGATCGATATTGATATGACCATGTGACCGGTGGTGGGCTGTCCACCACCGAGCGGGAACCCCCCGCGCCTCGAGGAGGTTGTCCATGGCCTTCCGCACAATCCCCGTCCGCCGCACACTGGCGCTCATCGTGGCCGCCGGGCTCGGCCTGCTCGCCGTCTCCGCGCCACCGGTCTCCGCCCGGCCCGCCCCCGACCGAAACGAGCAGCCGGCCGCCGCGCCCTACCGGGTGCTCGGTCCGAGGACGCTCGCCGACCGAACCGCGGTCGCCCGTACCGGCGCCTCGATCGACTACTCCGAGCACGGTGTGCTGCACGTCTCGGCCACCCGCGCCGAGGCCGCCGCCATCACCCGGCTCGGATTCCGGCTGGAGGAGGTCGCCGCGTTGCCGACCGACCGGGGCCACGCCCACGGGGCGGTCGGCACCCTGGCGTTTCCGCCTGCCGACGCGAACTACCACGACTACGCCGAGATGATGGCCGTGGTCAACCAGGTCGTCGCGGACCACCCGTCGATCGCCCGCAAGATCAGTATCGGCAGGTCGTACGAGGGCCGTGACCTGGTGGCGGTGAAGATCTCCGACAACGTCGCCACCGACGAGAACGAGCCGGAGATCCTGTTCAACGCACAGCAGCACGCCCGCGAGCACCTGACCGTCGAGATGGCGATCTACCTGCTCAACCTCTTCACCGACAACTACGGCTCCGACTCCCGGATCACCAGCCTGGTCAACAACCGGGAGATCTGGATCGTGCCGACCGTCAACCCGGACGGCAGCGAGTACGACATCGCCACCGGCTCCTACCGGTCCTGGCGCAAGAACCGCCAACCCAACAGCGGATCGTCGTACGTCGGCACCGACCTGAACCGGAACTGGGGCTACAACTTCGGGTGCTGCGGCGGCTCGTCCGGCTCGACCTCCTCGGAGACCTACCGGGGCCCGTCGGCGTTTTCCGCACCCGAGACGCAGGCGCTGCGCAACTTCGTCAACAGCCGGGTGGTCGGCGGCGTGCAGCAGATCAAGGCGAACATCGACTTCCACACCTACTCCGAGCTGGTGCTCTGGCCGTACGGCTACACCTACAACGACACCGCCCCGGGGATGACCGCCGACCAGTACAACACCTTCGCCACCCTCGGGCGGCAGATGGCGGCCACCAACGGCTTCACCCCGCAGCAGTCCAGCGACCTCTACATCACCGACGGCAGCAGCATCGACTGGATGTGGGCGACGCACGGCATCTGGGCGTACACCTTCGAGCTGTATCCGCGCTCGGCCTCCGGCGGCGGTTTCTACCCGCCCGACGAGGTGATCCCGCGTGAGACCTCGCGCAACCGCGAGGCGGTGCTCATCCTCGCCGAGTACGCCGACTGCCCGTACCGGGCGATCGGCAAGCAGGCTCAGTACTGCGGCGGTGGCGACGGGACCACGGTCTGGTCGGACACCTTCGAGACCGCGACCGGCTGGACGATCAACCCCAACGGCACCGACACCGCGACCTCGGGTCAGTGGGAGCGGGGCGCCGCGCAGGCCACCAACTCCAGCGGGGCCAAGCAACTCACCCCGTACGCCGGCAGCAACGACCTGGTGACCGGCCGGCTCGCCGGCGCCGCGGCGGGTGACCACGACGTGGACGGCGGCGTCACCAGCGCCCGGTCCCCGGCGATCACGCTGCCGTCCAGTGGCGCGTTGACGCTCTCCCTGGCCTGGTACCTGGCGCACGGCTCGAACTCGTCATCGGCCGACTACTTCCGAGTCAGTGTGGTGCACAGCGGCGGCACCACGGCACTGCTCACCCAGGCCGGCGCGGCCAGCAACCGCAACGGTGCGTGGACGGTGTCCAACCTGAACCTCACCCCGTACGCCGGGCAGTCCATCCGGATCCTGGTGGAGGCCGCCGACGCCTCCACCGCCAGCCTGGTCGAGGCGGCTGTGGACAACGTCACCATCACCGCCTCCTGAGCCGGCGGGGCCCCGCCACACCCCCTCGCGCGGGGCCCCGCCCCCGGGGGCCAAACGGACAAAGGGTTTCCCTTGGTCCTCCTCCGGGCACCGTTGCGCCGGGACCGTGGCCCGCTCGCCGGGCCGCGGTCCCGGCGTGCGCTACGGTCTTACCGACCCGCCGCAGCGAAGCCGGTGCGAAACCGGCGCTGTCCCGCAACTGTGATGCCCCCAACGGGGGACGAGCCAGGTCGCCTGGGGCGGGTCGCGACTCGCGCTCTCGAGGAAGGGCGCCTCGCGGACGGGCGCACAGGCTCCCTGTCGGCGAAGCACCGCACTCCTCGACCGACAGGAGGACCGATGTCCAGACGTACCCCCCGGATCTTCGCCGCCACCCTCGCGGTGGCCGCGCTCGCCCTCGGTGCCTGCGTCGAGCGGACCACCGAGACACCCGCCGCCAGTGGCAGCCCGACCGCCGCCGCCTTCCCCGTGACCGTCGGGTCGCTGACCCTGGAGCAGCGCCCCGAGAAGATCGTCTCGCTGGCGCCGACGGCCACCGAGATGCTCTTCGCGATCGGCGCCGGTCCGCAGGTCATCGCCGTCGACGACCAGTCGAACTTCCCCGCGGACGCGCCCAGGACCGACCTCTCCGGCTACCAGCCCAACGCGGAGGCGATCGCTGCGAAGGACCCCGACCTGGTGGTGCTCAGCGACGATCGCAACAAGATCGTCGAGCAGCTCGGCGCGCTGAAGATTCCGGTCTACCAGACTCCGGCGGCGCAGACGCTCGACGACTCGTACCGGCAGCTCACCGAATTGGGCACGCTCACCGGCAACGCCACCGAGGCGGAGGACGTCGTCCAGCGGATGAAGGACGACATCGCGAAGCTGGTCGCCGAGGCGCCGCAGCGGGACAAGGCACTCACCTACTTCCACGAGCTGGGCCCGGAGCTGTACACCGCGACCAGTAAGACCTTCATCGGCTCGATCTACGCTCTCGCCGGCCTGGAGAACATCGCCGACGCGGCCGACGCCGACGGCAAGAGTGGCGGTTACCCCCAGCTCTCCCAGGAGGTGATCGTCCAGGCCAACCCGGACTTCGTCTTCCTCTCCGACGTCAAGTGCTGCCAGCAGAGCACCGCGACGGTCAAGGCGCGCAGCGGTTGGTCCGGCATCAACGCGGTCCGGAACGACCAGATCGTGGAGCTCGACGACGATGTGGCATCCCGCTGGGGGCCACGCGTGGTGGACCTGCTGCGGACCATCGTGGACGCCACCGCCAAGGCGTCCGAGTGACCGACGGCAGCCGTCGCGTGCCGGTTGCCGTTCGTTGCGTGCCGGCTGCTCGTTGCGCGTCGGTTGCCGTTAATAAGGGGCCCTTTCCATGCACCAGGCGTTAAAAAGGGGCCCTTCCTTCCCGCCGGCCGTGATCGTGCGGCCGGCGGGGCTGCGGAAGCGTTGGCTTGCGGTCGGTGCGTTCGCGGTGCTCGTCGCCCTGGTGGCCGGCGTTTCGCTCGGCCCGGTCAGCCTGCCGCCCGGCAGCGTCGCGATCGAACTGCTCAACCTACTGCCCGGGGTACGCCTGGACAGCGGGCTGACCGAGCGGGAGATCGCCATCGTCACCGAGTTGCGGCTGCCCCGGGTGGTGCTGGGCCTGCTGGTCGGTGGGCTGCTCGCCCTCGCCGGCGGCGCGTACCAGGGGGTGTTCCGTAACCCGCTGGCCGACCCGTACCTGCTCGGCGTAGCCGCCGGGGCCGGGCTCGCGGTCACCGTGGTGCTGACCCTCGGCGTCGGGTCGGGCGGGGCGCTGAGTGGGCTGCCGGTCACCATCCCGCTGGCCGCCTTCGTCGGATCGCTCGGCGCGGTCACGATGACGTACCTGCTCGGGGCGGCCGGCGGACGCAGCCGCTCGCCGGCCACGCTGATCCTGGCCGGGGTGGCCGTCTCCGCGTTCCTTTCCGCCGGGCAGACGTACCTGCTGCAACGTCACGCGGAGAGCATCCAGGCGGTGTACTCCTGGCTGCTCGGTCGGCTGGCCACCGCCGGCTGGCAGGACGTCCGGCTGGTGCTGCCGTACTTCCTGGTCACCAGCCTGGTCGTCCTGCTGCATCGGCGTGAGTTGGACGTGCTCTCGGTCGGCGACGACGAGGCGGGCAGCCTGGGCCTGCACCCGCAGCGGTCGCGGTACCTGCTGATCGCCGCGGCCTCGCTGGGCACCGCCGCCGCGGTCTCCGCCTCCGGCCTGATCGGCTTCGTCGGCATCATCGTGCCGCACACCGTCCGGCTGCTCGCCGGGTCGAGCTACCGGGTCATCCTCCCGCTGTCGCTGCTGTTCGGAGGTGCCTTCCTGGCCCTGACCGACGTGGTGGCGCGGACCGTCGCCGCACCGCAGGAGATTCCCATCGGGGTGGTCACCGCGCTGCTCGGCGGCCCCTTCTTCGTCCTGGTGCTGCGCACCGCCCGGCGGGTGTTGACATGATCCCGACGCCACCCGGCCCGGGGACCGGGACCGAAGCCGCCAAGATCGGGGCGCCGCCGGCCGTGGAGGTACGTGATCTGCACGTTCGGCTGGACGGCGTACCGATCCTCACCGGCGTCGACCTGACCGTGGCAGCGGGCGAGTGGGTCACCGTGATCGGCCCCAACGGCGCCGGCAAGTCGACCCTGCTGCGCGCCGTCGGTGGGCTGCTCCCCGCGCCGGATGCCGTCCGGATCTTCGGTACGCCCCTGGGGGCCCTGCGTCGCCGGGAGCGGGCGCGGGTGGTGGCCACGGTCGCCCAGTCCCCGGTGGTGCCGCCCGGGATGGCGGTGCTGGACTATGTGCTGCTCGGGCGTACCCCGTACATCCCGCCGCTCGGCCGGGAATCCGCCGCCGACCTGGCCGTCGTGGACGAGGTGCTGGGCCGGTTGGATCTGATCGATTTCCGCACCCGCGAGCTGGCCACCCTCTCCGGCGGGGAACGGCAACGGGTCTTCCTGGCGCGGGCGCTTGCGCAGGGCGCCACCCTGCTCCTGCTCGACGAGCCCACCAGCGCGCTGGACATCGGTCATCAACAGGAGGTCCTCGAACTGGTTGACCGGTTGCGCGGCCAGCACGGCCTGACCGTGCTGGCCACCATGCACGACCTCTCGATCGCCGGCGAGTACGCAGATCGGATGGTGCTGCTCGCCGCCGGCCGGGTCGCCGCCGCCGGCCCTCCCCGTGAGGTCCTCACCGAGCAGTTGCTCTCCCGCCACTACCGCGCTCACGTGAAGGTCATCCCCACCCCCCACGGTCCCCTCGTCCTCCCCACCCGCCCTGGCCGCCACCCCTGAACCCTCGCGATCTTGCAGTTTCTGCCTCCACATAAGACTTGAAACGGGGCAAACAAGCGACCAAAAGTGCAAGATCGGCGCGGTCAGGGGGTGAGGGCGATGAGGGAGAAGAGGGCGCCGTCGGGGTCGCGGAGGGCGGCGATGCGACCGGCGGGGACGTCCCTGGGCGGGACCAGAATGGTGCCGCCGAGTTCGGCGGCGTGCGCCGCGGTGGCGTCGGCGTCGGCAACCGAGAAGTACACGGTCCAGTAGGCCGGTGAGTCCGCCGGGAACTCGTCGCTCAGCGGCGGCATCATCCCGGCCACCATCCGGTCGCCGAGCCGCCACCCGGTGTACGCGACCTGCCCCATCGGCTCCTCCTCGGGCTGCCACCCGAAGACCAGCTCGTAGAAGGCCCGTGCCCCCTCGGGGTCGGGAGTGACCAACTCGGTCCAGCTCATCGCGCCGGGGACGTCGAAGACCTCGGCACCGGCGAAGGTCATCGGCTGCCAGACGCTGAACGCAGCGCCGGCCGGGTCGGTGAAGACCGCCATCCGGCCCCGGTCGAAGACCTCCAGCGGGGGCACCACCACCTGCCCGCCCGCCCGTTCCACCCGACTGGTGACCAGGTCGGCGTCGTCGGTGGCGACGTACGTCGACCAGATCGGCACCTGCTCCGGCACGGCTGGCGGGCCGACTCCGGCGACGGCCCGGCCGCCCAGCAGGAAGACCGTGTACCCGCCCGCCTCAGGTTCCGGCTCCACCCGACCGGTCCAGCCGAACAGCTCCGGATAGAACCGCCGTGCCGCGTCCAGGCCGGGTGTGGCCAGGTCGGCCCAGCAGGGCGTGCCCGACGGGACGCTGGCCACGGCCACCCCTTTCCGACCTCGGGCGGCCACCGTCCGGCCACCCTCCCCGGCATCGTGGCACCGCGTGCCCGTCGCCCGGGGGGCAAATGGGGCGAACGTCAGCTGAACCGGCGACCCTCGTCCCGCCGATACGCCCAGGCGGCGAGTGCGGCCAGCACCACGACCCAGACACCGAGCATGACCAGCGACCACGGGTTGACCGAGTGATCGCCGACAGCGGCCCACATCAACTCCACGGCGCCTCGGGTGGGCAGGTACGGCGCGATCGACTCGATGAAGCCGGGTGCGGCACCCGGAGCCGAGAGCAGTCCGCCGCCGAAGGCGAGCGGGAAGAAGACGAGCTGGGCCACCACGATCGCCGCCTTGCTCGGCAGCGCGTACCCGATGCTCAACCCCATCAGCGTGAACGGCACCGAGATCAGCCCCACGGTGGCCAGTGCCAGCAGAAACGCCCCCGGGGCGATCCGGGCCTCGGTCAGCGTCGCCGCGATGACCACCACGGGAATCAGCGACAGGTACGTGATGACCAGGCCGGCCGAGATCCGGCCGGCGAAGCGCGGCGCCGGCCCGGCGGGAAGCGTACGGGTGAACGGATCCCAGGGCTGCGCCCGATCCTCGGCGACGCCGATGCCGTACTGGAAGATGTTGGCGCTCATCACCGAGAAGGTGACCATCGAGGCGGTGGCGAAGGTAGCGCCGACCGGATCCTTGCCGCCGAACGGCACCACGAAGAAGAGCATCGCGGCGGCCGGGAAGAACGCGCTGCCGAAGATCGCGATCGGGATGCGGACCGTCTCCAGCAGTTGGTAGCGGGCATGGGTCAGGGCGAGTGGCACGGCGATCTCCTCAGGCGGATGCCGGCGCGGCGGCGGTGTCGGCAGTATCGGCGGTGTCGGCAGTATCGGCGGTGCCGGCGGTGGTGATGGCGAGGAACGCCTCCTCCAGCGAGGTCGGCCTCACCTCCAGGTCGCGGAACTCGATCCCGCTGGTGACCAGGTCCCGGACCAGTTGGTCGGCGTCGGAGGTGAGCAGATGGGTACGACCGTCGACCCGCTCGGTGCGGATCACACCGGGCAGCGGCGGCAGGTCGTCGGCCGTGAGGCTGACCCGGCGTACGCCGACGACCGCCCGGATCGCGTCGACGCTGTCGTCGGCCAGCACGCGGCCGTGGCCGATCACCACCACCCGCTGGGCCAGCGCCTCCACCTCCTCCAGGTAGTGGCTGCTCAGCAGCACCGTGCCGCCGTCGGCGTGGAACGTCCGGATCGCCTCCCACAGGGCGTGCCGGGCCTCCACGTCCAGGCCGGTGGTCGGCTCGTCGAGCACCACCAGCCCGGGTCGACCGACGAAGGCCAGCGCCACCGCGAGCCGGCGCTTCTGCCCGCCCGAGAGACCGCCCGTCTGCCGACGCACCAGCTCGCCGAGGCCGAACCGGTCCAGCAGTTCGCCGCGCGGGATCGGATCCGGGTAGTGGGCGGAGACAAAGTCGACCACCTCACCGACCCGCAGCGTGCCGGGCAGCCCGGTCTCCTGCGGGGTGACGCCGAGGCGACGCCGTCTCGTCGGGTCACGCGGGTCACCGCCGAAAAGCTCCACCCGCCCGGAGGTCGGGCGACGTAGCCCGACCAGCAGGTTGATCAGCGTGCTCTTCCCGGCGCCGTTCGGCCCCAGCAGGCCGACCACCTCTCCCGCCCGCACGTCGAGGTCGACCTGGTTCAGCGCGAGGGTGCTGCCGTAGCGGCGGCTGACCCGGTCAGCTCTGGCGAGGGTCACCGGCGCCTCCTTTCAGTTGTTCAGTACCGGTCTACCCGGTGGGCGCAAGCGGGGACCGGTCGAGCAGCGGTGCGGGCAGCGGCTCGGCGTGCAGCACCGACAGCCGGGACACGGCGCGGGTGAGCACCACGTACAGCCGGTGCAGCCCGCGCGGCTCGGCCGACACGATAGCGGCTGGCTCGACGACGATGACGTGGTCGTACTCCAGGCCCTTCACCAGGGTGGCCGGCAGCACCGCGACCCGCGCCGCGGGCCGCAGGTCGTCGGCGGTCGCGGTCTCGACGCCCGCCGCCGTCAGCGCCGCCCGCAACGGCGCCACCGCCTCGTCCTCGACGATCACCCCGACCGAGCCCTCGTGCGCCAGCGCCGCCCGGACCTCGGCCACCGTCGCCCCCGGAAGATCGGTGACGGTACGCACCACGAGCGCGCCGTCGCGGCGCAGCGACTCGGCCGGCGGTACGTCGACGGCGAGCGCCGGCAGCAGCCGGTTGGCGAAGGCGAGCACGGCTGCGGGCACCCGGAACCCGACCGTCAACGGCACCACGGCCGCGTCCGGCTTGCCCAGATGACGCAGAGTCTCCCGCCAGTCGGTGGCAGCCCACGGCGCGGTCGCCTGGGCCAGGTCACCGAGCAGGGTGAGCGATCCGTGCTCGCTGCGTCGGGCGATCACCCGGCACTGCATCGGGGAGAGGTCCTGCGCTTCGTCCACCACGACGTGCCCGTATCCGGCGGGGCGCTCGATCAGCCCGGCCGCCTCGTCGATCAGGACGGTGTCGGCAATCGTCCACCGGGTGGCCTTCGGTGTCCGTCCCAACTTCGTGCCGCCGCTCGCCCTGCCGGCCGTGCCCGCGCCGACATCCGCCCGGCCGGTGGCCCCGCCGGCCGTGTCCGTGCCGGTCGTGCCGGTGAGCAGGGCCTGTTCCTCCGGGGTGAGCAGCCCGTCGGCCGCGTCGGCGAGCCGGGCGGGGTCGGCGTACAGCGCGTGCACCAGGCTCTCCGGGGTGAGCGCCGGCCAGACGGAGTCCAGGAAGGTGGTGACCGGCTTCGACCGGCCCATCCGGCGCAGCCAGGCGTCGCTCGGCGACTCCGCCCGCCGGGTTTCGGCCTGTCGTTGCAGCAGGCCGACCACCCGGGCCCGGACCCGCTCCCGGCCCACGGCGTACGGCAGCTGCTCGGCCCGGGTCTGCTGCACCAGCCGGTGCAGCGGCTCCAACCCGATCCGCCAGCGGAACGAGCCGTCGGAGACGACGATCGCTTCGGTCGGCTCGCCGACGTACGCGTCCATTGCCCGGCGCAGCACCTCGGCCATCCGCGCGTCGTGCTTGACCACGGCCACCGCCGGTGGGTCCACCGCCCGCACCGCGACCCGGTCGACCAGATCCTCGACGGTGGCCTGCGCGACCTCCACCTCGCCGAGGGCGGGCAGCACCGCCGCGATGTACGCCAGGAAGGTCCGGTTCGGGCCCACGATGAGCACCTTCGACCGGCGCAGCCGTTCCCGGTGCGAATAGAGCAGGTACGCGGCCCGGTGCAGCCCCACCGCGGTCTTCCCGGTGCCCGGCGCCCCCTGCACGCAGATCGAGTCGGCCAGGTCGGCGCGGACCAGTTCGTCCTGCTCCGGCTGGATGGTGGCGACGATGTCGCGCATCGGTCCGACGCGGGGCCGCTCGATCTCCGCGGTGAGGAGCCGGCTGGCGGTGCCCAGTTCCTCGCCCTGATCCAAGCGCTCGTCCTCGAAGCTGGTCAGCGTCTCGTCGCTGAAGCCGAACCGGCGGCGCACCGCGAGGCCCTGCGGGTCGCGGGCGCTGGCCCGGTAGAACGCCCGGGAGACCGGCGCCCGCCAGTCGAGCACCAGCGGTTCGCCCTGCTCGTCGGTGACGTGCCGGCGGCCGACGTGGTACCGCCGCCCGGCGTGGTCGGCGTCCGCGTCGCCGAAGTCGAGCCGGCCGAAGAAGAGCGGAGTACGCGGATCGTCGACCAGTTCGGCCACCCGCCGGGCGAGATGTCGGCCGAGCTGTTCGGCCGTGTACGCGTCACCGGCGACCCTGTCACCGGTGACGAAGAGCGCCTCGGCGCGCTCCCGCATCCGGCGTAACGCCCTGCGGGAGATGTCCATGTGTTCGCGTTCGGCCTTGAGACCGGCGTCGAGGTCGGGTGCGGGCACGATGCGATTCCTCACGGAGGTTTCTGTTGTTCGCTCGCGTGTCCGGGGGCGGTTGGCCGTCGCCCGGCGCGGGGACGTCCGCTGCGGTGCGTGCTCACCGCGGCCGTCAGGCGACGGGGAATCCTACTCCGCGCAGCGGCGCCGGCAACCGCATTCTCTTCCTGAGCAGGGATCATGAGGAGATGACGGAGGCCCACCCCGAGCTGCCCCGGGTGACGATCAGCGACCCGCAGACGCTGCGGGCGCTCGCCCATCCGGCCCGGCTCGCGATCATGGAACATCTCGCGACGACCGAAGGCGCGGTGACCGCCACCGAGTGTGCCGAGGTGGCGGGGTTGTCCCCGAGCGCGACCAGCTACCACCTCCGGGCGCTGGCCCGGTTCGGGCTGGTGGAGGCGGCGCCGAGCCGGGGGGATGCCCGGGAACGGTTGTGGCGCAGCACGGTGCAGTCGTGGACGATCGACGCCGGCCAGGCTGCCGCCCCGTCGACCCGCGAGGCCGAGCGGAGCCTCGTCGAGGTCTTTCTGGCTCGCGAGCTGGAGCGCAGCCGCGACTGGTTGCGTCGGGCGCCGGACGAGCCGGAGGAGTGGTATCGGAACTCGATGCTCAGCGAGTCGTTGCTGCTGCTCACGGCCGAGGAGTTGGCCGAGGTGAACCGCGCGGTGCTGGAGGTGCTGCGGCCGTATCGCAAGCGGAGCCGGACCGATCCGCCGCCGGGTGCCCGCCGGGTGGCGATCCAGTACAAGGCGCTGCCGCTGGACTGAGGGCTTGTATCGACCAGATGTGAAGCATTACTTTCGAAGTATGTCTTTCATATCTGGCGGATCGCGCTGGTCGGACGTCGGCCTCGCCACCGCCGCCCGGGGCATCGCCACATGCGGCGACTTCCTCGCCGCCAGCACGCTGACGCTGACCCTCCAGGCGGCTGGTGCCGGTGGCATCGCCGTCGCCGGGGTGTTGCTGGCGGCCACCCTGCCGCTGGTGCTGTTCGCCCCGTTGACCGGGCGGCTCGCCGATCGGGTGGACAGCCGGATCCTGCTGACCAGTGCCGGCCTGGCCCAGTCGGTGATCTGCCTCAACCTGGCGTACGCCGGGCACCCGCTGCTGGTCATCGGCCTGGTCGCGCTGCTCGCCACCGGCCTGGCGGTCACCCAGCCGGTGCTCTCCGCCCTGATCCCCGCGATGGTGCGTCCCGTCGACCTGCCTCGGGCGGTCGCGCTCAACCAGACCGCCGGCATGCTGGGCGCGCTCGCCGGTCCGGCCCTGGCCGGTTTCCTGGTGGGGTGGTTCGGCAGTCGGGTGCCGCTGTTGGTGGGCGCGGTGAGCTACCTCGCGCTCGTGGTCGCCGGGCTGCTCATCCGCACTCGTCGGGGCGGCGCCCGGCCTGCCACATCGGTATCGGCTGACACCTCGATGCCGGCCGTTGCGGATGCGAGCGCGGCCAACTGGCGGTTGCGCCGGGACCCACTGCTGGTGGCGATGGTGGCCACCCTGGCCGGGGTGGTTTCGGCGGTTGGGGCGATCAACGTTGTCGAGGTCTTCTACATCCGGGAGACCCTCGGCGCCTCCGCCGCCGTCTACGGCCTGGTGACCGGGGCCTGGACGCTGGGCATGCTCTGCGGTGCCTGGATCTTCGCCCGGCTGGCCCGGCGGTTCACCGACGACGCCACCCTGATCCAGGGCGGTCTGCTCCTGCTGGCCGGCTGCTGCGTGATGGTGCTGGTCTCGGTGACGGTGCCGGTGGCGCTGCTGCTGGTGCCGATCTGGTTGCTCGGCGGCGTGTGCAATGGCGGCGACAACGTCTTTCACAACGTGGTGGTGGCCCGGCGGGTGCCGGAGGCCGTACGCGGACGCGCTTTCGCCGCGATCGGCGCGGCCGTGCAGGGCGCGGCGATGGTCGGTTACCTCATCGGCGGGCTGCTGCTGGAGGTGAACGAGCCCCGGCCGCTGATCGTCGGCTGCGGGGTGGCCGGGCTGCTGGTGCTGCTCGGCTTCGTCCGGCCGGTTCGGCGGGCGATCCGGCTCGAACGGAGCCGTGTCGCCGCGATGTCGCCGGCTGCGGGGTTGGCCACTTCAGTGCCGGCCCGCTGAGCAGGTCACGGGCGGCGGAGATACGGTCAGGGAATGGTCGAGCGCGTCGCCCGCCCCCGGGTCGGGCACATCCAGTTCCTGAACTGCCTGCCGATCTACTGGGGGTTGATGCGCTCGGGTGCACTGCTCGACGTCGATCTGCACAAGGACTCACCGGACCGGCTGAACGCCGCGCTGGTCGCCGGTGACCTGGACATCGGCCCGATTTCCCTGGTCGAATATCTGCGCCACGCCGACGAACTGCTGCTCCTGCCCGACCTGGCGGTCGGCAGCGACGGTCCGGTGCTGTCGGTCAACCTGGTGAGCACCAGGCCGCCGGCCGAGCTCGACGGTGCCCGGGTGGCGCTCGGCTCCACCTCACGGACCGGGGTGCTGCTCGCCCAACTGCTGCTCCGCGAGCGGTACGACGTCCGGCCGGACTACTTCCGCTGCCCGCCGGATCTGACCCAGATGCTGCTGGAGGCGGACGCCGGAGTGCTCATCGGCGACGTGGCCCTGCGCGCTCTCTACGAGGCACCCCGCCGCGGGCTGGCCGTGACCGACCTGGGGCAGGCCTGGCGGGAGTGGACCGGGCTGCCGATGGTCTTCGCCGTCTGGGCGGTCCGCCGCGACTTCGCCGCTGCCCATCCCGGCCTGGTCAAGGAGGTGCACGAGGCGTTCCTGCGCTCGCGTGACCTGTGCCTGGCCGAGCTCGACCAGGTCGCCGAGTCGGCGGCCCGCTGGGAGTCCTTCGACGCGGCCACCCTCGCCTCGTACTTCCGGGCGCTGGACTTCTCGCTCGGCGACCGCCAGGTCGCGGGCCTGCGCGAGTTCGCCCGCCGCGCCGCCGCCCTCAACGAAACCCCCGCCCTCCCCCCCACCGGCCCCCTCTTCTTCCCCCACTGACCATCCACCCCACCCCCCCACCCCCACCCCCCCACCCCCACCCCCACCCCCACCCCTTACCCCCGCCTCCCTGCCCCGCGATCTTGCACTTTGGGTCGCCGTTACGCGGCTTATGCCCTAAATGCGGCGACGGAAAGTGCAAGATCGGCGGGCAAGGGGAGGGGGAAGAGGGGGAGGGGGAGGGCGGGGTGGTGGGGGTGGGGAAGGGGAAGGGGTTAGGGGCGGGTGAGGAGGGACTCGGTGATGGTTTGGCAGTTGTCCATGCCGTACTGGTAGCCCTTGTTGATGGGGTAGCGGAGCATCACGCCCATCGTCCAGGTGTCGCCGATGGCGAGGCAGTTGACGTGGATCTCCTGCTCCCGTGTGCGGTCGACCCAACCGTTCTTGATGGCGATCTTCTTGGCCTGGGCGGCCGGGAACGCCTTGCGGATGCCGAAGTCGCCGGCCCCGCGTACCAGCCGCATCTCGTTGAGCAGCCACTTGGTCCACTTCGGGCCGGCGGCGGTGCCCTCGGCGATGCAGTTGCCGAGCCGGGCGGTGTCACGGGGGGACAATTCGGTACGGCTCCAGCCGAGATCGCTGGAGACCTTGCTGTCGGTCAGGTCGCAGATCGACAGCAGCCGTTTGATCGAGGCGGACCGGCCGATCTGGGTGTAGAGCTGCTCCGTACGTTCGTTGTCGCTGTCCCTGATGATCCTCGTCAGGTCGTCCAGCTTCGCGTTGCTCGGGGTCTGCCCGGCGTCGGCGGTGCGACGCAGGTAGTCCGCCACGATCCAGGCCTTGATCAAGGATGCGGTGGTGTTGGTCTCGGCCATGTTCTTCGAGCCGATGATCTCACCTGAGCGTCGGTCCAGGACGCTCCAGCCGTACCAACCGTCGATGTCCAGGTCGAGCTTCTTCGCTTCGAACGGCAGCGGTTCGGGCTCGGGCGACGGACTCGGCGACGGCGACGGCCGGCTGCTGCGGTCGGTGAGGCTGCCGGTGCGCCCGGCCGGTGACTCCCCCCGACCCCAATCGGCAACGGCGGTGGATTCGAACGGCGAACCGGGCAACAGACGCAACGAGACCAGGACCAGTCCGATCAGCACGCAGGCGATGGCGATGAGACGTAACGGTGATGTCTCGCCCTCACGGCCGCCGCGGCCCCGGGCGGCCATCAGAGCTTCCCGATCGGCGGCTGCGGCACCTTGAGGGCGCCGCCGGGCTGTGGGGTCACGAGTTGGGACGCGACACTGGCGCAGACGTCCGATCCGTAGTCGAGCCCGCTGCTCTGCGGGTAACGCAGCATCACTGCGAGACTCCACTTCTCAGTCACTGCGAGGCAGTTGACGTGCCAGTTGCCGTCGTAGTTGAGGGGCGTCCAACCGTTCTTGATGCTCACCGGACCCTGACTGGTGATCGACTCGGGTAGACCGTCGATGATGCCCCACCTGCCGCCGCCGGATTGAAGATGCTGGTCCGAGGCGGCGGTGCTGCCGCGTACCTTGCTCATCTCGGCGAGCACCCACTTGGTCCACTTCCGGCCGGCGGCCTTGCCGTCGGCGATGCAGTCGCCGAGCCGAACAGCGTCGCGCGGAGACATCTGGGTGAAGCTCCACCAACCCTCGTAGCCGGGGACGTTGCCCCGCTTGGTGTCGGTGAGGTCGCAGATTTTGATCGCCCGTTGCATCACCGGCCCGAGCTTGCCGCCGGCTGGCACCGCGTACGAGCCGCCGGCGGCCGAGTAGACGCGGTTGGTGGCCTCGTCGTCGCTGTCCCGGATGGCCCGGCTGGCCGCCTTCTTCAACGACTCCGGCGGCTCCTTGTCGCCGAGTTGGCGCAGGTAGTCGGCGACGATCCAGGCCTTGATCATCGATTCGGTCGAACTGGTGTCGGCCAGGTTCTTGGAGCCGGAGATCTTGCCCGACTCGCGTTCCATCAGCGCCCAGGAGAAGAACTCACCCTTGAAGTTCACCGAGACTTTGCCGGCTGCGAGGGTCGGTGGCGGCGGAGGCTCGGGGGTGGGCACGGCGACGGTCTCCTGGCGGGCGGCCGCCGCGCCGGCGGAGAGCCGGGCGTACGCCGCCGGCACCAGCATGGCGCCGCCGAGCAGGACCGCCGTGACGGCGAACACCAGGATCACGCGAGATCGCATGAGCGGGTGAGCTCCAGATATTCAGGGCCGGGGGGACCGGCTTGCTGCCAGGACTGACCGGTGGGGATCGCCTCGGACCAAGGGGGAAGCCGGTCAGCCCGGCAATCGTCTTCAGCCGATCGGTATGACGTGGGAAGTCTACGTGCGGATTGGCGACGCGTCAGGATCCGGCACCGGGCAAATCGCCGTCAAGGCGGGACAACCGGCCGCTATGCGTTGGTTGCGAGGATTCGCCGCCTTCTGGTGACCCAAGTCATAGCGAGGTGGAGCTACAGCAGGCTACTGGATGGTGACGATCTGCGCTCTTCTAATGCTGTGACACCCCCTGGCATGTTTATGTCTCAGCTGTAACACTAAGGGCATGTACGGCAATGATTCCCCGGGCGAGGACGTGCCCGGCGATCTGCTCAGCGAGGTCGAGGCTGCGGAGGCGGCGCTGCGCGCCGCTGCGGAGCGGGATCGCGGCGCGGCCGACCCGGGCGCGGATTTGGCCGCCTACTTCGCTGAGATCATCGCCGCCGACCAGAAGATCGAGCCGCGCGACTGGATGCCGGAGCGCTACCGCCGGACGCTGATCCGGCAGATCGCCCAGCACGCCCACTCGGAGATCATCGGCATGCAGCCGGAGGGGAACTGGATCAGCCGTGCCCCGTCGCTCAAGCGCAAGGCGATCCTGCTGGCCAAGGTACAGGACGAGGCGGGCCACGGCCTCTACCTCTACGCCGCCGCCGAGACCCTCGGCGTCAGCCGGGACGAACTGGTCGAGCTCCTGCTGGACGGTCGACAGAAGTACAGCTCGATCTTCAACTACCCCACCCTCACCTGGGCCGACGTCGGTGCCATCGGGTGGCTGGTGGACGGCGCGGCGATCGTCAACCAAGTCCCGCTCTGTCGCTGCTCGTACGGCCCGTACGCCCGCGCCATGATCCGGGTCTGCAAGGAGGAGTCGTTCCACCAGCGGCAGGGCTACGAACTCCTGCACACCCTGGCGCACGGCACCCCGGCGCAGAAGGCGATGGCGCAGGACGCGGTGGACCGCTGGTGGTACCCGTCGTTGGCCATGTTCGGCCCCCCGGACAGCGACTCCACCCACTCCGCCCAGTCGATGGCCTGGAAGATCAAGCGCTTCTCCAACGACGAGTTGCGCCAGCGCTTCGTCGACATGTGCGTCGGCCAGGCGGAGGTGCTCGGGCTGACCATCCCCGACCCGGATCTGCGCTGGAACGACGAGCGGGGCGCGTACGACTTCACGCAGCCCGACTACGACGAGCTGATGCGGGTCATCTCCGGTGACGGGCCGTGCAACCGGCAGCGGATGGCCCACCGCCGGCGCGCCCACACCGAGGGCGCCTGGGTACGCGAGGCCGCCGCGGCGTACGCGGCAAAGCAGCGGAGCAGGGAGAAGGTAACGGCGTGAGTCAGGAATCCTCACCTCTCTGGGAGGTCTTCGTCCGGGCCCGGCGCGGGCTCGCGCACAGCCACGTCGGCAGTCTGCACGCGCCCGACGCCGAGGTCGCCCTGCGCAACGCCCGCGATGTCTACACGCGTCGCCAGGAGGGAGTGTCGATCTGGGTGGTGCCGGCGGGCGCGATCACCGCCTCCAGCCCGGACGAGAAGGACGCCTTCTTCGACCCGGCTGCCGACAAGGTCTACCGCCACCCCACCTTCTACGAGGTGCCAGAAGGGGCAGCCCACCTGTGAGCGCGAGGAGTGAGCCAGGTTTGCGAGCCCCGCGGTCGCGAACGGAGATGGCCCTGTGAGCGGTCCCTTCGCCTTCACCCTCGCTCTCGGCGACGACGCGCTGATCGCGGCGCAGCGGCTGGCCGAGTGGACCACCCGGGCGCCGGAGATGGAGGAGGACATCGCGCTGGCCAACATCGCCCTCGACCAGCTCGGCTCGGCGCGGCTCCTGCTGACGTACGCGGGCGAGCTGGAGGGCGCCGGCCGGGACGAGGATGCGCTGGCGTTTCTCCGCGACGACCGCGAGTTCCGCAACTGCCTGCTGGTCGAGCTGCCCAACGGCGACTTCGCGGTGACCATGGCGAAGCTGCTCGCCCTGTCGGCGTACCAGCTTCCGCTCTACACCGCGTTGGCCGGCTGTGCCGACGAGCGGCTGGCTGCGATCGGCGGCAAAGCACGCAAGGAGTCCGCGTACCACCTGGACCACGCGGCGCTCTGGGTGAAGCGGCTGGGCGACGGGACCGAGGAGTCGCACCGGCGGATGCAGGCCGGCATCGACCAGGTCTGGCCGTACGTCCACGAGTTGTTCGCCGCGCAGCCGGAGGCACCGGTCGACCCGGCCACCCTGCGGGGCGAATTCGACGCCACCGTCGCCGCCGTGCTCGCCGAGGCCACGCTCGCCGCGCCGCAGTCCGGCTGGACACCGGCCGGCGGGCGGGACGGAGTGCACACCGAACACCTGTCGTACCTGCTCGCGGAGATGCAGGTGCTGCACCGCGCCCATCCCGGGGCACGCTGGTGAGCAACGCTTTCCAGGTGGTGGCGGCGGTGGTGGATCCGGAGATCCGGGTGGTCACCATCGCCGATCTCGGCATCCTGCGAGCAGTCGAGGAGGACCCGGTGACGGGCCGGGTCGTGGTGACCATCACCCCCACCTACACCGGCTGCCCGGCGATGGACGTCATCCGGGCCGATATCCGGCGCGCGCTGGCCGCCGCCGGTCACCCCGACGCCGAGGTGCGTACGGTGCACAGCCCAGCCTGGAGCACCGACTGGATCACCGACGCCGGGCGGGCCAAGCTGGCCGCCGCCGGCACCGCCCCGCCGGCCCCGGTCCGGCGCGACGGGGTCGTACCGTTGACTCTGTCCGTCCGTTGCCCCCGCTGCGGCTCGCCGGAGACCGAGCAGCTCAGCCGCTTCGGCTCCACCGCGTGCAAGGCACTCTGGCGCTGCCGCGCATGCTCCGAACCCTTCGACCAGGTGAAGACGCTGTGACTGTCACCATCACCCGCCCGGTCCGCCGCCGGCCGGTGTTCCATCCGCTGCCCGTCACCGCCGTGGACCGGCTCACCTCCGATGCCGTCGCGATCACCTTCGCGGTGCCCGAGGAGCTGCGTCCGGCCTTCGCGTTCCGCGCCGGCCAGCACCTGACGGTGCGCCTGCCCGTCGGAGCCGGCGGCACGACCGGTGCGGACAGCCTCGCCGGCACCGCCGCCACGGGTGCCACCGGCACGGGCGGCACCGCCGACAGTGCCAGCACGGGCGGCACCGCGGGTTCCGGTGGCGAGGACGTGCGCCGCTCGTACTCCATCTGCTCCACCCCCGACGAGTTGGCCCGACACGGCCGGCTGCGGATCGGTGTGCGGGAGATTCCCGGCGGGGCCTTTTCCTCCTTCGCCTGCAAGGCGCTGCGGTGCGGAGACACCGTCGAGGTGCTGCCGCCGCTGGGGCACTTCACCACGGCGTACCGGCCGGACCGGGTCCGCCGCTACGGCGCGGTCGTCGCCGGTTCCGGCATCACGCCGGTGCTGTCGCTGGTCGCCACTGTCCTGGCCGTCGAGCCGGCCAGCACCTTCACCCTGGTGTACGGCAACCGCACGGTCAACAGCGTGATGTTCGCCGAGGAACTGGCCGACCTGAAGGACCGCTACCCGGCCCGGCTGCATCTGGTGCACGTGCTCTCCCGCGAGCAGGGCGAGTCACCCCTGCTGTCGGGCCGGATCGATGCCGAGCGGCTGGGCCGGCTACTGGACACCATCGTGCCCGGCGACGCGATCGAGGAATGGTTCCTCTGCGGCCCGTACGGGATGGTGGTGGACGCTCGCGCGGTGCTGACCGCGCGGGGCGTGGCGGAGTCGGCGGTGCACACGGAGCTGTTCCACGTCGACGCCCCGCCGGAGCCGGTCCGCCGCCCCGATGAGGCGATCAGCGGCACGGACGTGACGATCGTGCTGGACGGACGCTCGTCGAACTTCACCATGCGCCGGGACGAGCGGGTGCTGGACGCGGCGCTGAAGGTCCGCAGCGAGCTGCCGTACGCCTGCAAGGGCGGGGTCTGCTCGACCTGCAAGGCGAAGGTGGTCACCGGCGAGGTGACGATGGCCCGCAACTACGCCTTGGAGCCGGACGAGGTGGCCGCCGGCTATGTCCTGACCTGCCAGTCCAGCCCGCTCACCGACACCCTCACCATCGACTACGACGCGTGACCCGCGTTTGCGTCACCGTTTCGCCGTGACGGCGGTGTCCCGACCGCTTGGACACCGCCGTACCGAGGAAACGCAGTCGATTGCGGTCCAGTAGGTCAGGTCGGAGTGGTGCTCGGTCAGCGTCACCCGTTCGCCGCACGCCTCCTCGATCAGCTTCACGGCGTCGTCCAGGTGGGCCGGGTAGTGGTCCCAGTCCGTGTCGCGGAACAGGTGCAGGCCGGCCTCGCCCCGGTCGTCGCCGAGCGCTTCGGCAGCCTCCGGTGACACCAGTACCACCGTGTAGCGGGCCGCCTCGATCTCCGCCTCCGACGGCTGCGGCTGGTCGGGGCCCGGGCATCGGCGGAACCGCTCGATCACCGACGGGATCGGCCCCGGCGAGTCGGCCGGGTCGTACGGTTGAAGCCAAATTGGCTGATGTGCCTTCCGGATGTGTCGCTCCACAGACGACTCCTGCCGATGACAGCGAAGGAAAGCAACGTTGCTTGCAACGGTTGCGGATCGGCGAGATCAAGTCACCGCCGAGTCGGCGCGGCTCGTTGCGCACGGAGCACGAACGGGAGTGAGCCGTGATTATCGATGTCGAGCTGTCGGGCGCGGCCTGGCGCAAGTCCAGCCGCAGCGGCTCCAACGCCAACTGCGTCGAGGTGGCCGAGCTGACCCGGGCGGTCGCCATACGCGATTCCAAAGACCCGATCGGCCCGGTGCTGGCTTTCGAACACCCGGCCTGGGCATCCTTCGTCGCCGCCTTCGGGCGGCGCGGCTGAGCGGCCCGCAGCGGCCCTACTCCTTGTTGCGGTTTGGCGGGGCATGTTCGTTCTGGGCTGACGGCCATGCCGTAGAGGTCGAGTGGATCATCATTCCGGCTACCGCCCTTGTCCGGGGAGGGAGAGCCTGCCTGCGCCTTGGCTGCACGCAGGAGGCGATTTTTGCCAAGACTCGACGAAATGGCAGCGATGCCGACGCTCATGGGTGCGGTAGCGTGGACATGTGCTGATCAGGTTCGAGGCTAGCAACTACCGGTCGATCTCCAGGGGCATCGAGCTGTCGATGGTGGCTGTGGACCGAGAGCGGGAAGCAGCTCGGGACTACCCACACATCGGGGAGAGCCTGCTGACGCTGGCAGCGGTCTATGGCCCGAACGCGTCCGGAAAGTCGAACGTCGTCAGCGCGCTTGCCTGGTTGCGTGATGCGGTCGAAGATTCGCATCGTTTCTGGGAGGACGAGATTCCGCTGGAACCTTTCGTGCTTGGAGCGGGTGCGGCCGGATCCAGCGAATTTGTGCTCGACGCCACGGTCGATGGAGTGCGCTTTGAGTATGTTGTGGAGCTTGACCGAGAACGAATCCTGTACGAGGGTCTTTTCCACTATCCAGCGAAGAAGCGCCGCCGAATCTTCGAACGCGAAGGTGTCGAGTTGAAGCTGCAGCGTGGCCTTGGTGGCTTGTCGGGCACGCGTGAGTTGCTGACCGAAAGAACGCTGGTTCTTTCTGTCGCGCGACGCTTCGATGAGCCGTTGGTGTCGGACTTTGCTGGACAGTTATTGCGTTTCCAGGTGCTTGGCCAGGTGCCTGGGCGAGCTGATGCTGGAAATTTTTCCCCCGACGGCCGACGAAGGCTTAGGACAGTCGCATTCGGCGGGTCGAATACCCATTCTTGGTTCGACGGCCCGGATGTCGATCAACCATCACTTCTTTCACCTGCGGATGACGAAGAGGCAGGATGGTCTACCCTGAGTAGACGACAGCGGGCGCTTGCCCTGCTGCGCCTCGCCGATCTCGGGATTGAAGATGTCGTAATCGACGAGCAGAAAGTAGTCTACCCCGGTTCTGGTCAGGCGATGACTCAGCGTAGGTTGCGTCTTGTTCACAGATTTGGCGAAAGCTCCATGCCGCTCGACTTTATTGCCGAGTCGGAAGGAACGAGGACCTGGTTCGGGCTGATCGGGCCGGTGTTGACCGCGTTGCAGGCAGGATCGGTCGTCATCTTCGACGAGCTGGACGCCAGCCTCCATCCGACGCTTTCGGCCGAGTTGTTGCGCATTTTCCGCAGCCCGGTCACAAATCCGAATGGCGCTCAGCTCATCTTCACCTCTCACGACACCAGCCTGCTCAATCACCTCAACCGGGACGAGGTGTGGTTTACCGAGAAAGGGCTCGACGGTGCGACCCGCCTCGGCGCACTTGCCGACTTCGGAAGTGAACGGGTGCGCAAGTCGCAGAATCTCGAGAAAGCCTATCTGCATGGACGATTCGGCGCGCTGCCCTTTGTTGATCAGGCAGAGTTGCTGCGAGCGCTCGGTCTGATCGGCTGATCGCGATGACGCAGCGCCGACGCGGGGCAAGGTCTATTTCGCGTACTGTCGCCCGTCGCCCGGAACTCCGCACGATTGTGGTGTTTTGTGAGGGGAAGAATTCTGAGCCCGACTACGTCAACGGATTGAAGAGGCTTCCGGAGATTGTAGATAACACTGCCCTCAATCTAGAAATCCATCCTGAGCAAGGGGTGCCGCTGACTTTGGTCAAGATGGCCGCCGAACGGCTGGCCGACCCGGAGGTGGATGAATGCTGGTGCATTTTTGACGTAGAGTGGCCGAAAAATCACCCGAACCTGTTCGCTGCCAAGCAGCTTGCGCAGGCAAAAGGTGTTGGCTTGGTCATCTCGAACCCGTGCTTCGAGGTCTGGCTCATCCTGCACCACCGCGATTTGACAAAGTTCGTCAGCACCGCCGAGGCCGAGAGTATGAGCCGCAAGCTGGACGGGCGGGCCGGAAAGAGCGTAGACAGCGCAATCTATATGCCGCTACGGAAGCAGGCGGTTCGTCGCGCCGAACTCCTCGAGCGGCGGCATGCGCGAAACGATACTTCCTTCCCCGACGATAATCCGTCATCTGGAATGCACCACTTCCTTCGCGCGTTGGAGCAACGATGAAAGCCCCACGGGGCTTTGAGGCCTTGAAGGGGAGTGGGTCACAGGCCAGGAGCGCCCTCGGTGGCGCACCGAGGCTCGGCGTAGGCTCGGGGGCGTGATGGTCAGCCGGGAGATCGAGGACATCCTGCAGCGTGGCGCGGACGGTGGGCGGATCACGCCCGAGGAGGCGCTGCTGCTCTACACCGACGCGCCCTTCCACGCCCTCGGCGAGGCGGCCGACGCGGTACGGCGTCGCCGATACCCGGACAACATCGTCACGTACCTGATCGACCGCAACATCAACTACACCAACGTCTGCGTGACGGCGTGCAAGTTCTGCGCGTTCTACCGGGCGCCGAAGCACAAGGAGGGGTGGACCCACCCCACCGAGGAGATCCTGCGCCGCTGCGGCGAGGCGGTCGAGCTGGGCGCCACCCAGGTGATGCTCCAGGGCGGCCACCACCCGGACTACGGCGTGGAGTACTACGAGGAGCTCTTCTCCTCGGTCAAGAAGGCGTACCCGCAGCTGGCCATCCACTCGATCGGGCCGAGCGAGATCCTGCACATGGCCAAGGTGTCCGGGGTGAGCCTGGACGAGGCCATCGCCCGGATCAAGGCCGCCGGGCTGGACTCGATCGCCGGCGCCGGCGCCGAGATGCTGCCGGAGCGCCCCCGCAGGGCGATCGCGCCGCTGAAGGAGTCGGGCGAGCGCTGGCTGGAGGTCATGGAGCTGGCGCACCGGCAGGGCATCGAGTCGACCGCGACGATGATGATGGGCACCGGCGAGACCGCCGCCGAGCGGATCGAGCACCTGCGGATGATCCGCGACGTGCAGGACCGCACGCGGGGCTTCCGGGCCTTCATCCCGTGGACGTACCAGCCGGAGAACAACCACCTCAAGGGCCGGACCCAGGCGACCACCCTGGAATACCTGCGCCTGGTGGCGGTGGCCCGGCTGTTCTTCGAGACCGTGCCGCACCTGCAGGCGTCCTGGCTGACCACGGGCAAGGACGTCGGCCAGCTCGCGCTGCACCTGGGCGTCGACGACCTCGGCTCGATCATGTTGGAGGAGAACGTCATCTCCTCGGCCGGTGCCCGGCACCGGTCCAATCTGCACGAGCTGATCGGGATGATCCGCACCGCCGACCGGATCCCCGCCCAGCGGGACACCCTCTACAACCGGCTGGCCGTGCATCACACGCCCGCCGATGACCCGACCGACGACCGGGTGGTCTCGCACTTCTCCTCGATCGCGCTGCCCGGCGGTGGGGCCGCCCGTTCGCTGCCGCTGGTCGAGGCGAGCTGACCCAGACCCGGCAGACTACTGACCGTTACCGCTGGCGCGACATCGCGTCAGCGGTGTGAATCCCTGCTGTGGTCAGCCAAACGGCTAGGCGAATCATCCATCCGGTTTGAAGCATCGGCCGGCTCGACGCGCCGACGGGCGCGGCAGGGTAACAAGACCCGTCAATCGGACAATCCTTAAGTGGCCATTAGCAGAGCAGCTTGTAACGGTTGTGAATCGGGGTGGCGGGAGTGATCGTGGGCGGCTAACGTCCCCGCCCGTACGCTTCCATTCACCCCACGGGGGAGACCATTCCATGATCTTCCGTAACCGCCGCGCTGTCAGCGTGGCTGCGGCCGCGCTGCTCGCCTCGGGCGCCTTCACCGCCCTGGGCGCGCCGGCCCACGCCGCTGGCACCGAGACCGACCTGGCGGTCACCGCGGCCGGCACCCGGGTCACCTCCGGCGTCGCGGGCAAGGTTGGCTGGGTCAAGATCGCCAACCAGGGTGAGGGCACGCCGAGCAAGGTCCTCCTGAAGGTCGACACATCCAAGGTGGACGCGGCCAAGCTCGCGCTGGAAGTCTTCACCGACGAGGGCGAACTGTGCCGTCCCACGAGCGACCGGACCTCGGGGCTGTTCTCCTGCGAACTCGCCGCGATCCCCGGGCCGGGCGAGACGACCGAGGTTCCGTTCGTCCTGTTCAAAGCCACTGAAAAGGTCACCGAGCCGTACCGCGCCCCGGTGACGATCAGCATCGAGTCGGCCGACGACACCGACGACAGCAACAACAGCGTCGACGTGGACGTCGAGTTGACCCCGGAGAGCGGCGTCGACCTGGGCGTCTGGGTTCCTGACGTGAAAACCCGCTTCGACCTCGACACCTTCGAGGAAGGCCCGCTGCGTCCCGGCGACACCGCCGTCATCTACAGCCAGGTCATCAACCAGGGCGACCGGATCGCCAAGGGCGTCAAGCTGACCTACCAGCTGCCGAAGGGGGTCTCCTTTCTTCCGATCGAGGGCTGCGAGGTCAGCGCCGACGAGCGCAACGCCGTCTGCGTGGACAAGAACTTCCCGTTCGAGCCGGACACGATCCTGATCCTTCCGCTGCTGGTCGAGGTGAGCGAGGACGTCGAGGCTCCGGTCACGCTGAAGAACGGCTCGCTGGAGGCCACCTCCTTCGGCGTGATCTCGATCGACGCCCAGGTGACCCAGCAGCAGAAGAACCGCAAGCCGGCCTTCGCGAAGGCCGAGGTGCGCTCCGCTGAGGACCCGGAGTTCGCCGACCTCGACCCGTCCGACAACGTGGACGATTTCGCGGTGATCGTCTCCGCGCCGAGCGACGGTGGCGGGGGCGGTGGCGGCCTGCCGGTCACCGGCGTGCAGGCCGGCCTGATCGGTGCGGTCGGCGCGGGCGTCGTGCTCGCCGGTGTGGCGATGTTCCTGGTCGCCCGCCGTCGCCGGGTGGTCGTGGTCGCCCCCGCAGACGAGAAGACCAACGACTGAGGTTCGTCCTCTATCGGCCCCCACGGGCCGTTTACATAACGCAAGGCAGTGCGGGCGGGATGGGTCACCATCCCGCCCGCACTGTGTGGTGGGCGGGACCCGCCGACCCTGGGCGCGCGGGGCCGGAGGGCGGGCTGGCAGAGTGGAGGAGTGAGCCGTACCCCGCAGGGCCAGCGCGCCAGCCTGGACAAGCAGCCGCACGAGGTCGCCGCGATGTTCGACGGTGTCGCGGCCCGATACGACCTGACCAACACCGTCCTCTCCTTCGGACAGGACCGGTTCTGGCGGAGGGCCACCCGGGCCGCGCTCGAACTGCGTCCCGGTGACCGGGTGCTCGACGTGGGCGCGGGCACCGGTGTCTCCACCGAGGAGCTTTCCCACTCCGGGGCGTACGCGGTCGGCGCCGACCTGTCGCTCGGCATGCTGTACGCCGGCAAGCGGACCCGACCTGACGTGCCGTTGCTGGCCGGGGACGCCCTGCGGCTGCCTTTCGCCGACGCCAGCTTCGACGCTGTGACCATCTCCTTCGCGTTGCGCAACATCAACGACACCGATGCGGCGCTGCGCGAGCTGGCTCGGGTGACCCGGCCGGGTGGCCGTCTGGTGATCTGCGAGTTCAGTACCCCGGTCAATCCCGCCTTCCGCACCGTCTATTTGTCGTACCTGATGCGTTCCCTGCCGGCGGTGGCGCGGACCGTCTCCAGCAACCCCGATGCGTACGTCTACCTCGCCGAGTCGATCCGGGCCTGGCCGGATCAGCCCGCCCTGGCGGCGCGGGTGGGCGCGGCCGGTTGGCGCCGGGTGGCGTGGCGCAACCTGAGCGGTGGAGTGGTGGCCCTGCATCGCGCGATACGGGCCTAAATCCGACATTCGCCCCCGATGGGCTGATTTGGCCCTTTTGCCGGCGTAGGCTGGCCAGCATGACGGATCCGAGGGATGTGGCCACCGGCGATGCCGCTGAGTTGGTGGATCAGCTCCGGGAGTTGGCCGGCGTGGATCCTGCCGAGGTGCGCCAGGTGGTCTCCGAGGTGCTCGCGGCCCTCGACCGCGCGGCCGGCGGCGCGTTGCGCGAACACCTTCCGGAGACCATCCGCGCCGGTCTCGACGCCGTCAGCCCCACGCGTGGCTGACGAGCCGCCACCACGCGACGCGCCCTTCCCGTCGGACCGGCAAACCGAATATGATCAACATGGGAGGCGGCGAACCGGAGGAGGTTGCGCTGCCCGAGTGGCCTCCAGGTGCCGTATCTGGAGGCGATTCCGTCTGCCCCCAGCAGGTTAGGTTGCCCTAACAAGACGAGCGTACGGCGTTGGCATAGACTCGTCCCGGCTGGCTTGTGAACCATTTCACGAGCATGCGGGGAGGAGGCGCGGATGACCGCGGTGGAGAACGACGCCGACGTGATCGTCGTGGGCGCCGGTCCCGGTGGTTCGGCGACCGCGTACCACCTGGCGCGACACGGCGTGCGCGTGCTGCTGCTGGAGAAGACCGAGTTCCCCCGGGAGAAGGTCTGCGGTGACGGCCTGACCCCGCGTGCGGTGCGACAGCTCGTCCGGATGGGCGTGGACACCTCGCCCGAGGCGGGCTGGCTGCACAACCGTGGCCTGCGGGTGATCGGCGGCGGCGTCCGGCTGGAGCTGGACTGGCCGGATCTCGCGAGCTTCCCGAACCACGGTCTGGTGCGCACGCGGCTGGACTTCGACGACCTGCTCGCCCGGCAGGCCGTGAGCGCGGGCGCGGCTCTGCGTACCCGGGTCAACGTCATCGGCCCGGTGCTCGACGGCGACGGCCGGGTGATCGGGGTGCAGGCCGAGGAGGGCCCGGACAAGGCCCCCGCCACCTTCCACGCGCCGATCGTGGTCGCCGCTGACGGCGTCTCGGGCCGATTCCCGCTCGCCCTCGGACTGGCCAAGCGGGAGGATCGGCCGATCGGCGTGGCGGTGCGGCGCTACTACCGCTCCGAGGTCCGCCACGACGACGACTACCTGGAATCCTGGCTGGAGCTGCGGGCCAAGGGCACCGGCGAGCTGCTGCCCGGGTACGGCTGGATCTTCGGTCTCGGCGACGGCCGGGTCAACGTCGGCCTCGGCATCCTCAACTCGTCGTCGGCCTTCGGGAAGACCAACTACCGGCGGTTGCTCTCCGACTGGTTGGCCAACACACCGCCGGAGTGGGGGATGGCCGACGAGGCGAACGCCGAGGGGTCGATTCTCGGCGCGGCGCTGCCGATGGGCTTCAACCGGGTGCCGCACTACACCCGTGGGGTGATGCTGGTCGGCGACTCCGGTGGGATGGTCAACCCGTTCAACGGCGAGGGCATCGCGTACGCGATGGAATCCGGCGAACTGGCCGCGGAGATCGCGGTGCAGGCGCTGGCTCGACCGGCCGGTGCCGAGCGGGAGCGGGCGCTGATGGCGTACCCGCAGGAGCTGAAGACCCGGTTCGGCGGCTACTACCGGCTGGGCGGGATCTTCGTGAAGCTGATCGGCCGGCCGGAAATCATGCGCGTGGCGACGAAGCACGGCATGCCCCATCCGACGCTGATGCGCTTCGTGCTCAAGCTGCTGGCCAACCTCACCGACCCCCGTGGCGGTGACGCGATGGACCGGGTGATCAACGCGATGACCCGGGTGGCGCCAGCGGTCTAGGCGCAAGGTCGACCCCGCCGACCGCTGCCGGCTGGGATGTGAATAGTGTGAATTTCGCCAAGAACGAGGGCAGGGAAGGACGAGCAGGAGAAGAAGATGTCGCTCTCGCCTTACGTACCCATCATCGGGCTGTTCGCCCTCGCCGCGGCCTTCGCGCTGTTCTCGATAGCCGCCGCCCGGTTCACCGGACCGCGTCGATACAACAAGGCCAAGCTCGAAGCCTACGAGTGTGGGATCGAGCCCAGCCCGCAGCCGATCGGCGGGACCCGGATCCCGGTCAAGTTCTACCTGACGGCGATGCTCTTCATCGTCTTCGACGTGGAAATGATCTTCCTGTACCCGTGGGCGGTCTCCTTCAACGCCCTACCGCTGTTCGGGTTCGTGGCCATGTTGGTGTTCATCGGTGCGGTCTTCGTCGCGTACGCCTACGAGTGGCGGCGCGGCGGCCTGGACTGGGACTGAGAGGGGAACGCAGATGGGTATCGAGGAGAAACTTCCCGCCGGCGTTCTGCTCACCTCGGTGGAGAAGCTGGTCAACTGGTCGCGCAAGTCGTCGGTCTGGGGCGCCACGTTCGGCCTGGCCTGCTGCGCGATCGAGATGATGGCCGCCGGTGGCCCGCACTACGACATGGGCCGGTGGGGCATGGAGGTCTTCCGTGCCTCGCCCCGGCAGGCCGACCTGATGATCGTCGCCGGCCGGGTGAGCCAGAAGATGGCCCCGGTGCTGCGCCAGATCTACGACCAGATGGCCGAGCCTCGCTGGGTGCTCTCCATGGGCGTCTGCGCCAGCAGCGGCGGCATGTTCAACAACTACGCCATCGTGCAGGGCGTCGATCACGTCGTGCCGGTCGACATGTACCTTCCCGGCTGCCCGCCCCGGCCGGAGATGCTCATCGACGCGATCCTCAAGCTGCGCGAGAAGATCGGCCACGAGCCGCTCGGGCCGAACGGCCGCAAGATGCTGGCTGCGCGCGAGGCCCGTGGTGACGTGCCGGTGGTGCCGTACGGCTCGATGCCGTCGTCGTACCGCAGCGACAAGGCCCGCCGCGCGGAGTGGACGAAGGCTGTCCGCGAGGGGCGCGAGGAGCAGCTGCGGATCGAGAACTGGATGAAGGCCCAGAACCACCTCCAGCCGTACCGGGGGATCAAGTGACTGACTCCAAGCCGACCTCCGGCGGCGTCCCGGTTCCGGTGACGCCGGCCGGGGCCACCAGCGGCGCACCCGCCGAGTTTCCGCCGTCCAGCCCGGCCGGCCGCGGCATGTTTGGCAACCAGGGCACCGGTGACACCTCGGGCTTCGGCGGCCTGGTTCGCCCGCGCCAGCCGATCGAGGACTCACCCCGGCCGTACGGCGGTTACTTCGACGAGGTCCGCGACGCGCTGGAAGAGGCGTACCCGGCCTTCGGCGAGGCGATCGAGCACGTGGTGGTCGACCGCGACGAGCTGACCCTGCACATCCGCCCCGAGCGGATCGCCGAGGTCTGCCAGGTGATGCGGGACGACCCGGCGCTGCGGTTCGAGCTCTGCTCCTCGGTGTCCGGCGTGGACTACCTGGGCGCGGACGCCCGTCGGCTGCACGTCGTCTACCAGCTCACCTCGATGACCTACCGGCGGCGGGTGCGGCTGGAGGTCGCCGTCACCGCCGAGGACCCGCACGTGCCCAGTGTCACCTCCGTCTACCCGACCGCCGACTGGCAGGAGCGGGAGGCGTACGACATGTTCGGGGTCGTCTTCGACGGCCACCCGGCGCTGACCCGCATCCTCATGCCGGACGACTGGGAGGGTCACCCGCAGCGCAAGGACTACCCCCTCGGCGGCGTGCCCGTGGAGTACAAGGGCGCCGAGATCCCGCCGCCCGACAAGCGGAGGTCTTACCAATGACCACGTCCAACTACGCCACCGAGCGCGAGACCACCGAGGGCCGCGTCTTCACCGTCACCGGCGGGGACTGGGACGATGTGGTCTCCGGCGTCGACCCGATCAACGAGGGTCGGATCGTCGTCAACATGGGTCCGCAGCACCCGTCCACGCACGGGGTGCTGCGGCTGGTCCTGGAGCTGGAGGGCGAGACGGTCCGGGAGGTCCGCTCGGTCATCGGCTACCTGCACACGGGCATCGAGAAGAACCTCGAGTACCGCAACTGGGTCCAGGGCTCGACCTTCGTGACCCGGATGGACTACCTCTCCCCGATCTTCAACGAGACGGCGTACTCGCTGGCGGTGGAGAAGCTGCTCGGCATCACCGACGACGTGACCGAGCGGGCCAACACCATCCGGGTGCTGATGATGGAGCTGAACAGGATCTCCTCGCACCTGGTCTGGGTGGCCACCACCGGCATGGAGCTGGGTGCCATCTCGATCATGCTCTACGGCTTCCGGGAGCGCGAGTACATCCTGGAGATCTTCGAGCTGATCACCGGCCTGCGGATGAACCACGCGTACGTCCGGCCGGGTGGCGTCGCCCAGGACGTGCCGGACGAGGCGATCGTCAAGATCCGTGAGTTCCTGAAGGTGATGCCGAAGCGGCTCAAGGAGTACGAGGACCTGCTCTCCGGCCAGCCGATCTGGCTGGAGCGGACGCAGAACGTCGCGGTGCTCGACGTGACCGGCTGCCTGGCGCTCGGCGTCACCGGGCCGGTGCTGCGCTCGGCGGGCCTGGCCTGGGACCTGCGCAAGACGATGCCGTACTGCGGCTACGAGACGTACGAGTTCGACGTGCCGACGCACGCCGACGGCGACGTCTGGGGCCGCTACCTGGTCCGGATGGCCGAGATCCGCGAATCGCTCAAGATCATTGAGCAGGCGTTGGACCGGCTCAAGCCGGGTCCGGTGATGGTGGCCGACAAGAAGATCGCCTGGCCGGCGCAGCTGGCCATCGGCGTCGACGGCATGGGCAACTCGCTGGAGCACGTCGCCAAGATCATGGGGCAGTCGATGGAGTCCCTGATCCACCACTTCAAGCTGGTGACGGAGGGCTTCCGGGTGCCGCCGGGCCAGGTGTACGTCGGCATCGAGTCGCCCCGCGGCGAGCTGGGCGTGCACGCGGTTTCCGACGGTGGCACCCGGCCCTACCGGGTGCACTACCGGGAGCCGAGCTTCGTCAACCTCCAGGCCCTCCCGGCGATGGCCGAGGGCGGCCTGATCGCCGACGTTATCGCCGGCGGCGCCTCGCTGGACCCGGTAATGGGAGGTTGTGACCGGTGACTGCTTTCACGGACGAGACGCGGGCCCGGGCTCGGGAGATCATCGCCCGCTACCCGGCGGACCGGTCCCGCTCGGCGCTGCTGCCCCTGCTGCACCTCGTGCAGGCCGAGGAGGGCTACGTCTCCCCGGCTGGCGTGGCGTTCTGCGCCGAGGTGCTCGGCTTGAACAAGGCCCAGGTCGGTGCGGTGGCCAGTTTCTACACCATGTACAAGCGCCGGCCCACCGGTGACTGGCTGGTCAGCGTCTGCACCAACACGATGTGCGATGTGCTCGGTGGCCAGAAGGTGTACGACACCCTCGCCGAGCACCTGGGCGTCGGGCACGACGAGACCACCGCCGACGGGAAGATCACGCTGGAGCACGCCGAGTGCCTGGCGGCCTGCGACTACGGCCCGGTGATGACCGTCAACTACGACTACTTCGACGGCGTCGACCCGCAGACCGCAGTGGACCTGGTCGACGAGTTGCGCGCCGGCGGTCGGCCCACCCCGAGCCGGGGTGCCCGCCTCTGCACGCTCAAGGAGATGTCCATCCAACTCGCCGGCTTCGCCGACGAGCGCGAGGGCGCGGTCGCCGACGGCGTACCGGGCGAGCCGACCCTGCGCGGCCTGCGGCTGGCTCAGCAGCACGGCATCTCGGCGCCGGGCTTCGACCCGAACGCCCCGATCCGCAGCGGTCAGGCCGGCGACAAGCCGGCGCCGGCCACACCGGCGAAGGCCGCGCCGACCGGCAGCACCGCGCCCGACGTGCCGGCTCCGGACCGCAAGTCACCACAGGTACGTACCGCCGAGACCCGGCAGCCGGACGCGAAGACCGCCGTGCCGGACGCCCCCGGCACCCGGGTCCCGACCGGCGGCACGCCTCCCACGCCGCGCGACGCACAGGCGGCGGAGGCAGCCGGAGCGGCGGCCAACAAGCCGGCCGGTGACGCCAAGCCTGCCGGCGATGACGCCGAGGCGCAGAAGCGCAACCTCAGCGAAGCGGAGTCGACAGCCATCGGTTCCGCGAACGACAAGGGGGCCAAGAAGTGACCACGCCTCGGCCGGAGACCCTGGCCAAGCTGACGCCGGTGCTGACCAAGCGCTGGCTGTCGCCCGACGCCTGGCGGATCGGCACCTACGAGAAGCTGGACGGCTACGCGGCGCTGCGCAAGGCGTTCAAGGCACACCCGGACGACCTGATTCAACTGATCAAGGACTCCGGGCTGCGCGGGCGCGGTGGCGCCGGCTTCCCCACCGGCCTGAAGTGGGGCTTCATCCCGCAGGGCGACGGCAAGCCGCACTACCTGGTGGTCAACGCCGACGAGGGCGAGCCGGGCACCTGCAAGGACCTGCCGCTGATGACGCACGACCCGCACTCGCTGGTCGAGGGCGTGATCATCGCGTCGTACGCGATCCGGGCCAACCGGGCCTACATCTACATCCGGGGCGAGGCGGTGCACGCCGCGCGGCGGCTGCGCAACGCGGTGAACGAGGCGTACGCCAAGGGCTACCTCGGGCGGAACATCCTCGGCTCCGGTTTCGACCTGGACCTGGTGGTGCACTCGGGCGCCGGGGCGTACATCTGCGGCGAGGAGACGGCGCTGCTCGACTCGCTGGAGGGCTTCCGGGGGCAGCCCCGGCTGCGCCCGCCGTTCCCGGCGACGCACGGCCTGTACGCCAGCCCCACCGTGGTCAACAACGTCGGCACCATCGCCAGCGTGCCGTACATCGTGCTCGGTGGTGCGGACTGGTGGAAGTCCATGGGCACGGAGAAGTCCTCCGGGCCGATGATCTACTCCCTGTCGGGCCGGGTCGTCAACCCCGGTCAGTACGAGTGCGGGCTCGGCATCACGCTGCGTGAGCTGATCGAGCTGGCCGGCGGCATGCAGCCGGGCCACAGCCTGAAGTTCTGGACCCCGGGCGGCTCGTCGACCCCGCTGCTCACCGCCGAGCACCTGGACGTGCCGCTGGACTTCGAGGAGGTGGCCGCTGCCGGCTCGATCCTCGGCACCACCGCGACCCAGATCTTCTCCGACCAGGACTGCCCGGTCTACGCGACCTACCGGTGGCTGGAGTTCTACCACCACGAGTCGTGCGGCAAGTGCACCCCGTGCCGGGAGGGCAACTACTGGATGGTCCGGGTCTACCGGCGCATCCTCGCCGGCCAGGGCACCCACGAGGACCTGGACACCCTGCTCGACACCTGCGACAACATCCTCGGTCGCTCGTTCTGTGGCCTGGGTGACGGCGCTACCAGCTCGGTGACCTCGTCTCTGAAGTACTTCAAGCAGGACTACCTCGACTACATCGAGGGCCGGACCGCGCCGAGGTTGTCCGACAAGCAGCTGGTGGGAGCCCACTGATGACGGACGTTGCCAAGTCGACCGAGACGGTCACGCTCACCATCGACGGTGTCGAGGTCACCGCTCCCAAGGGGGCGCTGCTGATCCGCGTCGCCGAGCAGATGGGCACCGTGATTCCCCGGTTCTGCGACCACCCGCTGCTGGCCCCGGCCGGCGCCTGCCGGCAGTGCCTGGTGGAGGTGGAGGGGCAGCGCAAGCCCGTCGCCTCCTGCACCCAGACGGTTGCCGAGGGCATGGTGGTCCGTACCCAGCTCACCTCTCCGGTCGCCAAGAAGGCGCAGGAGGGGGTCATGGAGCTGCTGCTGCTCAACCACCCGCTCGACTGCCCGATGTGCGACAAGGGCGGCGAGTGCCCGCTGCAGAACCAGGCCATGTCGACCGGGCGTACCGACTCCCGGTTCCACGAGCACAAGCGGGAGTACCCGAAGCCGCTGCCGATCAGCACCCAGGTGCTGCTCGACCGCGAGCGGTGCGTGCTCTGCCAGCGCTGCACCCGGTTCTCCGAGGAGATCGCGGGCGACAAGTTCATCGACCTGATGAACCGCTCGTCGGCCGAGGAGATCAACATCTACCGGGACGAGGTGTACGGCGGGGAGGGCGACGAGGGAGACGTCCCGTTCAACTCGTACTTCTCCGGCAACACCGTGCAGATCTGCCCGGTCGGCGCACTGACCGGCACCCAGTACCGGTTCCGCGCGCGCCCGTTCGACCTGGTCTCCAGCCCGAGCGTGTGCGAGCACTGCTCGGCCGGCTGCGCCCAGCGCACCGACTGGCGGCGGGGCAAGGTGATGCGCCGGCTGGCCGGCGACGACCCGCAGGTCAACGAGGAGTGGAACTGCGACAAGGGTCGGTGGGCCTTCCAGTACGCTCGCGCCGCCGACCGGCTCACCACCCCGCTGGTCCGCGACCGGCGCACCGGTGAGCTGCGCGAGGCGTCCTGGAGCGAGGCGCTCAGCGTCGCCGCCGAGGGGCTGCGCGCCGCGCGGGACGGCGCCGAGGGCACCGCGGTGCTCACCGGCGGGCGGCTGACCGTCGAGGACGCGTACGCGTACGCCAAGTTCGCCCGGATCGCCCTGCGCACCAACGACATCGACTTCCGGGCCCGCCCGGTCTCCCGTGAGGAGGCCGATTTCCTGGCCAGCAGCGTCGCCGGCCGCACCGATGTCACCTACACCGATGTCGAGAACGCCCCGGCCGTGGTGCTGGTCGGTCTGGAGCCCGAGGAGGAGTGCCCGATCCTCTTCCTCCGGCTGCGCAAGGCGTACCTGAAGAACAAGCTGAAGGTGTACGCGATCGCGCCGTTCGCCACCCGCGGCCTGGAGAAGCTCGGGGCCAAGCTGGCCCGGGTGGTGCCGGGCGAGGAGGCCGGCGTGCTCGCCGAGCACGCGACGGTCGCCGAGGCGCTCAGCACCGAGGGCGCGATCCTGATCGTCGGCGAGCGGCTGGCCACCGTGCCGGGTGGTCTCTCCGCCGCCGCCGAGGTGGCCGCCCGGACCGGCGCGAAGCTGGCCTGGGTGCCGCGCCGCGCGGGTGACCGCGGTGCCGTCGATGCCGGCTGCCTGCCGAACCTGCTGCCCGGTGGGCGACTGGTCACCGAGCCGGCCGCCCGCGCCGAGCTGGGTGAGGCGTGGGACATCCCGGCCGGGGTGATCCCGAGCCAGGCCGGCCGGGACACCGACGGCATCCTCGCCGCCGCCGCCTCCGGCCAGGTCGGTGCCCTGGTGGTGGCCGGGGTCGACCCGGCAGACCTGGCCGACCCGCGCCTGGCCGAGCAGGCCCTGGACGCGGTGCCGTTCCTGGTCAGCCTGGAGCTGCGGGCCAGCGCCGTGACCCGCCGGGCGGACGTCGTGCTGCCGGTGGCGCCGGTGGTCGAGAAGGCCGGCAGCTTCCTGGACTGGGAAGGCCGGCTGCGTCCGTTCGACGCGGTGCTGGACACCGCCGCGATGACCGACGGCCGGGTGCTCGACGCGCTCGCCGCCCAGTTGGACGTGCGGCTGGGCACCGGGGACGTGCTGAGCGTCCGGCGCGAGCTGGGCGCTCTGCCGGCGACCCGCACGGATCGCCCGACCGCCCCCACCGTCGAACCGGGCACCATCCGACAGCTCGGCTCCGGTGAGGCGATCCTGGCCACCTGGCACCAGCTGATCGATCTGGGCAGCCTCACCGATGGTGACGAGCACCTGGGCGGCACCGCCCGCCCGCCGGTGGTCCGGCTCGGCAAGGGCACCGCTGAGGCGCTCGGCGTCGCCGACGGTGACCCGGTGACGGTGGGCACCGACCGAGGAGCCCTCACCCTTCCGGCGGCGATCACCGAAATGCCGGACGGCGTGGTCTGGCTGCCCACCAACTCGCCCGGCTCGACCGTGCGCCGCAGCCTGGGCGCGACCTCCGGCGCGGTGGTGCGGATCTCCGTACCCGACAGGACCGGGTCGGTCGCTGCCGACGTGGCCGGCCGGCCGGGACCGCTCCTCAACTCCGGGGGTGTCGCATGAACCTGGCCCAGGCGCCGTCGCTGACCGACTTCGGCCACGATCCGTGGTGGCTGATCCTCGGCAAGATCGTCTTCGCTTTCGTCGTCGCCCTGCTCGGCACGCTGCTCGGTGTCTGGTTCGAGCGACGGGTCGTCGGCTTCATGCAGGTGCGGCCCGGCCCCAACCAGCTCGGCCCGTTCGGTCTGCTGCAGACGCTCGCCGACGGCTTGAAGATGGCCTTCAAGGAGGACATCCTCCCGAGGGCGGCGGACAAGGTCATCTACTTCTTCGCCCCCGCCATCTCGATGATCTGCGCGGTCACCATGTTGTCGGTGATCCCGTTCGGCCCGATGGTGAGCGTCTTCGGTCACCAGACGCCGTTGCAGGTCACCGACGTGCCGGTGGCGGTGCTGGTGGTGCTGGCGCTCTCGTCGATGGCGGTGTACGGCATCGTGCTCGCCGGCTGGGCCTCCGGCTCGACCTACCCGCTGCTGGGTGGTCTGCGCTCCACCGCCCAGCTGATCTCGTACGAGGTGGCGCTGGGGCTGTCCATCGTGGCGGTGTTCATGCTCTCCGGCACGATGTCGACCAGCGAGATCGTGGCCGCTCAGGGCACCGGTCCCCAGCTGAGCCTGTTCGGCGCCGACATCACGATGCCGGGCTGGTACGCGCTGCTGCTGTTCCCGAGCTTCGTCATCTTCTTCATCTCCATCGTCGGCGAGACCAACCGGCCGCCGTTCGACCTGCCCGAGGCGGAGTCGGAGCTGGTGGCCGGCTTCATGACGGAGTACAGCTCCCTGAAGTTCGCGCTGATCATGCTCAGCGAGTACGTCGCGATGGTGGCCATGTCGGCCTTCACCGTGACGCTCTTCCTGGGCGGCTGGCACGCGCCGTGGCCGCTGAGCATCTGGTCGGGCGCCAACTCCGGCTGGTGGCCGCTGCTCTGGTTCTTCGGCAAGGTCGTCCTGCTGGTCTTCGTCTTCGTCTGGCTGCGCGGCACGCTGCCCCGGCTGCGGTACGACCAGCTCATGCGCCTCGGCTGGAAGGTGCTGATCCCGATCAGCCTGGTCTGGGTCGTGGTCCTGGCCTGGCTGCGCACCGTCGACGACTGGGAGACGAAGAGCCGCCTGTACGCCGTCGGCATCCCGGCCGGCATCCTGCTGCTCGCGGCAATGTTCTGGCCGAGCCGTAAGCCGCAGCCGCAGCCGACCCTCGCCGAGCAGGTCGAGAACCGGCCGCCGGGCAGCTTCCCGCTGCCCCCGATGGATCTTCAGGTACCACCGAGCCCGCGCACCCGGCGCATGGTCGCCGAGCGGGAGCCGGCCAACGTTCCCGCCGGCCAGGACTCTGAGGAGGTGTGACGTGGGCGCGATCACCGGAACGTTCAAGGGCTTCGGGGTCACCTTCTCGCACATGTTCAGGAAGGTCGTCACCACCGACTACCCGTTCAAGCCGCCGACGCCGGCGCCCCGTTACCACGGGCGGCACATCCTCAACCGGCACCCGGACGGGTTGGAGAAGTGCATCGGCTGCGAGCTGTGCGCCTGGGCCTGCCCGGCGGACGCGATCTACGTAGAGGGTGGCGACAACACCGACGAGCAGCGGTTCTCGCCGGGTGAGCGGTACGCCAGCGTCTACCAGATCAACTACGCCCGGTGCATCTTCTGCGGGCTCTGCATCGAGGCCTGCCCGACCCGCTCGTTGACCATGAGCAACGAGTACGAGCTGGCCCGGGACAACCGGCAGGACCTGATCTTCACCAAGGAGCAGTTGCTGGCGCCGCTGCTGCCGGGGATGGAGCAGCCGCCGCACCCGATGCGCCTGGGAGACAGCGAGAAGGACTACTACGTCGGCAGCCTGACCAACCCGGGCACCTCGGCCGGGGCCGAGCACTCGCCGATGGGGCCGGGTCGCTACCAGGTGGACGAGCACCCGGGCGTCACCTTCCCCGGTGCCGAGCAGGCCGCCCAGCGGGCCGCGGCGGAAAAGGGAGAGACGGCATGACCACGTCGACGGTGCTCGCCGCCACGGGGGCGGTCTCCGGCGGCGAGGCGGTGGCCTTCTGGATCCTCGCCCCGCTCGCGCTCGCCGGCGCGATCGGCATGGTCGCCGCCCGCAACGCCGTGCACTCGGCGCTCTGGCTGGTGCTGACCATGCTCAGCCTGGGCGTGTTCTACGTGCTCCAGGCGGGGCCGTTCATCGGCATGGTGCAGATCATCGTCTACACCGGCGCGATCATGATGCTCTTCCTGTTCGTGCTGATGCTGGTGGGTCGGGACGCCTCGGATTCTCTGATCGAGGTGTTGCGCGGCCAGCGCATCGCCGCGATCGGCCTGGGGATCGGCTTTGCCGCCCTGCTCGGCAGCGGGATCCACCGGGCCACCCAGGGCACCCCGCCGGTCGGTCTGGAGCAGGCCAACGCAGGCGGGAACGTGCAGGGCATCGCCCGGCTGCTCTTCACCGACTACCTCTTCGCGTTCGAGCTCACCGCAGCGTTGCTGATCACCGCCACCATCGGCGGCATGATCCTGGCGCACGTCGAGCGGCGCAAGGAGGACAAGCGCGACCAGGTGGCCACCATGAAGGCCCGCTTCGCGCCCGGCAACTACCCCGGGCCGAAGCCCGGCCCGGGTGTCTTCGCCACCTCCTCGTCGGTCGCCACCCCGGCCCGTCTGCCGGACGGGCGGCTGAGCGACCTGAGCACGCCGGACATCCTTCCGCTGCGGGAGTTGACCGCCGAGGAGACCTCGCTGAAGGGCACGGAAAAGTGAGCGACTTCTTCTCGGTCGAGCCGAACTACTACCTGGTCCTCGCGGCGGTGCTGTTCACCATCGGTGCGGCCGGGGTGCTGGTTCGGCGCAACGCGATCGTGCTGTTCATGTGCGTCGAGCTGATGCTCAACGCGGCCAACCTGACGTTGGTCACGTTCAGCCGGATGAACGGTGACCTCAACGGCCAGATCATGGCGTTCTTCGTGATGGTGGTTGCGGCGGCCGAGGTCGTGGTCGGGCTGGCCATCATCATGGCGATCTTCCGCTCCCGACGCTCCGCCAGCGTCGACGACGCCAACCTGCTGAAGTACTAGAGGGGCCCACCGGTGGACGAAATCTTGACGTACGCCCAGGCTGCTCCGGCCGAGACGGTCTCGTACGCGACGGCCGACGGCCTGCTGAGCAACGTCTGGCTGCTGGTGGCGATCCCACTGGTCAGCGCGGCGGTGCTGCTGCTGCTCGGTCGGCGGGCCGACCGTTGGGGGCACTGGCTCGGCGTGGCGGCGGTGGGTGCCGCGTTCCTGCTCGGCCTGGCTTCCTTCCTCGGCCTGCGTGGCCTGGAGAACAAATCGGTCCAGCTGAGCCTCTGGGACTTCATGGTGGTCGGCGGCCTGCACGTCGACTTCGGCCTGCTGTTCGACCCGCTGGCCGGGGTCTTCGTCCTGCTGATCACCGGCGTGGGCTTCCTGATCCACCTGTACGCGGTCGAGTACATGGCCGTCGACGCGGGCCGGCGACGGTTCTTCGCGTACTTCAACCTGTTCATCGCGGCCATGCTGTTGCTGGTTCTCGGCAACAACTACGTGATGCTGTACTTCGGCTGGGAGGGCGTCGGTCTGGCGTCGTACCTGCTGATCAACTTCTGGTACACCAGGCCGGCTGCGGCCACCGCCGGTAAGAAGGCGTTCCTGATGAACCGGGTCGGCGACGCCGGCCTGGCGATCGCCATCTTCATCATGTTCGCCACCCTGGGCACCACGCAGTACGACGAGGTGTTCAACGGCGTCGGCGCGTTGACCGGCGGCACCGTGCTGGTGCTCGGCCTGCTGCTGCTGCTCGGCGCGGCCGGCAAGTCCGGCCAGTTCCCGCTGCAGGCGTGGCTGCCGGACGCGATGGAGGGCCCGACCCCGGTGTCGGCGCTGATCCACGCCGCGACGATGGTCACCGCCGGCGTCTACCTGATCGCCCGTTCCAACATCATCTTCTCGGCCAACAGCACGCTGCAACTGGTGGTGGTCAGCGTCGGTGCGCTGACCCTGCTGCTCGGCGCGATCATCGGCTGCGCCAAGGACGACATCAAGCGGGTGCTGGCCTGGTCGACGGTGAGCCAGATCGGCTACATGTTCCTCGGCGTCGGCCTGGGCGGCGCGGCGTACGCGCTGGCCATCGTGCACCTGCTGGCGCACGGCTTCTTCAAGGCCAACATGTTCCTCGGCGCCGGCTCGGTGATGCACGCCATGAAGGATCAGGTGGACATCCGCCGCTTCGGCGGCCTGTCCAAGTACATGAAGATCACCTGGCTGACCTTCGGCGCCGGCTGGGTGGCCATCATCGGCATGTTCCCCTTCTCCGGCTACTTCTCAAAGGAGCCGATCATCGCCGCCGCATTCCAGCGGGAGGACTGGACGGCCTGGCTGTTCGGCGGCGCGGCGGTGCTCGGCGCCGCACTGACCGCGTTCTACATGACGCGGCTGTTCGTGCTCACCTTCCACGGCCCGAAGCGTTGGACCACGGACATCGAGCACCCGCACGAGTCCCCGCCGCTGATGACCGTCCCGCTGATCCTGCTCGGCATCGGCTCGCTGGGCGCCGGCTGGCTGCTGGCCACCTCGGTTCCCGACTGGCTGACCGCCACCGGTGGCCTCGCGGCCACCGAGACGCACCACGAGGCGGTGCTGCCGCACTGGGCGATCGTGGTGCTGTCGCTGGGCGTCACGGTGCTCGGCGCGGTGCTCGGCTGGTTCCTGTTCCGCAACGGCACGGCGACCGCGCCGCAGCCGGCCGGGGTGCTGGTCACCGCCGCCCGCAAGAACCTTTACACCGACGCGGTCAACGAGGCGGTGTTCGAGAAGCCGGGCATCTTCCTCACCCGGGCGCTGGTCTACCTCGACAACCGGGGCATCGACGGGCTGGTCAACGGGCTGGCCGCCGGAATCGGCGGTGGCTCGGGTCGGCTCCGGCGGTTGCAGACCGGCTTCGTCCGGTCGTACGCCACCTCGATCCTGACCGGCGCGTTGCTGGTGATGGCCGCGTTCCTGGCCGTACAGGCGGGGTGGTTGGCGTGATCGACCTCAGGAGGCTGTCGGCCTCTCAGGCGGCCGTCGTCGACGGACCGCGCTTCGACGACGGAGGTAAGGCCGCATAATGTCCGACTTCCCGTTCCTCTCGGTGCTCACCGCGGCGCCGCTGGTCGGCGCAGTGGTGGTCGCCCTCCTGCCGCGCAGCCGGCCGACCCTGGCCAAGCAGGTCGCGCTCGGCTGGTCGCTGCTGGTGCTGGCGCTGTCGGTGGTCATGTGGGTGACCTGGCAGGTTGATGGCCACCGCTTCCAGTTCCGCGAGTCGTACCCGTGGATCCCCAACTGGGGGGTCAACTTCACCTTCGCCGCCGACGGCATCGCGCTGGTCATGCTGATGCTGATCGCGGTGCTGGTGCCGCTGGTGATCCTCGCCTCCTGGCACGACGCCGAGTCCTCGAAGCGGTCCGTGCCGACCTACTTCGCGCTGCTGCTCGTCCTCGAGTGCACGATGCTCGGTGTCTTCGCCGCCGCCGACGTCTTCCTGTTCTACGTGTTCTTCGAGGTCATGCTGGTGCCGATGTACTTCCTCATCGGCAGCTACGGCGGCCACCAGCGGCAGTACGCGGCGGTCAAGTTCTTCCTCTACTCCCTGGTCGGCGGCCTGTTCATGCTGGCCGCGGTGATCGGCCTCTGGGTGCTCGGCGGAAAGACCTTCGACTGGGTCGCGCTGTCCCAGGTGGACATCTCCACCGGTGCGGAGCGCTGGCTGTTCCTCGGGTTCTTCGTCGCCTTCGCCATCAAGGCGCCGTTCTTCCCGTTCCACACCTGGCTGCCGGACGCCGGTGGCGCGGCCCCGGCCGGAGCCGCCGCGCTGCTGGTCGGCGTGCTGGACAAGGTCGGCACCTTCGGCATCCTGCGCTACTGCCTGCCGCTGTTCCCGGAAGCGGCCCAGTGGTTCGCGCCCTGGGCGCTGGCGTTGGCGCTGGTCGGCATCATCTACGCCGCGCTGCTGGCGGTCGGTCAGAACGACCTGAAGCGGCTGGTGTCGTACACGTCGATCGCCCACTTCGGTTTCATCGGCGTGGGTATCTTCGCCTTCACCACCCAGGCGGGCACCGGCGCGGTGCTCTACATGCTCAACCACGGCCTCGCCACCGGCCTGCTCTTCCTGGTGGTGGGCATGCTGGTCGCCCGCCGGGGCTCGGCGCTGGTCAGCGACTTCGGTGGCGCCGGCAAGCTGGTCCCGGTGCTGGCCGGGGTGTTCTTCTTCGCCGGTCTCGCCTCGCTGGCGCTGCCCGGCACCGCGCCGTTCGTCTCCGAGTTCCTGGTGCTGATCGGCACGTTCACGGTGAACAAGCCGGTCGCGGTGATCGCCACGCTGGGCATCATCCTGGCCGCGGCGTACGTGCTGTGGATGGTGCAGCGCACCACGCAGGGCACGCTGAACCCGGCACTGACCGAGATCGACGGCATGAAGCGCGACCTCAACCTGCGCGAGAAGGTCGTGGTCGCCCCGCTGATCGCGCTGATCGTGCTGCTCGGCTTCTACCCGAAGCCGGTGACGGACGTGATCAACCCTGCCGTCCAGGCGACCATGGAGGACGTCGGCCGCACTGACCCGGCCCCGTCGGTAGACACCGTCCAGGAGGCAAGCCGATGACCGAGTTCGAACTGCCGCCGATCGACTATGTGGCGATCGCACCAATTCTGATCATCATGGGCGCGGCGGTGCTCGGGGTGCTGGTCGAGGCGTTCGTGCCCCGGCGGCTGCGGCACCCGGTCCAGCTGCCGCTGGCGCTGCTGGCGGTGCTCGCCGCGCTGACCATGGTGGTGGTCAACGCCGACAAGCGGGTGATCACCTTCGGTGTGATCGCCATCGACGGCCCGACGCTGTTCCTCCAGGGTGCGATCCTGGTGCTGTCGGCGGTGGCGCTGCTGCTGGTCGGTGAGCGGGCGATCGAGCGGGGCGGGGCGTTCGTCGCCCAGGCCGCCATCACCGCTGACTCGCCGGACGACCGGCGGCAGGCCGAGCGCGCCGGTGGGGCGGGCGAGGTCTACCCGCTGGTCACCTTCGCCGTCGGCGGCATGCTGATCTTCGTGTCGGCCAACGACCTGCTGACCATGTTCATCGCGCTCGAGGTCTTCTCGCTGCCGCTCTACCTGCTCTGCGCGCTGGCCCGCCGCCGGCGGCTGCTGAGCCAGGAGGCGGCGATGAAGTACTTCCTGCTCGGCGCGTACGCCTCGGCCTTCTTCCTGTTCGGGCTGGCGCTGCTCTACGGCTTCACCGCCGGCATGGGCGACCGCCAGGCCGGGGTCGACTTCTCCACCATCCACGCGGCGGTGGCCAACTCGACGCAGAGCCGGGTACTGCTCTTCGCCGGCATGGCGCTGGTCGCGATCGGCCTGCTGTTCAAGGCGGCTGCCGCGCCGTTCCACGTCTGGACGCCGGACGTCTACCAGGGCGCGCCGACCCCGATCACCGGCTTCATGGCGGCCTGCACCAAGGTCGCCGCCTTCGGCGCGCTGCTGCGGGTGTTCCACGTCGCCTTCGAGGGGGCCCGCTGGGACTTCACCCCGGTACTCGGCGCGGTGGCGGTGCTCACCATGCTGGTCGGCGCAGTGCTCGCGGTCACCCAGACCGACATCAAGCGGCTGCTGGCGTACTCCTCCATCGCCAACGCCGGATACCTGCTGGTCGGCGTGCTGGCACCGGGCCCGGAGGGGCTCTCGGGCACCATGTTCTACCTGGTCGCGTACGGCTTCACGGTGCTGGCCGCGTTCGCGGTGGTGACTCTGGTGCGCGACGCCGACGGGGAGGCCACCCACCTGTCCCGCTGGGCCGGCCTCGGGCGGCGCTCGCCGCTCTACGCCTCGCTGTTCACCTTCATCCTGCTCGCCTTCGCGGGCATCCCGCTGACCAGCGGCTTCATCAGCAAGTTCGCGGTGTTCGGCCCGGCCCTCAGTGGTGGGCAGGTCTGGTTGGTGATCGCCGGCGTGCTGACCAGCATGGTGCTGGCCTTCCCCTACCTGCGGGTCGTGGTGATGATGTGGCTCTCGGAGCCCGGCGAGACGACCCCGACCGTCACCGTGCCTGGCGGGCTGACCTCGGCGGCGCTGGCCATCGGGGTGATCGCCACCCTGGTGCTCGGCGTCGTTCCGGGGCCGCTGCTCGACCTGGCCACCGGAGCTGCGGACTTCGTTCGGTAGCCGCGAAAGCGGTTCCCGCGAGGGCCGGTCCCGCACCTGTGGGCTGGCCCTCGCCGCGCCTCCCCGGTCCGGTGCAGGTAGAGCCCGTGTGGCATGGTGGAGACGTGGTGATTCGGGGTGACGAGCGTGCAGGTGCCACCGCTTCCGGCGGCCGCCGGGGCGGAGGCGGCCCGGTTCATTTCGGCGCGCTCGGCCTTCGTCTCGTCGATGCCCGCACCGAGGAATCCGTGCTGGGCCTGCTCGAGGGCGTCGAGGCGGAGCTGCGGGACACCGTCGCCAGTGCCGATCCGTTCGTGACCGAGGCGGCCCGGCACCTGGTGGAGGCCGGCGGTAAGCGGTTCCGGCCGCTGCTGGTGGCGTTGGGTGCCCAGTTCGGCGATCCGACCCGCGCGGAGGTCGTCTCGGCCGCCGTGGTGGTGGAGCTGACCCACCTCGCGACGCTGTACCACGACGACGTGATGGACGAGGCTTCGGTGCGCCGGGGGGCGCCGAGCGCCAACTCGAGGTGGACCAACTCAGTGGCCATTCTGGTCGGTGACTACCTCTTCGCCCGGGCCGCGGACGTCGCCGCCGAGCTGGGCCCCGAGGCGGTACGCCGGCAGGCGCGCACCTTCGCCCGGCTGGTGCACGGTCAGATCGCCGAGACCGTCGGTCCCCGCCCCGGCGACGACCCGGTGGCCCACTACCTGCACGTGATCGCGGAGAAGACCGGCTCGCTGATCGCCACCAGCGCGCACTTCGGCGGCCTGTTCAGCGGGGCCGCGCCGGAGCACGTGGCGGCGCTCGCCGGGTACGGCGAGACCATCGGGCTGGCGTTCCAGCTCTCCGACGACCTGCTCGACATCGCCAGCGAGTCGGCGGAGTCCGGCAAGACGCCCGGCACCGATCTGCGGGAGGGTGTGCCGACCCTTCCGGTGCTCTACGCCCTCGCGTCGGACGACGCGGACGCCGCGTCCGTGCGGCTGCGGGAGATCCTGGCCACCGGCCCACTGACCGACGACGCCCTGCACGCCGAGGCGCTCAACCTGCTTCGCGAGAGCCCAGCGCTCAAGCACGCCCGCGAAACCGTCCGCAGTTACGCCGAAGACGCCCGCGCCCAGCTCGCACCTCTGCCGAACACCCCCTCCCGGCAGGCTCTCGAGTTCCTCTGCGACCACATCGCCGATCGCACCAACTGAACCGCACCCACTACGGCCACGGCGACCGCGCTGGTGCGGACGGGATGCGCGACGGCTTCGAGGGTGCGGATCGGGGCGGTGTGGGGCATAGTGAGGCCAACCTATGCCAGCCGCATCTCCGCGACGCAAAGTGCGGCCGAAATCACCTCGCGTACGTGATGACCTTGGACGCTCCACCCGATCAGGCATTTCGCGACGGGCCGCTTTTTCATATGGTGTAAGTCCCCGGTGGCGGAGGTGGTTGTGCGTGACCCCCTGGCGGAACCTTCGGATCTGATCCGGAGCGTCTCCCGCGCACTGCGAGTGCTCGAGTCGGTCGGTCGTGCCCCCCGCGGGCTCACGGTGAAGCAGATCGCCCGGCGATGCGAGCTGACTGTGGCGACCACGTACCACCTGGTTCGCACCCTCGCGTACGAAGGCTATGTGATCCGCCGGGAGGACGGCACCTACATCGTCGGCTTGGAGGTCGCCGACCGCTACCGCGAACTGGTCGCCGCGTTCCGCGGTTCACCCGCGATCGGGGAGAACCTGCGCCGGACGGCCCTGGAGACCGGTTGGAGCCACTACCTCGGCCGGTTCGTGGGCGGCCAGGTGGCGATCACCGCCGTGGCGGAGGGAAGCCGCTCGCCGCACCTGGAGGAACTCATCCCCGGGTTCGACGAGGGGGCGCACGCGACCGCGCTGGGCAAGGCCCTGCTCGCCACGCTCACCGCCGAGCAGCGCCTTCGCTATCTGCGCGACTACGGCATGCGGCCGTTCACCAGCGCCACCCTGACCACTCCCGAGGCGTTCGAGGCCGACCTGGCCGCAGGGGAGCGGCGCGGGATGCAGTTGGAGATGGGCCAGTACCGGCAGGGGGTGGCCTGCGCCGCGGTGCTGATCAGCCCGGACAAGGACATGGAACGGCGGACGGTGCTGGCCTGCGCGCTGCCGGCCAGCGAGATGATGACCTCCGCCCGGGTGGTCCGGACGAGACTGCTCGCTGCCGCCCGTACGCTCGCCGAGTGTCTGGCCGCCGAGAACTGAGCACGACGGCCCTCTCCCTGGTGGGAAGAGGGCCGTCGGCCAGCGGCGGTCAGCTACCGATCGGTCCGCCGTCCAGCCGCCAGGTGACCACCACGCCCGGCTTGGCGTAGTCGCCGTCGGGCCAGGTGGAGGCCGGGTTCTCGACCGTCGCGCCGGTGATCTCGCCAGGGTGCTGCACGGCCACGAAAACCGAGCGGTTGTCGTCGGTGATGAACGGTCCGCAGGTCTCCGCGCCGTACGGCACGGTCAGGAACTGCTTCAGGTGACCCCGCTCCGGCCCCTGAAGGGCGGTGGCGAAAAGGCCGTCGTTGCTGCCCAGCGCGTTGCCGTCAGTGGAGATCCACAGGTTGCCGGTGGCGTCGAAGGCCACGTTGTCCGGGCAGGAGATCGGCGAAACCTTGGTCTTGTCGTATCCGGCGAAGTAGGTGGACTCGTCCGCCGGATCGCCGCAGACGATCGGCAGCGACCAGGTAAAACTCTCGGCGGTGTTGTCCGCCCGGTCCTCGACCAGCTCGAGGATCTGCCCGTGCCGGTTGGCGGTACGCGGGTTGGCCTCGTCCGGCTTAGGGTTGCTGCCGACACCCCGGGCGGTGTTGTTCGTCAGTGCCACGTACACCTTGCCGGTGAGCAGGTTCGGCTCGACGTCCTCGGGCCGGTCCATCTTGGTGGCGCCGACCTTGTCGCCGGCGAGCCGGGTGAAGGTGAGCACCTCGGCGGCGGTCATCCCGGCCACGTGCGAACGCGTGCCGCTGACCAGCTTGATCCAGCGGCCCTTGCCGTTGAAGGCCCCGTCGCTCGGCAGCCTGCCGGACCCGTCGATCTCGTCGGCGCTGGTCTGCTCCAGCCGGGCGACGTATAGGGCGCCGGACTCCAGCAGGGTCAGGTTGTGCCTGCGGGCGACCGGAGAGGAGCCCTTCATGAACTTCTTGTCCGAGACGAACTTGTAGAGGTAGTCGAAGCGCTCGTCGTCGCCCATGTACGCGACCACGTGCCCGCTTCGGGCAACGATGACGTTCGCGCCCTCGTGCTTGAACCGTCCCAGCGCGGTGTGCTTACGCGGGCGGCTGTCCGGGTCGTACGGGTCGATCTCCACGATCCAGCCGTGCCGGTTCGCCTCGTTCGGGTGCTTGGCGAGGTCGAAGCGGTCGGCGGCGCGGTCCCATTTCCGGTTGCCGCTGGGGTAGCGGGCGGTGGTGTTGATGCCGTAGCGGGCCAGCCGGGATTTCTCGGCCTCCGGCGCACCGTCGCCACCGACGAAGTACTGGTTGAAGTTCTCCTCACCGGAGAGCACCGTGCCCCAGGGGGTCACCCCACCGGCGCAGTTGTTCAGCGTACCGATGACGGTGCGGCCCAACGGGTCGGCCGCAGTCTTCACAAAGGCCGAGCCGGCCGCCGGGCCGGTCAGCTCGAAGGTGCTGCTCAGCGCATCGACCCGACGGTTGTACTGGCGGCGGCCGGAGGTGACGGTCCGCCACTGGCCGGTGCCGTCCACCCGCTCGATCTCCACCACCGACATGCCGTGCGCGGCCATCGCCACCCGTACCTGCTCGACGGTGAGCGCGTCGTGGCTGGTGAAGCCCGGGAACATCAGGTCCTCGTTGGTGTACTCGTGGTTGACCACGAGCAGTGCGCGCCGGCCGGCCTTGTCCAGCGGCAGCACGCCGACGTAGTCGTTGTTGTAGCCGAACTGCCGGGCCTGAGCGGCGGCGGTCTGCCGGCGCAGGTCGAACTTCGGCGCGCCGGGCAACACCGGGTCGCCCCAGCGGATCAGCACGGCGTGGTCGTAGCCGTTGGGCACCACGAAGGTGTCCAGGGTGTTCGGCGGGATGGGCTGGAAGGTCAGCGCACCGCTGCCGATGCCCTTGCCAGCACCGCCACGCGACGCGGCGGCTGCGGGCGGCGCCGGAGAGTTCGGCGCCGCGGCGGCGGCACCGGCACCGGCCGCCGTCCCGGCGGCACTGCCGAGGCCGAGCACCAGGGCGCCGACCGTACCGGCGCGGACCACGCCGCGGCGGGAGACCTCGGCGCTCACCAGATCGCCGAAGTACGCGTTGTCCGAGGTGTTGGGGACCGGGTGATCACAAGCGTTGCCACAGCGGTAGAGACAGGTCATGACGTCGCGACTGCCGTGGCGGGGGGTGGCCAGCAGCGGCAGCAGTCGGGGACGGTCGCTCATGTGCGAAAGCCTCCTGAGGTTCGGAGCACGCCGGCGCAGCTCACCGGCGCATACCCGCCGGACGCTAGGAGGGCCTGGTGAGCGCGGGTCGGCCTCGATCTGAACCGGCGATGAACCTCGCTGGGAATCCCAGGTTGAGCTGGGGCTGAACCGATCGGCGTGACCGCACGTATCTCCGGTCGTAACGCCGCGCCCGCTCATACGAGAGCGAGGAGAGGACCATCAGCGACCACGACGCCCACCTGCTGCGCGCCCTGCACGACGAGCACGGCGAGGCGCTGTACGCGCACGCCCTGCGGCTGGTCAACGGTGACCGGCAGCGGGCCGAGGATCTGGTGCAGGAGACCCTGCTGCGGGCCTGGCGGCATCCGGAGTCGCTCGACCCGCGTCGTGGCTCGGTGCGCGCCTGGCTCTTCACCACCGCGCGCAACCTGGCCATCGACGCCTGGCGGCGGCGTTCGACCCGCGTCGGCGAGGTCTACACCGATGAGCTGCCCGAGCCGCCGGAGGTGGTCGACGAGACCGAACGCGCCGTCGAGGCGTGGACCGTCGCCGAGGCGCTCAACCGGCTCAGCCCATCCCATCGAGACGTTCTGGTCGAATGCTTCTACCAGGGACGATCGGTGGCCGAGGCGGCTTCCCGACTCGGCGTGCCGCCGGGCACGGTGAAGTCCCGGACGCACTACGCCCTGCGCTCACTACGGTTGGTTCTGGCCGAGATGGGGGTGACCGGATGAGCCGCTGCGACTTCGCGTACGACGACGGGGCGTACGTGCTGGGCGCCCTCTCGCCCGCCGACCGGGCGGCCTACGAACGGCACCTCGTCGACTGCCCCGCCTGCCAGCAGTCGGTGTCCGAGATCGCCGTGCTGCCCGGCCTGCTCGGCCGGCTGGATCCGGCCAGCCTGGAGCAGTTCCTTCCGCCACCGGAGAACCCCCGGGTGCCCGAACTGCTCAGCGCCGCCCGGGAGCGCCGACGCCGCGAGCGGCAGGCCAACCGCCTGCGGTACGCGGTCACCGGCCTGGCCGCGGCCGCGTTCGCGCTGATCGTCGGTTTCGGCGTGGCCACGGTGCTGCCTGGCGAACAGCCGGCCACGCCGCCGGTGGCACAGCTGCGGATGGTCGAGATGGAACCGGTGGCCGGGGTGGTGCCGGTGCACGCCGAGATCGGCTTCCGGGGCACCGACTGGGGCACCGAGGTGACCATGCACTGCGGGTACGACGAGCGGGCCGGCTACGGCAAGGCGCACGCTTTCCGGCTGGTGGCGCACGCCGCGGACGGCACGACCGAGCAGATCGGCTCGTGGCGGGCCGCTCCCGGCGACGATCTGCGGATCACCGCAAGCACCCAGTTCACCAACGCCGAGCTGGTCCGCCTGGAACTGATCCGCGCCGACGGCACGCCCGTCCTCGCCTACGACGTCCGCTGACCGGTGATCCGCTGCCGGCCTGCGGACACCCGGCCTGCGTCAGCGGAGAGTGGGAAGCGCGTCCGGTGCGGTAGCGAGGGTGGCGGTCAGGTGCGCGCGGCGGGAGCGCCGGGTGTGCCGGACGGCGTCGGCGGTGAAGACGATCAGAGCGAGCCAGACCAGGGCGAAACCGGCCAGGCGTGCCGGTGGCATCGGCTCGTGGAAGATCAGCACTCCGCAGCCCAGCTGGAGGATCGGGGTCACGTACTGGATCATCCCCAGGGCGGTCAGCGGAAGCCGGTTGGCGGCGCCGGCGAAGAGCAGCAACGGGATGGCGGTCATCGCGCCGGCCAGCACCAGCAGCACCGTGTGCCCGGCCGAGACGTGGCCGAAGGCGATGTCGCCGGTCGCCGTGAGCCAGCCGAGGTACGCCAGCGCGGGCAGGGCCAGGACGGCCGACTCGACGAACAGGCCCTCGGCGGCGGGCAGGCCGAGCCGCTTCTTCACCAGGCCGTACCCGGCGAAGGTGAAGGCCAGCGTCAGCGCGAGGTACGGCAGCCGGCCGTAGTCGACGGTCAGCACGGCCACCGCCACCGCGCCGACACCCAGCGCGACCCACTGCGCGGGACGCAGCCGCTCGCGCAGCACCAGCACCCCGAGCAGGACCACCACCAGTGGGTTGATGAAGTACCCGAGAGCGGTCTCCACCACCCGGTCGGAGTTGACGCCGTAGATGTAGGTGAACCAGTTGAGTCCGATCAGGATGGCAGCGGCAGCGATTCCGGCCAACGTATGCGGCCGGCGTGCCAGCGCGCGCAGGGAACCAATGTTGCGCATCGCGGCCAGCAGCAGGGCGACGAACGCGACCGACCAGACCACCCGGTGGGCCAGGATCTCCAGCGGACCGGCCGGGCGCAGCAGCTTGAAGTAGAGCGGGAAGAACCCCCAGAGCAGGTACGCACCGAGGCCGTAGAGGTATCCGAGGCGGAGCGGGGTCACGGCTCCACGGTAGGGGGCTGGCCGGGCCGCTGATCCTTGCCGGTGAGCGGGCTCACGGCCGGGTGCGCCGGTCGAGTTCCATCCAGCACTCGGCGCGCACCGGCTCGAAGCCGATCTTCTCGTACACCCCGTGCGCGTCGTTGGTGGCCAGCAGCAGCCGGCGTACGCCCAACTCGGCCAGGTGGTCGCGGACCGTGCCGGCCAGCCAGGTGCCCAGCCCGCGACCCCGCTCGGCCCGGTCGACGTAGACGTCGCAGAGGTAGCCGAAGGTGGCCCGGTCGGTGACCACCCGCGCGACGGCGACCTGTCTGCCGTCCACCGGCCGGTACACCCCGAAGCCGATCGAGCCGGCGAACGCCGCCCGCACCGTCTCGCGGTCCCGCCCGAGCGCCCAGTACGCGTCGGTGGTCAGCCAGTGGTGCACCAGATCCAGGTCGAGCCGGCTCGGGTCGGTGCTGATCGTGTAACCGTCGTCGCGGCTGCGGGTGAACACAGCATGACCCTAGCCACCGAATGAGCCGGGTCGCAGCCGTCGGGCCTGATGATGCTGTGCCTGAGGTGGTGGGGTGGCGCGGGATACGGCATGCCGGGGTGTTCGGGCCGATCGGGTGGGCGCGAGTTGCGGTATGTCGCGGTGTTCGGTCCGGTGGGCGGTGCGGGTTGCGGTATGTCGGGGTGTCCGGGCCGACTGAGGCCGCGAGTTGCGGCATCTCGTGCGCAGGCCACGAGTTGCGGCATTCTGTGCGGTGGCGCCGGGTAAGAACCTCTCAGGCTGATTTGCCGATCGCTGCAGGCGTCAGGACTTGCCTCGTCGCCACCGCCCTTTTGCCGGACTCCCTAAAAACAGCAGCGATGGTGGCGACGCGGGCCAGGATCATGTTCGGAATTCGCGTCGCGAGGCGGTCCGGGCGGTTGGCCCGAAGACCGCGTTTCGTCACTCCCGCGTCGCTCTCTCGGCGTACGAGGCGTTTACACGCCGCCCGACGCTCTCCGGGCGCGAAGACCCGCCCCGGGCGCGGCCGGGGGATTGGCCGCTTCAACCGGGGCGGGCGTCTACTTCGGCCGGACCGGAACCCAGTCCGTGAAGCGCCGATGAAGATCAGCCGGCGGCGTGCCGGAGTTCAACTCGGCGAGCTGTTCGGCGGCATCCTCGCGTTGCGTCACGAGGTAGACCATGAGCCCCGGCATATTGCCCTTGTACTCCGCCAGCAGACGTACCTTTGCCGCACCGCATGGCCAGTGCGCGCCGCACGCGTGGCAACGCCACGTAGGACGTGACGGCACATGCTCCCTGGCCGGCTGCGCGGTCACCGCTCGGCCCTCGCCGCGTTGCGGGGCGCCCTCACGCGACGGGTAACCGGGTCGGTAACGGGCCGCAGCCCGGCCGGCATCACGAACAGCTCGCGGCGGTCGATCGCATCGCCCTTCGCGTCGAGCACGTAGCAATCGACCCACGTCCAACCGTGGTACGTGTGCCGCTCCGTACGCTCACGGATCACGCGAACCGTGATCGGCCGGCGAAACTGCACTGACGCCTCACGGGTTAGCAGATATACGCCGGGCGAGACCCGGGGCGTGCCATCGCTACGCGGGGCTCCCTTCGGCGGGGAGCCGTTGTGAGGCTGCCATCGCGCCGCGGGGGCGGCGTTCGCGGAACGTTGCACGAGCACGAGCTGACCTCCGTCTACGCGCGGCCAAGGGAAGGGGCCGTCCCCGCGAGTGATCGCCCGGGTAGGGGCGGCCCCTTGCGCACACCCGCAGAGGCTGGCTTGTCGGCCTCTGCGGGTGTCGCCTGATGACACTGTGGTCAAGGTGCCACTACTCTCGGAAGGTGCTATCGGTGTCTGGGCTGGGCTGGCGCAACGGACGCCGTTTTTGTGGCGACGTAGGTAGTCGATCTTTAGTGTGGGGAGCCCTGAATGCCTGACATTCCAAACCCCGTGGCGTCCTTCATCGTTGGCGAGATTCGACGGGCGCGGGGCGGGGCCGGCATGACGCAAGAGGCGTTCGGTCGCGGGGCTGGCTTCAGTGCCTCCCATGTCAGCGCTGTTGAAGGCGGCACTCGGGCACTCACTTTGGACTTCATCCGAGGTGCCGACCGCTCGCTGAGCAATGGTGGACTGTTCGAGCGGCTAGCAGTCCAACTCGGCGCCCCTTCCTGGTTCCTGCCGTGGCTCGACGCGGAACGCGGAGCGACGCAGCTTCGCTACTTCGAGCCGAACCTGATCCCGGGCCTGTTGCAGGTGGAGCACTACGCCCGCGCCGTACTGCGGGCCGTGGACAGCCTGACCGACGACGAGGTCGAGCAGCGCGTTAAGGGGCGCATGGACAGGCAAGCAATCCTGACCGGCGATCGTCCGCCGCAGTTTGTCGCCGTACTCGACGAGGCCGCGCTTCGCCATACGGGCGACGGCCTCGGCGGGATTATGGCCCAGCAAGTCGCCCACCTGATCGCACTGGCCGAGCTTCCGCACGTTCACGTCCACGTCATCCCCCTTGGCAGCGGCCTGCACGTCGGGCTGTCTGGACCGTTTGCGCTGGCGCGGTCCCGCGAAGGCATCTGGGTCGGGCACCTTGAAAATCAGCTCGGCGGGGATGTCGTCGACAAGGACGATGATGTGGCTACGCTTCAGGCGAGGTGGGAGAGTGTCCGGAATGAGGCGCTACCGCGCCGGCAGTCCATCGATCTTTTGAAGGAAGTTGAGAGCCATCATGGACCCCAGTAACGCCCGGTGGCGCAAGAGCACCCGCAGCGGCGCGAGCGGCGGCAACTGCGTCGAGGTTGCCGACAACCTTCCCGGCGTCGTCGGCGTGCGGGACTCGAAGGACCCGAACGGCCCGGCACTGACCTTCAGCCCGGCGGCGTGGCGCGGCTTCGTCGAGATGGCGAAGACCGGCCCGACCGTCTGACCGACCTACACGCGAAGCCCCCGGCAAGCCGGGGGCTTCGCGCTGTCCGCCCCTCGGGCACAACAGGACCGGTCTGCACATTTGAGGCAGCCTGCTGCAGACATTGGCGACTTCGTTTGGGACATCGAAGGGTGGACTCATGTGGCCTCGGATGGACGTGGGGCGGGCCGCTGAAGATTGACTACTCGCCGTCTAGGCGCAGGAACTGTGGTGACCAAGGAGACCTCCGGCAAGCTGCGGTAAGGCGACAGAAGATCGACGATGTCTCCGAAACGTCAACCGGATGGGCCTTCCGGCGAAGAATCTTGAGATGGAAAGACTTCCCAGCTCAGCGGCGAGAAACGTTTTTGATCCCTAACGGTGCCCCCTCAGAGAGGGGGCGCGGAATCCGCCGCTGTGTACGAGTCGCTCGATATGGTTCCTCGACAGCGCGCACCGGCCTGCATCTCTGGGTCGAGGCGGCAGGTCCCCCGGGTCGCACCCCGGGGGCCGCCTTGAACGGTCGCGCCCACCAACGTCCGAGCCACGGACCGACAACAGGAGGAACGAGACCAGGTGACCACGGTAACGAGGGAGACCGGACCGCACCAGCCCGGAGACCCGCTCAGCACGGACAATCGCCTGATCAGGGCACTCATGATGGTCGCGACCATGTCCATCGGGGCGGTGCTCTGGATCGCCCTGGCCTACAGGGGGCAGATGGATACCGTCGGCCAGACGGCGATCACGGTGATCGGCGGAGTCGGGCTGGCCGCGATCAGCGCCATCACGGTGGTTCTCCGCAGGCGACCACCGAGGAGGCGAAGTTAACCGCAAGGGGATCGGGGTGAGCAAGGAGCGATGACGTCTCCGAATCGGCACCCGAGAGCGTCGGCGCGGCACGGGCCGCAGTTGTGGACAGGGCTCCGCGATGCTTCGGGCACTGCCCGGCGCGGGGGTCGGTCGGCAGCGCACACCCACCCCGAAGGGGCGGGTGTGCGGGGAGAGTTCCTTGATGGTCAAGGACGGTTCCTCCGGAGCACGCTTCGCCCCGCTCGGTGGCCGGTGGCGGCACCTCGGCCGGGCGTCTTGCATGCGGCTCGGCGAACGGGCCGAGCGCGCCGGGCAGCGGTCGGCGGCGCTCCATCGCGAGGTCGTACACAACGGGCAGACGGTCGGTCGGCAGGAATGCCGTGTGCCGTTGGTCGCCGCGACGGATCAGTCCGAGCGCGGCGAGGGTCACGATCGGCACGCCGAACAGCGCGGCATAGACAGGCTCGGAAAAGTCCTCTGCGCCGGGCAGCGTCATCACGGCGTCCAGCGAGCCTCTTTCAGATCCGTGCCCCGGGGGTGTTGGCGCACCCGCCGGGGCGTTTCCATCTACGTCAGCAGGTGGTGTGGGACTGCTTCACACCCCGCGTGTTGCGGCAGGATGCCCGGAGGTCAGTCGCGGTCGAGGGCGGCGCCGAGAATCCAGGTGACGACGCCGACGAAGAGCGCGCCCAGCACGGCGGCCGGCCAGAAACCGTCCACGTCGAACGGGAGCCCCACCTGGTCGGCGATCCAGCCGGTGAGCAGGAAGAGCAGGCCGTTGACCACGAGTGCGATCAGGCCGAGGGTGAGCAGGTAGAAGCCGCAGCCGACGGTCTTGATGATCGGCTGGAGCACCCCGTTGACCACCCCGAAGATGATCGCGACGAAGATCAGCGTCAGCACCGTTTCGCTGACCGATCCCGTGTCGAGCGAGATGCCGGGAATGACCAGTGTGGCCAGCCAGAAGGCCACCGCCGTGGCACCGATCCGAATCAGTAGACCTTTCAGAAAACCCATGGCGGGCATGGTGTCATGGCCGGACTGCCGGCGGAACCCGCGCAACGTCGGGTGGTCAACGCCGAGACGGGCGGCCGATCAGCTGCGCCTCGATGGGAGTGCCGGTGAGCATCGCCCAGCGCAGGGCGCGCCGGTTCACCACGGCCACCATGTCGTGCCGGATCCGGGTCAGCCACTGCGCGGACTCGCCGAGCCCCAGGGTGGTACCGGCGATGGCCGCCTCTGCCGGACTCAACGGCTGGAGCACCGCCAGGTCGGCCCGGCCCAGCGCGTCGGCGTCGGCCGTGGTGAGCTGGTCGCGTACCAGCAGGGTGGTCTGCCAGGCGACACCCGGCCGTGGACCGGCCGGCGGCGGCGCGTCCAATATCACGAGCAGCGGAGCCAGCGGCGTCACCGGCCCACCCGGCACCGGTCGCCCCGGCGGGAGCAGTGGGATCGTCGTGCCCGGCATGCTCAACGCGCGGACGAACGGTTCCCAGGCGTGTGGCCGGGTGGTCTGGACAACCACCCGGGCGCCGAGCGCCAGCGTGCGCATGGCCACCAGTTGGGCGGCGGGTAGCCCGCCGACGAGCAGCACCCGGGTGCCAGCCGGCCGGAACAGCCGGACGGTCACGGCGCTGCCGTGCCGGTTGGCGCCCAGCATCAGCCCGGCCGATCCGTACGGCAGCGTCAGCTCTGCCGGGCCGGGGATCGGGCTCGCTCCGGGCCGAGCGAGCGGCAGAGTGGCGGCGAGGCCGGCAAGGTGCGCGCCGTCGAGCCGCTCCACGGCACCGCCACCGGTTGCCACCACCCTTCGCAACGCCCGGGCGGCGGCGGACAGCTCCGCAGCGGTCACCGCGCTGAGGCGTACGGTCAGCCCGGTCGACGCCGTCCGGTCGCTCTCGGCGTGCAGCGACACCGTGGTCGCGGTCGCCGGCAAGGTCAGCAATCGAGGCACCAGCAGGGGTGCGACGTCCGCCGCCGGCCATCTCTGCAGCCGGAAGGTGGTCTGCAACAGCCCGCCGGCTCGGACGACCTGCCAGGATTCCCGCACTTCTCGCCCGTCGTAATGGGCGAACTCGGCGAGTATCCGCAGCGTCGGCTCCTCACCCAGGGGTCGGACGGCCATTGGTGCCAGCCTGCGGACGAGCCGACGTACGGCGCCGACGAGGACCTGTCGCAGCGCCTCCTCCGGCCAACCCTGGATCCGGGACACCCGTACGGCCAGCACCGCCCGTTCCCAGCCGGCCAGGTGCCCGTCGGTGAGCTGCCGGTACGAGGTGGCCGCCGCGCCGTTGCCGACGCCGACCGCCGGGGCCGCCGCGCCGGCCAGCACCAGCTGGACCCGCACGGACGGGGCCGGCTCGCTGCTCGTCGGCAGCAGGCAGGTGGGGGACGGTAGCTGCTGTGCGCCGTCACCGAGCAGGTCGGCCGGATCACCGATCTCCAGCAGCGCCACCAGGCCATCCGGGTCGTCCAGCAGCGCGACGGGCGACCCGGCCAGCTCGACGGAGCGGAGCACGCCGCCCGGGTGCACCAGGTCGAGCAGCGCCCTCGGACCGGCCTTCGCCGCGATGGCGCGTCGACGGGTCAGGTAGCCCAAGCCGATGCCCAGCCACTCGTACAGCCATCGTTGCCGGATCCGGCACCAGGCCAGGGCGAGCAGCACCGCCGCCGACAGGGCCGCCGCCAGCACCGGCAGCGTGCCCCGACCAAGTGCGGCGACGATCGCGGCCAGCGCCACCTGGGCGGTGGCGACCTGCCCGGCCCGTGGCCGGCGAGCCGGCCACAAGGCACCGTGCCGCCTCTGTGCTGTTTGGATCCGGTGCCCGGTCGAGGGCGGCCGGCCCGGCGGCGCCGCGCGTGGGGCCGCCACCGGGCGGGTCGGGGTGTCGGTCGTCGCCACCGCTCCTCCTCGCCCGATCACCCGCCGCGACCTCGCTGCCGCAAATGGTAGCGACCGCCCCCGGGTGCGTTGTCCACAGGGGAGCCGGCGGGGGTAGCAGAAACGCGACAACGCCGCTACCGTCAGCGACGAGTTCTCGTTGGCCCGTCCCACGCCGCGCTCGTCCTCCGGCGACGTGGGTGGTGCACCCCCACCGCAGGGCCAGCCACGACCGAGGAGACGAGGTGACGTCGGGGTGTCCCAGACCCAGACAGAGGCCGCGGTGATGCAGCAGACCGCGGTGAAGTTCGAGCAGGTGGACCAGTCGTTGCAGTCCATGCTCAGCGGATTGATGGCCCAGCTGGAAGTCCTCCAGCAGGCCTGGCGCGGGGCGGGCGGCCGGTCGTTCGAGCAGGTCAAGCAGCAGTGGGCGCAGGATCAGGCGAGCCTGCAGCAGGCGCTGCGGGAGACCGCGGGCGCGATCCGGACCGCCGGCGTCCACTACGACGCGTCGGACGCCGAGGCGGCCAGCCGGGTGTCCGCCACCAACCGCGGCGGCATCCAGCTGCCGCTCTAGACCACGACTGAGGGGGAGACATTCGATGGAGCACGGTGTGCTGGTCGTCAACTTCGCCGCGTTGCAGCAGGCCAGCGCGGACATCCAGCGGGCGTCGAACACGCTCGAGTCGCAGCTCGGCCAGTTGGAGCGCGACGCCGCCCCGCTGGTGGCCACCTGGTCCGGCGAGGCGCAGCAGGCGTACGAGCAGCGGCAGTCCCGGTGGCGCAACGCCTCGCAGGACCTCCAGGCGATGCTGCGCGACATCAAGGTGGCGGTGGACGAGTCCGCGGCCGACTACCTCGACACCGAGAAGAAGAACGTCGGGCTATTCCAGTGAGCTACCGCCGGCCGCCTTCGGCCGGCGTCAGTCCACCATCGATCGAGCGCCGGTCGGGACCCGATCCGGCCGGCATGCTCAGCGCGGGTCGGCGGGGCGCCAGCGCCGGCGAGTGCCGGCGGGCACGATCACGGCCGCCAGCACGATGGCGGCCACCACCAGCACGCCCGTGCCGGCCAGCCGCACCGCGCGCTGCCGGGCGTCGGCACGCCGGGCCTGCTGTGCGAGCCGAGCCGGATCGACCCGGTCATCGGCGAGCGTGGCGGCCGGTTCAGCGGGGCCCGGGACGCCGCCGGCCTCGGTGATCGCCCGGTACGGGTTGAGCACGCCCGTGCCGTACCCGTCGTCCGGAGCCGGATCGGTGGTGGCGACGATCCGGGTGGCCACCTCCGCGGCGGTCAGCTCGGGACGATACTGGCGCAGCAGCGCCGCGGTAGCGGCCACGAAGGGCACGGCATAGCTGGTCCCCTCGGCTCGGTGATGGCCCCTGCCGGGGGCCGCGATCAGCACGTCCGTGCCCGGGGCGACCAGGTCGAGATAGGAACCGGCCTGGGAGAAGTCGGCCCGAACCCCGTCCGCACCCATCGCGCCGACCCCGAGCACCCCCTCGTACGCGGCCGGGTAGGGACGCGGGTCACCGCTGCCGTGCAGGTTACCGACGGCGGCGACCACCACCACGTCCCGCGCGACCGCGTCGGCGACCGCTGCTCGCACCGCTGGATGGTCGGCGTACAGCACGACGGAGAGGTTGAGCACGTCGGCGTCGTTGTCGACCGCCCAGCGGATCGCCCGGGCGAAGTCGTCCGGTCCGACCGTACGGCCCGCGCCCCGGCCGTCCACGACCTGCTGCTCACTGACGCGTACCGGCAGGATCCGAGCGTCCGGGGCCAGCCCACGGAAGGTGATCCCGTCCTGCGGCGCGGCGGCGATGACGCTCGCCACCCCGGTGCCGTGGCCGACGCAGTCCAGGGTCCCGTCGCCGCCCGGGTCGAGCAGATCGATACCGGCCAGCACGCGCCCGGCGAGTTGGGGGTGTCGCCGGTCCACGCCCGAATCGATCACCGCCACGGTTACTCCTGACCCGGTCGCCAGCGGCGTCAACCTCTCCGGGGCGTACCGCTGTTGGGGCCACGGGACGGCGGAGACCGGGCGGACCGGGGCTGGTGGTGACGACGTGCAGTGCGGCGCGGCGCGCGACCCGACCAGCTCGGCTCTGGCGTCTGGTATGCCGGTCGTCGGGCCGGCCAGCAGACCGACGGCCAGACCCGCGAGGATCAGGCGGGGGCTGCACCGGGACATCGACCGCCTCCGTATCGTGGCGACATCGGAACGGGATGTTATCTCCTTGAACTTCACCTGGCGCCCCGCCGCCGGGGTGACATTGTGATCTTGGGGTCACCTTGTAGGTTGTAACCGGCACTAATGGCCGGTGCCCGGGAGGAGGGGTGGCCGTGACCGACTGGGAGCCGGCCACCGAGGCCGAGGTGGCGATGCGGGACGCGCTGCGCAACAACGATCAGCAGCTCTACTTCCGTATCTTGTCCCGCGTCGAGCTGCTGTTGCCACTTGCGGCTGAGGCGCCGGGTCACGCGCCAGCGGGTTGGGGCACCTGGACCACCGGTGGCCGCACCCACGTGCTGGCCTTCACCTCGGTCGAGGCGATGCGGGCCTGCCTCGGTGAGCACGCCGGGCCCAGCCGGCGCATCGGCTACCCGGAGCTGGCCGCGAACTGGCCGAATCACGAATGGTGGCTGGCGGTCAATCCCGGCCTGCCCGTCGAGGGCTACCTGCCGGCCTGGTACGTCACCCAGTTGTCCCGCGGTGACGTACGCCTGCCCGGCCGGACGGTGGGCACCCGAGCCCGACTGGAACGCGTCGAGGCGCTGAACCGAGCGCGTGCCGCCGCCACGGCCGGACCAACAGCCCAGCGGGCCCCGGACCAGCGGCCGGCCGATGTGGGCCCGAGCCCTGCGCCGCCGCCGGTGGTTCCCGCGGCCTTCCACCTTCCCGAGGTGCCTCCGTCGACACCGAGCACGGTCGCCGAGCCGCACCGTCCGCGCCCCGCCGGCCGGGCACCGGGGCAACCGGATGCCGGCCGGATTGCTCCGGAGGGTCCACGGCCGGCCGGCGGGGACCGGTTGGCTCCGCCGGGCGGTGACCGGCCGGGTGCTACGGGGCCGACTCGGCCTGCCGGCGTGGGTGTGCCCGTCGGCGGCGTGGGGCCGGATGGCCGAGGCGTTCTGCCTCCGCGCCGGCCGATGCCCCCCGCCGAAGGGGTTGGTTTGCCGGGGCGGGGATGGCCGGCGGCGCCCGAACGATCCGGGGCACCGGCCAACGGGGGGCCCGCTGAGCCCGGCGTCGACCAGGCGGGCCGGCGGTCGTTCTTCGAACCGGCGGCCGCAAGGCCCGCTTCCCGCAGCGACCGGCTGGCCGATCGGGCCACCCCGCCGCCCCGGCTTGGGCGCAGCGGGCAGCCATTCCCACGGCGAGGGCCGGCCGCGGGGCCGCCCGGCGGAGGTGAGCCGCGAGCCTTCGTCTTCACCGACGACGCCCGGTCCGGCGGCGCGGCTCGGCCGGAGCCGGGCGGGGAGGTCACCCAGCTACTGGCGTCGCAGGCCGGTTCCACGTCGGAGCCGACCCGCCCGCTGGGGCTGGCTCCCGAGGTCAGCCGGACGGCCTCGCCGGGTGCGAACCCCACCGGCGCGGAGGCGACCCAGGCGCTGCCCCGTCGCCGAACAACGGAGCCCACGGAGGAACCGCCGTCGATCGCGGAGCCGGTCTCCGGCCCGCCCGCGCCACGGCGTGATTTCAAGCCGATCGTCATCGAGGGCACCATCATCGAGGCCCGGGACCTGACCGCGGCACCGGCCTTCGAGGACCACCCGCACCCGGCCGTTGGGGAAACCCGGACGGGACGGCCCGAGGCCGACGTGCCGCTGGACAGCAACGTCGGAGCCGATGCCGAACGGACCGTTCCGACGCCGACGATCGAGCCGGAGCCCACGGTGCCGATTTTGCCGTCGCCCGTCGGGGTGTCGGCGGAGCCCACCGTGCCGATCGCACCCGAGTCGCCCGTCGGGGTGTCGGCGGAGCCCGCGGTGCCGATCGCACCCGAGCCGCCCGTCGGCGTGCCGGCGGAGCCCACCGCGCCGGCCCAGGAGGTGCCGGCGGCCGTCGTGGCCGATTTCCAGCCCGCCAACGAGGTGGAGAAGGAACTGCTCAGCGCGGCGAACGCCGGAAACACCGACACCTTCCTGTCCACGCTGCTGCTGGCTCGGGTCCTGATGCCGGTGGCCGCCGACTCCGCACCGGGCAGCCGACCCGGCGACCCGGGTTTCGTCTGGCCGGCCGTGGAACTGGACGGCCAGACGTTCGTGCTGGGCTACACCTCGCCACAGCGCTTCGCCGACCACACCGACCCGGCCGCCGACACGATCCAGGTCCGCTTCGTCCAGATGATCAGCCGTTGGCCCGACCCGTCGTGGTCGTTCGCCGTCAACCCCGGTACCCCGGTCGGGGCGAAGCTACCCGGTGAGCAGATCGTCGGGCTGTCCAACTGGGCGACCGAGTTGGGCCTGGGCGACGACCCGGAGAGCGAGCCCGAGCCGAGCGCCGACCCACCAGCGCCATCGGGCGGCCAAGAGAAGAAGCCCGCACCGGTGGCCGACCCCGCCCGGCCGATCGTCATGCAGAAGGCGGTCGCGCCGAGCCAACTCGGCTACTACCTGGAACGGGGCTACGACCGGGTCTCCGGTTTCGTGCACCGGGCGACCGAGCTGGCCCACCTCACCACCCCTGCCCAGTTGTACCGCGCGCTCGGTCTGCACCATCCGGAGTCGCCGTTCACTCCGGACGCCGACGAGATCTACGTGCTGCGGTGGCCCGCGTACCGTCCCAGCCTCTACCGGATCCCGTACGGCGGGCAGAACGAGGCCGCCATGCGGGCCATGGAGGGCTGGGTCATCGAGCGTCCGCCGTTTCGGGGCAACGGCTTCGCGCCCGGTGAGAGCAGCGACGTACTGGCCGAGTTCAAGGTGGACAGTGTCCGGCTCCCGCACGGCGCACAGTTGCTGCGCCTCGGTGCGGACGGGACGGAACGCCTGGTCGCGGTCCTCGACGCCGACACGGTTTCCTGGCGACGGGTCGGTGAGCAGTGATCCGGGACGGCTACGTGGCCCGCTGGCGGGGGCGGGAGTACCATGCCAGCCCCGACGGCGGCGAGGTCCGGCTCTACCGGCCGGAGCCGGGCGACGGCTTCACCGAGGTACGGCCCGGCCGGCACGTCCGGGTCGTACCGGCCGCCGAGATCGAGGAACTGGCGTACGTGCGGACGACCTGCACCTGGAAAGGCCAGCCGTTCATCGTGCTCGGGGAACACGAGGGCTGGCTGCGGGTCGAGTACACCGGTGGACGCTGGCCGGTGGCGCAGGCGATGCGCCTGGAGGCCTTCGACTTCGGTGTCTATCAGGGATGGGCACCCGCCACGGAGGTCACCGACCTGCGCGAACAACGGGTCTGAATCTTCGCCGTCAGGATTTCGCCCAGCGCAGCACCTCGCCCAGCACCAGTTCCGGCGCCTCCAGGTGCGGGAAGTGCCCGATCTGGTCGAGCAGCCGCCACTCGTACTGCGCGCTGACGTAGCGGCCCGAGCCCTGGGCGGTACGCGGCAACGAGGCCTCGTCCAGCGCGCCGTGCAGTTGCAGGGTGGGGGTGACCAGCGGTCGCTGCATCAACTTGACGAACCGGTAGCCCTGCAGCCGCAGCACCGACCGGAACGCCCACCGGTAGCCCTCCAGCGCACAGAACGCGGCCTGCGGGATGCGCATGGCCTCCCGGTAGCGCCGCGCGTACCCGGCGAAATCCGGGCCGGCGACCCACCGAGGGCCACCCCAACGTCGCAGGATCTCCTCCACCGCCCGGCCCTCGTTGCGGGTGAGGACGTGCTCGTAGCGGGGCAGCTGGAACTTCAGCGCGGGCGTGGAGGCGGCGAACTGCCCACGCGGATCGGCGAAGATCGCCGCGCGTAGCCGCAGCGGGTGCGGGGCACCGAGCACCATCAGCCGGCGGACCAGCCTGGGGTGGAACGTCGCCACGGTCCAGCCGATCATCCCGCCGGCACCGGTGCCGACCACGGTGGCCGAGCGTTCGCCCAGGGCCCGGATCATGCCGGCCACGTCGGCGGCGAGGGTGTAGCCGTCGTACCCCCGCGGTGGTTTGTCGCTGGCCCCGTAGCCCCGCAGGTCGACGGCGACGGCGCGGAAGCCGGCGTCGGCGAGCGCCGGGAGCATCTGGTGCCAGGCCCACCAGTGCTCGGGAAAACCGTGCAGGAAAAGCACCATCGGCCCGGTGCCGGCCTCGACGACGTGGAACCGGCTGCCGTTGGCACCGACGAACCGGTGCGTCCACGGCCCTTCGGTGAGGACGCAGGACTCGTCGACGGCATCGCCACGCTGCTCGGTCATGACCGACAGCCTATGACCCGGGCGCCGCTCGCCCGGCTAGGCGGGCGATGCCCCGGGCAGGTGACCTGCCCGGGGCATCGTTCGGTCGGCTCAGCGGCTCAGGAGAACCGGACCTTGGTGTGGATGCCCTTCTGCTCGAGCACCCTGATCCTGGTGCCGGTGGCCGGAAGCTTGACGCCGTGGTTCGGCAGCTCCGGGAACCAGTACTGCTTCGTGTCGTCGAACAGCGGCTGCGCGGCCTGCCCGCGGATGTGCTGCGGCTGGCTGTTCAGGTGCAGCGTGAACGAGTCCGCCTTCTTCAGGCTGAACGGCGCGTCGTAGACCTGGATCCGGGCCCGCCAGGGCTGCCCGGTCAGGTTGTAGATCGGCCGGGGGCGGGAGTCGATGATCAGGTTTCGGCCCTCGCCCGGGTGTGCGAACGTGTCGTTGTCCGCCCACCGGGTGTTCCAGTAGGAGATCAGCAGACCCTCCTGGTACGGGTAGTGGTCCACCAGGTCGGGCTTGGTGTTGGCGTACCCGAAGAAGTACGGGCCGGTCTTGAGGTACTTGTCGTACGAGATGTACTGCCGGGTGCCCGCGATGTAGTAGTTCGCGAAGCTGCGCGTGTAGGTCTCCTCGACCACCTCGAAGCCACCGGCCAGCGTCCAGCCCGCCCCGCCGTCCTCGGCACCGTCGGTGAAGACCGTCTCGCCGTCGGCGGTCAGCGTGGCCGCGTCACCGAAGAACCCGCCCTCGGAGACCGCACCGTCGGTCTGGTAGCGCAGCCGGAACCCGACGACATCGCCGACCATCGCGTCCAGCGGGATCTGGATGTCCACCCACTCGTCGTCCGAGCTGCCGTACAGGGCGAAGCGGCCGGGGGAAATCTCCTTCAACGGCTCGCCGTCGACCGTGCCGGGCTGCGGGGTCCAGGTCCGCCCACCGTCGGTCGAGGTCTCGAAGAAGAGGTAGTCGTACTCCGCCTCGATGTTGTAACGGCCCTTCAGCGACACTGCCGCCGACGACTTCCCGGTCAGGTCCAGCGTACGGGTCAGGGTGCTGTTCAGGTCGTCGGCGTTGCCGGAGAAGAACTGTTTGGTGCCCTCGAACGGCGTGCCATTGTCGAAGGTGTACTCCCGCTCGGGCAGCACCACCACGGCGGCCTGGGCCTCGTCGGTGTGGTACTCCTGCGGGCCGAGGACCAGGGTGCGCTTCTGCCCGGCCTTGATCACCTCGTAGTCGAGCCAGCCGAGCTGGAGCTTGTTCCAGGCGCCGAGGTCGCCGCCGCGCTCGCCGATACCGCCGTCGTTCTTGGCGCCGAGGCGGCTCTGGGCCATCAGGGTCCAGTGCTCGTTGTTGTTGTCGCCGCCGTTGATGACGTTGTAGTCGTCTGGCAGGCCGAGGTCGTGGGCGTACTCGTGGTAGAAGACGCTGCGGCCGCCGTTCTCCGGCTGGATCGTGTAGTCACCGATCCAGACACCGGTGTTGCCGATCTGGGTGCCGCCGGCCGGGAAGTTCGGCGGGCCGGTGCGACCCTGGTCGGAGGCGTACGCGTACCAGCGGTGGCTCCAGATGGCGTCCTCGCCGTAGATCGGGTCAACGTCGGCCATGTCGCCGCCGGCATGCACGATCTGGAAGTGGTCGATGTAGCCGTCCGGCTCGTTGAAGTCGCCGTCACCGTCGTGGTCGTACCGGTCCCATTTGTCCATCGCCCGTACGTCGGCGGCGATCTCCGCGTCGCTCCGGCCGGCCGCCTTCTGGTCGGCGACCCACTGGTTGGCCGCGTCACGCACCAGCGCCCAGACGTTGGAGCAGATGATCTCCGCACACGGGTAGCCGCTGGAGCGGCCGTACCGGGCCTGGTTGTAGTTGACCTTCACCCAGTCGGTGACCACACCGTCGACGCTGTAGCGGCCGGAGGACTGGGCCTCGAAGTACTGCTTCACCGACTCGACGCCGGGCCCGGTGCCGAAGTAGAGCTTCCGGTAGTGGTCGGCGTCGTAGTCCGGCTGCCAGACGGTGGAGTTGTCCACCCGCCGGTCCGGCTTCGGGATCTCGTTGTGCAGCGGCCCGTCGAACCGCGCCGGGCCGGGCACCTCCGGGTCGGTGTCCTGGTCGGGGAAGTTCGGGTGCCGTTCGTCGCCGAACTCGGCGAGGATCACGAAGATCTGGTCGGTCTTCTCCCGGGACAGTTCGACGTACTGCTTCTCGGCGGGGCCCTTGCCGTGTTTGGTGGTCCTGGCGTTGCGACCGGCCTTGCCGCCACGGATGGCCCGGTCGCCGACCCTGACCACGGTGCTGCCGTTGATCCGTTCCGGCGTGGCGCGGCCCGAGAGCACCTCGCTCAGACCCTCCTGACGCAGGGCGCGGCGCTTCTCCTCCAGCGGATTCGGCAGATCGTGTTCGGCGTGGGCGGGCTCGGCGACCGACGGGGCGGCTGCCGGCGACTCTGCCACCGGCGCGGCGGCGGCAGATGCGCCGACCGTCAGTCCAGTCGCCGTCAACGAGAGCCCGAGCAGACCCACTGCGACTTTCCGCACGTGGTACCTCCGGATCGAGGGAACCGACCCATCGGGGGTTGTGGGCCGGTGGAATGGCCTCCACAAATGGGGCCACTGGTGAACTTATGCACTACTGGGGCCGCTGGGAAGAGGGCTGCGTCGATTTGATGGGGGTTTCTTGGTGGCTTGATGGGGGTTCGCCTTGGTGGCGGCGCCCGCCGAGACGACGACGGGTGGCGGTCCCTTCGGACCGCCACCCGTCCCGGTGGTACGCCTGCCGTCAGTCCTCGTCGGACTTGCCGCCGCTCATGCCGGACGCGATCAGCTCCATCACGGACGAGTCCTGCAACGTGGTCACGTCGCCCAGCGAGCGGTTCTCCGCCACGTCCCGCAGCAGGCGGCGCATGATCTTGCCGGATCGGGTCTTCGGCAACTCCGGCACCAGCATGATCTGCCGGGGCTTGGCGATCGGCCCGAGCGTCTTCGCCACGTGGGCCCGCAGGTCGGCGATGAGCTGCTCGCCCGTCTCCCCGGCGGTCTCCGCGGTGCCGCGGGGAATGGCGAAGGCGACGATCGCCTGGCCGGTGGTCGGGTCCGTGGCGCCGACCACCGCCGCCTCGGCCACCGACGGGTGCGACACCAGCGCCGACTCCACCTCAGTGGTGGAGATGTTGTGCCCCGACACCAGCATCACGTCGTCGACCCGGCCGAGCAGCCAGATGTGCCCGTCGTCGTCCTTCTTCGCGCCGTCTCCGGCGAAGTAGACCCACTCCGCGCCGGTGGCGCCACCCGCGCCCGCGCCAAAGCGCGACCAGTACGTCTCGATGAAGCGGTTGTCGTCACCCCAGACGGTGCGCAGCATCGACGGCCACGGCTCACGCAGCACCAGATAGCCACCGCCGCCGTTGGGCACCGACTGGCCCTGGTCGTCGACCACGTCGGCGTCGATGCCGGGCAGCGGGGCCATCGCCGAGCCCGGCTTGGCGGCCGTGACACCCGGCAGCGGCGAGATCATGATCGCGCCGGTCTCGGTCTGCCACCAGGTGTCCACCACGGGCAGTTCGCCGCGGCCGATGTGCTGCCTGTACCACATCCACGCCTCGGGGTTGATCGGTTCGCCGACGCTGCCCAACAGCCGCAGCGAGGACAACTCGTACCCGGCGGGGATCTCCTCGCCCCACTTCATCATCGTCCGGATCAGGGTGGGCGCCGTGTAGAGGATGGTGACCCCGTACTTGTCGACGAGTTCCCAGAGCCGGCCCTTGTGCGGGGTGTCCGGGGTGCCCTCGTACATGACCTGGGTGGCGCCGTTGGCGAGCGGACCGTACACAATGTACGAGTGGCCGGTGACCCAGCCGATGTCGGCGGTGCACCAGTAGACATCGGTCTCCGGCTTCAGGTCGAAGACCGCGTGCGTGGTGTACGCCACCTGCGTCAGATAGCCGCCGGTGGTGTGCAGGATGCCCTTCGGGCGGGCGGTGGTGCCGCTGGTGTAGAGGATGAACAGCGGGTGCTCGGCGTCGAACGCCGCCGCGGTGTGCTCGGCAGACGCCGTCTCCACCGTCTCGTGCCACCAGCGGTCCTTCGCCGACCAGGCGACCTCCTCGCCGGTGCGCCGGACCACCAGAACGTGCTCGACTGACGGGCAGTTCGCCACCGCCTCGTCCACGGTCGGCTTCAGCGCGGACGGCTTGCCCCGCCGGTAGCCACCGTCGGCGGTGATCACCACCTTGGCCGAGGCGTCCTGGATCCGGTTGGTCAGCGACTCGACGGAGAACCCACCGAACACCACGCTGTGCGTCGCGCCGATCCGGGCGCAGGCCAGCATCGCGACCGCCGCCTCCGGGACCATCGGCAGATAGATCGCCACCCGGTCACCGGCGACCACGCCGAGTTCGGTGAGGGCGTTCGCCGCCTGGCAGGTCAGCCGGTGCAGCTCGGCGTACGTCACGGTGCGGGTGTCACCGGGCTCGCCCTCCCAGTGGATCGCCACCTTGTCGCCCCGGCCGGCCTCGACGTGCCGGTCGAGACAGTTGTACGCCACGTTCAGTTGCCCGCCGACGAACCACTTCGCGAACGGCGGATTCGACCAGTCCAACACCTGGTCCCACTGCTTCGCCCAGATCAGCCGCCCGGCTTGGCGCTCCCAGAAGGCCAGCCGGTCGGCCTCGGCCTCGGCGTACGCGTCGGCGGTGACGTTGGCGTCAGCGGCGAGTTCGGCCGGCGGCGGGAACTGGCGCGTCTCGTTCAGCAAGTTGGCCAATGCCTCACTCATGCCGTTACTCCTCGTCGCTAAGGGGGGTGGCCTGCGTCTCTTCGGGGCAGGTTAGCCGGGGCGAACGACCGAAGCGACCGCACCCACCCGCCCCCGTCGCCCAACGGCCACTCCCACGCGCCGAGGTGCAAGGAAGGGCCCCTTTTTAACGCCTCCGGTAGAGGAAGGGCCCCTTATTAACACCGCAAGCCGGCTGCCGACGTGCCGCAGGCCGGTGGCGCGCGCCGCGTCGTCGGTGACCCGTGGCCCGGCGAGGGCGCGAGGTCGCTAGCGTGACGGGGTGACGACCGACCCGCTCGCGCCCCTGCTCGCCCTCGCCGACGTCGCCGACGCCGTCGAGCAGGCCCGCACCCGCTTCGACCAGGCGCTCGGCCACCGCGCGCTGCGCCGGCACGGGGGCCAGGTCGCCGCCGAGGTCAGCCTGCGGTCCGCGGTGGCCAGCGCCGCCCTGGAGGGCCGGATCCACGAGCGGGAGGCGGTACGCGCCGGCACCGTGACCGAGCCGGTGCTGCAGGGCGCCCTACGGGTCGCCGGGGCGCTGCCCGGGTTGAGTGACCTCTGGCCGAAGGCCCCCCGGCAGGCACTGGCGAAGCTGCACGTACTCGCCGCCCGAGACCTGGTCACCGACGCCGAGCTGGGCCGGCCGGTCGACGATCCGGTGGTCGCCGCCCGGCTGGACGTCCTGGCCGGGCTGGTGGCCGGCGGCACCAAGGTCACCCCACTGGTGCTGGCCGCCGTCGTACACGGAGAACTGCTGAACCTACGCCCGTTCCCCGGACCCTCCGGCGTGGTGGCCCGGGGCGCCGCCCGCCTGGTGTTGCTCTCCAGCGGGTTCGACCCGCGTGGGCTGCTCGCCGTCGACGTCGGCCACCACGAGCGTGAACCGGAGTACGTCGGTGCGGCCGGCGCCTTCGCCACCGGCACCCCGGACGGGCTGCGGTCCTGGCTGCGCCACTACATGGCCGCCGTCGAGGTGGGCGCCGACCAGCTCAAGGTCATCGGTGACGAGGTGCTGGCCACCACCTGACGGGCCGCCGCCGCGACCCGGACCGCCGGTGGGTGCCGGCACCGTCCTGGCACCGTCCTGGCGCCGGCTGCGGCGAGGCGAGTACGGCGGCGGAAGCTCAGGCCGGGGTGGCGCTGGCGCGGATGCGACGGTGGCGGCCGTACCAGGCGATACCGATCGCCACCCCGACGCCCACGCCGAGCGCGGCCGCCGCGACCGGAACGGCCGGCCGTTCCCGCAGCCGCCGGCCCAGCGGGACCGGGTGCCGGAACTCCAGCACCGGCCAGGCGTTCTCGACGGCCAACCTGCGTAGCTGCCGGTCCGGGTTGACCACCGTCGGGTGGCCCACGCACTCCAGCAAGGGCCGATCGCTGTACGAGTCGGAGTAGGCGTACGAGTCGGCCAGGTTGTAACCGCGCTCGGCGGCGAGTTCGCTGACCGCCTCGACCTTGCGCGGGCCGGCCGCGTAGAACTCGACCTCGCCGTTGTACCGGCCGTCCAGCACACCCATCCGGGTGGCGATCACGTCGGTGATGCCGAGCAGTGCGCCGATCGGGCGCACCATCTCCTCACCCGAGGCGGAAACCAGGACGACGTCCCGACCGGCAGCCTGGTGCTCCTCGATCAGGGCAGCGGCCTCGGCGTACACATAAGGGTTGATCAGCTCGTGCAGCGTTTCCGCGACGATCTGACGGACCTGCTCCACCTGCCACCCCTTGCAGAGCGTGGCAAGGTAGTCCCGGGTCCGGGCCATGGTCTGCTCGTCGGTGCCGCCCAGCCGGAACATCAGCTGCGCGTACGCCGACTTGACCACGTCTCGCCGGGTGATGAGGCCGTCCCGGTAGAACGGCCGACCGAACGCCAAGGCGCTCGACTTGGCGATCACGGTCTTGTCGAGATCGAAGAAAGCGGCACTTCGGCCCACGGCGCGAAAGTCTAGCCCGATGGTCTATCGTCGGCGGGTGCCCGGGGGCCGAAGACCGCTCGAACCTGCGGTACGGCCGCAGCGCGCCTGCGAAGAGTGACTGCGGTCACACTCTCCGAACCGGAATTCGCAGGGAGTGGAGGCTACACCACTCGACGTACACAGGTCTGCTCAGGCAGACTTGTCCATAAGACGAGCACTCATATCTCGTACGACCGGCAGACCCTCGGCGGTTGCACCCCCCGTGACCGCTGAGCGGGTTCGGCTCGACCCCCCCGGAGCCGAACCCTTGACGACCCCCGTCTCCCCCCGACGGGGGTCGTCCCTTTCCCATGGAAACGCTCCGACGCAAGTCACAGGCCGTCTCCGATCTCGTCGGCGCCGTTAGTGAGTCCGGCGAAGGGCGTGGTGACGTCCCGGACCGTGCAGCGACCGGCCGATCAGCCTGAGGCGCTTGTATCCGGCACCGTCGCACAGGACGCCGCAAGTCGCGGGTCTGGGCACGAGATGCCGCGACTTGCGGCCTCCGCGGGCCCGTACACCCCGACATGCCGCAAGCCGCGCCGCTTCACCGGACGGGATACACCGGCATGCCGCAACTCGTGCCCACCCGATCGGCCGGAGCACCCCGACATGCCGCATCCCGCGCCATCCACCACCCCAGGCACAGAGCATTACCGGGCATTGACCCCGACCTCGCCTATTGCCGGTCTCTTTTATCCTGCGGCGATTCCTCGGCCAGAGGTAGCAGAGAGGAGGTCTACGAGCGCCGCGAACTGCGACCCGATGACGCGGCCGACGCGTGGCCGCAGGCGCTCTCTTCCGCAACGACGAAGGCCACGTGCTGCTCGTACCCCTCAGCTACAAGAACCACTGGGACATCCCCGGCGGCTACGTCGAACCCGGCGAGTCACCCCGCGCCGCATGCCTGCGCGAAATTGAAGAAGAACTCGGCCTCACGGCCCCTGTCGGCTCGATGCTGCTCGTGGACTGGGCACCCGCCGAGAATGAAGGCGACAAGCTCCTCTTCATCTTCGACGGCGGCACACTCGACGCCGAGCAGGAACGCGACATCCGCTTTACGGACGGGGAAATCACCGAATGGCGCTACGTGCACGGCGACGACTTGGAACAGCACGGCCCACCCCGACTCGCTCGTAGAATCCGGGCCGCGATCGCCGCCCACAGCAACGGCGGTTCCACGTACGCCGAGCACGGCATCTCTATCTAGGTCACAGTTTCGATACACGTTCAACGCGGCCTGGATCGGACCGCACGCGCCGCCGCCAGGGCGCGTGGCCTGAACGCCGCTGCCGCTCTGTTCCGGCCACGCAACACGGCAGCGCACGGCCTGCTGGCGGCCTGCGGCTGGCATCGGCCGGCGGGCTGGGCTCTGTGGCTTACCCGCGTCGCTCTGATGCTCTGCGGCGATCCGCGTCCTCAAGGGCGTGGCGCACAGCTGTCCGGATCACGATGTACAGGACGGCCTGCCCAGCCAGCCATAGAACCAGGGCGAAGACGATCTGTGCGAACGGGAGACCATCAAACAGCATGGGCGGCACGATAGTTCGGAGCGGTTTTCCCTGCTGTCCCTGCGTTACCAGCGCCCGCCTGCACCCGCCTCGCCGGCGAGAATGCCGATTTCAGGGACAGGGATGGTCGCGGAAGTGGTTGGCCGACGAAGCGCACCGTGACGAAGGCCGACGCCGACACCGATCTACCGCAGTGAGGGCGTGGTCTGATGCGCGTGGCAACCGCTTCCGAAGCCGGCGACCCGAGGTTGCCGAACGAAGACTGGGTCATGGCCAGCGACCCGCGATCTCAACCACCCCGGCACGCCAGCGGCGGCAGCGGCGATGCTGCGGCTCAAGGACACCTCGTAGGAGTACCTGGTACTCGGCGACGTCACGGTGCTCATCGACACCGTCGACGGCATCCCGGTCATCACCGATGACCGGGTGGACAGGACCGCCCGCGCCGAACGCGACGAAGCCGACCGGCATCCGTTCGGCTCGGCCGAGAAGCAGGCCTTTTGCTGCGGATGAAGCACGCCGAGTTGGCCGCCCGCAACCGGCCCGGCGGCTACTGGGTCGCCGCTACCTGTCGCCTTTCTTGGTCTCGACCACGGCAGTACGGCGGCGATCTACCTCCGCAGTGATCTTCTTCATGTACCAGCACATGACCTCGTAGGGGATGTCGCGCTCCCCAACGGTGGAGATGCTGATCGTCGGTTCCCTCGCCGGATCCTCGTCGGGTACCACTGCGAGAAGGAAAGCTGGGCCGGGCAGATGGGTCATGGCAGTGGGGATGTCCGCCCAGGACGCAGGAGCTGGCACAGCCTCACTCAACTCGACGTGCCAGGCGTCGTCAGGAACGGCGTACATGAACTGCACTGCGTAACGCGTTCCACCGTGATCCAGATACTCCGGCATGCCCCAAGGATGGCATTGGGAACCTGGTGCGGTCATCTGAAAACCCGATCGCTGAACACGCGGCGAGCCGTGAAGATGGCGCTTCCACAAGCCGAAGCATCAGCGGCCGTGATGGGCGCGAGCGGGGCGGGCCGGGTCGTGGTCGTGGCGACGACCCCACCGTCCTTCGTCGACGGCACCGGGTTCCCGCCTACACCGCTTCGAAGAACTCGCTGAGCACCGACACAATCTGTGTCGCTCTGTCACGTTGCTGGCATTCGGTGGGATTGCTCGGTATCAGCCCCTAGCGGATCTCGGCTCGGGCCGGGGTGCGGATCGGCTCGAAGCAGGCCAGGGCTCGGCCCCGACGGTCGGTCACCACCCAGGGGTGGCCGACGTACGTGTGCTGGCGGTGGGACGCGGACGGTGGGATGACCGCGTACTGCCGGCGCTGGCCGTGGTGGTCGAGCCAGTACAGGACGACCGGCCGTGACCTGAGGTTGACGAACTCGATGCTGGTTTCCGCGCCGCCGCTGACCGAGCGTAGGTGACGCTCCCGCCATCCTGGCAGCGGCGACAGTTGCGGCAGCTGAGCGGGCTGCGTGGCCTTGGGCGGCCTGGCCGGGCGGCTCGGCGGCGTCGTCGGGCGGAAGCTCGGCTTACCCGGGCTGGGCGCGGGCGCGTGGGCGGTCCGGGACGCGGCCGCCGATGGCGAGGGAAGGCGCGCTGGTGCGGAGATCTGGCCGGGCCTCTCCGGCCGGACGGCGGACACTCCACCGACCGACGACGCGGCGGAGGGGGACGCCGAGTGGCGGGGGAGGGGCCCGGCCGACGACAGGCCGACGGGCGACGGACCCAGCCAGCCGGCCGGCCCGTCCGCGTCGGCGACGGGCGCCGGCTGCGCCGCCGGCCAGAGCGCCGTGAGCAGGAGACTGAGTACGGCGGCGGCGACGCCTGCCAGCATCAGCCGGTGCGACGTGCGGCCCTCACCGCGATGTGCCGGCTCGACGGGAATGACCGTGGATTGGCGTACGCCGACGGGTGGCGTCTGCGACCGGCTGTCGCGCACGACGGGGGCCACCGGGAGCGCCCGTTTTGCCGGTGGTGCCGGCAGCGCTGGCCGCGACGGGGGCGGGGTGCCGGCGCGCGGGTCTGACAGCCACGGACCGATCCGAAGCCGTGGCTCGACGCGGCCGTGTTGGTGCTGCTGCTCGTGCTCGGGTGAGTGCTCCATGACCTCGATCCGGCGAGGGATGCCGTTCCGCCGACGGCACAGGACGTCGATTATGCGTGTTCCGCATCACATGCGCTATGCCTGGTCGGGGACGAAATCGATGACTTCGGGCGAGATTTGTCCATAGCAGATCAACAGGCATCGCGGGCGTTGTCCACAACCGGCCCGGTTATCCACAGATCCGCGTCGCGGGGCGGCATCGGGGGTGGCGCCGGAGGCAGGGTTCCGCTCAGCGAACCCCGCCGACCGTTGGAGGCCGCGATGCCACCCCGTACCTCCGTTCCGCCACGCCGGCGACCACCGCTGGTCGTCACCGCGGACGGTGACCTGCTCGACGACCTGCTCCGGCTCGCCGCCGCCGGAGGCGTCGAGGTGGAGGTCGCCGCCGACCCGGCAGCGGCCCGTACCCGCTGGCAGCCCGCCCCGCTGGTGCTCGTCGGCATCGACCAGGCCCAGCCCTGCCTGCGGGCGCGGCTGGCCCGACGGTCCCGGCTGGTGCTGGTCGGCAGGGCCGGCGACATGGAGCCCGGGTGGCAAATCGCCGACCTGCTCGGCGCCGAACACGTCGCCGTCCTGCCGGCGGCGGAGCCCTGGCTGGTCGACCAGTTCGCCGATTGCGGGCTCGATGGCGCGGGGACCGCCCGGGTCGTCGCCGTGGTGGGTGGTCGGGGCGGAGCCGGCGCGAGCATCCTGGCTGGCGGTCTCGCGGTGACCGCCGCCCGCGCTCGGTTGCGTACCCTCCTGCTCGACGCCGATCCGCTCGGCGGCGGTCTCGACCTGGTGCTCGGCTGGGAGCAGTTGGAAGGGCTACGCTGGCCGGCCTTGACCGGTGCCGACGGGCGAGTCGACGCGCCGGCCCTGGTCCGGGCGCTGCCCAGCCGAGGCGATCTGGTGGTCCTCTCCTGGGACCGGGGCGACCTGCTCGCCGTGCCGGCGGAGGCGATGGCTGCCACCCTCGACGCGGCTCGACGCGGCCGGGAGTTCGTGGTGGTCGACCTTCCCCGGCAGTTGGACGACGCGGCGGTGACCGCTCTCCAGGCGGCCGACCGGGCCTTCGTGGTGGTGCCGGCCGAGTTGCGGGCGACCGCCGCGGCGGCCCGGGTGGTCGCGGTCGCCGCACCACACTGTCATGACCTCTCGGTCATCGTCCGCGGCCCGGCACCCGGGCGGCTGCGCGCGCAGGAGGTGGCCCGGGCGCTCGGCCTGCCGCTGGCCGGCGCCCTGCGCCCGGAGCCGGGGCTCTGCCGCGGACTGGAGCGGGGCGAGGCTCCGGCAGCCGGCGGACGCGGCCCGCTAGCCGAACTCTGCCAGCGGATCGTCACCGATCTGACCGGCCAGGCCCCGGCCGGTGCGGCATGACCGAGGAGACACTCGCCGCCCGCGTGCGGCAGCGCATCGCCGCCGCCGCGGCGCCGGTCACCCCGGCCGCGATCGTTTCCGCCGTACGCGCGGAACCCGACGCCGCCGTCCTCGGCGACACCGCTCTGCTGCGCATGGCCGACGAGGTACGCGACGACCTGGTGGGCGCCGGCCCGCTCGCCCCGTTGCTGGCCGACCCGGAGGTGACCGACGTACTGGTCAACGGAAACCGGGTGTGGGTCGATCGCGGGCAAGGGCTGCATCAGGTTCCGGTGCCGGTGGGCACTGTGGACGACGTCCGCCGGCTCGCGCAGCGACTCACCGCCGGCGCCGGTCGCCGTCTGGACGACGGATCACCGTACGCGGACGCCCGGCTCGCCGACGGTACGCGGCTGCACGCCGTGCTGCCTCCGGTGGCGACCGACGGGCCGTACCTGTCGCTGCGTACCTTCCGGCAGCGACCTTTCACTCTGGACGAGCTGGTCACTCAGGGCGCCGTGCCCAGGCCGGTCGCGCCGGTGCTCGCAGCGGTGGTGGCGGCCCGGCTCGCGTACCTGGTGATCGGCGGCACCGGATCCGGCAAGACGACCCTGCTGAACACGCTGCTCGGGTTGGTGCCGGCCACCGAACGGATCGTGTTGGTCGAGGACGCCGCCGAGCTGCGTCCGGTGCATCCGCACGTGGTCGGGTTGCAGGCGCGCACGGTCAACGTCGAGGGCTCCGGCGCGGTCGGCCTGAGCGACCTGGTCCGGCAGGCGTTGCGGATGCGCCCGGACCGGTTGGTGGTGGGCGAGTGCCGGGGCGGGGAGGTCGTGGATCTCCTCGCGGCGCTCAACACGGGTCATGACGGTGGTGCGGGGACGCTGCACGCCAACGCCCCGTCGGACGTACCGGCCCGACTCGAGGCGCTCGGCATGCTCGGCGGGCTGCCCCGTCCGGCGCTGCACGCCCAGTTGGCCTCGGCTCTCCAGGTGGTGTTCCACATTCGCCGTACGCCACAGGGGCGGATGCTGGAGTCGATCTGCCTGCTGCTGCCGGAAGGCCCGGACCGGCTGGTCACGGCGGTTCCCGCCTGGATCCGAGGTCGCGGGATCGGCCTCGCGGCGCGGGCCCTCGGCACCCTGATCCAGAACCGTGACGTGCCGGTCCCACCGATCCTGTGCGAACCCTGGCCCGGATCGGCGGGCCCGTCATGAGTGCCCTTCACTGGTGGGCGCTGGCCTCGCTGGGGCTGGTGGTCGTCGCGACCCGACCGGCCCGCAGGTGGTTGACCGTGGGCCGAAGGTCTGGTCGGCGGGACGTCGAGGACCCGCTCGTCGACTGGGTCGTCGCGTTGCGCGCCGCGGAGGCTCCCGAACCGGCCGGTACGACCTGTGTTGTCCACCCTCGCTCCGGCCCGGGTACGCCAGCTGTCGGCGCCGGTCTCCCGGGCACATCCCGTCCGCCTGGCTGGGGCGGCAGTCGCCGCCCACCGGTCTCCGTTCCGGGCACATCAGCCGGCGGCAGCGTCAACAGACCGGTGCGCCGTGAGCCGGTGCCGAGTGGGCACCCGTCAGTGGCCGATCTTCGGCGTACAGGTGGCGGCCAGTTGGGCCGGCCGGTGCTGCGGTCCGTTCCGCCTCGACGCGCCCTGCTGCTGGCCGTGGTGCTCGGTGCGGGGCTCGGCGGGCTGCTTGCCGGCGCGGTGGCGGCGGTCGCGCTCGGCGGGTACGGCGCGCTCGGCACACGGGCGCTGCTGCGGCACGGGGCGGCGGCGCGAGCGGCGCAGGCCCGCCGGGACCGGTTGGACCAGCTGTGTGCCCTCGCGGCAGACCTCCGGGCCGGACTCCCGGTGCCGGTGGCCGCCGAACGGCTCGGACTCACCCATCCGGCTTCGGCGGCCCCCGCCGTGCCCGCCGAAGCGCGGCGACCCGGCGAGCTCGTTCCCGTAGCCGGCCGGTCTCCTGGCTCCGATCGGATCACCGCCGATCAGGCCGCTCCGTCGGGCGAGGGTGCGATCAAGAATTCCGGCATCCAGTCCGGCTCCGACGCACTGCCGGACCGGCCCGGGCGGCTGGCCCAGGCCGCGGTGCGGCTCGCCGACCGTACCGGCGCACCCTTGGCCGAGTTGGTCGAGCGGATCGAGGCCGACGCCCGGTCGACGGACCGGGGCGTGGCTGCGGCCGCGGCTCAGGCAGCGGGTGCGCGAGCCACTGCCTGGCTGCTGGCCGCCCTGCCCCTGGGCGGCATCGGCCTCGGCTACGGCATCGGCGTCGACCCGCTTGAGGTCCTGCTGCACACGTCGATCGGTGGCGGCTGCGCGGTCGTCGCCATCGCTCTCCAGGTGGTCGGGCTGCTCTGGGCGGATCGCCTGGGCGCCGTACCGGCCGGGGTGGGCTGATGTCCGGCCCGACCCTGGCCGCCGGGTGTGTCGCCGGTGCCGCGCTCCTCACCGTGCTGGCCGTCAGCCGGCACCGTCCACAGCGGCGGCTACGCCGACTGGCCCGTGGGGCGTCCGCGACCGATGTCCGCTCCGGCAACCGCAGCGGCAATGTCGGCCTTGGTGTCGGCGGAGGTGTTCGCTTCGGCGGCCCGACCGGTGTTGGCTTCGGTGGCCGCGGCGGCAGGCACGGAAAGGACGGCCGGCACGGCCCGAACGGCGTCGACGGCGAGCGGTCGGGCAGCCCGGCGGGCCGCCGGCTGGACATCGTCCGGCTGGCCGCCGGACTGGCCGGCGTGGCCGTGGCCGTGCTGGTGGAGGGCTGGGTCGGCGTGGTGGTCGCGCTGCCCACCGTGGTGCTGCTGGATCGGCTGCTCCGCCGGATCGAGCACCCGGCCGTGCGTACTCGTCGGCTGCGCGCCACCGCCGATCTTCCGCTCGCCGCCGACCTGCTGGCGGCGGCGCTGCGAGCCGGTGCGCCGGTGGAGCGTGCGGTGCTCGCGGTGGCCGACGCGCTCGGCGGTCCGCTGGCCGAGCAACTCAGCCGGGTCGGCCGGACGTTGCAGCTCGGTGGCGTACCGCAGGAGGCGTGGGCGCATCTGGTCACGGTGCCGGGCGGGCAGCGGATCGCCAACGCCGCCGTACGGTCGGCCAGCAGCGGGGCCGCGCTGGCGGGTGCCCTGATCCGGCTCGCCGACGACCTGCGCGCGGACCGGGCCACCGCGATCGAGGCGGCGGCCCGACGGGCCGGTGTGCTGATCGTGCTGCCCCTGGGCCTGTGCTTCCTGCCCGCCTTCATTCTCGCCGGTCTGGTGCCGGTGATCGTCGCCGTCCTCGGCGACGTGTTGTGAACCCATCGAGAAAGGACGAACACGTGCGCAGAATCCTCGCCCGCCTTCGCGGGGACGCCGGCATGAACACGGCGGAGTACGCCGTCGGGACGCTCGCGGCGGTCGCCTTCGGCGGCATCCTGCTCAAAGTGCTGACCTCGGACAGCGTGCAGGCGGCCCTGGCCGCCGTCATCGACCGGGCACTGAAGTGACCGGGCGCCGGCCGGCCGGCCGCCGGGTGAGCCGGTCGGAAAAGTGGGTGAGCCGGTCGGGGAAGCCGGCCACCTCGTTCGACCGGGGCTCGTTCACCGCCGAGATGGCGGCCGGCCTGCCGGCGCTGCTGCTGCTCCTGCTCGCCGGCCTGACCGCCGTCAACGCGGTCAGCACCAAGGCGGCCTGCCTGGACGCGGCACGGGAGGCGGCGCTGGCCGCGGCCCGGGGCGCGGACGGCACGCTGGCGGGCAGCCGGCACGCACCGCCGAACGCAGAGGTGATCGTCGTGCTGGAGGGGGAGATGGTCCGGGCGACGGTGCGGGCACCCGTCCGGGTTCTCGGCGGCAACTTTCCGATGGTCACCGTGGTGGGCGTGGCCGTGGCGGCCGCCGAGCCGGGCGCACCGGAACCGCAGCCGTGAGCGCCACGCAATGCTTGGGTGCCCGCTCAACTCGCCAATGGGCCCCGCGCCCTTCCCCCGAAAGCCGGGGCCACGCGCAGGGCCGGGATCGTGCTGTGGGCCGGGATCGTGGCGGGGGCCGCGACCGTGGTGCGGGCCGGGGCCACGCGCAGGGCCGGGATCGTGGCGGGGACCGGGATCGTGGCGGGGCCACCATCTGTCTCTTGGCGGTGGGCTTGGTGTTCGTCCTGAGTGGTCTCTTCGGTGCCGGAGTAGGCGCTGCCCGGGTGGCACGCCAGCAGGCTCGGATCGCCGCCGACTTCGGTGCCCTGGCCGGTGCCGCCCGAGCCCTTCAGGACGAGGCAGCGGCATGCGCCCGAACTGCCGAGGTCGTTGCCGCGAACGGTGCCCGCCTGGTCCGGTGTCGGCTCGACGGACTCGACGTCCTCGTCACGGCCCAGCTGATCGTGGAACCGTTGCCAGGGCTGAGGCGTGTCGCCACGGCAACCTCCCGGGCCGGCCCACTGCGCGGCTGACCCTCGCCCACCCGAGACTGCCCCTCACCGACCTGTTCCGCTGTGAAGCTTGGTCCGAAAATGCCCTTGGAGGGTCGGTTCCGGTCCAAGATTCATAGCCGGGAGTCGTCAGCGACCCTGGAGGGCGTCCAAGGCGACCGCCATCGCGATCACGAGGCGACGGTCGATCTGCGGGTGCTGGATCTGGACCACGTACCGGTCGCGCAGGCCCCACTTCTTGATCACCGAGAAGACCGGCTGGCCGCCGGCGACGAAGTCGAAGTGGTACGGCAGCCAGGACAGCGAGTCGACGAAACGGCGCAGCAGGGCCACCGGCATGCTGCGCTCCTGGCCGGTGACGGCGGGCAGGCCAGCCTGCTCGACGTGCCACGTCGAGCGGAGCAGCGACTGCGCGAAATCCTTGCGGAACAGGCCGATCGGGTTGCCCGCGTGGTCGGTGACGTCGTACGTGGCGCCGAGGTCGAGACGTTGCCGGGCCTTGAACCCGAGCAGCGGGTGCTGCTTCGAGTCGTCCGTGTAGATCGTCACCTGCTCCTTGAAGGCGAGCCGCTTCTGCTGGGCGAAGGCCAGCAGTCCGCCCTCGGAGCCGTCCGGCGCGACGCTGTGGACCTCGTACTGGTTGACCATGAACCGGATCCGCTGGCGGATGTGGAACTGCTGCTGGGCCTGCAAGTTATCGAGCTGCATGAAATCTCCTCAACCGTGGTGCGCCGGAGTGTCGCACAGCTCGGCAAACCGCTGCGCCCCGGTCGGCCGAGCATGAATCACATTCAACGGACGCCGTCGGCGGTCGATCGGTGTGCCCAGTTGGTGAGCAACTGCTGGATGGTGCTGAGCCGGTCGTTGATCTGATCCAGCCGCTCGGCCTGGGCCAGGGTGGCCAGCGCCGCGCCCAGCGCGATCTGCTGGTCGGTGCTGAGTTTTTCCTGGTCGATGGTGTAGAGCAGGTCGACGGTCTCGGCGATGGTGTCGGCCACGGACCCTCCTCACGTGCTGCGGAACAACGAACAGGCAAGCGCGACGCCGGGCGGGCATGACGCTCGATGGAAGCGCTCCCACCGCCTTCTTGCCCGAACGGCTCGAATTTCATGCCGGTCACTGCGTCAGGTTCGCCAGCACCACGTCGAGGACCCGGACGGCGTCCGGCTTGGACAGCGGGTTGTTGCCGTTGCCGCACTTCGGCGACTGCACGCAGGACGGGCAGCCGGCCTCGCAGCCGCACTCGCTGATCGCGTCACGGGTGGCCCGCAGCCAGGCGGCGGCCATGCCGTACGCCCGCTCGGCGAAGCCCGCTCCGCCGGAGTGGCCGTCGTAGACGAAGACGGTCGGCGCCTCGGTGTCCGGATGCATGGCCGTGGAGAGCCCGCCGATGTCCCAGCGGTCGCAGGTGGCGACCAGCGGAAGCAGCCCGATCGCGGCGTGCTCGGCGGCGTGCAGTGCCCCGGGCACCTCGGCCGGCTCCACCCCGGCCGTGGCCAGCGCCTCGGGGGAGAGGGTGAACCAGACCGCGACGGTACGCAGTTCCCGCGCCGGCAGGTCCAGCGGACGGGTGTCGATCACCTCGCCGGTGGCGATCCGGCGTCGCTGGTACGACACCACCTGGTTGGTCACGTCCACCTCGCCGAGGAACAGCCCGACCGGACCGGCGTCGACGTACGAGCGCACCGACACCACGGACAGCGAGGTGACGTCCCGAGCATGGGTGGACCAGTCCGGCTCCTCAGGGTGCACCAGCGCGCAGCCGTCGTCGAGGTCGAGGGAGTCCACCACGTACGACACGCCCTGGTGCAGGTAGACCGCGCCGGGGTGGAGCAGGACGTGCGACGAACCGCCGTCGACGGTGCCGAGCAGCCGGCCGGTCGCCGCCTCCACCACGCAGACCGGGGTGCCGCCCTCGCCGCGCAGGTCCACCTGCGGCCGTTCCCGCTGCCGCCAGTACCAGCCCGTCGGCCGTTGCCGCAGGGCACCCGCCTCGACCAGCGCCTCGATCGCCTCCTTCGCGCCGTCGCCGAAGAGTTCCAGGTCGGCCACGGTCAGCGGGGCCTCGGCCGCCGCGCAGGCCAGTTGGGGCCCGAGCACGTACGCGTTGGCCGGGTCGAGCACGGTGGCCTCCACCGGTGCCCCGAACACCGCCTCCGGATGGTGCACCAGGTAGGTGTCCAGCGGGTCGTCCCGGGCCACCAGCACCGCGAGCGCCTCCTGGCCGGAACGTCCGGCCCGCCCGGCCTGCTGCCACAGGGAGGCCCGGGTGCCGGGGTAGCCACAGATCAGCACCGCATCCAGACCGATCAGGTCGACGCCCAGTTCCAGCGCGTTGGTCGAGGCCAACCCGAGCAGGTCGCCGTGCAGCAGCGCACGCTCCAGTGCGCGGCGTTCCTCACGCAGGTAGCCGGCCCGGTACGCGGCGACCCGCTCGCCGAGCCCGGGAACCGCCTCGTCCAGGCCGCGCCGGGCGCTCGTCGCCACCACCTCGGCTCCCCGCCGGGAGCGGACGAAGGCCAGCGTGCGTACGCCGGCGGCGACGGTGTCCGCGAGCAGGTCGGCGGTTTCCCGCAGCGCCGACCGGCGGACCTGGGTGAGATCCGCGACCTCGACCGGGTCGCCGGGCTCGGCCGGGCCGGGCACGCGCAACTGCCGGCCAGCCCCGGCGGCGCTGTCGGGCGGCAGCAGCGGTGGCTCCCACAGTGCGAAGGCCACCCCGGCCCGGGGCGAGGTGTCTTCGGTGACCGCCGCCACCGGCAGCCCGGTCAGCCGCCCGGCCGCCGCCGCCGGATCCCCGGAGGTGGCGGAGGCCAGCACGAACGTGGGACCCTCGCCCCGCCCGTAGCGGGCGCACTGACGGCGCAGCCGGCGCAGCACGTGGGCGACGTGCGACCCGAACACGCCCCGGTAGATGTGGCACTCGTCGATCACCACGTGGGTCAGCCGGCGCAGGAACCCGGACCACTGGGCGTGCCCGGGGAGGATGCCGTGGTGCAGCATGTCGGGGTTGGTCAGCACGAACCGGGAGTGCCGCCGGATCCACTCCCGCTCGGCGCGTGGGGTGTCGCCGTCGTAGCAGGCCGGGCGTACGCCCTCGATCTCGAGCGCGGCGACGGCGCGCAACTGGTCGGCGGCGAGTGCCTTGGTCGGTGCCAGGTAGAGCACGGTGGCGCGGGGGTCGGCGAGCAGGGTGGCCAGCGCCGGCAACTGGTACGCCAGGGACTTGCCGGACGCGGTGCCGGTGGCCACGACGACGTGCTGCCCGTCGTACGCGAGGCTGGCCGCCTCGGCCTGGTGCCGCCACGGCGTCGCCACCCCCCGCCGGGCGTACGCGGCGCGCAGCTCCTCCGGAACCCACCGCGGCCACGGCACCGGCACACCGGCCCGGGGCGGCACCCGTTCGACGTGGGTGACCGGGTCGGTGGCGTGCCGTTGCCGCAGCCGGCGCAGCAGGGCGTCCGGCGCGACGGCCGGAGCCGTGACCGGTACGGGGTCCGGTGGCCGCCCGCCGTCACGGCCGGCGGATACGCTGGCTGCCGAGGTCACGTCCTGCACTCTCGCACTGGTGTTCGGAAATCAGAAATCGGCGGGCCGGACAAGGTTGGACCCGCCCCCGGTGAGTCGTCGGCCGGACTGCCGGGTAGTGGTTAGATGCCAAGGAGCTTACGGCCGCGTGAGGAGGGACCGATGGAGCTGTCGCTGGCGACCCGCACCGTGGGAGAGCACACGGTGCTCGAGGTCGGCGGTGAGGTGGACGTCTACACCGCCCCTCGACTGCGCGAGCGGCTGCTCGAGTTGATCGACAGCGGTGCCCGGCACGTGGTGGTCGACCTGGGTCGGGTGGACTTCCTCGACTCCACCGGGCTGGGCGTGCTGGTCGGCGCACTCAAGCGGCTGCGCACCGTCGACGGCACCTTCGCCCTGGTCTGCGACAAGGAGCCGCTGCTCAAGATCTTCCGCATCACCGCGCTGGACCAGGTGTTTCCGCTGCATCCGACGGTCGAAGCGGCGACCGGTGCCGGCGCGTGATGGCGACGGTCCGGCTCTCCTTCTCGCCGGCTCCGGTGCACGTGCGCACCGCCCGCCTGGTCGGGGTGGCGGTGGCCCGACGGGCCGGGGTCAGGGAGGATCTGCTCGACGAGGTGCGCCTGGCCATCGGTGAGGCGTGCACCCGCGCCGTCGCCCTGCACCGTCAGTACGGCCTGACCGACCCGGTGCTGGTGGAGATGTCCGATTCCGGGCGGTACGCGGTGCGGGTGGTGGACCGGGCGCCGATCGAGGCGAGCATCGGCCTGCACGCGCTGGACGCCGACCAGTTGGCCAACGAGTCGCTGAACGAGGACGACCTCACCACCGGTGTCGGCTTCGCGCTGCTCGCCGGCTTCGTCGACGACCTTCAGGTGCGTCCCGTCGACGATGGCATCGGCACCGAAGTCCGAATGGTCTGGCCGCTGAACCGCTGACATCGAACCGTTCTGTCGCCGCATTTCCGATCAAGGAATGCGGCGACTTTGTCATGGATCGACGTCCTATATCAGATTTCAGTTCCTAACACAGCGACGGAGATCATCGCGACACGGTGCCACCTCCGTGTGACCTCGACCACTGCGGAGAGCTACAGTACGCGAGTTGTCAGCAAGTGATCCATCGAGCAGCCAGCGCAGATGGGCGTTCGTCGTTGGCTCGCCGATGTGGTTGGCGCGCACTTGCGTACTCGCATCCAGGCGTCGGTCGGTGTGTCCACCGGCCGGCGCGTTGTTCCGCACAGGAGGACACAGATGTCCGACACCTTGGCCGCCGAGGGCGGCGGCGCGATCTCCCTTACCGGAGCAAACGTCACGTACGTCGTCATCGCCGCGGTGATCGCGCTGGTCGCGCTCGCCTTCGCCGCCGCGTTGACGAGGACCGTGCTGGCGGCCGGCAAGGGCACCACCAACATGCAGGAGATCTCCGGGGCGGTCCAGGAGGGCGCCTCGGCCTACCTCCTCCGGCAGTTCCGGACCCTGGCGATCTTCGTGGTGGTCGCCGTGGTCCTGCTGTTCCTGCTGCCGGTGCACGAGACCAGCGGCAGCGAGACCGCGGTGAAGCTCGGCCGGTCGCTCTTCTTCGTGGTCGGCGCTCTGTTCAGCGCCTTCATCGGCGGCGCCGGCATGTGGCTGGCCACCCGGGCCAACCTGCGGGTGGCCGCTGCCGCCCGGGAACGCGAGGGCGGCCGGGAGTCGGCCATGAAGATCGCCTTCCGGACCGGTGGCGTGGTCGGCTTCCTCACCGTCGGGCTCGGTCTCTTCGGTGCCGCGCTGGTGGTGCTGATCTTCCGGGGCGACGCGCCGACGGTGCTGGAGGGCTTCGGCTTCGGCGCCGCGCTGCTGGCCATGTTCATGCGGGTCGGCGGCGGCATCTTCACCAAGGCCGCCGACGTCGGCGCCGACCTGGTGGGCAAAGTTGAGCAGGGCATTCCCGAGGACGACCCGCGCAACGCCGCCACCATCGCCGACAACGTGGGCGACAACGTCGGTGACTGCGCCGGCATGGCGGCCGACCTGTTCGAGTCGTACGCCGTCACTCTGGTCGCCGCGCTGATCCTGGGCCGGGCCGCGTTCGGCACCGACGGGCTGGTGCTCCCGCTGATCATCTCCACCATCGGCGTGCTGGTCGCCATCATCGGCGTCTTCATCACCCGGCTGCGCGCCTCGGACCGCAACGGCCTGACCGCGATCAACCGGGCGTTCTACCTCTCCGCGTTGATCTCGGCGGTGCTGGTCGCGGTGGCCTCGGTCGCCTACCTGCAGCCGTCCTGGGCCGCGCAGCTCGGCGACGGCTGGCGGGAGGCCCTCGACGTACGGGGCGGAGACCCGCTGTTCGGCCCGCGTGGCGTGGTCATCGGCGCGGTCGTCATCGGCATCGTGCTGGCCGCCGCCATCCAGGCGCTGACCGGCTACTTCACCGAGACCGACCGCCGCCCGGTGCAGGACATCGGCAAGAGCTCCCAGACCGGCCCGGCCACCGTCATCCTCGCCGGCATCAGCGTCGGCCTGGAGTCGGCGGTCTACTCGGCGCTGCTCATCGGTGCCGGCGTCTTCGGTGCCTTCCTGCTGGGCGGCGGCTCGATCACCCTCTCGCTGTTCGCCGTGGCGCTGGCCGGTACCGGTCTGCTCACCACCGTCGGCGTGATCGTCGCGATGGACACCTTCGGCCCGATCTCCGACAACGCCCAGGGTGTGGCCGAGATGTCCGGGGACATCGACGAGCACGGCGCGCGGACGCTGACCGAGCTGGACGCGGTCGGCAACACCACCAAGGCGATCACCAAGGGCATCGCGATCGCCACCGCGGTGCTGGCCGCGACCGCGCTCTTCGGTTCGTACACCGACACGCTGCGCACCGCGTACGCCGACGCCGGGGTGACCGACGTCGGCGCCGAGATCCTCAACGCGTTGAACGTGGCCAACCCGCAGAACCTGGTCGGCCTGATCATCGGCGCGGCGGTGGTGTTCCTCTTCTCCGGCCTGGCCATCAACGCGGTCTCCCGCTCCGCGGGCGCCGTGGTGATGGAGGTACGCCGGCAGTTCCGCGAACTGCCCGGGATCATGGACCGCACCCAGCGCCCGGAGTACGGCAAGGTCGTCGACATCTGCACCCGGGACGCGCAGCGCGAGCTGATGACCCCCGGCCTGCTGGCGATCATGGCGCCGATCGCGGTCGGCTTCGGCCTCGGGCCCGGCGCGCTGGCGTCGTACCTGGCCGGAGCGATCGGGGCCGGCACGCTGATGGCGGTCTTCCTGGCCAACTCCGGTGGCGCCTGGGACAACAGCAAGAAGATGGTCGAGGACGGCGCGTACGGCGGCAAGGGCTCCGAGGCGCACGCCGCGACCGTGATCGGCGACACCGTCGGCGACCCGTTCAAGGACACCGCCGGACCGGCGATCAACCCGCTGCTCAAGGTGATGAACCTGGTCTCGCTGCTGATCGCGCCGGCCGTGGTGGCGTGGAGCGTGGGCAGCGAACGCAACGTCGGCCTGCGGGTCACCATCGCGGTGGTGGCGACGTTGATCGTCGTCGCGGCGGTGGTGTTCAGCAAGCGCAAGAGTGTCGCGATGGGTGAGGACTCCGACAGCGGTTCCGGCGCCGCCGACCCGCGCCCGGAGGAGATCAAGGCCTGATCCTCCGGTCTCGTCCGGTCCCCGGTCGGCGGCAGCGCCGGCCGGGGACCGCCGGGGTCGAGCGCCTGACCGGTGCCGCCGGGCGACAGAGGCCGTACGCTGCAACGCATGCGTACGTGCCGGGCGGCGGCGGCCGGAAAGCTCACGATGATGCTGGTCACGCTGACCCTGCTGGCTGCCTGCGGGGCCAGCGGCCCAAGCCCCCGGGCCTGGGCCGCATCGGTCTGCTCGGCGCTGACCCCGTGGCGGGCCGAGATCAGCAAGCTGACCAGCAGCACCAACGAGCAGATGACGGCGCAGACCACCCCCGCTCAGGCCAAGGAGAACCTGGTCCGCCTCTTCGGCGGGGCCGAACAGGCCAGCGAGGACGCCCGGCGCAAGGTGGAGCAGGCGGGAGTGCCCAAGGTCGAGCAGGGCAAGGAGATCTCGGCCGGCTTCCGCGCCTCACTGGCGTCGATGCGCGACGCCTACGGCCGGGCCGGGACCACCATCGACGCGCTGAGCACCGGTGAGGCCAGCGCCTTCTACGACGGGGTCCGGGCCGCCGTGGACGTTCTCCAACAGGAGTACGACGCGAGCGCGCTGGACACCAGCCGGCTGAACTCCGAGGAACTGAAGCGTGCCTTCGACGAGGTACCCGAATGCCGCTGAGCGGCTCCGGCGAGCCACCGGCGGCGCAACCGCTGCCGGTGTCGTTCCCGGTGCCCGACCCGGCCCCGCCGGCACCCCGTCGACGCCGCCCCGACGTCGAGCGGGCGGCGGTGGACGACGGGCAACTCGTCTTCTTCGGGGCGGAGACCGGCGACCCCTCCGTCGCCGACCTCGCCGGGCTGCTCGTCGGGCCCGGAAAGGTGCACCGGATGGGGGGCACGGCCCGGTTGTCCGTGGTGGTGGACGCCGGATGGCGGGTGCACGTGCTCGTCACCGAGCTGGCCCAGCGGGGCGTACGGGCGACGTGGGCAGCCACCGAGGAGCGGCGGTACGCCGTGCGGACCGCGTACGCCCGGACGCTCGTGCCGCTCGCGGCGGCGTGGCTGCGCGGTACGACGCAGCACCCGCCCGCCGGTTTTCAGCTGGACGGCCGACGGCTGCGGCTCTGGCTCGCCGCGGCGGGGGTGGCCGATCCGCCGGACTTCCTGCTGCACCTCGGCGGTACCGACCCGACGCGCTGGACGGTGGTCGGTGGTGCCCTGGTCGCGGCAGGGTTGAACGGCGAACTGGTCGAGCCCGGTGCGGGCGGCCCGGCGTACCGGATCGCCGGCCGCCGTGGCACGCAACGACTGGCCGAGCTGGTCGGCGAGCGCCCCTCCGCCGCGCCGCCGGCAGCCTGGCCGACCCGCGACTGACCCCGACGGGCACGGCGTCAGCTGTCCGATGGGGGACAGCCGGGTGTCGCGGAACACAGCGCAAATCGGCCTGGTTCTACCTCCACCGACGGGCTGCCATGGTCGCAGTGGCCCGCTGGACACCCTACCCAGGGTGTACGGTGACGCCGTCCGGCGCGAGCACAGATCGTCCCGGAGGGATCGCCGTTCGCGAAACCCGAAACACGGACGGCGCGTTACGTTGGACATCCGGGCCACCGGGTACCGGTGGGTCGAGTGCGCCTCGACAACGGGCGTAGTCGCACCCACGAGCAGGAAAGAGGTCGAAACAGACGTGCCGAGCAACGCTGGAACCACTCGTCTGGTCATCGTCGAATCCCCGGCGAAGGCCAAGACGATCTCGGGCTACCTCGGCCCGGGGTACGTCGTGGAGGCCAGCTTCGGGCACGTCCGCGACCTGCCCCGCAACGCCGCCGACGTCCCTGCCCGGTACAAGGGCGAGCCGTGGGCCCGGCTCGGGGTCGACGTCGACAACGGCTTCCACGCCCTCTACGTCGTATCGGCCGACCGCAAGCAGCAGATCAGCAAGCTGACCAAGCTGGCCAAGGAGGTCGACGAGATTTTCCTGGCCACGGACGAGGACCGCGAGGGCGAGGCGATCGCCTGGCACCTGGTGGAGACCCTCAAGCCGAAGGTGCCGGTCCGGCGGATGGTCTTCCACGAGATCACCAAGCCGGCGATCCGGGCGGCGGTGGCCAACCCCCGGGAGATCGACCGCGACCTGGTCGACGCCCAGGAGGCCCGGCGCATCCTCGACCGGCTCTACGGCTACGAGGTTTCCCCCGTGCTGTGGAAGAAGGTCATGCCGAAGCTCTCGGCGGGCCGGGTGCAGTCCGTGGCGACCCGGATCGTGGTCGAGCGCGAGCGGCAGCGGATGGCGTTCCGCACCGCCGAGTACTGGGACATCCTGGCCACCCTGTCCGCGGCGAACGCCGGCGAGGGGCCGCGTACCTTCAACGCCACCCTGGTCGCGCTGAACGGCGACCGGATCGCCACCGGCAAGGACTTCGAGCCGACCACCGGCAAGGTGCGCGCCGGGGCGGGCGTGGTGCACCTCGACGAGGGCGGGGCCCGAGGGCTCGCCGCCCGCCTCGAAGGGCGGCCGTTCACCGTCACGCGGGTCGAGGAGAAGCCCTACCGCCGCCGCCCGTACGCGCCGTTCATCACCTCCACCCTGCAGCAGGAGGCGGCCCGCAAGCTGCGGTTCTCGTCGCAGCAGACGATGCGCACCGCGCAGCGCCTCTACGAGAACGGCTACATCACCTACATGCGTACCGACTCGGTGAACCTGTCGGAGACCGCCATCGCGGCGGCCCGCCGGCAGATCGTCGAGCTGTACGGCGAGCGCAGCGTGCCGCCGGAGCCGCGCCGCTACACCGGCAAGGTGAAGAACGCCCAGGAGGCGCACGAGGCGATCCGCCCGGCGGGGGACAACTTCCGCACCCCGGGCGAGGTGCGCAACGAGCTGTCGGTCGAGGAGTACAAGCTCTACGAGCTGATCTGGCGGCGCACCATCGCCTCGCAGATGACCGACGCGGTCGGCTCCAGCGTCTCGGTGCGGATCCGGGCGACCACGGCCGCCGGCGAGGAGGCCGACTTCGGCGCCACCGGCAAGACCATCACCGACCCGGGCTTCCTGCGCGCGTACGTCGAGTCCAGCGACGACGAGAACGCCGAGGCCGAGGATGCCGAGCGGCGCCTGCCCAACCTGGTGAAGGACCAGCCGCTGACCGCCGACGAGTTGGCCGCCCAGGGCCACCACACCCAGCCACCCGCCCGCTACACCGAGGCGTCGCTGGTCAAGGCCCTCGAGGAGCTGGGCATCGGACGCCCGTCCACGTACGCGTCGATCATGCAGACCATCCAGGACCGGGGATACGTCGTCAAGCGCGGCCAGGCGATGATCCCGTCGTTCCTGGCGTTCGCGGTGATCGGGCTGATGGAGCGGCACTATCCGCGCCTGATCGACTACGACTTCACGGCCAGCATGGAGAACGAGCTGGACGAGATCGCCGGTGGGGACCACGCGGCGGTCGACTTCCTCACCGCGTTCTACTTCGGCACCACCAACGGTGCCGGCGACCAGGACATCGCCCGCTCCGGCGGGTTGAAGAAGCTGGTCACCGAAAACCTCAACGAGATCGATGCGCGCAGCGTCAACTCCATCCCGCTGTTCACCGACGACGAGGGGCGTGAGGTGGTGGTGCGGGTCGGCCGGTACGGGCCGTACCTGCAGCGGAGCGTCCCCGGTGAGCAGCCCACGGGCGAGGGCGAGGAAGGCGGCGGCCAGGGCGACCGGGCGCCGATCCCCGAGGGCCTGGCGCCGGACGAGCTGACCCCGGAGAAGGTGCACGAGCTGTTCCTCGGCGGCGGGGGCGAGCGCAAGCTCGGCGACGACCCGGCGACCGGGGAGCCGATCCTGCTCAAGTCCGGCCGGTTCGGCCCGTACGTGGCCAGCGGTGAGCGCAAGTCGTCGCTGCTGCGTTCCCAGTCGCCGGACACGCTCACCTTCGACGAGGCGCTCAAGCTGCTCAGCCTGCCCCGGCTGGTCGGCGTCGACCCCGAGGGCAAGGAGGTCTTCGCCAACAACGGCCGCTACGGCCCGTACGTCAAGCGTGGTGACGAGTTCCGCTCGCTGGAGTCGGAAGAGAAGATGTTCACCGTCACGCTGGACGAGGCGCTGGCTCTGCTGGCCGCCCCGAAGACCCGCCAGCGCCGGGCCGCTGCCCCGCCGCTGCGGGAGATGGGCGTCGACCCGCTGACCGAGAAGCCGCTGGTCATCAAGGACGGCCGGTTCGGCCCGTACGTCACCGACGGGGAGACCAACGCCTCCCTGCGGCGCGGCCAGACCCCCGAGGCGCTCAGCCTCGAGGAGGCTTCCGAGATGCTCGCCGAGAAGCGGGCGAAGGGCCCGGCCCCGAAGAAGAAGGCCGCCAAGAAGACTGCCGCCAAGAAGACTGCCGCGAAGACAACTGTCGCGAAGAAGACCCCCGCCAAGAAGGCGACCGCCAAAAAAACCTGACCCCGCCGGATCTTGGTCCGAAACTGCCCCCAGAGGGGCACTTCGGGTCCAAGATCTGCCGGCGTCAGGGATGCCAGCCGGCCGCTAGGAGCGCGGCGCGGAGTTGGGTGACCACTTCGGCGGGGGTGTGGCGGATGGCCCAGGCGGGGAAGCGAAGTATCCGGTCACCGCTCTGCCACAGGTCGTTCTGCCGGCGCATGTCCGCCCAGGCCGTGGCGGGGTCGAGATGCTGGCCACCGTCAATCTCCACGTGCACCCGCCATTCCTCGAACAGCGCGTCCAGGTAGCGGCGCCGGCCGGCGGCGTCCCGGCGGACCGCCTGCCGGGTCGGCTCGGGCAGCCCGGCGCGCCGGACGAGCGTGAGGAAGTCCATCTCCGGCAGGGAGTGCGCGCCACCTGCCGCGTCGATGGCGGTCCGCCGGATCAAGCTGCGCCGCCGTGCGCGTGGCAGGCGATCGAGTACGCGCTGCACATCGTCGCCGCCGACGAGGCGCTGCTGGAAGCCGGCCGCGATGATCGCACAAGCTGCGTGGTCACTGGGCGCCCACTGCGCCGCGTCCACGATCGACCGGGCCGGCATCGTCCGGCGCGGCTGCCCCACGTCGAGGATGTCCTCGTCGGCCAGGATGGTGGTGCGGTGCACTCGCACGCCGGGCGGCATCGAACGCGGTCGGTGGGCCATCGGCACAAGCAGGTGCACGAGCCCGTCGTCGTGCCTGCGCAGGCCCCATGCCCGTGCCGCGCTCAGTCCGCCGAGCACCGCCGCCGGGGCGGCGGACAGGACGGCTATCCACGGCAGTTGCGCGGGTGTGATCGGGCCGTTGTGTGTGACGTAGACGGCCCGGTGCACCTGCTGCCAGCGACCCGATTTGATCCGGTGCCGGATCGTCTTCGGCGACAGGTGCTGGCGGGCCTGGTCGAGGCTGAGCACCTGCTCCTGATGGAACAGCAACCAGGTCAGCTCGTCCGCGTCATCCGCCGGCAGGTCCGGCCTCCACCCGCGCCGTGAAATCGACCGCAGCTCACGCCCCACTCCCTGGCTCACCATCCCCCCACCCTGCCGCCCACCCGTCTCCCCGCGCTGCCCCTGTGGACAGCCGGCGGATCTTGGACCTCGAGCGCCCCTATAGGGGCAGTTTCAGTCCAAGATCTGAAATCCGGCTAGGGCTAGCCGAGGATCTGGGTGAGGTGGGGGGTGGAGAGGACGGCGTGGGGGTCGAGGCGGGTGCGGAGGAGTTGGAAGTCCTGCCAGTGGGGGTAGGCGGGGGCCAGGGAGGCCGCGTCCCGCCAGTGCAGCTTGCCCCAGTGCGGGCGACCGCCCAGGCTAGTCGCCACTTCTTCGAAGGCTCGGAAGTACGGCTCGTAGGGCATGCCGACGTACTGGTGCAGGGCGACGTACGCCGAATCGCGCCCGTACGAGTGCGACAGCCAGATCTCGTCGGCCGCGGTGAAGCGCACCTCGACGGGAAAGAGCACCTTGAACGGCAGCCGGTCGACGATCCGGCGCAGCGCGTCGAAGGCGTCCGGCAGGGCCTCGCGCGGCAGCGCGTACTCCATCTCCAGGAAGCGGACCCGGCGCGGGCTGCAGAAGACCGCGTCGGAGCGGCCGGTGTAGAGGCGTTCGCTGAGCGCCCGCGCGGAGACGGCGCTGATTGTCGGTGCCAGGGCCGGCGCTGCGCGACCGAGCCGGCAGGCCCCGGCGAAGACGGTGTTGGCCAGGAATCTGTCGTCCAGCCAGCCGCGCCAGCGGGGTAGCGGGGTGTGGTCGGTGGCCACCCGGTCGTTGATCTTCAGTTGCACGCGGCTGGTGTACGGGAACCAGAAGAACTCCACGTGGTCGTGCTCGCTGACCAGGCCGGACAGATCGGCCAGCACGGCGTCCAGGGCCGCCGGGCGCTCGTGTGCCCGCAGCACGAAGGCGTCCACGCAGCGCAGCGTCACCTCGACCAGTACGCCGAGCGCGCCGAGGGAGACCCGGGCCGCGTCGAACACGTCGGGACGTTCGTCGGCGGAGCAGTGCAGCACCTCGCCGGCCCCGGTGACCAGGGTCAACGCCTCGACGAAGGTGGCCAGGCCGCCGTACGCCGCACCCGTACCGTGAGTGCCGGTGGAGATCGCGCCGGCCACGGTCTGCGCGTCGATGTCGCCGAGGTTGGGCAGCGCCAGGTGGTGACTGGCGAGTAGGACGTTGAGCTGCCGCAGGGTCATTCCGGACGGTACGGTGACCAGGCGCCGATCGATGTCCACGCGTATGTCGACGGCGAGTCGGGTGAGGTCCATCCGCCGTCCGTCGCTGACCGCGACGGGAGTGAAGGAGTGGCCGCTGCCGGTCGGGCGGATCCGCTCACCGGTCTCGGCGGCGCAGCGGACCTGTTCGGCGACTTCGGCGATGGTGCAGGGCCGCAGGACTGCGGTCGCGACGCTGTGTTGGTTGCCGGCCCAGTTGGACCAGGCGGCATCGGCGGGTGCAGATTCAGCCATTGGCACTCCTCGACACGAATATGAACCAAACTCATATCAGGAACGTTATCCCTGGTAAACACCGCAATCGAGGTCCGCTCGTTATACCGGTAGTCACGAAGTCGTGACCTGTAGATATGTTCATCCGTCGAGAGGGGGTGGCGAGTGTCCACTTCAGCCGCCACGACCGGGCCGCTGCGCCGGGTACCAGTGCAGGGCCGTAGTGTCGCGCGCGTTCAGCGGATGCTGGACGCCTGCGCCGAACTCGTCGACGAGGTGGGGTACGAGGGGCTGACCACCACCCTGCTCGCCGAGCGGGCCGAGGTGGCGATCGGGTCGGTCTACCAGTTCTTTCCGGACAAGCGGGCGATCGTGCAGGCGCTGACCCTGCGCACGATGGAGTCCTACCTCCAACGACTCGACGAGCGCTTCGCCTCGGACGACCTGACCTACTGGTGGGACGGGGTCGACGCGGGCATCGACGAATACATCACGATGCACCGTACCGTTCCCGGGTTCCGTACCCTGCACTTCGGCGACGTGGTCGACCTGCATCTGCTCGATGAGCAGCGGGACAACAACGGGGTGATCGCGGACCAACTGGCCCGGGTGCTCACCGAGCGGTTCGGGCTGGCCGACGGGCCCGACCTGCGCTTCCATCTGGAGATCGCGGTGGAGGTGGCCGACGCGCTCATCAAACTCGCGTTCCGCCGTACGTCGGACGGCGACGACCGGGTGCTGACCGAGGCCAAGGCGTTGATCCGTGAGTACCTGCATCGTCAGGTGGACACTCGAGGCGAGGCTGGCCAGCGGCCGGTCGTGCAACCCGCGAAGCCGGTCGACGACCAGATCGTGGAGTCTGCGGAGGCGACGGCCGGTTCCGCCTGACGCTCGGCCCGACTCCGAGGAAGGCTCGGCCCGGTTCAGAGGAAGGCTCGCCCCTCGCCCCGGTAGGTCGGCACGGTGGCCACCACCTCGTCGCCCTCCACCAGGTGCAGCTCGTTGACGCGTTCGCACAACTCACCCGACTTGGCGTGACGGAACCAGACGCGGTCGCCGGGGCGCAGGGTGGCGGCCGTCGCGCCGCCCAGGGGGGTCTGCACCTCGCCGGCACCCTCGGCGCCGATCAGTTTGAGCCCGGCGGGCAACCATGGCCGCGGCTGCCGGCTGGCGGCGGCCGGGCCGGAGGCGATCCAGCCACCGCCGAGCACGGTGGCCAGCCCCGGTGCCGGCCGGCGTACCACCGCGCAGGCGAAGAACGCCGCCGGGGTGGGGCGCCAGCCGCGATACGCGTCGAACAGCGTCGGCCCGTACAGGCCCGATCCCACGGTGACCTCCGTGACCGCGGGATCGGCGCTGGTCATGGCCACGCTGCCGGTGCCGCCGCCGTTGACGAACTCCAGCTCGGCGTGCTGGCGTACGGCGGCCGCCGCCGCACCCCGGCGGGCCAGCAGCTCGCGGTACGAGCCGCGCTGGGCCAAGCGGATCGCGGTGCCGAGCATCGCCCGCCCGGGCGGCGCGTCGCCCAGGCCGGCGATCTGTGCCTCGTACGACATCAGCCCGACCAGCCGGAAGCCCGGCCGGGCGGCGACGGTGGCGGCCAGCCGGCCGGCCGCCCGGGCGGTGTGCACCGGCGAGCGGCGCACCCCGATGTGCACCCGCCCGCCCAGCAGTCGCCACGACGCGTCCAGGTCGAGGCAGATCCGCAACTCGGGACGGCGGCCCGGCGCGCACACCGCGTCACAGAAGTCGAGCTGGTCGGGGTCGTCGACCATCAGGGTGATGGCTGCGGCGAGGGCCGGATCGGCCGCCAACTCGGCCAGCGCCCGTCGATCGACCGTGGGGTACGCCACCACCACGTTGGCGGTGACCGCGGTGCGGATCAGCCAGATCGCCTCGGGCAGCGTGAAGGCCATCACCCCGTGCCAGCCCGGTCGGCTCAGCGCGCGGGTGATCAGATCGCGGCTGCGCAGCGACTTGCTGGCGATCCGCAGCGGCTTGCCGCCGGCCCGGCCGGCGAGCGCGGCGGCGTTGGTGTCGAAGGCGGTGAGGTCGACCACCGCGTACGGCGGGTCGAGATGCGCGGTCGCCCGGTCCAGCCGGTGGCGCAGGTTCTCGCTGTCGGTGGCCACGTCTGCACGCTAACTGTGAAACCGTTAATGCGAAATGCCCTCGCATCTGCCTGCCCGACGGGCTGGCGACGGCGGCCTAGGCTGCGACGAGCAGGTGATGCACGACGGGAGAAAACCCCGTCGGGTCTAGAGTGTTCCACCGGGGGTGCCCAGCGATGGGCCGGCACGTGGAGGTACGGCCATCGAAAGCCAGTTCAACGGCGAGTCGTCCGGCGTGTCGCCGTCCGCGGACCAACCCGCCAGCACAGCCGGCCGCCCCGGCAACCCGCCCGGCGGTCAGGCCGACCTGAGCGGTTACCCGGCGATTCGCTCCGTGCTGCGCATCCGGCCGTTCCGCCGACTCTGGGTCGTGCTCGGCGTGGCCTCCTTCGGTGACTGGTTCGGCCTGCTCGCCACCAGCGTCTTCGCCGCCGCCCAGGTGGAGGGAAACACTGCCAAGGGTGCCGCCTTCGGCGGCGTGATCGCCGTCCGGCTGCTGCCCGCGCTGTTGCTCGGCCCGGTCGCCGGGGTGCTCGCCGACCGGTTCGACCGGCGCTGGACGATGGTCATCTGCGACGTGCTGCGGTTCGTGCTGTTCGCGTCCATCCCGCTTTACGCGCTCACCGGCGCCAGCGGCGCGCGGGTGGTCAGCTGGGCGGTGATCGCCACGTTCCTGATCGAGACGGTCACCCTGCTCTGGATCCCGGCCAAGGAGGCCGCGGTACCGAACCTCATCCCGCGGGCCCGGCTGGAGACGGCCAACCAGCTCACCCTCATCACCACGTACGGCCTCACCCCCGTTATCGCCGCGGTGGTTGCCGCGTCGCTGGACGGGATCGTCCGGGCCGCCGTGGGGGACAACGCGCCCAACTGGGCCGAGCCCGCCCAGCTCGCCCTCTGGTTCAACGCGTTCTCGCGGCTGGCCACCGCCGTGGTGGTGGCGTTCGGCATCAAGGAGATCAGCCAGGCGCGGGACGGCGCGCGGGAGCACACCGAGCAGAGCATGCTGCGCCAGTTCGTGGAGGGCTGGCGGTTCATCGGAAAGACTCCGCTGGTCCGAGGGCTGGTCCTCGGCATCTTCGGCGCCTTCGCCAGTGGCGGCATCGTCATCGGCACCGGCCGGTTCTTCGCCGACTCCCTCGGCGCCGGTGACGCCGCGTTCTCCCTGCTCTTCGGTGCGATCTTCGTTGGTCTGGCGGTCGGTATCGGGCTCGGCCCGATGATCGTCCGGGACCTGTCCCGGCGCCGCTGGTTCGGCATGAGCATCGTGCTGGCCAGCGCCTCGGTGATGACCCTCGCCTTCGCCATCCACCTGTCCATGGCCCTGGTCGGTGCGGTCCTGGTCGGCGCCGGTGCCGGGATGGCCTTCCTCGCCGGCACCACCCTGCTCGGCGGCGAGGTCGCCGACGAGGTGCGCGGCCGCGTCTTCGCCGTGGTGCAGATCGGCACCCGGATGGTGCTGATCCTCGCCATCGCGCTGGGCAGCCTGCTCGCCGGTGTCGGTGGGTCCCGCATGCTGACCATCGCCGATCTCGGCATCTCGGTCTCCGCCACCCGTCTGCTGCTGCTCGCCGCCGGCGCGGCCGGGATCTTCGCCGGGATCAGCGCGTTCGGCCAGATGGACGACAAGAAGGGCGTCCCGGTCCTGGCCGACCTCTGGGGATCGATCCGGGGTCGCCCGCTGATGCCGGCCGAGCGGTTCGTCTCGGCCGGGCTCTTCGTGGTCTTCGAGGGCGGCGAGGGCGCGGGCAAGTCGACCCAGCTCGCCGCACTCGCCGGGCGGCTGCGGGACGAGGGGCGGGACGTGGTGGTCACCCGGGAACCGGGTGCCACCGGCATCGGCGAGCGGATCCGCTCGCTGGTGCTCGACACCGCCGTCGACGAGGCACCCTCGCCGCGCGCGGAGGCGCTGCTCTACGCCGCCGACCGGGCGCACCACGTGGCCACGGTGGTCCGGCCCGCCCTGGTCCGGGGTGCCGTGGTCATCAGCGACCGGTACGTCGACTCCTCCCTGGCGTACCAGGGCGCCGGCCGTACGCTGCCGGTCGACGAGGTCTCCTGGCTCTCCTCGTGGGCCACCGGCGGGCTCAAGCCCGACCTGGTGGTGCTGCTGGACGTCGACCCGCATACCGGGCTGTCCCGGGTCGCGGCGCGCAACGAGGCCGCCGACCGGCTGGAGGCCGAGTCGGTCGCCTTCCACGAGCGGGTCCGGTACGCCTTCCTCGACCTCGCCGCCGCCGACCCGAAGCGCTACCTGGTGCTCGACGCCGCCCGACCGGCCGATGAGATCGCCGAGCGGGTGGCCCGCCGGGTGGAGGAGTTGCTCGGCGCCTCCGGCGCGAACCCGGGCCCGGCGAACGGCCCGGACATCCCGGTACAGTCCGAGTTATCCCCCACGGAGCTGGTGACGACGGAGCGGACCTGATGCCGGACGCCTTCGCCGACCTGGTTGGGCAGGACGAGGCGGTGGACACGCTGCGCCACGCTGCGGCGGCGGCTGCGGCCGTCCTGCGCGCCGCAGGCGAGCGGGAGGCGGCCACGACCGCCCCGGCGGAGGAGCCCGACGCGGCCCCGACCCGGGCCGGAGATGACCCGGGCGCGGGGATGACCCATGCGTGGATCTTCACCGGCCCGCCCGGGTCGGGACGGTCGGTCGCGGCGCGGGCCTTCGCGGCCGCGTTGCAGTGCATGCACGGCACCGGATGCGGGCAGTGCCCCGGGTGTCACACCACCCTGGCCGGCACCCACGCCGACGTGCGGCTGGTGGTGCCCGAAGGGCTCTCCATCGGCGTCAACGACATGCGCGCGCTGGTGCTCCGGGCGGCCAGCACCCCGTCCGGCGGTCGCTGGCAGATCGTGATCATCGAGGACGCCGACCGGCTGACCGAGGCGGCCGGAAACGCGCTGCTCAAGGCGGTGGAGGAGCCCCCGCCGCGGACCGTCTTCCTGCTCTGCGCGCCCTCCACCCACCCGGACGACATCTCGGTGACCATCCGGTCGCGCTGCCGGGTCGTACCCCTGCGGCAGCCGCCGACCGACGCGGTGGCCGAGGTGCTGGCTCGGCGCGACGGGATCGCGCCCGACGTGGCGCGGTGGGCGGCGGCGGCCACCCAGGGCCACGTGGGGCGGGCCCGGCGGTTGGCCAACGACCCGCAGGCCCGAGCCCGACGGGAGGCGGTGCTCGCGGTGCCGCGTCGGCTGACCGGCGTCGGCGCCGCATTCGACGCGGCGTCCGCGCTCATCGAGGCGGCCGAGGCGGAGGCGGAGGCGTCGGTGGCGGAGATCGACGCGGCGGAGCGCGCGGCGCTGGAGACCGCGCTCGGTGCGGGTGGCACCGGTCGGGGCGCGGCCGGTGCCGCCCGGGGGGCCGCCGGGCAGTTGAAGGATCTGGAGCGGCGCCAGAAGTCGCGGGCGACCCGGGCCCAGCGGGACGCGCTGGACCGGGCCCTGGTCGACCTGGCCGCGTTCTACCGGGACGCGTTGACCATGGCCCTGGGCGCGCCGGTGGCGCCGGTGCACACCGACACCGCCGAGCTGGCCGGCGCGGGAGCCCGCAGCTGGCAGGCGGAGGGGGCGCTGCGGCGGCTGGAGGCGGTGCTCGCCTGCCGTACCGCGATCGAGGCCAACGTCAAGCCCCGGATCGCCGTGGAATCCATGATGCTCGCCCTCTGGAAGGGCTGACCTCGACGGTAGTCCCGGCCGGACGTTGTCCACAGGCATCGACAGGCGCAATTCACGTGCGGTACGGTCCGGTGTGCCGTGGTGACGGTGGCGGCACGGACAGTGAGGACAGCTGGGGGAGGAGTCCGCCGATGCCACGGGGTGAGATCGACGAGGCGTGGATCGAGGAGGCGATCCGGCGCTACCGCCGGATCGAGTCCCTCCAGGCCGAGTTCGACCGGGCCGTGGCGACGGTCGAGGTGACCGTACGGTCACCGGACGGCCTGGTGGAGGTGGTGGTGACCGCCAGCGGCCGGATCACCGACGTGCGGTTCCTCGGTCCGCTGCACAACCGGGCGCCGCGCGACGTGGCCGGTTCGGTGCGCGCCGCGGTGTCCGCCGCCGCAGACGCCGCACAGTGGGCGCGGGAGAAGTTGCACAACGAGACCTTCACCGCCTACCGGCCGCTGGCGGGGGCGTGAGGTGAACGATCTTCGTGCCCTGGCCGACCGGCTCGACGAGGCGAGCGCCGCCCTGACCGCGCTCTCCCGCTCGGTCACCGCCACCGACCCGGCGCAGGTGGCGTTCGGTGCCGACGCCCCCGGGCGGCCGGGCGAGATCGGGCGGGCGCTGCACCGGCAGTGGGTCGCCGCCACCGGTGATCGGGCCCGGGAGGCGCACGCCGCGGCGGCGGGGCTGGCGGCCACGGCGGACGCGCTACGTCAGGCCGCCGACCGATATGCCGACACCGACTCGGTCGCCGCCCGCCGACTGGTGGGGGAGGCGTGATGGACGCCCTGGACCGGCTCGCCGAGCCCGGGCTCGACCTGCTGCGCCGGGTCGACGCCCTGCTCGCCGCCGGCGCACCCGAAGGGCATCGGGTCTGGCCGCTGCTGCGGCGGATGCAGGTGCTTCCCGGCGACGCGCTGCGCAGCTTCCTCGACCTGCGCCCCGCGCCGCTGGCCGGTGCCGGGCACGCGGTGCGCCGGCACATCCAGGGGTACGACCACGCCTGCGCCGCGCTGGCCGACCCGCTGCTCTGGTCCGGGTCGGCCGCCGCGGCGTACGACCAATCCCGGGCGATGCTGCTGCGCCACCTGGACGAGGGGCCGGAGAGCCTGGTCGGGCGGCTGGAGGCGACCGCCGGTTACGCCGACGCGCTCGCCCACTGGGTGGAGGACAGCCGGCTCGCCGTCGCGCGAGCACTGGCCGACGTGATCGGCTCGGCCGAGGCGGTGGCGGTCGTCGCGGCCACCTCGTTGTCCCGTGAGCAGTCCCACTCCGGGCCGTCGTCACCGGGCAACGCCGGTGCCGCCGAGATCGCCGCCCGGGTGCTGGCCGTGCTCTGCGTGGCGTATGACGGGGCGGAAACCCTGCTGCGGCAGTGGGGGCCGAGCCTGGCCGAATCTCCCTGGCGCCCGCCCGGCACCCGGCCCCGATCCGACGGCGGCGGTGCCGCGCCCGGCACCCGGACGACCCGCATCGGCTGGTGACCAGGCCGGGGTCGATCGAGTCGACAGTCCTGGATGGTCGCTCGGTGTGGTGGCACGTGTCGCCGGCGCGGCGGGATCACGGTGCGGCGTCGTAGGGTGAAGGGCATGGGCATGCTCTGCGCGGTCAGTTTTCAGCGGTACGGGCGCCTCTACTACCTCGATCCGGGCGATCTGCGCCCGCAGGTGGGCGACAAGGTGCTGGTGCCCACCGACGACGGTCCCGAGGTGGCCGAGTGTGTCTGGGCGGCGCAGTGGGTCACCGAGGAGACCGACGGTTTTCCCCGGCTGGCCGGAATGGCCCAGGAGGAGGACCTGCGCCGGGACGAGGCCCTGCGCCGACGCAAGGCCGAGGCGAAGATCGCGGCCAAGCGGCTGATCCGCGAGCACGGACTGCCGATGAGGGTGGTGGCGGTCGACCACGTGCCCGGCGGTGAGGGCGGCAGCGAGCGGAGCACCATCTACTTCACCGCCCCACATCGGGTCGACTTCCGCTCGCTGGTACGCGATCTCGGGGCGACCCTGCACTGTCGGGTGGAGCTGCGCCAGCTCTCGGCCCGGGACTCGGCGCGGGTGCAGGGCGGCATCGGTTCCTGCGGGCGTGACCTGTGCTGCGCCACCTTCCTGACCGACTTCGAGCCGGTCACCATCCGGATGGCCAAGGATCAGGACCTCCCACTCAACCCGCTGCGCATCTCCGGCGCCTGCGGTCGGCTGATGTGCTGCCTGAAGTACGAACACCCCCTGTACGCCAAATTCCAGGAATCCGCTCCGGAGATCGGCGCCCGCGTCACCACGCCGGAAGGGGAGGGCCGCGTGGTCGGCCACAGCGTGCCGAGAGACGCCGTGACCGTCCGCCTGGACGCCGACGGCTCACGCTCCATGTGCTCCCGCGCCGACGTCTGCGGCTCCCGCCGCGCCCACGACACCCACTACACCCCATAACCCAAACCCCTCCCCCCTCCCCCCTCCCCGCCCTCCCGGCCCCTCCCCGCCCCACCTCCTCCCGGCCGCGATCTTGCACTTTGTGTCCTCATAAAAGCCGCATAACGTGACTAACCAGCGACCAAAAGTGCAAGATCGCGCGGGTGGCGTAGAGAGCCGGACCGACGTAGGGCGGCGGGGTGGTGGCGTCAGGTGAGGGTGGTGGGGGGTTCGGCCAGGCGGGGGTGTAGAGGGGTGGTGGGGGTCAGCCAGGAGGAATCGGGGGAGTCGTCCGGATTGACGCGCCACTCGCGGGCCACCCGGTCGATCGCGATGGGGTAGATCGTGAGGGTGCCGTCGGGATCGATGCGCAGGCGTACGAAGCCCTTCGCGTCCTCGATGCCCTGACCGGCGAAGAGTTCGTTCACGTTCACCCCGAACCCGCTGGCGACCAGCAGGTACGCGGCCACCAACTGGCTGGCGACCAGACCGCTGACCGGCAGGTAGATGGTTGCCGCGGCGACCGCCGGCAGTGGCCAGGGCCATTCGTGGAAGGGCAGGGCCAGCCAGGCCCAGGTGCCGGCGGCGGCCAATCCGACATGGACGAGGCCGTGCGCGACACCGAGGATCCAGTGCCGCGCGTGCCGCTTGCCGCTCGAACTGGGCGGCTTGGCGAACAGCGCTGCCGCGAGGACCGTCACCAGCACCATCATCACCAGCGGCACGCTGAACAGACGCTGTTCGGAGGCCACGGACCGGAAGTCGGCCACCCCGGCCATGGAGAACATCAGCAGGGTGTGCAGGACGCCGAGCAGCGCCGCGAAGCCCGGGTTGCGGCGGGGCAGCCGGCCGAAGATCCCCCAGCCGTACCGTCGGGAGCGGGCCGCGTCGGGGTAACGGCCGGCCAGGTCGTACGTCTGGGACGGGCTGGACCGGCGGGCCAGGGTGTCCCGGGGTGGCACCTCGATCCGCTCGGGCAGCTTGTGCGTGGGGTACAGGTATGCGCCGCCGCTGCCGGAGGTGATCAACTGACGGTCGTCCGGCCCGGTGTACCGGGCGTAGTGGTGCAGGTCGCCGGAGATCAGCAGGCGTACCCGGGCTCCGGTGGGCGCGACGATGGTCCGGATGAAATAGTCGATCGAGTCGTACGCCGTGGGGTGGTCGACGGCCTTGACCCACGCCGGTGCCGGCACGGCCAGGATCACCCTGCTCTGCGGTCCCAGCTTCTTCGCCACCGCGTCGAAATAGGTCAGCTGCGGATCGTCGACGTATGAGCCGGACTGGTCGTCCAGGCCGAGCAGCCACCAGTCGGCGGGCAGCTCGACGGCGAAGTACGAGCGGGACTGACCGGTACGCCAGCCGCCGAAGTGGCGGTCCCGGCTGCGGACGAAGAGTCGGAGGAACGCGGTCAGCCCGTCGTACCAGTCATGGTTGCCGGGGACCGCGAAGACCGTCGGCTGTTCCGGCGGGGTGCCCGGCAGCGCCGCCTGGTAGGGCCCCTTGCAGCGATCCTCGTACGCCGCGTAGTCGGCCGACGGGTAGACCTGGTCGCCCCCCATCACCAGGGTCTGCGCCCGGGGCAGCCGGTGCCCGTCCACCACCAGCTCGGGCTGGGCGAGCAGGTAGGCCACCGAGTACGTGGCGTTGAAGCCGTCGCCCAGATCGGCCACGTAGTCCAGCCAGAGCCCACCGTCCGGCCCGACCTGCTTGCCGACCTCCGCGTCGAGGGCCTTCTGCAGCTCACGTTTGTCCAGGTACGCCCCGAACAACATCGCCAGCAGCGTACGCAGGCCGGTGCTGACCAGCAGGAACGGCGCAAGCCACGGCACCGGCTTGCGCGGCGTGAACCCCAGCTCCAGCGGGTCGGTGCTGCGCGGCCGGCGCGCCACCCGCCCACCGTCCGACTCCTCGGCGTACGGCCCCAGCGGCGCCGCCCGACCGGTCGCGGCGCCCGGCGATTCGCTGTCATACGCCTCGGCCGGTGGCTCTGCGGTGCTCGGGCCGGACGGCGGCGTTCGGTTGGCGGACTCGGGGCGCGGACCGTCGTCGGGAGTGTCGACCGGTTCGTCGCGGGGGGTGGGATCCTCGGTCACCCGCCGCAGCCTAGTGCCGACCGCCCGGGCGTGCTGTGCCGCAAGCGCCCCGGCGTCCGCTTGGCGGATCGGCAATCCCGCTCCACCCGGGGTCAGCGCGTGCCGTACACTTGACCACCGTTGCCGCCTTAGCTCAGTCGGCAGAGCGACGCACTCGTAATGCGTAGGTCATCGGTTCGATTCCGATAGGCGGCTCGGCACGCAAGCCCAGGTCACCGACCTGGGCTTCGCCGCTTTCAGGGTCGGCCACGTCGCTGCTGGCAGGCCGAGTCCTTACATGGTCCTTGTTCCGCGCCGCGACCGCCTCGTCCAGCCAGCTGGCACCCGCCCCCACGGCCAGGTTCGCCGCTGTGTGCCGCAGGTCGTGCGGAGTCGAGGCGCTGCCGGACCGGGTGAAAAGCCCCGGAGACGTTCTCCATATCCGCCATGCAACCCCGCTCGCCCGCGAATCGTCATGGGACCGTGAGAGTGAAGGAGAGGGTGTGAAATCCGACCGTGACGAGCAGTTCCACAGCTTCGTGCTCAGCCGGCGTGCCGGGCTGGTACGAACGGCGACGCTGTTGACCGCGGGCGACGCGCATCTGGCCGAGGATCTGGTCCAGTCCACCCTGACCAAGCTGTACGTCTCCTGGCCGGCGTTCCAGCGGGCGGACAACATCGAGGGCTACCTGCGCCGGACCCTGGTCAACACGCTCACCGACGAACGCCGTCGGTGGTGGCGCCGCCACGAACGCTCGGTGGCGGAACTCCCGGACCGGCCCCGCGCCGAACCGGGCAGCGGCGGCGACCTCGATGAGGGCCTGCGCGCGGCCCTTCGCGCCCTGCCACCGAAGATGCGCGCCGCAGTTGTGTTCCGCTACTTCTACGACCTTGGTGTAGCCGACACCGCCGACGCGCTCGGCTGCTCTGAGGGAACAGTGAAGAGCCAGACCGCCCGCGCCCTGGACCGGTTGCGGGCTGCCCTTGCCCAGTATCCCCTGACAGGAGTCATCCGATGATGGATCTGCACGACCGGCTCGACCGGATCGCCGGCTCGGCCGCCGAGCCGTCGGCTGCGGAGGCTGACGCCGACCTGGCCCGGGGCCGCCGGGCGCTGCGCCGCCGCCGGTTCGCCCGCGCGCTCGGTACCTCAGCCATCGCGGCCGCAGCGCTGGTCGCCGCCGTCACCATCAGCACCCAGACTGGCCCGGCCACCACCCCCCGCGACAAGGCATCGGCCCAAGTCGTCGCTGCCCGCCTCGTGGCCTACGAGGGCGAACAGCCACAAGGCTTCACGATCGACAAGGTTCCCGCGGGCTGGGAGGTTCAGGGCGGCAGTACCGGCAATCTGACGATCGCCCCGAAGAACGCGGCGGACAAGAACCCGGATGTGTTCGTGGGCAAGATCGCCATCGTGCTGCAGTCGAGGGATGACCACCGAACCCCGACCGGTACGCAGCTTGAGGTCGGCGGCAAGCCTGGCGTGCTGGAGGCTGCCGATGGCTCTGAGGGCGGCAAGAATCTGTGGGTCAAGCAGCCCGACGGCGTCTGGATGCTGGTGCAGTTCTGGGACGCCCGCGGCTGGACCCAGCAGGACATCGTCGAGTTCGCCGACGGTATCCACGTCCAGCCGGGGGCCGAACGCGTAGTCGGCTGACGGTCCGTATTCCGATAGGCGGCTCGGCAGGAAGCCCAGGTCACCGACCTGGGCTTCGCCGCGTGAACATTCGACACACGCTGAACGCAGGGCACGCAACACGAGCAGTGCACTAGCCACCCCGGCGGGCCGGCGAGTTCACTGAGTACCGTGAGCCCCGAACAATCAGCCGACCTGGTGGTCGGTCTCGTCACCGACGCACGACCCCGCCCGTTCGTGATCGCCGTGGACGGGCCAAGCGCCGCAGGAACCAGCACACTCGCCGAGGTGCTCGCCACACGGTTGGATGCCAGCGTGGTGCACGTCGATGACTTCTACCGCGACATGCCGCACGAGCAGCGCTGGGCATTGAGCCCCGAGGAGGGCCTACAGCAGTACTTCGACTGGCAACGCCTCCGCCATGAGGCGCTCGAACTCCTGAAGTTGGGCCAGCCGGCCCGCTACCGGCCTTACAGCTGGCTGCCGGCCGGCGGGCTGGTACCGGCCATTGATCAGTGTCGACAAGGCCGCCGCGGGCCAGTAACCGCGGCGCGGCCTGAAGTGGCTCACCGCCCGCCGGAGGCGTCATCTCCTCACGAGCGTCATGCCACAGAGGCATATCGAGGGGTTAGCGCGCGTCGCGCAGCTTGCAAACGTAGATCGCGGTGAGGGCGACGCCGCGATCTTCGTCGGCTGACAGCTCGGCGAGGGCCCGTGACGCCGTGGGCCCGGGGATGTCCGCGAGCGCCTGGGCCAGCCGTCGCCGTGCCGACGAGTCAGCGGTGCCGTGGGCGAGGCGGTCCACGAGTCTGGCGGCGATCTGATCCGCCAGCGTGGCGTCACTCGCCAGCGCGCTCAGCGTATCGGCCGCATCGACGTCATTCGCCTCTTCGACGATCATGTCGATGAGGGTCGGGACGGCGTCGGTGACGCCACGTGCCCCGAGCGCCAGGGCAGCGTACCGGCGGACCACGATGTCGGAGTTCGCGAGGGCGTCCCGCAGCAGTGCGGTGGCGGCATCCTCCCGGATCTCGGCGATGGCCTGGACGGCTCGTCTGCGTACCTCGGCCACGGGCGCGTCGAGCCCCGCTGCCAGCAGCGCCAATCCGGCATCGCCCGACTGGGCCAGCGCCCACCGAAGGGCACCGGCGACGTTCGGGTCCGACTCGCCCAGCACCGCCTCGACCAGTGCCTCCACCGGCACCGGCACCTCGCTGACCGAGGAGAGGGCCGCCCACTGGCGTTGCCCGGCGCTCTCCGACCTCAATGCTTGGAGGAGGGCGACGATCTGGAGGACGTCCTCCCAGCCGGCGGGTTCTGCGGCACCGATCCGTCGGAGTCGGGTGAGCAACTCCGCCTCGGCCGCGATGCGCGCTCGCGTCTGGCGGATGAGGTCGTCGACCAGCGCCGCGGGGGTGAAGTCGGGATCATCGAGCGCCCGTCCGACTTCGCGCAGCGACAGCCCCAGTGACCGCAGGCTCTCAATGTGGAGAATGCGCCGGATGTCCTCGCTGGAGTACTCGCGATAGCCCGAGCCGGTGCGACCGGTGGGCCGCACCAGGCCGAGTGACTCGTAGTGCCGGAGCATGCGGGCGCTGACCCCGGAGCGTCGGGCCACCTCACCGATCAACACTGCCGGTCATCCCTCCTGGCTGGCCCCGCCGAGGGCCACGACGCGCTTCGCCTCCTCGATCGCGAACTCGAATCCGGCGTCCGGGTCGTGCAGCAAGTGTTGCGTGGCGACCGCGTGCTGACATACGCGCGGGTCGGGATCCGTGGTCGCGGCGCGCAGGATCGGCTCGATCATCTCACCGAGCGCGATCAACGCCCGGCTGAGGCTCAACTGCATCTCATGCCCGCCGCGCCCGAGCTGCGTCGTCAACACCCTGGCCAACTCCGGTTTCTCATCTTCGGGTACGAGTGCGACGGCTGCTCGCCAGGCGCTGCGCGCCACCTCGTCATCCGCGTCGATCAGCAGCGCCGGGGTGATCGCCGGCCACGCTCGCCGATCACCGATCTTGGACAGCGTGTGCAACGCCTGGCTCCGGGCCTGCGCACGCTCGGAGCGGAGTTCACCGACGAGCTTCGGAACGGTCAGCGACGCCGGGTGGCGGGTGAGTGCCCAGGTGAGCATCTCGCGTACGGAGAAGTCGGTTTCGATCGCGCATCGCCCGATGAGCGCGTCGACGAAGCGCGGGTCCGGTACGGTGCCAACCGCCATCGCTGCCCGTAGCCGCACCGACGAATTGCTGTTTTCCAGCCCTTGGAGAGCGCGGACGTCCTGTTCCGACGTGCTCATCGGGACCACCTCCTGGCCCCAGCCAAGACCTTGTCACCGTGACAAGGTCAAGCGGAGTCACGCGGTGAGATGGCGCGGCAGCGAAATCGCGCTCCTGGCGGCCGGCGCTTCTGCTCACCGGCATGTCGCCTACGATCCGATGATCTAGCTGAGTGTCTTACGGGGTGGCATCGTGATCGGAAAGCTTGCTCGGCACCTCGCTGGTGCGGCTGCCGCCTGGTTGGTGTTCGTCGGGCAGGCAGCCGTCGTCTACCTCGGACTGATCGGGTACGCGTTGGTAGCGAATGAGGGTCTGGGTGGACCACTCGGAGGGCTCATCCTGATGCTGATCGCTGCTGCTGTGGGTGTCGTCCTGGTGCCGCTGCTGTTCGTGCCGGCCGGCTTGATCGGTGATGCCGCCACGAAGGACGGACGGTTTCGCACGAAGTTGCTGATCACGTGCGCGGGTGCGGCAGGTCTGGCCGCGGTCTACATGGCTGTCGTGGCAGTCGCGACCGGGGAACCGGTCGCCGCGGCATTGTGGTCGTGCCTGGTCGCTGCGGTTGCCGTGCTCGCTCCCACCGTCGCCCACGTCGCCGTCGCGGCTGGCGTGCTGAAGCTTGGCCAGATCCGGCGGCGCCGGAACCTGTTTGAGCAGGTGCCTCACCACGGGGCCGGGCACCCACCGGCGAGGTCGGGTCAGGCGTAGAGGCTGCGGGCGTAGTCGGGGCCGTAGTGGCGCTCCAACTCGGTCAGGGTGTCCGCCGGAGCCTCGACCTCCTTGACCAGGCGGGCTCGGCTGGGCAGCGGATCCGACGGCCAGGTCTCCGGCTGCCACAACTGGGAGCGGAGGAACGCCTTCGCGCAGTGGTAGAAGATCTGCTCGATCTCGACCACGATGGCGAGCACCGGTCGGTGGCCTTGGACCACCATCTGGTCGAACCAGGGTGCGTCGCTGAGCAATCGGGCCCGGCCGTTGATCCGTAGCGTGTCGGTGCGGCCCGGGATGAAGAAGATCAGCCCGGCGTGCGGATTCTCCAGGATGTTGCGGTAGCCGTCGGCCCGCCTGTTGCCCGGGTGCTCGGGGATGGCGATGGTCCGGTCGTCCAGCACGAGCGCGAAGCCGGGCGGGTCGCCCTTGGGCCCGTGATCTCCACGGTCACTGTGTGCCTCCCCCGTGGCGTTGACCATGACGGCGGCCCCGAAACGGGAAACCGCCACGATCAGCTTACTCGCGTCTACCGCGAGGTTTGTCCGGTGCGGGCCGGGGTACGGCTCCCACCGGGCGGGAGCACGCCGCCATGACCAGGAAACCGTGGAGGCCCGGAGATGGAGAGTCGACTCAAGATCCTGGGTCACCCCGTCCACCCGATGCTGGTGATGTTTCCGGCCGCCCTGTTCGTCACAGCGGTGCTGTTCGACATCATCGACACCGTCGGCGGGCCGGCGTTCCTCGGCGAGGTGGCGTACTGGAACATCACCGTCGGCCTGATCGGCGGCCTGCTGGCCGCGGCGGCCGGGACGTTCGACCTGCTGGCCATCCCGACCGGCACCCGGGCCAAGCGGGTGGGGCTCACCCACGCCGCCGCCAACCTCGCGGTGATCCTGCTTTTCGCGGCGGTCTGGGTGGTGCGGCTCAACGCCGACTCGCGGGCCGCCGGTGGCGCGTTGATCGCCATCGAGGTGGTCGCGCTGGGCATCCTCGGCGTCAGCGCCTGGCTCGGCGGGGAACTGGTCGACCGGCTCGGTGTGGGCGTGGACCGGGACGCCCACCTCGACGCGCCGAGTTCGCTAAGAGCAGCGAGCAGCCATCGGATGGGAGATGTGCGATGACGGGACCGGGACGCGGCTGGCGGGGCGGACAGCAGGGCTGGGATCCGCTGGGCGAGTTGCAGTCGTTGCGGGCCGAACTGAGCCGGTTGGTCGGTGGCCGACCGGGGCCGCCCGAGGTGGAGATGGGCGAGACCGCCGACGGCTGGGAGGTGGTCGTCCGGCTGCCGGGAGTTGCCCCGGAGGAGGTCGCGGTGGAGGTGGACGACCGCGAGCTGTGCGTACGCGCCCGCACGGAGGCCGAGGTCAACGCCGACCACGGGATCCCCGACGGGTTCGAGACGCGTGGCTTCGAGTATCGGGTACCGCTGCCGGCGCGGGTGGACGCGGACGCGATCGACGCGGTCATGGATCACGGTCTGCTCCGGGTGCGGCTGCCCCGGGCGATCCGACCCACGCCGCGCACCATCACCGTCGGCCGCACCGGGCCACGCCGCACCGGCTCGTTCCGTGGTACGCCGAGCGCCGACCCGGCCGCGGACCGGGAACTGCACCAGCCGGATGTCGCCGTCGGCGAGCCCGGCCGGTAGCGGCCAGTCGTGGCCGCCCCGGCCCTGCTCACCCCGGCCGTCGGGTTGGTGCCCGACGTGGCCCGGATCGCCGTGCTGCGCGCCAACGCACTCGGCGACTTCATCTTCGTACTGCCGGCGCTGGAGGCGCTGCGCTCGGCGTACCCGCAGGCGGAGATCGTGCTGCTCGGCGCGCCGTGGCACGCGGCGCTCTGGCACGACCGGCCGGGGCCATTGGACCGGGTGCTGGTGGTGCCGCCCGCACCTGGGATCCGCGCGGCGACCGACGGCGAGGCCGAGTCGAGCATGGTGGACTTCCTGGCCGAGGCCCGCGCGGAAGACTTAGACCTGGCGCTGCAACTGCATGGCGGCGGCGCGAACTCCAACCCGTTGGTCGCCGCGCTGGGTGCCCGGGTCACCGCCGGGCTGCGCGCCGAGGACGCCCCACCGTTGGACCGCTGGCTGCGTTACGTCTACTACCAGCCGGAGGTGATCCGCTACCTGGAGGTGGCGGCGCTGGTCGGTGCCCCGGCCACCACGATCACGCCGGCGCTGGCGGTGACCGACGCCGACCGCGCCGAGGCGCGCTCCGTGCTCGGTGATCCGCAGCGCCCCCGGGTGGCGCTGCATCCGGGAGCGACCGACACCCGGCGGCGTTGGCCCGCCGACCGGTTCGCCCAGGTGGCCCGAACGCTGCACGCCGACGGGTACGAGGTGCTGGTCACCGGCACCCCCGCCGAGCAGGAGGTGGTCGACCAGGTGGTGACGGCGGCCGGGGTGCCGGTGCGGCCGTTGGTGGGCACCCTGAGCCTTGGCGGTTTGGCCGGCTGCTACGCCGGCTGCGCACTGGTGATCTCCAACGACACCGGCCCGCTGCACCTCGCCGCCGCCGTCGGCGCCCCCACGGTCGGCATCTTCTGGGTCGGCAACCTGATCAACACGGCCACTCCGCTGCGCGGCCGGCACCGGCCGATCACGTCGTGGACGCTGCACTGCCCGGTCTGCGGCGTGGACTGCACCCCCGGCATCTACCCGCACCGACCCGGCGACGGCGAGTGCCCGCACCGCGACTCCTTCGTCATCGACGTCCCAGTAGCCGAGGTCCTCGAAGCCGCCCGCGAGCTGCTTTTCGGGTAAGGAAGGGCCCCTTATTAACGCCTGCGGTAGAGGAAGGGCCCCCTATTAACATCCGGCCGCGTCGGCGTCGGCGTCGGCGTCGGCGTCGGCTCCGGCGTCGGCGTCGGCATCGGCTCCGGCGTCGTCGTCGGCGAGCACGACCTGCCACGCCTCCACGTCGCGCTCGGTGACGGTGGTGGGAGACTCCAGGTGGTAGGCCCCGCTGGGCAGTACGCCGGCACCACCGTGGCGCGCCAGCACGGCGAGCTGGGCGGCGACGTCCTCGCCCTGGTGCTGCTCCGGCACCCGGCGCCAGAAGTCGAAGCCACCGGAGTCGACCAGCTTGGCGCGGTCGTACAGCACGCAGCCCCCGATCCAGGAGACCTGGTACGCACGCCAACTGCCCTCGGGCAGCGCCAGCGCCTCGGTGACGTGCAGCAGGTTCGCCGCCGAGTGGATCTGCGCCCGGTCCCACTCGGGCGTGCCCGGGCGAACCCGTTCCGGCACGGGCCGGCCGGTCCACTCCTGGTAGTGCCGGTGCGTCTGCGGTCGTACGTCGTCCAGGTAGGACAGGCCGTGCACCGCGTTGCCGACGAAGCCGCAGCCCAGCTCCTCGATCGCGGTGACCAGCCGGCGTAGCGTTCCCGGTTCCAGCCATACGTCGTCGTCGAGACAGAGCACGTACCGGGCGGCGGACGCGGCGAGCAGAGCCGCCCGGTGTTCGGCCAGGCCGCGCCGGGGCAGCCGGCGGGTCAGCAGCACCGGGTGGCCACGGTGGCGCAGTGCCCGGACCATGGTGGCCGCGGCCGGGTGAACGTACCCGGGCTCGCCGTCGGACTGGTCGCTGACCACCACGCCGAACCCCGGCACCCCCTCCTGGGCGGCGAGTCCGGAGAGGGTGACGGCCAACTCGGCGGGACGGTCACGGGTCGGTACCAGCACGTCGAGCAGGCGGTCGGCACGGAAATCCTCGAGCGAGCCGGCGTCCAGCGGTCGGTTCACGGCGTCTTGCCGGTCACCGGCGGTGCCGTCACGCCGGTCGGCGGGCTGCCGGCGACGACCTCCGCCGCGCCCTGCTGACCGTACGCCCGGATCCGCTCGATGATCGCGGAGGTGGAGCGGTCCGGCACGTAGCCGAGGGTGCGTACCTGGCCGCCCAACCGCTGCACCAGCGGCGCCTCCGGCACCAGCTCCGGCGGGTAGTCGCCGCCCTTGACGTAGACGTCCGGTCGGACGGCTTCGATCAGCTTGGCCGGCGAGTCCTCCTCGAAGACCACCACGTGGTCCACGCAGGACAGCGCGGCGAGCAGGGCGGTGCGATCCTCGATCGGGTTGATCGGCCGGTCCGGCCCCTTGAGTCGTCGTACGCTGTCGTCGGAGTTGACCGCCACCACCAGCAGGTCACCGAGAGCGCGGGCCTGTTCCAGGTAGCGCACGTGCCCCCGGTGCAGCACATCGAAGCAGCCGTTGGTGAAGACGACGGAGCGGCCCGCTCGGCGGTGCTCGGCGATGATCGTGGTCAGCCCTTCGGCGCCGACCAGCACCTGCTGACCGTCGCCGCCGGGCACCGGCCGGCCCAGCGCGGCCAGCAGGTCCTCCCGGTGGCAGACGCAGGTGCCGGTGCCGGCAACGGTGCTCGTCGCGGCGAGCTGAGCCAGCTGAGCGGCGATCGACAACGGCGCGTCAGCGGCCAGCGCCAACGTCATGGCCGCCAGGTACGCGTCCCCGGCACCGACGGCGTGGCTGGCCGGCACCGGAATGCTGTGGCTGCGTGCCGGCTGCCCGTCGGCGCCGCCGACCACCGCGCCGTCGGTGTCCAGGGTCACCGCGACCACCTCCGCGCCGGTGTGGGCGCGCAGCTCGGCGAGCCGGGACGCGGCCAGCATCGCCCGGTCCACGCCGGCACCGGCGTCGGCGTTCACGGTCACGCCGGTGCCGGTCACGCTGAGCCCGTCCCGGGTCATCGCCACCCGCCCCTCGCCCGGGGTGGGTTCGCCGGTCGGCCCGTCGGTACGCCGCAGTCCCGAGCCGCCGGGCGCGGCGCCGACGGTCAACTCGGACGGGCCGTCGAACGGGTCGACCTCCGGATGCTCCAGGTGCAGATGGCGGCCGCCGCCCTCGCGGACGCCAGCCGTGCCACCCTGATCCGCGCCGATCGCATGGCTCGTGTCGGTCGCTTGGCTCGTGTCGCTGCCCACGCCGTCACGGCCACCGGCTGCGGAGGGCGGCGTGGCGGCGGCCCTTGCACCGGTGCGGGCGCGGGCCAGCAGCCGGGCTGCCTCGGCGAAGCTCGGGGTCACCACGGTCGGGGCGAGGCCAGCCCAGTCGGCGAGGTCGTGCGCGTCCAGGGCGACGGTGGCGTACCGGTCCCGTTCCGCGACCAGCCAGGCGCGTACCGGCGCGGGCAGGGCACCCAGGCCGTAATCGCAGATCACCAGGGCCGGGGCGGCGTCCCCGGCTACGGCCTGCAACTCCTCGGTCGCGCATTCGAGGGCGGTCAGCAGGCAGTCAACCCCGACGTCGCTGAGCGGATCGTCCGGTTCGCCGGAGTCCTCCCGTAGCAGGATCTGGTCGCCGGCCAGCATCCGGCGCTTGATCGGGGTGGGGCGGCCGGGCTGGCTGACCGTGCGGTCCCAGACGCCCGCCCGGTCCAGGCAGTCGTGCAATTCGTCGCCGGCGACATCCGCCCCGACCGGTGCGACGAGCACCGACCGCCCGCCCAGCATGGCGATGTTGACGGCGGTGTTGGCGGCCCCGCCCGCGGCGGAGATGCGGCGGCGCAGGGTGAGGACCGGGGCCGGGGCCTCCCGGCACAGCCGGTCCGAGTCGGCGAACCGCCATTCGTCGAGCATGGCGTCACCGATCACCAGCACCGGGCGCCCACGCCAGCTCTGCACGATATCGGCGAGTCGGAGGTGATCCGCTGCTCGTGCCATGCCGGCGGATCCCCCCGGCCAGGGGAGTCAAACCTGCCGCTCGGGGCGCAGGAAGCCGAACCCGCAGGGACAGCGCGCTGCGAGCCGGCACAACGGCGCGGCAAGGAAGAGGTGTTAAGAAGGGGCCCTTCCTCTACCGGAGGCGTTAATAAGGGGCCCTTCCTTGCAAGAACTACTTCAGGATCAGGCGGTTGGTCTGCTCGAAGACGTCCAGGTCGGCGAGGGTCTCCAGGACGCTGGCGGAGAGCGGGTGCGGCATGGCCCCGCGGTGGAAGAAGCCGGCGTCCGTGGTCTCGTCGGTGACCCGGGCCAGCTGACCGTCCCACTCCTCGACCCGGAACGCGGCGGTGAAGATCTGGTATGTGTGGCCGTACATGTTGGTGTGGGTGCGGTCCGGTCCGGTGTAGAGCGCGAAGGCGCTGACCCGCAGGGCGCGTAGACCGGTCTCCTCGCGTACCTCCCGCACGGCGCAGTCGGCGATCGACTCGCCGAGTTCCATGGCTCCGGCGGGCATCGCCCACTGTCCGTTGTCAGAGCGACGGATCAGCAGGATCCGGGCCGCGTTGTCGCGGACCACGGCACGGGCGCCGACGAACATCAACGTCCGGTCACCGGCCAGCGCGCGCAGTTGCCCGACGTACGAATCAGCCCAGGAGATGCTCACCCGGACAAATCTACGATGGCGGCCCGGGTGCGGCGGCCCGGATCTGCGAAAAACGCCCCGGCGTAACGCTTTACGGCGCATCATCGCCGTTAGGGACAGCGGCCTCGCACAGACCTCTCTCCCGGTGGGCGGCCCCGGCGTTCGCACCGCGCCGGGGCCGCCCGTTTCTCTGCGGGGCGACCCGCACCGTCAGTATCGCGAAACTTGTTCGGTTGTGTCCCGGTGATGGGTAAATCTGCCCGCTACTCACTGGCGCTGACCAGCACCTTTCCCACCACGGAGTCCTCTACCGCCTGATGCGCGGCGGCCGTGGCCGACAGCGGGTACCGGTGCAGCGGCAGGCCGTTCTCCTCGCCCACCCGAATGCCGCCCTGCGCGGCAGCCGCCGCGACGTCCACCACCGCCTGCGCCTTGGCCGCCTTCGGCAGGGTGTACACCAGCACGAACTGCCAACGGGCGTTCGGCGCCATCAACGGCCGGATCGGCAGCGTCACCTCGTCGCCGCCGTCGTCGGCGTAGACGCAGACCACCCCGCCGGGGTGCAGCAGTTGCACATCGGTGGCGGCGTTGCGCGCGGCGGAGACCTCCACGATCGCGTGCACCCCGTCGGGCGCGACTTTGCGGACCTCCTCGACCACGTCCTGTTCCCGATAGTTGATCACCATCGAGGCGCCGGCCGCTGCCGCCAGCTGCGCCTTCTCCGCACTGCTCACCGTGGCGATCACGCACGCGTCGGCCCACGCCGCGAGTTGGATCGCCGCGTTGCCCACCGCGCCCGCCCCGCCCTGCACCAGCACCGCATGGTCACTCAACGCGCCCGGACGCAGGCTCTCCGGCAGGTACTCCCCGGCGGTCAGGCAGCGGTGCGCGGTCAGGAACGGGATGCCCAGGCAGGCGCCCAGCTCGAAGGAGGCGTCACCGAGGCGTACCGCCTGGCGAACCGGCACCACGGTGTACTCGGCGGCGGTGCCCCAGGGCCGCTGCCAGGCCGCCTCCCAGAGCCACACCCGCTCGCCGACCAGGTCTTGGTCGACGCCCTCGCCGACCGTCTCGATGACCCCGGCGCCGTCCTGGCCGGGAATCCGCCAGCCGTCCGGCAGCGGCCACTGCCGGCGGGCCTTCCAGTCCGACGGGTTGACCCCGGAGTACGCGATGCGCACCAGCACCTCGCCCCGACCGGGTTCCGGCACCGGCCGGTCGACCAGTTGGAGCACCGAAGGGTCGCCCGTGTGCTCGTACACGATCGCCTTCATGCCGTTTCCTCCCGCTTCCCGCCACTGATCCATCACCGACCGTAGGCGGGCCGGGGGCCGGCCGGCAGAGGTTCAGCCGAGCCCGGCCACGACCTCCGGGGTCAGCTCGTCGATGGAGCCCAGCACCGCCGCCGCCAGCCGCTGCGCGTCCGGATCGAGCGGGTACGAGCCGTGCGGCACCACCACCACGATCATCCCCGCCGCGGCGGCGGAGCGTACCCCGTTGGAGGAGTCCTCCACCGCCACGCAGCGCGCCGGGTCGACGCCGAGCTGCCGCGCCACGGTCAGGTAGACGTCCGGTGCCGGTTTGCCGCGCTCGGTCTGCTCCGTCGACAGTGTGGTCCGAAAGGAGTCGGTCAGGTCAGTGGCGGCCAGCGCCGCCGCGATCAGTCGGGTCGGCGAGGAACTGGCCAACCCCAGCGGCCACCGCGCGGCCAGCCGGCGCACCACCTGGTCGGCCCCGTCGATCAGCGGTACGCGGGCGGCGTACCGCTGGGCCATCTCCTCGACCACCTCGGCGGCGACCTGCTCGGCGGTACGTCGTACGCCCAGTTCACCGCTGAGGTACCGGGCCCACTCACCGGTGCTCATCCCCATCAGCCGGCGCTGGGTGTCGTCCTGCCAGGTGCCCCCGTGCTCGGCCACGTACGCCCGGCGGACCTCCTCCCAGACCGGCTCCGAATCCACGATCACGCCGTCAAGGTCGAACACCACCGCATCCACCGTCACTCTCCCATCCTCCCTTCCCCGCCCCAGGAGTAAGGAAGGGCCCCCTTTTAACGCCTGGTGTAGAGGAAGGGCCCCCTTTTAACTTCTGGGGCCGGGGAGGCCGATCGGGTTGTCGGAGGGGATGACCCGGTGAGCGGCGTCGGCGAGGGGGGCGAGGAGGGTACGGAGGCGGTCCAGGGCGGCGGGGTCGAGGGCTTGCCAGGGGCGGGCGGCAGCGGCGTCGGTGGCGTCCTCGACGGCTTGGAAGCCGGCCCGGCCGTGTTCGGTGGGCTCGCCGTCAGTGGTGAGCCAGCCTCGGGCGGCCAGCCGGTCGCGGGCCTGCGTCCATTCCTGCTCGGACCAGCCCCGACGGAGTAGGGGCTCCGGCGGCATGCCGGTGGCGACCCGCCAGGCCAACGTCTCCGCCGGGTCGAGGTCGGCAGCGACCAGCGCCGCGACGTGCCCGTCGCCCCGATGCTCGCGCAGCGTGGTCGCGGCCTGCCAGAGCCGGGCCAGCGGATACTCACCGCGCGGCAGGGCGGCGTTGGCCGCGCCGAGCACCCGGCCGGGGGCCGTTCCGACCGCCGCGGCGGCGGTCTCAAGCAACTCGGCGCTCTCCGTCAGGTGTCGCTCGGGCAGTTCGTACGTCAACTCGGCCAGCGCCTGCACTGCCCCGGTGAGCCGGGCCCGCAGCGCCTCCTCGGGGGTGGCCAGCTGCCACACCGCGGGCAGGGCCCGGGCCACCACGTGCGGGGCGAAGGTGAAGAAGGCGGCGATCACCGGTGCGGGACCGACCGGCCCGAGCGGCGCGGCCCGGCCGGCGAAGTAGCCCCGCCAGAAGCCGCGCAGCCCGGCCGCCTCGTACGCGGCCCGGGCCCGCGGGTGGAAGTAGGTGACCGCGTGCACCGGCTCGTAGCAGGTCCACATCAACCGGGCGACCTGCCCCGGGCTGTCCAGCGCCGTCACCCGTGCCCCCTACTGCGCGGCGAGAATGTCCACCACGAAGCGCAACGGGCCCTCCGGGCCGTTGCCGTCCGGGTATGCCTGCTCGGCCGGGATGTCGAGTTGCACCCGGCTGCCCACGGTCACCCCGACCAGGCCCTTGTCCCAACCCTCAATGACCCGCCCGGCGCCGATCGGAAGGGCCAACGGCTCGCCCCGCTCCCACGAGGAGTCGAACTCCTCACCGCTCTCGTAGAACACGCCCACGTAGTTGGCGGTGATCGTCTGGCCCGCCGCGACCTTCGGCCCGGTGCCCTCGATCAGCGAGGTGACGGTGAGCTCGGTCAACTTGCCCTCACCGGCGGCGACGGTCGGCTTGCTGCCCAGGGCCGGGTCGGCGCCCTCCGGCAGTTGCGGGGCGGGAGGCGCCGCCGGGTCGGCAAGATCGGTCGGCGAGGCGGAGGCAGTGCCGGCTGCCTGTTCGGGCGAGTCGTCGCCACCGCGCTGCCCGATGATCACGAACACGGTGATCAGCACCCCGGCCACGGCGACCGCGGCGAGGGCGCCGGCCCAGGCCTGCCGGCGGCGCTTGGCCTCGGCCGCCTTCTGCTCGGCCAACTGTTCGGCCAGTCGCCGCCGTGCCTTGCTCTCCTGCCCGCCCGCGTGCTCGCTCACGTCCTCGACTCCCTGATGAGAGATGGATGCGTCCGGGCCACGGACGCCGTCGCCGACACACGGTACCTGGTGTCGCGCGTACCTCCGACGATTGATCGTGGCCCGTGGGATTCCTGAGCCGGCTGGGACAGGAGTGCGGGGTCGGAAACGATTCCCGGCCCCGCACCGCTTGCCGACGCCGCGTGAGCGCAGACAGGGCGGATCACCAAGAGGTCGGCTTGCCCCTCTGGAACAACCACACCTCGAAGAAGGCGGTCAGATCCTTCCCGGACTCCCGCTCGGCCAGCGCGATGAAGTCGGACGTGGCGGCGTGGCTGTGCCGGTGGAGCTCCGCCCACTGCCGCAGGATGCGGAAGAAGGCGTCGTCACCGACCTTGCCGCGCAGCGCGTGCAAGGCCATCGCACCCCGGTTGTACGGGGCACTGCTGAACATGTCCATCGGCCCGGGATCGGCGAGGAGGATCTGCCAGAACGGCGACGAGGCCGCCCGCCCGTAGTTGCTGCTGCTGTTGAACGTCTGCTCGACCGTCGCCCCGCCGTTGTACTCGGTGTACATCCACTGGCCGTACGTGGCGAAGCCCTCGTTGAGCCAGATGTCCTTCCAACTCTCCGGCGAGACGCTGTTGCCGTACCACTGGTGGGCGATCTCGTGGGCCATGGTGCCGGCGCTCGCCGTGTTGGAGAAAATCGGCTTCGTCTGGGTCTCCAGGGCATAGCCCACCTGCGGGGCGTAGTCGACGATCGCCCCGGTGGAGGCGAACGGGTACGGCCCGAACAGCTCGGTGAAGAACTCCATCATCCGCGGGATCTGGGACACCGCGTTGGCCGAGCCGGCGACCAGGCGCGGATCGATCGCCACGTACGACGGGACGCCGCTGGGCGTGACCGACTCGGTGACCTGGAACCGGCCGATCGTGACCGTCGCCAGGTAGGTCGCCATCGGCTCGGTGTTGTCCCAGACGTACGTGGTCCAGCCGTTGCGGGTCCGTTGGGAGCGGAGTTGGCCGTTGCCGACGGCGGTGAGCCCCTCCGGCACCCGTGCGGTGAACCGGAAAGTGGCCTTGTCGGTCGGGGTGTCGTTGCTCGGCAGCCAGGCGGGCGTGCCCTGCGGCTCGCCGACGACGAAGGCGCCGTCGTCGGTCGGGATCCAGCCCTCGATCGACCCGTCCGGGTCGGTCACGGGTCCGGGTACGCCGGCGTACTTCACCACCACCGTGAACGTCTGCCCGGTCTTCGGCTTCGGTCGGGGGGTGATGACTAGTTCCTGGCCGTCGCGGGTGAAGCCGTTCTTCTTCCCGTTCACCGTCACCGAGGAGACCGCCGGACCCCGGAAGTCCAGGTTGAACTGATCAAGATCCTGGGTCGCCCGCGCGGTGATCGTCGCGGTGGCGTCCATGAACCGGGTCTCCGGATCGTACGAGAAGTCAAGATCGTAGTGCTGTACGTCGTACCCGCCGTTGCCCTGATCAGGGAAGTACGGGTCGCCGACGCTCGGTGCACCGGGTGAGAAGCGGGGAGCGCCGGGGTTACCGGGTGCGGCACCGGCCGGGCTCGGCACCACCAGTGAGCCGGCGGCCAACAGGATGGCGGTGGCCAGCGCGGCACCACGCAGTCGGGGGATCGTCATGAGAATCCTCTCCGTGGGGGATGCCGCGCAGCGTAAAATTCACAAGATCCCCGGTCAATGACCTGACGTGTTCGGTTCATGACCGCCGGGCGACGGGCAGGTTCGCGCCGCGGCTGCCCGCACGATCGGTTGCGACAAGCGTCGTCCCCGGACGCGCTCGCGCTGTCCCTGTCGAGCTGAATCGTTGATGCCGTCAGGTGCGGGCCCTTTGGGTCTGCGTGTGCTGTCCGCGGTAGCGCCCGCCCGGGTCGTCGCCTTGCCCCCTGTCGAGCTGAACCGTTGACGCCATCAGGTGCGGGCCGCTGGTCGCTGTCCGGCCGAGGCCGCGATCCGTTGGCGCTCTCAGCTCGACAGGGCCGGCGTACGGCGGTAGGGCTCGGCCTTCTGCCGGGCGTTCCACTCCCGACAGGAGGCGCCCGCCAGCGAGGCGGGCGGGCGGGCGCCCAAGCTTGGGCGGGGTACCAGAGGATCGGATCCGAGTCCGCAGGTTGTGGCGGATCGCGGACGGGTGAGGTGCCACCATCCGCCGCAACCGGATCTTGACGCGAGTGCGGTCAGGCGGTCTTGCGGGGGGCGGCCTTCTTCGGAGCGGCCTTCTTGGCGGTGGCCTTCTTCTCCGCCTTCTTCTCCGCCTTCTTCGCGCCCTCGGTCTTCTTGGCACCCTCGGCCCGCTTACGGGTGGGCGCCTTGGCGGCGGCCTTCTTCGCCGGGGCCTTGGCCGCCTTCTTCTGCGCGGAGCGCGCGGACGTGATCGGGGTCGGCTCACCGGCACCACCACCGGTCGCCGCACCCGCCTCGCCGCGAGCCGCGCGGGCCCGTTCGACGGACGCCTTGAGCGCGGCCATCAGGTCGACGGCGGCGGCCGGCGCCTCCTCCACCTCCTCCGGCTGGACCACCTCGCGGCCCTCCACCTTCGCGTCGATGACCTCCTGCAACGCCGCCCGGTAGTCGTCGGTGAACTCGTCCGGATGGAACTCGGCGGCCATCGAGTCGATCAGCGAGGTGGCCATGGCCAACTCCGGCGGCCGGAGTTTCAGGTCCTCGCCGAGAAAGCCGAAGTCGGGCTTTCGGATCTCGTCGGGCCAGAGCATGGTGTTCAGCAGCAGCACGCCGTCGCGGACCCGCAGGGTGGCCAGCTGTTCCCGCTGGCGCAGCGCCACCTTGACGATCGCCACCCGCTCGGAATCGGTCAGTGCGTCCCGCAACAGCAGGTACGGCTTGGTCGCTGTCCCCTCGGGCTCCAGGAAGTACGCCTTGTTGTACAGGATCGGATCGACCTGCTCGGCCGGGACAAACTCCAGGACGTCGATCGCGCGGGAGGTGCTCAGCGGCAGGTCCGCGAAGTCCTCGTCGGTGAGGATCACCATCTCGCCGCCGCCGATGTCGTAGCCCTTGGCGATGTCGTCGTAGCTGACCTCCTCGCCGCAAACCTGGCAGACGCGCTTGTACCGGATCCGCCCGCCATCCTCCCGATGCACCTGGTGGAACCGGATGTCCTTTTCCTCAGTCGCCGAGTAGAGCTTGACCCCGATCGAGACCAGCCCGAACGACACGGCTCCCTTCCAGATGGCCCGCATCCTGCGCCCCCTTCCCCGGTATCGACCATGCTCGCACCAGATGGAACCGGGCGCGAGGCGTTCGGCCTGGTACTACAGTCGGAACGTGTCCGGCGCGCCGCTCAAGCCGATGCTCGCGATGACCGGGCAACTCCCGGCCGGCGCGGGCTGGGCGTACGAATTCAAGTGGGACGGCGTACGCGCGCTCGCCGACATCGCCGCCGGGCGGCAACGCCTCTACGCCCGCTCCGGCGTGGAAATCACCACCGCGTACCCCGAACTGATCCCGCTCGCCGAGCAGGTGGACGACGCACTGCTCGACGGGGAGGTGGTGCTCTTCGACCAGGCCGGGCGGCCCTCGTTCACCGCCCTGGCCGAGCGGATGCACGTGCGCAACCCGGCGAAGGCGGCCCGGCTGGCGGCAACCATCCCCGTCACGTACATGATCTTCGACCTGATCCGGCTGGGCGGCGCGGACCTCACCGGGTGGCCGTACGCCCGGCGCCGCGAGGCCCTCGACGAGCTGGGGCTGGGCGCGGCGCGGTGGGCCGTCCCGCCGGCCTTCACCGACGGCCCGGCCACCTACGCGGCAGCGGGCGAGCACGGCCTGGAGGGGGTGATGGCCAAGCGGCTCGGCTCGGCCTACCGGCCCGGGGTTCGCTCGCCCGACTGGCTCAAGGTCAAGCTGGAGGTGACCGGCGACTTCGTGGTCGGCGGCTGGCGACCTGGCGCGCGGCGGATCGGCGGTCTGCTGGTCGGGGTGCCCGGTGCCGGCGGGCGGTTGATCTACCGGGGTCGGGTCGGCGGCGGGATCGGCGCCGCCCTGGAACGGGAGTTGCTGCGCGAACTGGAGCCGCTGCGCACCACCGGGTCGCCGTTCGCCGGCGACGTGCCCCGAGAGGACGCCCGGGGTGCGATCTGGGTGACTCCGCTGGTGGTGGTGGAGGTCAAGTACGGCCAGCGCACACCGGACGGGCGGCTGCGGTTTCCCCGGATTCTGCGGCTGCGGCCGGACAAACCGGCCGAGGAGGTCGAAGATGCCAGCTGACCGGCTCCGCGTCGAGGTCCAGGGCCGTACGCTGAGCTTGTCCAATCTGGACAAAGTGCTCTATCCGGCGGCCGGCTTCACCAAGGGTGAGGTGATCGACTACTACACCCGGGTCGCCCCGGTGCTGCTGCCCCACCTGGCCGATCGGGCGCTGACCCGGATCCGCTACCCGAACGGGGTGGAGAGCAACTCGTTCTTCGAGAAGAACGCCCCCGCCGCCACCCCCGGCTGGGTGCGCACCGAGACGCTGCCCGCCCCCGGGTCGAGTAAGGGGCGGGAGACCATCGACTACGTGGTCGCCGACGACCTGCCCACCCTGGTCTGGCTGGCCAACCTCGCCGCGCTGGAACTGCACACGCCGCAGTGGAAGATCGGCGAACACCCGGACCTGATGGTGGTGGACCTGGATCCGGGTGACCCGGCCGGGCTGCAGGAGTGCTGCACGGTGGCGATCCTGATGCGCGACCGGCTCGCCGCCGACGGCGTCGACGCGTACCCGAAGACCTCCGGCAAGAAGGGCATGCAGCTCTGCTGCCCGATCGCCGCGACCCAGTCCGCCGACGACGTGTCAGCGTACGCACGGCGGATCGCCCAGGAGTTGGAACGCGAACACCCCAAGCTGATCGTGTCGAAAATGGCGAAGAAGCTGCGCCCCGGCAAAATCTTCATCGACTGGAGCCAGAACAACGCGGCGAAGACCACGGTCGCGCCGTACTCGCTGCGCGCCCAGGCCGTGCCGTCGGTTTCCACCCCGCTGACCTGGGAGGAGGTTTCCGCCGGTGCGGCGGGCAAACGGCCGTCGGCGCGCCCGTACACCGCCGCCGAGGTGCTCGACCGCATCGACGAGCACGGCGACCTCCTCACCCCCCTCCTCCACGGCGGCCCCCCGCTCCCAAGGTAGGAAGGTGCAAGGAAGGGCCCCCTATTAACGCCTGCGGTAGAGGAGGGGCCCCTTCTTAACTACCGGCACCGATTCACGGGTCCACGCTGGACAGCAGGCGCCGCTAAACTCCCCGACGACAGTTGCCGATGTTGCGAGGCGGGGGAGTATCGATGGGTGAAAGGACACGTCGGCTGACTGCCGGCGCGATCGGAGTGTTTCTCAGCCTGGCGCTCGGGGCCGCGCCGCCAGCGAATGCGAGTGAGCCGGACGCGGTGGTCCCACTGATCATCGGGGGAGAGGACGCGACGCAGCCCTACCCGCCGATCACCTCGCTCCAGCTCGACCGGGACGGCACCTTCGGCCACCACTGCGCGGCGGTGCTCGTTCACCCGCGATACGTCGTCACCGCCGCGCACTGCATCACGGACTGGGATGCGGAGCCGCTCGATCCCGCAACGCTGCGGATCCGTGCCGGCTCGGCCCAGCACGCGGCCGGAGGGCGGATCGTGGCGGTCACCAAGGTCGTGCCGCACCCGGCGTGGGACTGGCACGCGGACGACGGCCTCGGGGCGGACGTCGGCGTGCTCCGCCTGGCCGCCCCGGTGTGGCTGCCGCGCTACCCGATCCTCGGCCGGTCGCCCGCGATCGGATCCACCGTGCGGGAGATCGGCTGGGGGTCCACCGAGCCGGTGTTCGCCGGCCCGATGCCCGCCACGTTGCAGCAACTGGACCGCTGGGTGCTACCGCCCGAGGAGTGCGCCGGCGGGGGCATCACCGCTGACGAGATCTGCATCGGTGGGGCCCCCGGCGGAGCGTGTTTCGGTGACAGCGGAGGGCCGGGGCTGTACCGGATCGGCCGAACCTGGTCGGTGGTGGCCGGCACCAGCCGGGTCGGGGTGGACTGGCAGAGCGGCACGTACTGCGGGGTGCAGATGATCTACACCGACCTGACCTTCCACCGGTCCTGGATCCGCAGCGTGACACGCGGATCCGGAGCGTGACACGCGGTTCCGGAGCGTGACACGCGGCGGCTCCACGACCTAGCCGAGGCGATCGTGGTCGTCGAGGACCTCGGCGACCACGCGCTGGTTGGCGGTGGCCAGTTCCGGCCGGGTGTCGAGGTTCTGCCGCAGAAGCAGCAGCGCCTTCCACAGTGCCCAGCCACGGGCCCGTGCCCAGGTGCCCTCGTCCTGCTCGACCGTCTCCCGAAAGGCGTGCCGGCTGGTGCCGGAGAACATCGTCCAGGAAATCACCAGATCACAGGCCGGATCGCCGACGCCGGACGTGCCAAAGTCGATGACCGCACTCAGTTTCCCACGCTCCGCGACCAGCAGGTTGCCCACGGCGATGTCGCCGTGGAACCACACCGGTTGCCCGCGCCACTCAGCGGCCAGGGCGGCCTCCCACACGGCGGCGGCCCGGTCCACGTCGATGTGATCGATCAGGACGGCCAGGTGGCGCCGGGTCTGTTCGTCGTAGTACGCCGGTGAAGCGCCTCGGTGGAAACTGTGCTCCCCGGCGGCCGGACCGCCGGTGGAATCGCAGCCCTGCAGGGCGCGGAGGAACTCGGCCACCGCGACGGCGAACCGGGGCAGGTCGTCGATGCGCCCCCGGTCGGCCGTCGTACCGGGCAGCCAGCCGCGTACCGACCACGGGAACGGGTACCCCTCGCCGGGGACGCCCATCCCGAGGATCGGTGGGACGGCGACCGGTAGCTGCGGCGCGAGCCGGGGCAGCCACACGTGCTCCTTGGCCACGGCGGGGACGTAGCCGGCCGCGGTGGGCAGTCGTACGGTCAACTCCTCGCCCAGGCGGTACGTCCGGTTGTCGTGGCCGTCGACTTCGACCGGGGTCACCGGAAGGTCGGCCCAGTGCGGAAACTGGGCCGCGATCAGGCGTCGCACCAGCGCGGCGTCGATCCCGGCGCGACCGTCGGGAGGAGGCGGAGACATGCCGCGATCCTCATTTCGCCACGGCACTCCGGCAAGGCATTATCGACGGATGGAGCCCGTTCCCGTGTTGTCTGCCGCTGGCCTCGCCGAGCAGGACCGGCCGCTGCTGACCCACCTCGACCACCGGACTGGTGAGCGGCGCGACCTGACCCCCGCCGAACTGGGCCGCTGGTCGGCGCGGGCCGCCGGGCTGCTGCGCGACGGGTGCGGGCTGGCCCCGGGCAGCCGCGTGGCGGTGCTGCTGCCGCCGCACTGGCGTACCGCTGCGGTGTTGTTGGGGGCCTGGGCGGTGGGGATGGCGGTGTCGTTCCGGCCGCGCGCCACCGCCGGGCTGCCGGTGCTCGAGCCCGGCGGAGAGCGACCGTACGATGCGGTCTTCGCCACGCCGGAACGGCTCGACGACTGGCTGGAGGACGTACCCGAGGGGGTGCACCGCTACCTCGTCGGCACCGGCCCGGAGCCGCTGGCCGAGGTGCCCGGCGGGTGGCTCGACTGGTCGGTGGAAGTGCTGCGACACGACGGTGCCCCGGCGGATCGCCCTGTGCTGCACGCGTCCGATTCGGCCAGCCCGGACGGCACCAGCTACGCACAGTGGGGTGCGGTGGCCAGGGAGGTGGCCGACCAGCTCGACCTGCGCGTCGGTGACCGGCTGCTGGTCGACGCCGCCGAGCACGACCAGCCGCTGAAGTGGCTGCTCGCCCCGCTGTCGGCCGGTGCGTCGGTCGTGCTCTGCGCCAACCTCGACCCGTCCCGCAGGGACGCCCTGATCGTCGCGGAGGGCGTAACCCGGGTGCTCTGACGGGCCTCACTCGGCGTCGAGCTGTTCGAGCAGGTCGACGGCGGCCCGCATGTAGCCGCTGATCCAGCGGTCGTGGATGCGTTTGATCGGCAGCGGGGCGAGCGACAGGTGGCGTTCCCGGCCCACCTTGCGCCCGGTCACCAACCCGGCGCGTTTCAGCACCCGCAGGTGTTGCAGCACGGTGGTGCGGTCCAGTTCGGGCAGTAGAGCGCAGAGCGAGCCCGTCGTCTGCGGGGACGCCTTGAGCGCGTCGAGCATCCGTCGACGTGTCGGCGAGGCGAGCGCCTTGAACACCAGATCGTCGTCGTCCGTGTCCTTGTCGCCCGAGCCAGTCATGTTGTAAAAATACAACATGACTACGGATGGCACACTCACGGAACTTTCCTTCACCGTCTCCGGGCACATCGCGCGTCCGCGCGCCGAGGTGTACGAGGCCGTCGCCGACCCGGCGCAGCTCTCGCGGTACTTCACGACGGGCGGAGCGCGGGGGAGGCTGGAACCGGGGAAGCAGGTCGTCTGGGATTTCCACGACTTCCCGGGCGCCTTCCCGGTCACGGTGGCCGAGGCCGACCCGCCGCGCCGGATCGTCATCGAGTGGGACAGCGAGGCGACCACGAGCGACAGCGGCAACACTCGGGTCGTCTTCGAGTTCGAGTCGATCGACGACGACACCCGGACCCTGGTCACCATCACCGAAACGTCCTGGCAGCCGACCCCCGAGGGCGCTCGGGCCGCGTTCGGCAACTGCGCGGGGTGGACGGGCATGCTCGCCGCCTGCAAAATCTGGCTGGAGCACGGCATCAACCTGCGCGAAGGCTTCTACAAGTGAGCCCGTCCTGACAGTCACCCGATCCCGGGCACTCGAGGTCGGTCGAGCCCCGGCACGCGTCGTGAGGAGGGCGCGGTGTGGTCGACCGGCAGCGCACACCGCCCGCCGCCGGGCAGCCGCCGGTCGCAGAACACCCAATGGCGTACGCACTGCTGGTCCTCGGTCGAGACCGTCACCCCGCCCGGCTCGACCCGTGCGTTCAGCCGGGCCAGCACCCGTGCGGCGGTCCGCGCGAAGATCCGGGCCCGCATCAGATCGGGCGCGCTGACCGGCAGATGGATCACCCAACGCTCGGTCATCGGTACCGGTACCTCGCCGACTGGGCGCTCTGCCAGGCACGCAGCGCATCCTTGATCCGTACGTTCTCCTCCTGCACCGCAGCCACGGCGGCCTGCGCGGTGGCCAGTTCGTCGGCCACCCGGTGCAGGAAGGTGCGGATCTCGGCCGGGTCCAGGCCATGCCACCGAACGTTGAAGCACCGCTCGCGGATCTGCGCGGGCCGCAGCGGAAACGGGCCCGACGGCGGCGGTACCGCTGGTTCGGGGCTTGTCGCAGACCGGCGCAGCAGCCGGCGGATCAGGTTACGCACGCTGACCACCATTCGTGGGAGGTGACGGTGGAGGGGCGGCCTCCGCCGAGGGGGTCGGCGGAGACCGCCCGCGCCCGGTCGCCGCAGCCTCAATTGGCGGTACGACGACAGAGCCGCGCCGGGGAAGCGCGGAGGTGAGGTCTCGACGGCGATGCGAGACCGGTACGAGAGGCGCCAACCGACCGCATCAGCACCGCATCACCATGAGTGACGCTACCGATACCTATCACCTCTGTCAACGCTCTCTTACCTCTCGAATCTGGCCGGCCTCCTGCCTGCTGCTTCTCTGCTAGTCATTGCTCCTCTCTCACCTGGTGCTCGATACTGGGAGGGCCAACCGACTGCAAGGGGCCTTCACGTGCCGATTCCGCCAACCATGGACGAGTTGATCAAGGATCTGCTGAGGCGGATCGAGGTGGGCGAGTTCCAGCCCGGGTCACAGATTCCGTCCACCCAGGAGCTGTCCGACCACTACGACGTGTCGGTGTCGACGATCCATCGCGCGGTGGCGAGGCTGCGGCAGCAGGGTGTGCTGGTCGGCCGCCCAGGACGAGGCGTCTTCGTCGCTGAGTCGAACCGGCGCTGATCTTCTCAACTGATCCCGCTGCTGCCGGCGATGTGGTCCAGAGTTTCTGGACGGGTCTTCAAGGCGGCGCTTGACGGGCCGCATCCGCCGCTGCCAGGGCGCCCGGCCTAGCCCTTGCATTGCACCAGGACCGGACCACGCCGAACGCCCAGCGGCTGGCGCGAAAGCAGGGGCCCGAGCGGGCCGCATCAGAACGACAGCATTGACGGGGTGTGGTGGCAGCCGCAGGGTTGCGGTTCGATTAC
>NZ_BOPC01000021.1 GCF_016863555.1 Micromonospora qiuiae | reverse complement strand
GCACCGATGAGCGACCTGAGGCGTCCACGCCTGCGACTTCGTGGTGGGACGGGGACGTTGTTCATGCTTCCTCCTCATGACGGCTGGCCGGTGGCCAGCAGTGCGCTACGAACCGGCGGTCTCGGTGGCCGGGCGGCCACCATCGACTGTCGACGTCGTACCGGGTGGTGGTCTGCCGGTCGTCCTGCACCGTGACCGGCGGAGTAGGTAGCGACAATCGACGATCATCCAGATGTGTCGATGGCCAACAGTATTGGCTCGACGTCGCCAACCAGTCAACAACTTCCGGAAATACTGTGGAAACAAGAGCCTGACCAGCCACCCCGGCCACCCGCATCACGGCTGGTCAACACGGCAGCCGAGCGAGGCGTCGAGATGACCTTCGAAGAGATCGCCGGATGGGCGCTGAGGATCGAGGCCGTCCAACGCCGAAAGTTCCAGACGCCTTCCGGACGGCCACCCGGACGAGACGGCCACCCGGACGAGGAACCGCCGGCGCCGGTGGTGGATTGCCGGGCAGGACGCGGCCAGCTCCGACGCCACTGCCCTGACGGTCTGCCAGGCGTACGGCAGCGACTCCCGTAAGCAGGCCACGAACGCCTCGTCTGCCACGGGCCCGGATTCGGCGGCGGGGAATGTCCGGCCGGCGTGTCGACTCGCCGGGCGGCCCGCGAGCCGGACGGGAAGCCGTGCCGGCTGCGTCCCGCGCTGATCCGTGCCATGGCCGTCAGGTGCCGGATCGTGGCGGACTAGCATCCTGCCGTGTCGATTGCGACCGGGCCCGGTGCCCGCCGAGGCCTGCTCGACGTGCTCCTCGGCGCCGCCGACCGCTCCCCCGACCAGGTCATCGTGCACGTCCGGGAGGACGGCACCGAGCGTACGGTCAGCTTCCGGCAGCTACGTGACGAGTCGCTGCGGATCGCTGGCGGTTACCGTGCCGCCGGGCTGGCACCGGGCACGCCCGCGCTCCTGCTCGCCGACGCCGGGGACGATTTCCAACCCATGTTCTGGGGAGCCCTCGCCGCCGGGCTGGTGCCGGTGCCGTTGCCGCCCGAGCCGCACCGGGTGCGCGCGGTGCGGGACCTGCTTCCCGACGCGGTGGTCGTGACCGACGACGCCACCGCCGCGATAGCCGACGGGCTGCCCGCCCCGGTGCTGCGACTGGCCGCGCTGCGCGCCGGAACCGCGCCGGAGGATTTGCCGACGCCGGCCGGGGACGACCTCGCCTTCCTCCAGTTCTCCTCGGGCAGCACCGGCGCACCGCGTGGCGTGGAACTGACGCATGACAACGTGCTGGCCAATCTGGAGCAATCCGGTATGGCCAGCGGTGCCCGCCCGGACGACGTCCTGGTCACCTGGATGCCGTACTTCCACGACATGGGGCTGATCGGCACCCATCTGACGCCGCTCGCCGTCGGCCTCAAGCAGGTATGCATCGGCCCGCTGGCATTCGCCAAACGTCCCGCGCTGTGGTTCACCACCGCCCACCGGCACCGTGCCACCCTGCTGTCGGCGGCGAACTTCGCGCTGGCCCTGGCGGTGCGCCGGGTGCCGGCCGAGACCCTCGCCGGACTCGACCTGAGTTCGGTGCGGTGTGTGGTGGTGGGGGCCGAGCCGATCTCGGCCGCGGTGTGGCGGTCCTTTCTGGCACACACCCGCCCGGCCCGGCTCGACCCGGCCGCGCTGCGACCGGTGTACGGGCTCGCCGAGGCGACCCTCGCGGTGACCTTCCCGCCGCCCGGGGAGGTGGCCGCCCCGGTGGTGCTGGACCGGGCCGAGTTGAGCCGGGGCCGAGCGGTGCCGACCGACCCCGGCGCGCACGCGGTCGAGGTGATGGATCTCGGCCACCCGGTGAGCGGCTGCGCGGTGCGTGTCGTCGACGACCACGGCCGGCCGCTGCCCGACCGGCGCGTCGGCCAGATCGAGGTGAGCGGCCCGAACGTGGCGCGGGGCTACCACCGGGCGCCGCAGGCCAGCCGGGAAACCTTCGTGGCCGGCTGGCTGCGTACCGGCGACCTGGGTTTTCTGCGCGACGGGCGGCTCTGCGTCACCGGCCGGGCCAAGGACGTGGTCTTCGTCAACGGCCGGACCTTCCACGCCGCGGACCTGGAGGCGGTGGCCGTTGCCACCCCCGGCCTGCCGGGCGACCTGGCGGCGGTGGTCGGCACGACCGACCCGGTCTCCGGTGGGGAGCGGATCATGGTGTTCGTGCCGTGGGCCCGCCCGCCCGCCGACGCGGCCGGGGTGCTCGCCGCGGTCCGAGGGCGGGTGGCCGAGGCCTGCGGCCACGACGAGGTCCGGGCGCTGCCCTTGCCGCCCGGCGCGTTCGCCCGGACCACCAGCGGAAAGCTACGCCGGCGCCGGATGCGCGAGCGGTACCTGGCCGGTGACTTCGCCGACCGGGAGCAGCGCTGGTGCGCACCAGCCGAGGGCACTCCGCCCGGCCGTGTCCCGCAGGACCGTGCTGCCGTGTCCCTCCCCCGGCCGCCCGCCGCCGGGCGATCCCGGCGGGAACTCGAAGAGGTGGTCCGCGAGGTCTGGGCCCGGGTGCTGGAGCGGCCTCCGGCCACCATCGGCCCCGACGACCGTTTCCTGGCCATCGGCGGGTCGTCGCTGAAGGCGATGGAGGTGCTGGCCGGGCTGGAGGACGCCCTGGGCACCCCGTTGCACCCGGCGGACCTGCGGGACTGCCCCACCGTCGCGGCGCTCGCCGACCGGCTGGCCGCCGGGCCGGTCGCCGGCCGAGGGACCGCGTCGAAGTCCCCGACCGGACCGCCGCCGGCCCGGACGACGAGCGACGGTGACCGCGCCGACGCTGCGACCGGCGTGGCGGTGATCGGGATGGCCTGCCGGTTCCCCGGTGCGGGCACCCCTGAGGAGTTCTGGCAACGGCTGGTCGACGGCGTCGATGCCGTCGCTCCGGTCCCCGCCCACCGCTGGATCCCGTCGGGCAACGGTCCACGCTGGGGCTCCTTCCTGGACGATCCGATGCTCTTCGACGCCGGGTTCTTCGGTCTCACCGAGCAGGAGGCGCGGCTCACCGACCCGCACGCCCGGCTCTTTCTGGAGATCGGGTACGAGGCCCTGGAACGCGCCGGGTACGCCGGACCCCGCCGGTACGGCCACCGGATCGGTGTCTTCGCCGCCGTCGGCGAGAGCGGCTACCCCGAACTGCTGGCGGCCAACGGAACAGCGGAGTTGGTCGGCGGGACAGCGCCGGTCAGCGGGGCGGCGATGCTGGTCGGGAATCTGCGGAACCTGATCCCGGCCCGGCTGGCGCAGGCGCTGGACCTGACCGGGCCGGCGGTGGCGGTGGACACGGCGTGCTCGTCGGCGCTGGTCGCGCTGCACCTGGCCGCCCGCAGCCTGGCCGCCGGGGAGTGTGACGTGGCGGTGGTCGGCGGGGTGAATCTCAACCTGACCGAGACCGGATACCGGCTGCTCGACGCCGCCGAGACGCTCTCCCCCACCGGGCGGTGCCGCGCCTTCGACGCCGCCGCCGACGGACTCGTCCCCGGCGAGGGCGGCGCCGCGCTGGTGCTCCGCCGCGTCGACGACGCGCACACCGACGGGGATCCGGTCCTCGCGCTGGTCGCCGGTACCGCCGTCGGCAACGACGGACGCTCGTTGAGCCTGCTCGCGCCGAACCCGCACCGGCAGTGGGAAGTGATCGCGCGGGCGTACCAGGACGCGGGAGTCGACCCGGCGCAGGTGTCGTACGTGGAGGCGCATGGCACCGGCACCGAACTCGGTGACCCGGTGGAGGTCCGGTCGCTGGCCGCGGCGTACCCACCGCCGGCCGACGGGGTGCCGCGCGCTCTGGGCTCGGTCAAGACCAACGTCGGTCACCTGCTCAACTCGGCCGGACTGCCCGCGCTGGTCAAGGTGGTGCTGGCGCTGCGGCACCGGTACCTGCCGGCCTCCCTGCACCACGCCCGGCCCTCCGGCCGCTTCGACCTCGCCCGAGCCGGCTTCGCGGTGGTCACCGAGGGACGGTCGTGGACCGCGTCCGGCCCGCTGTTCGCCGGGATCAACGGATTCGGCTTCGGGGGGACGAACGCGCACGCGGTCCTGCGGGAGGCCCCGGAAGCCGACCGGCCCGCCACCGGCCCGGACGAGTCCGGTTGTTGCCTGGCCACACTCAGCGCGCACTCGGCGGCCGCGCTGCGCCGGGCGGCGCGGGAACTCGCCACGCACCTGCGCGCCCACCCGGAACTCACCGAGGCCGATGTCTGCGCCAGCGCGGGTACCGCGCGCGACGATGCCCCGTACCGGCTGGCCGTGGTCGCCGACGGGGACCTGGCCGACCGGCTCGACGCCGCCGCCGACGCCCTCGGCGAAGCGCCGGTCGGACCGCGCCCCCGGACCGTGTTCGTCTTCCCGGACGACGGCGCGGCGCTGCCGGCGGCGGCCGTACGCGACCTGCACGACCGGTTGCCGGCCTTCCGGGAACTGCTCGGCGGTGCCGCCGCCGCGCCGGTGGCGGGACGTCCGCTGCTGGCCTGGTGTCTGACCGGCTCGGCACCCGACCGGGTCGCGGGAGCGGTGGCGGTCGCGGTCGGCATCGCCCTCGCCGGCCAGTTGGCCGCATGGGGGGTACGGCCGGACACCACGCTCGGGTACGGCGTCGGTGCGCTGGCGGCGGCCGCCGCTCGCGGCGAGTTGGACCCCGCCGAGGCGGTCCGACTCGCCGGGACGGACACACGATCGGCCCCGCCGCCGTGGCGCGCGGCGCTGCGCCGGTTGCGCGACGACGGGTACGACACCGTCATCGACCTGGGTACGGGAGAGCGGCTCGGTGCCGCGCTGGAGGTCGGCGACGACGATCCGGTCCGGGTGCTGTCGATGCTGGACCTCACGGATCAGCCGCCGGGCGCGGCGACCGGGACGCTGCTGGCAGCGGTGGGCCGGCTGTGGGCCCTCGGTGGGCCGCTGGACCGCGCCGCCCTCTACGCCGGCCGGCGGCGGGTGCCCGTGCCGACGTACCCGTTCCAGCGGCGGTCGTACCCGCCGTCGCCACGGATCGCCGTGCCGCTGCACCGGGTCGCCTGGCGGGACGCGCCGGTGGGTGCCGGTGACCTGCCGGCCCGGGTGCGGCTGCGCGGTCCCGGTGTCGGTGGTGACCTCGCCGCCCGGCTCGCCGCCACGCTCACCGCACGCGGCGTCACGGTCCAGGTCATGCCCGAGCCGGCCGACGACCTCGCACCGCCGGAGGCGACCGTGCTGCTGGCCGGGCCCGCGGTCGACCCACCGGACGTGGCGGCCCTCGATGCCGCCGTGGCCGGGCAGGTACGCGTGGTGCGTGCCCTGCTCGACGAGCCGGACGGGCGGGTCGGGCGGCTGCTGGTGCTCACCGAGGACGTGCAGGTGACCGGGGCCCGGGAGCGACCCCGGCCGGTGCAGGCGGTGCTGACCGGACTGTGCTGGGCGCTGGCCGACGAGCGCCCCGATCTGAGTGCCCGAGTGATCGACCTGTCCGCTGTGGACGATGTGACGCTCCGGGTGGAGGCCGTGTGCCGGGAGTTGTCCGACCTGCGCCGCGACGACGCCGCCCCGGCAGACAGCACCGACGGGCCCGCGGTAGCCGGGGTGGCCTGGCGAGCCGGGCGGCGGCTCGCGCGGCACCTGGTGCCGGCACCGGGCCCCGTCGACCGGTCCGGCGGATCGGAGAGCGCATTCCCCGACGGCGTACACGTGATCATCGGGGGTGGCGGTGGGATCGGTGCCGGGTTGGCCCGTACCCTCGCCCGCCGGGGGCGCCCCACCCTGCTGCTGGCCGGACGGTCAGACCAGGCCCCGGAGGGCCTGCTGCACGAGTTGACCGAGGCGGGTGCCAGCGCGACGTACCACCGCTGTGACGTGACCGTGCCGGGCGACATCGATGCGCTGCTCGCCGGGGTGTCCCGGGTGGACGTCGTCTGGCACGCCGCCGGGACGGTACGGGTCGGCACCCTGGCCGCGAAGTCCGTGCCGGACATCCTGGACGTGCTGGCGCCCAAGGTACGCGGCAGCCACCTGTTGGCGCGGGCGCTGCACCAACACGGTCACGAGCGGGCGGCGCTGGTCAGCTTCTCCTCGGTCAGCGCGGTGCTGCCGGGCCTGGCCGGGGCGCTCGGCGACTACGCGGCCGGCAACGCGTTCCTCGACGCCTTCGCCGCCGCGCAGCGGGCTGCCGGTCGCCCTTTCCAGGCGGTCAGTTTCGCCGCGGTCACCGATACCGGCATGGCGGCCCGAAGCGGCACCGGCCGGGGCTCCGGCGCCCTGACCGTCGACGCCGCACTGCGGGCTCTCCTGGCCGCCCGCGCTGTCGACGCCGCCCACCTGCTCGTCGCCGACCGGTCCCCCGATCCGCCGGCGAGCATCCGCCCAGCCGCCGTTCCGAGCGCCGGCCCGGCCAGCGGGCAGCCGGCACCGGGTGGGTTGGGCGTGGACGACCTGGCCCGGCTGCTGCGCCGGCTGCTCGCCGAGCCGCTGCACCGCCCGAGCGAGGAGATCGCCGACGACGTCTCGTTCCTCACCCTCGGGCTGGACTCGTTGGCCGCCGTGGACCTGGTCAAACGTCTGGAGGACGAACTCGGCCGGCAACTGCCGGTCACCCTGTTCTTCGAGCACACCACCGTCGCCGCGCTGGCCGCCCACCTGGCGGCGGCCGGCACCGTGGGGGCACCGCCGGCTGGCGTGTCCGCGTCGCCGGATCCGCCCCCGGCCCCGATGGCCCAGGCGGTGCCGGCACCACCGGCAGCGGCGGTGCCGGTTGCCGACGGGGAGCCGTTCCCGCTGACCCCGGTGCAACGGGCGTGGTACGTCAACGAACGGCTGCACCCCACCGTGGCCAGCTACGCCTTCGTCCGGCAGACCGTCACCGGGCCGCTCGACACCGACCTGCTCGGTCGGGCCCTGGCCGGCCTCGCCTCCCACCATCCGATGCTGCGGGTCCGCTTCGTTCCCGGCACCGCCGCCGACCCTCCGCGCCAACTGGTCCTGCCGCCGTCCGCCGCCGCGATTCCCTACGAGGTGCGCCCGCTCACCGGCCCGCTCGCCGAACTGGAGGAAACACTCTGCAACACCCCGGTGGACCTGACCCGGCAACCGCCGTTGCGGGCGGTGCTCGCTCCGGAGCGCCCCGACCGTGCCCACCTGCTGCTGGCTCTGCACCACGCGGCCGGAGACGGGTTCAGCCTCAACCTGCTCAGCGAACAACTCTGGGCCGACTACACCGCGCTGGCCCGGGGCCGCACCCCTGGAGCACCGCCCTCCTGCCCCGGCTTCGCCGAATACGCCCTCGGCGTCGTCCCGCCCAGCGAGGCGGACCTGACGTACTGGCGCCGGCTCCTCGACGATCCGGGATGGATGCTTCGGCTGCCGTACGACGGCGACCCGGCGGGCCTGCCCGCGCCGCCGTCCGTGACGCACCTGGACGAGCTGGACGACGCGCTGGTCGCGCGGTTGCGCGAGCGGGCCGCCGAGGCCGGCGTCTCCCTGTTTCATCTGCTGCTCGCCGGCTACCTTCGGTGCCTGGCCAGGTGGAGCGGGCAGCGGCGGGTGCCGGTGAGTGTGGCGCGGGCCGGCCGCGAGGCCCGGCTACCCGGCATCGAGCGGATCGTCGGCCCGTTCGCCGACACCCTGCCGCTGTTGGTCGAGGTGAATCCGGACGAGCCCGCCGCGCGGCTCGCCGACCGGCTCCGGCGGTCCTGGGCCGCCGCCCAACGGCACGGATCGGTGTCCAGCCTCGACCTGGCCCGAATGCTGCGGGCGAGCGGCGACGGCCCGCGTACCGCCAGCCCGGCCGGGTTCAGCTTCGCCCGGTTCCCGGTCACCGCCGACCCGGACCGCCCGGTGACGGTCGTCCCGGCGGCGGCCGGTTCCGGTTCCGCGGCCACCGGGCTCAGTCTGCTGTGGTGGGAGTCGGGCACGACGCTGCGGCTGTCCTGGAACTTCCCGCTGCGACTGTTCCGGCGCGAGACGGTGGCCCGGCTCGCCGCCGAACACCATCGTGAACTGGTCGACGTCGCCGCCGCGCGGCAACGCGGGCACGGCGCCGCCGCGCGGCCACGGCACGGACACCGCGATCCGGTCGGGGCCGAGGTGGATGGCGGGGATGTCAGCGCGCGGATCCGGGCGGTCTGCCGGCGTACGCCGGACGCGGCGGCCGTGTCCGACGGCGACCGGACGCTGACCTACCGGGACCTGGACCGGGCTGCCGGCCGGGTGGCGGCGCTGCTCGTGGCCCACGGGGTACGCCCCGGTCAGCACGTCGGGATGCTCACCGCGCCCGGCGTTGAGGCGGTCATCGCGGTGGTCGGGATCCTGCGCGCCGGGGCCGCCTGGGTGCCGCTGGACGCCGCCCATCCTGCGGCCCGCCTCGACGAGCAGTTGCGCCGCGCCGGGGCCGGGGTGGTGCTGCACGACGACGACTGCGCGGTCGCCGTGGCCCGGCTCTGCGGCACGGCCCGGCCGATCCGGCTCGGGGCGGACGCCCACGATGTCCCCGGCGAGGCGCTGGCCGCCACGCCGGACGACACCGCGTACGTGATTTTCACGTCGGGATCGACGGGACGGCCGAAGGGGGTGCCGATCACCCACCGGTCGATGGTCAACTACCTCGACTGGGCGATCGACACGTTCGGCTACCGGCCCGGCGACCGGCTGGCCCAGACCTCGTCGACCTGCTTCGACGCCTCGGTCCGGCAGATCCTGGCGCCGTTGCTGGTCGGCGCCACCGTGGTCACCTTCCCCTGGTCGGTGCTGCGTGACCCGCAGGCGCTGTTGTCCAGGATCGAACGGGACCGGCTCACCGTGTGGAGTTCGGTACCCACCCTGTGGGAGCGGGTCCTGCGGGCCGCCGAGCAACGGGCGGTGCGCGACGGCGTACCGCCGGACCTCAGTGCCCTGCGCTGGGTGCACGTCGGCGGGGAAGAGTTGTCGCCGGTGCCGGTACGCCGCTGGTTCGATCTGTTCGGCGACGGTTGCCGGATCACCAATCTGTACGGCCCCACCGAGGCGACGATCAACGCCACCTGGCACCTGATCGACCGCCGCCCGGACGACGCGGTGCGCCGGTTGCCGATCGGCCGGCCGGTCGGCGGTGCGCGGATCCGCGTCGTCGACACCGACGGGGCCCCCTGTCCGCCCGGCACCGCCGGGGAACTGCACCTCGGCGGCGTCGGCCTCACCCCGGGTTACCTGGGCGAGCCCGAGCTGACCGCCACGGTCTTCGTCCACCACGACGGCGAGCGGTACTACCGCAGTGGCGACCGGGTTCGGATCGCCCCGGACGGCAGCCTGGAGTTCCTCGGCCGCCTCGACGACCAGGTGAAGATCCACGGCTACCGGCTGGAGCCGGGCGAGATCGAGGCGGTGCTGCGTACCCACCCGGAGGTGGCCGCCGCGGTGGTGCTGCACCAGGCCGAGCCGCACCCACGACTGCACGCCTTCGTCGCGCCGGCACCGCAGACCGGGCCGACCGTGGCACAGCTGCGCGGGTTCCTCGCCGACCGACTGCCCGAGCAACTGGTGCCGGCCCGGATTCACCTGCTCGACAGCCTCCCGTTGACCCCCACCGGCAAGGTCGACCGGGACCGCCTCCGCTCGCACGCCGGCTTCCCACCGGCCGCCGCACCGACACCGCCGCCGCTGCCGACCGTCCCGGCCGAGCCGCCGCTGCCGACCGTCCTGGCCGCCGCAACCGAGGCCGGCACTGACGCTCATCCGGAGGGGCGCACCGAGACCGAGGCGAAGCTGGCGCGGATCTGGGGCGAGCTGCTCGACCTACCGGCGATCGCCCCCGACGACGACTTCTTCACCCTGGGCGGTGACTCCATCCTGGTGCTGGAGGTCTTCGCCCGCGCACAGGACCAGTTCGCCGCCACGCCGAGCCCGGCCGTCATCTACCAGCACCGCACCCTGCGCAAGCTCGCCGCCGCGATCGACGCCACCGCAGGCGCCGCAGGACCCACCAGCGACGCCGTGGGACGGGCCAGCGGCACGGCGATAACCCGCGATCCGGGCGGACCGTACCCGGTGACGGCCACCCAGCGCGGCTTCCTGCTCGCCGACGCCGTCGCACCGGGCGCTGGCACCGCGTGGCTGGGCCGACTGCGACTGCGCGGCCGGCTACGCCGCGAGGTCTTCCAGCGCGCCGTCGACCTGCTGGTGGCCCGACACCCGATGCTGCGTACGGTCTTCCCCGCCGGGGCCCGCCCCCCGGTCCAGCAGGAGCTGCCCACGTCGCTGCGGCTGCCGGTCGGCTACCAGACGGTCGCCGACCCCGCCGAGGTGGCCGCCCAGGTCGCCGAGGAACGCCGCCGGCCCTTCGAACCGTGGGCCTGGCCACTGCTGCGGCTGCGGCTGCTGGCGCTCGCCCCCGACGATCACATCCTGCTGGTGCACGCGCACCACCTGATCGGCGACGGCTACAGCGCCGCCCTGCTCGGCCAGGAACTGTCGGCGGTCTACCACCGGCTGCTGGCGGACCTCCCCGGCGAACTGCCCCCGCTGCGCACCCACTTCCGGGAGTACGTCGGGCTGCTGGCCCGCCGCGCCGCCGGTTCGCCCGAGCCGGGTGCCCACACGTGGTGGACCGGGCGCTTCGCCACGCCGTACCGCCCGCCGATGCTGCGCGCCCGCCGCACCGGGTCGGCCTCGGGCAGTGCATCGGAGCAGGTTCGCGGCTTCACCCTGGACGGTGCCGTGGTCAGCGGACTGCGCCGGCTGGCCGCCGATGCGGCGAGCACCCTGTACGCCCCGGTGCTGACCGCGTACCACCGGGCGGTGGCCCGCCTCACCGGCCAGGACGATCTGGTGATCGGCCTGGCGTTGACCGGTCGGGACCATCCGCTGCCGGACCTGCACCGGGTCTTCGGTCCCTGTGCGGCGATGGTGCCGCTGCGCCTGGGCGGATCGTCCGGCTTCGCCGAGCAGCTCGTCCGGGTCGCGGCCGAGGTCACCGCCGCTCGGCGGTACGACGATCCGCCATCGATCGCGGCGGCCGTGCCCACCGGGCCGGGCGGCACGCCCGCCGGGGCCCAGTTCTTCTTCAGCTTCCTGGACTTCGCCGCACTCGACGCGCCACCGACCGCGACGCCCGACGCGCCACCAGCCGCGATGCTCGACGCGCCACCGGCCGCGACGCTCGACGCCGACCGGCTCAGCCTCGACTGGGACGCCGAGAGCGAGTTGGCGCCGCCGCCGCTCGGCACCGACCTGTTCCTGACCGCACGGCCGGGACCGGACGGCCTCCGGGTGACCCTGCGCGGCTCCCCCGACGCGGTGAGCCCGATCGAGTTGGGCCGGCTCGTGGACTGGCTGCACGCCGACCTCACCACCGCAGCCACCGGCACCGCTGGCGCGATCTCCGACACCACGGACGCGGCGCGGCCGGAAGCGGTGGAGCTGGTCGTACCGGCGGCGACGGTCGGGCCGGGGCGACGGACCAGGTTGGATTCGGCCATCGTCGGTTACCTGCCGCCGCCGGCACAGCTCGCCGCGATCACCGGACTGCCCGCCGGAAGCCTGCCCCGGGCGTGGCTACGCGACCTGCTCTTTCCCGACGGCCGCCCACGGCTGCTGGAGGAGCTGAGCACCCCGCTGGGCGTCTCCGGCTTCGTCTGCCTGCCCCGGTTCGCCGACGAGCTGGCCGCCGCCGGGGACGCCCTCGCCAGCGAGGTCGGCGAGGCGGTCGACCTGGCCGCCCGGCTCGGCGCACGGTGTGTGTCGCTGGCCGGCATGATCCCGGCCCGCACCGGCTACGGTCTCGGCGTGCTGCGGCGTACCCGCAGCGGGGTCGCGGTCACCACCGGTCACGCGGTCACCGTCGTCTCCGTCGTCGCAACGGTGGAGGCCGCGGTGGCCGCCACCGGAAAGGGCCTGGCCGGCCGCGACCTCGCCGTGGTCGGTCTCGGCTCGATCGGGTTCTCCGCGCTGCGGCTGCTGCTGGCTCGGACGGAACTCCCACCCGCGCGGCTCGTGCTCTGCGACGTCCCGGCGGCCGCGTCCCGGCTGGCCGAGCACGCCGCGCGGCTGCGAGCGGAGGGCTTCGCCGGCAGCATCGAGGTGCGCCCGTCGGCACCCGGGATCGCCCCGGCCGGCTACACGGCGGAGGTGATCATCGCGGCGACCAGCGCCGCCACCGAACCGATCGAGGTCGACCGGCTGGCACCGGGCACCATCGTGGTGGACGACTCGTTCCCGCCGGCCGTGGAAACCGGACGAGCCCTGGCCCGCATGCGCCGCGACCGCGACATCCTGGTGGTCGGCGGTGGGCTGCTGCACGTCGGCGAGACCAGCCGCGACATACCAGGAGACCTGCCGCCGGTGCCGGTGGACGGCAGCATTCTCGGGCTGCCCGGCACGATCGCCTCCTGCCGACTGGAGTCACTGCTGTGGACGGCCACTCCGGGCCTGCCGCTGGTGCACGGCCTGGTGGACGACTCGACCGTGACGGCGTACGCGCAGGCGCTCACCGGGGCCGGGATCACCGCCGCTCCCCTGCACCTGCTGCATCACCTGATCGAGCCGGACCTGAGATAGATCTCGTGGTGCGGACCCGCTCGCGGCGAGCCCATCGGTCGGGCGATGTCAACGGCCGTCACGACACGAGCCGGCTCACCTAACGGCCACCGACGGCTCGTCGTTTTCCGATAACTTCCGGAAGTTCTGGCCACAATGATCGGCTCGACATAGCATGCACGCGCTTGGATCAGCTCAGGGAAGCCCGCGTCAGCGGATTCCCACCTCCATCCAACCTGCACAAAGGGACCATTGATGCGCCTCTGGAACCTGTCCCGTCGATCACGACGCCGATCGCGAACCCTCGCCGTACTCTGTTCGGGCGCGCTCGTCGCCGCCGTCGCCGCCGCAGCCGCCCCGGCCGCTGCCGCGGAAGTCGTGCTCGCCAACGACTTCGAGTCCGGCTCGTACGCCCCGTGGGGGCCGCGCGGCGACGTCACCCTCGCCATCGCCGACGAGGGCCACGAGAGCGACAACAGCCTGTCGGTCACCGGCCGCACCGCCAACTGGCAGGGCCCGGCGACCAGCGCGACCGCGCTGTTCAAGCCCGGCACCCCGTACACGGTCAGCGCCTGGGTGAAACTTCCGGCCGGCACCGAGGGCACCGCCGGCGTGCACTTCACCGTCGAGGCGACCCCGGCTGGCGGCGGTGACAACACCTACACCTGGATCGGCGGCAACGTCCCCACCACCGCCGACGGCTGGGTGCGGATCGGCGGCGATTACACCCTTCCCACCGGGCTCAGCGCCGCCACCCTCTATGTGGAGGCGGAAGGGGACATCCCGTTCCTCCTCGACGACGTCCTGATCACCGCGCCGGAGGGCAACGGCGGGAACGGGCCGGAGCCGGGCACCGTCGTCATCGACACCGACTTCGAGGACGGGCTGGACGGCTGGGGCCCACGCGACAGCGGACCGGGTGCCCCGAGGGTCACGCTCACCGACGTCGCGCACGGCGGTACGTCCGCGGCGCTGGTCACCGACCGGGTCAACCAGGGCGCCGGCCTGGGCCGCGACGTGACCGGCCTGTTCGAGGCCGGGGTGACCTACGAGGTCGACGCCTGGCTGCGGTTCGCCGAAGGCCAGCCGACCGACCAGATCTGGCTCAGCCTGGCCAGCACCAGCGGCGGCAGCCAGTCGTTCAGCACCCTCGCCCAGTTCGAGACGGTCACCAACTCCGGATGGACGCAGGTGAGCGCCCGCTTCACCATGCCGGCGGCGGACGACGCACTGCTCTACTTCGAAACCCGCTGGCAGGGCGCGGACGTGGCCGGCAACACCAGTGACTTCCTCGTCGACGACATCGTCGTACGGGTGCCCGCACCCCCGGTGATCGAGGACCTCACCGGCATCCACGAGACCACCGACTTCCCGGTCGGCGTGGCGATCGACAGCCGCGAGACCGTCGGCGGCGGCGCCGAGCTGTTGACCCGGCACTTCAACCAGATCACGCCGGAAAACCACATGAAGCCCGAGGCCTGGTACGACGACGAGGGCAACTTCCGCCCGCACGACCAGGCGCTGGCCATGATGGACTTCGCCCGGGACAACAACCTGCGCGTCTACGGTCACGTGCTGGTCTGGCACAGCCAGACCCCGGACTGGTTCTTCCAGGACGCCGCCGGGCAGCCGCTGACCACCTCGGCGGCCCACCAGCAGCTGTTGCGCGAGCGGTTGCGGACGCACATCTTCGCCGTCGCCGAGTCGCTGGCCCAGCGGTACGGCAAGTTCGGCTCCGCCACCAACCCGCTGTACGCCTTCGACGCGGTCAACGAGGTGGTCAGCGACAGCGGCGAGTACGCCGACGGTCTGCGCCGCAGCGAGTGGTACCGGATCCTCGGCGAGAGCTTCATCGACCTGACGTTCGAGTACGCCGACGAGGCGTTCAACGATGTCCATGCGGTCAAGGGCAGCGACCCGGTGGCCCTGTTCATCAACGACTACAACACCGAGCAGAGCGGCAAGCTGGCCCGCTACCGGGCGCTCGTGCAGCGCCTGATCGCGCGCGGCGTGCCGATCGACGGGGTGGGTCACCAGTTCCACGTCTCGCTGGCCACGCCGGTCAGCAGCCTGGAGACCGCGCTGGAGGCGTTCGCGAACCTGCCGGTGACCCAGGCCGTCACCGAACTCGATGTCACCACCGGCACTCCGGTGACCCAGGCGAAGCTGATCGACCAGGGCTACTACTACCGGGACGCCTTCCGGATCTTCCGGGCACACAGCGACGACCTGCTGGCCGTCACGGTCTGGGGGCTCACCGACGGCCGCTCGTGGCGCTCCGGCAACGGCGCCCCGCTGCTGTTCGACGACAGCCTGCGGGCCAAGCCCGCCTACCACGGGGCGGTGGACGGGCAACTGCCCGCCCGGCTGCGTACCGCCAACGTCTTCGCCGGTGACGTGGCCCTCACCGCCGCCGCGCCGAAGGACCTGACCTGGCGCAAGCTTCCGCTGCATCCGGTGGAGGACAAGGCGCAGTTCCAGCTGCGCTGGGCGCCGGATCACCTCACCGCGTACGTCACGGTCGACGACGCCACGGTCTCCGGCAAGGACGGGGTCAGCTTCGTCCTCGGCGACAAGACGTACCAGGTCAACCGCAAGGGCAAGGGTGACGTGCCGGCCGTGGCGGCCACCCGGGACGGCGGCTACCACCTGGTCGCGCACCTGCCGCTGACCGGCGCGGCCCAGGGCGACACGCTCACCCTGGACGTGCAGGTCCGCGACAACGGCACCACGTCGGGCTGGAACACCCCCGGGGCGGTGGGCACCCTCACCCTGGTGGAGGAACTGTCGTACCTGGAGGTGCGGCAGGCCGGCACCGCGCCGGTCATCGACGGTACGGTGGACGCGGTCTGGGCCCAGGCGGGCGCGGTGACCACGACCAAGCAGGTCTCCGGCACCGGCGGCGCGACCGCGAACGTCCGCACCCTCTGGCGGGGCCAGACGCTCTACGTGCTGGCCGAGGTCACCGACCCGGTGGTGGACGTTTCCGGCTCCGACCCGTGGACCCAGGACTCGGTCGAGATCTACGTCGACGCCGGCAACGCCAAGAACGGCAGCTTCCGCTACGACGACACGCAGATTCGGATCAACGCCGACAACCGCGTGTCGTTCGGCACCGGGGACGAGGCGTTCCAGGCGGGCCGGTTGAACAGCGCGGCCGTACGCACCGCGACCGGCTACACCGTCGAGGCGGCGATCAGCCTGCTCGAGTACGGCGGCCTGGACACCTTCCACGGCCTGGACTTCCAGGTGAACGACGCCTCGGACGGTGCCCGTACCTCGATCCGCAACTGGGCCGAGCAGGAGGGCGTGGGCTACCAGAACACCGCCCGCTGGGGTGTGGGCCGGCTGGTGGCCGGCTCCAACGTGGACGTCACGGTGACCAGGATCGCCCGGTGGAACTCCGACAGCGGCGGTGGCTACTGCTCGACCATCACCGCCACCAACACCGGCGACAAGGCCGTCGAGTGGAGCGCCGTGGTGAGCCTCGAGGGTGACATCTACGACGCGTGGAACTTCAAGCGGGAACGCCTGGCCGACGGCAGCTACCGGATCCGGGGTGTGGACTGGAACCGGACCCTGGCACCGGGCGCCAGCACCTTCAGCATCGGGTACTGCGCGAACCTGTAACGGCAGTCACGACGGGAGGGCACATCCATCGGCCGGATGTGCCCTCCTTCGCTGTCGGTGGGCGAGTCTCAGGGGCGACCCGGGTCGAGTAGCCCGTCGACCCGGCGCGGGATTCCGGTGAAGCCGTCCCGCAGTTCCTCGGGCAGCAGCCAGTCCGGCGCCCCCTGCCAGGCCAACGGCCGCAGGAACCGCCGGATGGAGGTGGCGCCGACGGAGGTGTGCAGGGAGTTGGTCGACGGCCAGGGGCCGCCGTGGTGCTGCGCCCAGGAGACCCGCACCCCGGTCGGGTAGCCGTCGAAGACAAGCCGTCCCGAGCGGGCGGCGAGCAGGTCGGCAAGCCGGCGTACGGTCGCCCGGTCGTCATCGGGGCCAGCGTGGATCGCCCCGGTCAGCGACGGCGGTACGACAGCGAGCGCCGCGTCGAGGTCGCCGGCCTGCCGGTAACGGACCACGACCATGGCCGGGCCGAAGCACTCGTCGGCCAGGGTGGCGGACAGCTCGGTGAGGTCGACCTCCAGGAGCACCGGTGCCACGGTGAGACCGTCGGCGGCGGCGATCCGGGGTCGGGCGAGCACCCGGGCGCCAGCCTTTTCGAGGGCTGCCTCCTCGGCGAGGAAGGCATCCTGGATCCGCTCGTTGAGCAGGACCACGCCGGCGGCGGCGGCGACCTGCTCCCGAAGCGCATCGACGAGCTGGTCGCCCACGGGGCTGGCCGGGATGAACGCCAGCCCCGGCTTGGTGCAGAGCTGGCCACCGGAGCCGGTGAACGAGGCGAACAGCCCTTCGGCGATCCGCCCGCCTCGCTCGGCGGCCGCCGACGGCAGCACCACGATCGGGTTCACGCTGCTCAGCTCACCGTAGAGCGGGATCGGGTCGGTGCGCTCGTCGATCGCCGCCTGGATGGCGCGGGCCGCGCCGACGGAGCCGGTGAGGGCGGCGGCCCGGATGGCGGGGTGGCGAACCAGCGACCGCCCCGCCTCCTCTCCGTACACGACGGTCAACACCCCGTCAGGCCCGTCCATGTCTCGCACGGCCCGCCGGATCGCCTGCGATGACGCGTGGGAGGTCAGCGGATGCGATGGGTGGGCCTTCGCGATGACGGGGCAACCGGCGGCGAGTGCGGACGCCGTGTCACCGCCGGCAACCGAGAAGGCGAACGGGAAATTGCTGGCGCCGAAGACAGCGACCGCACCCAACGGAACGAGCATGCGTCGAACGTCCGGTGCCGGGCCGAGCACTGTCTCGGCGGCGTGGTCGATCGCCGCCTCGAGGTACCCGCCGTCGCGCAGGACATCGGCGAACATTCGAAACTGGGTGGCCGAACGGGTTAGTTCGGCGTCGAGCCGCGCGAGACCGAGGCCGGTTTCCGAGTCGGCCGTCGCCACCAGGTCCGCGCGGTCGGCATCGAGTGCATCGGCGACCGCGTCGAGCAGGCGGGCGCGACCGGACCTCCCGAGGTCGGCAAGCCACTGTCCGGCGGTGGCCGCGAGGGTGGCGAGCGACTCCAGCTCCGCGTCGCTGGTCTCACGCAGGTGGGTCTCCCGGCGCTGGCCGTTCCTCGGGTCGAGCGTGCTGACGACGTTCACAACAGTCCCCTTCTCACCAGATTGCGCATCAGATCGCGTACCCCGAAGTCCCACGGCTCGCACTCCTCGGCATGGCGGACGCGATTGACCAGGGTGCCGAGGGCGGGGGCGCTGATCCTGACCACGTCATCAACCTTGTGAGTGAACCCCTCGCCGGGATGGTCCCGGTCCTGGATCGGCGCGAACATGGTGCCGAGCATGAGGACCGCGCCGTCCGGATAGTGGTGGTGCGGGCCGATCAACTGCCGGACCAGTGCCTCCGGCTCGCGCGACATCTGGGCCATTTCGGAGACGGCGTTGAGATGAAAGCCGTCCTCGCCGCGGATGTCCAGCTCGATCTCCAGCCCGCGTACGCGATCGAGGCCGAAGCGGTCGTCGAAGAGCCGGATGAACGGGCCGAGCGCGCACGACGCGTTGTTGTCCTTCGCCAACGGAAGCAGCAGCGCCGAGCGGCCTTCGACGTCGCGCAGGTTCACGTCGTTGCCGAGGGTCGCGCCGACGATTCGACCGGTCGACGCGACGATGAGCGCCACCTCGGGCTCAGGATTGTTCCAGGCCGACGCGGCGAGGACCCCGACCGGCACGGCGGTGCCCATGGCGGAGAGGATCTGCCCCTTGGTGAAAATCTCGGCATCCGGGCCGATTCCCACTTCCAGGTACTGGCTCCAGATTCCCTCGGCGACGAGTTGGGTCTTGAGCCGCGCCGCCTCCTCGGATCCGGGCGCCAGGTCGCGGAGGTCCGCGCCGACGTCGGCGAGCATCCGCTGGCGGATGTCCGCGGCGAGTGACAGGTCGCCGCGCGCCCGCTCCTCGATGACCCGTTCCAGCATCGAGACCGCGAAAGTCACCCCGGCTGCCTTGAGCGCCTGCAGGTCGACGGGCGCGAGAAGCCAGGGACGGGTGCGGTCGCGGATCGCCGCGCCCGTGTTGGCGAGGATGTCGGCGAGACTGCCGACGAACTCTCCGTCGAGCACGGAGACGACCGCAGCCGGATCCGGCAGCTCACAGATGTCGCACACGGTTGGGAAGTGAACGCTGACGTCGAAGATGTCGCCGTCACGGACGATCACCGGCGACGGCCCGCCGGCGGCGGGGTGCCAGATCCGCCCGACCAGGACACTGTCCTCGGAGTCCTCCGGCAGCGCGTCGGCGGCCGTGCCGAACCACTCGGGTTCGCCGGGCCTGCTCATGCACCGGCTCCCAGGTTGAAGAAGGAGCGCTCGTCGGTTGGACGGATGACGTAGACGGCGTCCTGGAACATCCGCATCGGGTGCGGTGTGAAGGGGTGCTCCGCGATTGCCTCGAGGTTGAGTTCGATGCCGAGGCCGATGCCGTCTGGGATGAGGATGTCGCCCTCCTCGGTCAGTACCAGTCGTTCGTTGGTGATTTCCGGACGCCAGGGCACATCGGTCGCCATGATTTCCAGGTAGCGGAAGTTGGGTAGGGCCGCCCCGAGTTGGAGTGTCGCCGCCGTGCTCAGCGGTCCACTGGGATTGTGCGGAGCGAACCCGACGTAGCTGGTCGCCGCAAGTGTCGAGATGAAAGCGAGCTCGGATATCCCGCCAGCGTGGGTGACGTCGGGCTGGACGAAGTCGACTGCCTGGCGGGCGAGCGCCGGTGCGAACCCCTGCCGGCCGAACCAGCGTTCCCCAGCGGCGACAGGTACCGGCGACGCGCGTCGGATGTCGACGAGGGCGTCGAGGTTGTCCGGTGGGCAGGGCTCCTCGAACCACACGGGATCGAACTGCGCGATCTCCCTTGCGATCTTGATCGCGTGGCGGACGTCGAATCGGCCGTGGCCCTCGATGAACAGCTCGACGTCACGCCCGACGGCGGAGCGGACCGCGTCGATCTGGGCCAGCACCCGGTCCATCTGCCGGGTGGTGATGGTGAGATCGTAGTTCTCGAACGGATCCCACTTGAGGCCGCGAAAGCCGCTCTCCACCGTTCTCGTCGCGGCGGCGGCGTAGTCCTCCGGTGTGACGGCGCGGGAGAACCAACCGTTCGCGTAGGCGCGCACTCGGTCGCGAGTGGCGCCGCCGAGCATCCGAGAGACGGGAACGCCGAGGTCTCGTGCGGAGATGTCCCACAGTGCCATCTCCAGTGAGCTCAGTGCGGTCATGATGACCGGGCCGCCCCGCCAGTACCAGTCCCGCGCCACCTCGTAGAGGACCCGCGAGATGCGGGTGGGATCGAGCCCGACCACGGCCTCGGCGAGTTCCGCGATCGCTCCCTGGACCGCCCGCTCCTTGCCTTCCAGGGTGGCTTCGCCCAGTCCGACGATTCCCTCGTCAGTGGTCACCCGGACGATCACGAGGTTGGTGCGGTAGAAATCTACGACGAGCGTGTCGACGGATACGATTTTCATGCCTCATCAACCCTTCACCGCGCCAGCGGTCATGCCGGCCACGACGTACCTCTGCACGAACAGATAGAAGACGACGGCGGGCAGGGTGAACATGAAGGCGACCGCCATGACCGTTTGGATCGGTGTCCCCAGCTCGCCGATGAAATTCGCGATGCCGACCGAGGCCGGCTGGATCTCCGGGTTGAAGATGAACGTCACCGCGAAGACGTACTCGTTCCAGGCGTGGAAGAAGGCGATCACCGCGCTGGCGGCGATGGACGGTGCGATCAACGGGATGTTGATGCGGGTCAGCACCGTGAACGGCCGCGCGCCGTCTACCCGGCCGGCCTCGTCCAGTTCGTTCGGGATGCCGTCGATCGCCCCCTTGAGAATGAGCGCGACGATCGGCAGGACGAAGGCCGAGTTGGCCAGGACGAGGCCGGTGAGCGAGTCGAGCAACTCGAACCGGCGGAACAATGCGAACAGCGGCACCACCATGAGCGCCTCGGGCAACATCTGGGTGAACAGCAGCACGATGGTCATCACCGCCTTGCCCCGGAACCTGAACCGCGACAGCGCGTAGCCGAGCGGGATGCCGAGACCGATCGAGAGGACTGTCGTACCGGCGGCGATGGTCAGGCTGTTGAGCAGCCATCCGGTTGCCTTGCCGTCGGCCAGCGCGTCGACGAAGACCCCGAACTGTGAGAAGTCAGGGATGAGCCGGGCGTCCTGGCCAAAGAGGTCCGCGTTGCTGGTCAACGCGGTGACGAACATCCAGTACAGCGGGAAGACGGCGAGCCCCAGCACGACGATGACGGCCACGACGCGCAGGGTCAGACCGATGCGCAGCCCTTTCATCGGGTGTCCTCCTTCTCGGCGGCGCGGGCGACGAACCGGCTGCCCGCGATGACGATGAGCGAGATGACGACGCCGACCATGCCGATCGCGGCCGCGGACCCGAGTTCCTTGGAGTCGAATGCCTGGGAGTAGAGGTCGATGACGAGCGTCTCGGTCGCCCCCACCGGCCCGCCCTTGGTCATGAGCCAGATCAGCTCGAAGCGCCGCAACGACCAGATGGTCATGAGCAGGGCGAGCAGCCCCACCGTGGGCCTGATGACCGGCCAGGTGACGGCACGGAAGGCCGACCACGGACCGGCACCGTCCACCATCGCGGCCTCGGTCAGGTCCTTCGGGACCGACTGCAGCGCCGAGAGCAGCACCACCGAGGTGAACGGGAACAGCTGCCAGATGGTCGTGGCGAGGATCGCCGGCAGCGCGTAGCGGGGACTGTCGAGAATCGCGCCGCCGGGCACGCCGAGACCGATCGCGTCCAGGAACCGGTTCACGATCCCGTACTGCGGGTTGAGCATCCACGTCGCGATGAGTGCGACCGCGATGCCCGGCGCCGCCCAGGGCACGGTCACGAGGGCTCGCGCCCACCCCCGCCCCCGGAAGCTTCGGTTGAGCAACAGCGCGACGGCAAGGCCGGCGCCGACGGCACCGACCACACACGCGATGACGTAGACGACGGTGGTGCGGAGAGTCCGGTGGAAGTCCTCGTCACCGAAGATCCGGACGAAGTTGTCCAGCCCCACCCAGGTGCTCTCGGTGGGATTCAACAGTGTCGTCCGCGTGAAGCTCAGGAAAATCTCCTGTGCCAGCGGGACTGCCTGGAAGACGAGAATGAACAAGGCCGCGGGTGCCAGGAAGAGATACGGCGTCCACCTGCTGCCCTGCGGGCTCGGTCGACGCCGGCCGCGTCGACGCCTGGACACGGAGCCTGGCGCTCTGGTCTGCTGCTCCACCACAGTCATCGGGTTCGGTCCTTGTCAGGTAGTCCACCGCTGGCGCGAGGGCTCTCGCGCCAGCGGTGGCGCTGGTCAGCCCACCAGTTCGGTTGCCTGCTGCTGGGCACGGTCCAGCGCGGTCTTGAGATCGACCGTGCCCTGCAGCGCGGCGATCACGTTCTGCACGACCACCTTGCGGATGTCCGGTGTCTTGGCCTCGAAGCCGAGGACGATCTGCGGCAGGCTCGACGGGGTGAGTTCGTCGAAGACCGTCAGGAACGGTGTTTCCTGAAGCGACTCGGCGCTGCGCTCGGTAACCGTCGCGACGCTGCTCGCCCCGAGGATCTCCTGAAGCTTGACCTGGTTCTCGGGCTCCAGCGCCCAGCGGATGAAGGTGGCCGCCGCATCCTGAGCCGGGCTCGCCTTGTTGATCACGATGGGTGCGAGGATGCTGCCCTGGCTGCGGACCGGGAACGGGATCGGGGCCACACTGAAGTTGAGGTCGGCGTTCTGGCCGCGGGTCGCCGTCACGTAGCCGCCGTTGTTGAGTTCCATGCCGACCTTGCCTTCGGCGAACATGCGGCGGAAGGTCGCCGCGTCCGCGCCACGCGGAATCACGTTCGCGTCGTAGAGGTCCTTGTACGCCTGCAGACCCTCAAGATTCTTCGGCGAGTTGATCGTCAGGTTGGTGCCGTCGGACCAGGCCCCGCCGAAGCCGTAGACGTAGTTGAAGATGTCCTGCCACACACCGGCCTCTTCGGCCTCGGTCTGACGGAACGCCAGGCCGAAGACATCGCCCTTGGTCAGGGACCGTGCGGTATCGAAGAACTCCTGATAGTTCGTCGGAGGATTCGGGATCAGATCGGCGTTGTAGAACATGGCGTAGTTGGACGCTTCGAAGATGATTCCGTGCCGTACGCCGCCGTGAATCATGAACTTGTCGGGTTGCTCGAGCAGCTTGTACTTACTGACATCGATAACATCGTCGAGCGGAGCGATCAGGCCGGCCTCCGAGGCGGCCTCGAACTCGGGCATGTCGAAGCGGATCAGATCGGGTCCCCGGCCGCTGCCCATCTGCGTGAGGACAGTTTGCCCGAAGGTCGGGTACGGCACCGCTGCGGCGGCGACGCGAATCGCATTCTGGCTGGTGTTGAACTCGTCGAGCCACTCCAGCAGCTGAGGGCCGCGTCCCGGGTCACCGAAGGTGGAGGCGGCGAACGTGACGGTGGTGACGCCGTCCTCGGAACCACTGTCCGAGGTGCAGCCAACCAGGAGGGCGGCGGTGAGGGCGATGATGCTGGTCGCCGCAGTCGCGCGGCGATGGAAGGGCAGAGTTTTCATCGTCAATACTCCCTGTTGCGCAGCTTGCGGGACGGAGCACTCTCAGGCAGTTGCAACGATCGTAGTGACATACGCAACGGTGTCAAGTGGTCATTGCGCATCACAATGAGCTACATTGCACATAGCGCAACCGAGGAGGTACGACGGTGGGCCAGTCGATCCAGCGTGCGATCAACCTGATCCGCAGGGCAGCGGAGCATCCGCTGACACTCACAGAGGCTTCGGAGACGCTCGGCGTCCACAAGTCCACGGCGCTGCGGATCCTTCAGACACTGGAATCCGCACGGTTCGTACGCAAGACCGGTGCCGGTACATACGTCTTCGGTAGCGGGCTGATCGAGCTGTCGGAGCTCGCACTCGGCTCGATGGACCTACGCCAGTTCGCCGCCGCGCACCTGCGTCAGTTGCAACGGCAGACCGGTCACACCGTGCACCTGGCGCAGCTCACCGGAGACGAGATCGTCTACATCGACAAGGTGGACAGCCCCGCGTTCGACGCCGTGAAGCTGCCCTCCCGCGTCGGCAGGGCCGTCTCGATCTACGCGAGCGCCGTCGGCAAGGTGATACTGGCGTACCTTCCCCGCGAGGAACGCGACCGCCTTCTCTCGCACGTCGTCTTCGAGCGGTACACCGACACAACCTTCGCGGATCGCGACTCGCTGGAAGCCGAGCTCGTCCACGTCGCGGAGCAGGGCTGGGCCGCCGACAACGGCGAGCACGACGCCTACGTCATGTGCGTCGCGGCCCCCATCAGGGACTCCCGAGGCCGGGTCATCGCCGCGATCTCCATCACCGCGATCGAAGTCATCGCCAACCTTGAGCAGCTCAAGGAGAGCCTTCCGCTCCTACGCGAAGCGGCGGCTTCGATCTCCCAGGAACTCGGCCACACGCCAGCGCCCAACTGATCGTCGGCAGGCGGACTGCGGTGGCACCTGCTCCTGCCAGGTGCCACCGCAGTTGCCCGGCCCACCAGGCGCTCTCGGCGCCGGCCGGCGTGGCTGCTCTGATCGGTCAGCCGACGTCCAGCGACGTGCTCCGTGAGCTGTTGAACAGCTTGTCGCCGCGGTAGTGAGCGACCACTGGGCTGTCGAGCGTGGCACCCGCAATCGCCTTGTGGAAGCGGGCGACGCCGTGCTTGACCGGCGCCGACCCGAGGTAGGTGTCGCCCGCATAGAAGTCGACCTTGCCCGTCGGCGAGGCAGCGTTGGTGGTCACCGCACCCACCGTCGCGGTCGCGGTCACCCGCACGTTGCCGGACTTGCCCGCGGACGCGGTCTCCACCTCGAGACCGGTCGTGGTGGTGCGGAACGCCAGGCTACGCAGGTAGTAGTTCAACAGCGGACGCCAGACATGCCAGGTGTGTACGCCCTCGACGTTGTACTCGGTGACGTCGACGCCGGCAGCCCGCAGGGCAGCCGCCCGCAACTGGGAGTTCTCCCCGATGTTGCCCAGGCGGTCCTGCAGTCCGGTGCCGATGTAGATGCCACCGGGCACGCCCTTCAGGCGATCGATCTGCGCCTGGGACGCCGCCGGCCCGCCCGAACTCCAGGCAGCGTGGTAGCCGAACAGATCGGTGTTGTCGTACATGATGGTGAAGGCCCGGCTGCCACCGGCCGAGAAGCCGCCGAAGGCGCGATCCGCGGAGCGGGTGGAAACGTGGTAGTTCGCCTCCACGAACGGGATGATGTTGTTGCGAAGCTCGTTGGCGTAGCCCTGGTTGCCGCCCGGTAGACCGTTGAAGTCGGTGGAGACGATCACCATCGGCTGCGCCGCGCCGTCCTGGATCGCGTTCTCCAGGATGTGGTGCGCTACTCCCTGCATCGTCCAGGCGGTCGAGTGGTCGCCACCGCCGTGACTCAGGTAGAGCGTCGGGTAGGGCGTCGCCCGGCCCGGATCGTAGCCGTGTGGCAGGTAGACGACGATGTCGTGAACGCCGACCGGGTTGGTCGACAGCGGCGACGGGTAGCGCCTCGACTCCAGCGTCCCGGCCCGGTCGGGACGCGGCGGCTTCTGGTAGTCGGTGTCGTAGGTGGGGAACTTCTTGCTGCTCGGGACGAAGATGGTGCTGCGCACCGCACCTGGCGCGCCCGGATACTGCGGCATCATCTCCCACGCGTTCGCCGGGTCGTGGTGCAGCGTGCAGCCGGTCGCCAACTGGTTCGTGCAGTCGTGCGTGAAGGCGTACCGGAAGGTACCGGCGGGCAGCGGAACGATGGTCTCCCACACCCCGTCGCCACCCCGCTCCATCGGGATGATGTGCCACGGGGTGGCCGCGATGTCGCCCGGCTGCCACTGTGCCGGGTGGCGGCCATCGCCGCAGTCGTTGCAGACGACGCTTTCGGGCCGCGAGTAGAACCAGTCGCCGTAGATGTGGACGGCGTCGACGCCCGCGGGCGCTTCGTAGCGGAACTTCACCGCGTATCCGCCCGGCGCTTGGTCGGTTTTGATCACCTCAGGCCCAAGGGGCGCGGCCGGTGCCGCTGCTGCGGGGGCCGAGACCGCGACGGCCGCCAGCATTCCGGCAACCGTCAAGCCCGCCAGGACCGGCCTTGTTCGCCGGCTACCTGACCAGGATGTGCGATGGGGACGTGCCACGGACATGCGCCTTCCCTCCATCGAGTCGGCGGTCGGACGAACCAAACTGTCCAGACCGTTAACGCAGTTGCAACGATCGTAGTGACATATGCAACAGTGTCAAGGGTGGATTGCACATCACAATGCGATGCGTTGCAGGATTTGCAACGCGATACCCCCGGCGGGCGTCTCCCCGCTCGCGCGATCGTCGAGCCGACACGCCGCAAACGCCGGCAGCGGTCAGCTTCCTACGTCGAGCCGACACCCCGCGAACGCCGGCGGCGGTCAGCTTCCTGGTGGCAGATCGCTCGGCGCCGCCGCGAGCCCGCGCCAATCACCTGCCCGGGCACGCACCCCGGGCACCACGGCCACCACGCCTGGGCCCGACTCCAGGCGCTTGATCAGCACCGAACGCCGTTTCGGAGTGATGGCGGCATCCCGACCGACCGGACACCGCCGTACCGACGGAACGGAGCCAACAGGACCGACGCCTTTCGGCCGCATCTCGTGATCGCCGCACGAGATGCCGCAACCCGCGCCTTCAACCGGCCCGGATGCCGCGACATCCCGCAACTCGTGTCGGGCACCGGCCCGGATACGCCGACATGCCGCAACTCGGCGTACTCCCACGGGGCCGGATACCCCGAGATACCGCAACCCTTGTCGCTCGCCCCCCGGGCTCGGCGTTTAGCCGCGAAGTAAATCATTCCCGATCAGGATCATCGGAAATCTGCTTAAGCATCCGGCCAAAAACTCTGTCGGTGACGCTGCGGATAGACAGCGGCAGCGCTGGCGGGTCGCCTGTTGGCGACAGGAAATCTGGTCGGCTGCTTAATGGAGGCGATCGAGTTGGTCCGGTATGGTCGAAGCGTATCCGACGAGGCGCGAAAATTGCCCGGAGGAATTGCTCAGCGAGCAACCATCGCGTGTTTCACCACGAGCGTCGTGATGTAACAAAAAGCAACACGGAGAGGGGTGGGCGGATGGCCGACGACATGGGATCGACAGTTCCGCGGCGGCAGCTCGGGCGGGCGCTGCGGGACCTGCGCACCGAGGCGCGCATGACACTCGACGCGGTGGCCGAGGCGATGCAGTTCAGCCGACAGAAGCTGTGGCGCATCGAGAGCGGCCTCGGCCCGGCCCGCGCCGTCGACGTCCGGGCCATGTGCGAGCTGTACGCCGCGACGCCCGAGCTGACCGGCGCGCTCACCGCCCTGGCCGGCGAGACCAAGGCCAAGGGCTGGTGGCACGCCTACGGCCTGGCCATCCCCGACTGGTTCGAGATGTACGTCGGCCTGGAATCCGCTGCTTCCCGACTACGCGAGCACGACGACACCCTGATTCCTGGGCTTCTTCAAACTCCCGGCTACACCCGTGGCGTGTACCAGAATCGCCCCAACATGCCTCCCGAAGAACTGGAAGAGGTCTTGGAGGTCCGCCGCCGACGGCAGGAGATCCTGGTTCGGCGCCTGCCAAAGGCACCGAAGCTCGAGTGGGTCCTGTCGGAGGCGGTGCTGCTTCGATGCGTCGGCAGTCCGGTGATCATGGCTGAGCAGCTTGACCGACTCCTCGGTCGCACCATCTTGCCCAATGTGTCGATCCGCGTCGTGCCGCTCTCGGCAGGCGCTCATTATGGCGCATTGGCCGGAGCCTTCGTCATGCTCGATTTTCCGCTCGGCAACCGAGTTCACCCTGACCCGTCTGTTGTATACAGCGAGTCGGTCACCGGGGCACTCTACCTCGACAGACCGGAAGAGTTCGCAGTCTACGAGAAGGTGTGGGCGAGCCTCCTCAGCCTGGCGCTCGATGAGGAACAATCAAGGAGACTGATCAGCAAGATCAAGGAAGAGGTCCATCATGGCTGACGACCTGGTCGGCGCTCGGTGGCGCAAGAGCACCCGCAGCGGCGACAACAACGGCAACTGCGTCGAGGTCGCCGACAATCTGCCCGGTCTCGTCGCCGTACGCGACAGCAAGGACCCTGGCGGGCCCGCGCTCACCTTCTCCCCCACCGCCTGGACCAACTTCATCCGGGCGACCCGGCCCTGAACCTGCTGCACGGGAGCGCGCCCGACGACGCCGGGCGCGCTCCCGTACCAAGTTGGGCGCTACGCCGCCCACCGGGGACCGGTCAGCTGTCGCGCACCTCGGCGGCAGCGGCGACCAGGTGCCGCAGCGACGCCTCGACCTCCGGGTAGCCGCGCGTCTTCAGGCCGCAGTCCGGATTCACCCAGAGCCGCCGCGCCGGGACGGCCGCGACGGCCCGGCGTAGCGCCTCGACCACCTCGTCGCGCGGCGGCACCCGGGGCGAGTGGATGTCCCACACGCCGGGGCCGACACCCCGGCCGTAGCCGGTCTCGGCGAGGTCGTCGAGCACCTCCATCTTCGAGCGGGACGCCTCGATGCTGGTGACGTCGGCGTCGAGCGCGTCGATGGCGGTGATCACCTCGCCGAACTCCGAGTAGCACAGGTGGGTGTGGATCTGCGTGTCGTCGGCGACACCGCTGGTGGCCAGGCGGAACGCGCCGACAGCCCAGTCCAGGTACGCCTGCTGGTCGACCCTGCGTAGCGGCAGCATCTCGCGCAGCGCCGGCTCGTCGACCTGGATGACCCGGATCCCGGCGGCCTCCAGGTCACGGCACTCGTCGCGCAGGGCGAGCGCGACCTGGTCGGCGGTCACCGCGAGCGGCTGGTCAGTACGGACGAACGACCAGGCCAGGATGGTGACCGGGCCGGTCAGCATGCCCTTCACCGGTTTGCTGGTCAGGGACTGCGCGTAGGTCGACCAGTCGACCGTCATCGGCGCTTTGCGGGCCACGTCCCCGTAGATGATCGGCGGGCGGACGCAGCGGGAGCCGTAGGACTGCACCCAGCCGTGCTCGGTGGCGGCGAAGCCGTCGAGCTGCTCCCCGAAATACTGGACCATGTCGTTGCGTTCCGGTTCGCCGTGCACGAGCACGTCCAGCCCCAGCTTCTCCTGTAGCCGGATGACCTGCTCGACCTCCGCGCGCATCCGCTGGCGGTAACCGGCGTCGTCCAGGGAGCCGGCCCGGTGTGCGGCGCGGGCCCGGCGCAGCTCGGTGGTCTGCGGGAACGATCCGATGGTGGTGGTCGGCAGCTCCGGCAGCCCCAGCCGTTCCTGCTGGCGGGCAGCCCGAATGGGGTAGTCGCCACGCTGCCGGTCGGTGGGGCGCAGCGCGGCGAGGCGTCCGCGTACGTCGTCGTGGCGCCAGGCCACCGGGGCGGCCGGTGGCGGCGCGGGGAGCGCGGTGGTGCCGTCGCGCAGCGCGCGGCCGAGCAAAACAACCTCGTCGATCTTCTGCCGAGCGAACGCAAGCCGCTCAGCCAGCTGAGGGTCGAGACGGGTCTCGGCGGAGAGGTCCACCGGGACGTGCAGCAGCGAGCAGGACGTGGACACCGCGACGTGGTCGGCCAGCCCGGCGACCGTCGCCCCGGCTGCCACGGCGGCCCGCAGGTCGGTACGCCAGACGTTCCGGCCGTCCACCAGGCCGGCGACGATGGTCCGGCCACCCAGCGGACCGGCGGCGGCGAGCCGTCTGACGTTGTCGGGCCCGGCGACCAGGTCGAGGCCGATCGCCTCGACCGGAGTGTCCAGCAGGGCGGGCAGCGCGTCGCCGAGCTCACCGAAGTAGGTCGCCACGAAGATCTGCGGCCGGTGTTCGAGCCGGCCGAGCCGGAGGTAGGCCCGGCGGAGCGCCTCGATCTCGGCGGGGCTGCGGTCGGCGACGTAGGCCGGCTCGTCCAGTTGCACCCAGTCCACGCCCGCCCCGGCCAGCGCGGTGAGGATTTCGGCGTACGTCTCGACCAGGTCGTCGAGGCGGGCGAGCGGATCGTCGCCCTTGGCCAGGAGCAGGAACGTGGCCGGGCCGACGAGCACCGGCCGGGTGGGGATGCCGAGGTCGCGGGCCTCGGCGTACTCGCCGAGCGCCTTGGCGGGATCCGGCGTGAAGACGGTGTCCTCGTCGATCTCCGGCACCAGGTAGTGGTAGTTGGTGTCGAACCACTTGGTCAGTTCCAGCGCCGGCTCGGCGTCGACGCCGCGAGCCATGGCGAAGTAGGTGTCCAGCGCGGAGAGGCCCAGCCGGGCGAAGCGGGTGGGGATCGCGCCGACGGCGACGGCGGTGTCGAGGACCTGGTCGTAGTAGGAGAAGGTGTTCGACGGGATCGCGTCGAGGCGGGCGTCGCGCAGCGTACGCCAGACCTCGGCGCGGAGCCGGGCGGCGGTGCTCGCCAACCCGTCCGCGTCGACGGTGCCGGCCCAGTAGGCCTCGACGGCCTTCTTCAGCTCACGATTCGCGCCGATGCGCGGATAGCCGAGCACGGTGCTCTGCCCGAATGGGGTGCTCATCAGGGTGTCCTTCCCTCGAAGTGCCCGGCGGGCACGGAAGGGAAGGCGGGTACGCGGAGCGTACCGGCTCCCGCCCTGGCCCTCCCGAGAGACCGCCGGCGGCGCACACCGGCGGCGTGCGCAGCGCTGGCAGGTCTTCGGACTCGTGGGCGTGGCCCGAAGGTCGCCTACTGGCCGTCGCTTCCCGGACCTCGCGGTCCAGTGCTTTGTTGACGGCGGTCGTTCCCACTCACCGCTGCGGGGCAGTCCCGGTCTCGCACCGGGTTCCCTCTTGCCTCGACCACCGTGGACCGATGGTCGAACCAGCACCACCCGCCATGGTACGGGTCGAGCGGGAATGCCGGCCGCCCCTACATCGGCTCCGTTTCGGCGATATGGCGGTGTCCGGGTGGGTGGGTGACCGCCATACCGCCGAAACGGCGCGCGCGTCAGAAGTCGTCGTCGAAGGTGACCGAGCCGGTCACCCCGACCTGGTACGCCGACACCCGCCGCTCGAAGAAGTTCGACAGCTCCTGCACGTCCTGCAACTCCATGAAGGCGAACGGGTTCGTCGAGCCGTACATCGGCTCGATGCCGAGCACGGCCAGCCGCCGGTCAGCCACATGCTGGAGGTACTCCCGCATGTCGTCCAGGGACATTCCGGAGACACCCTGCTCCAGCAGGTCGGCGGCGAACTGGACCTCGCACTCCACCGCCTCGGCCAACATGTCCTTGACCTGCCGTTCCATTTCGGCGTCGAAGAGGTCCGGCTCCTCGGCGCGTACGGTGTCCACCACGTCGAAGGCGAAGGCCATGTGCATCGACTCGTCGCGGAACACCCAGTTGGTGCCGGAAGCCAGGCCGTGCAGCAGCCCCCGGGAGCGCAGGAAGTAGACGTACGCGAAGGCGCCGTAGAAGAACAGCCCCTCGATGCAGGCGGCGAAACAGATCAGGTTGAGCAGGAACGCCCGCCGGTCTTCGCGCGTTTTCAACTCGCGCAGCTCGAAGATCGAGTCGATCCACTTGAAGCAGAACTCCGCCTTGCGGGCGATCGAGGGAATGTTCTCCACCGCCGCGAACGCCGCGAACCGTTCCCGCTCGTCGGGGACGTAGGTGTCCAGCAGGTTCAGGTAGAACTGGACGTGCACCGCCTCCTCGAACAGTTGCCGGGACAGATAGAGCCGACCCTCCGGTGAGTTGACGTGCTGGTAGAGGTTGAGCACCAGGTTGTTGGCGACGATGGTGTCGCCGGTGGCGAAGAACGCGACCAGCCGGGACACCAGATGCTGCTCCGCCGGGGAGAGCTTGGCCAGGTCGGCGAGGTCGGAATGCAGGTCGACCTCCTCCACGGTCCAGGTGTTCTTGATCGCGTCCTTGAACCGGTCGAAGAACTGCGGGTAACGCATCGGCCGCAGGGTCAGGTCCATGCCGGGGTCGAGCAACATGTGTCGCTGGCCCGTGCCGGGTTCGGAAACAGTGGTCATTGGCACGCCTCGCAGGTCTCGGGGTTCTCCAGGGAGCAGGCCAGTGCCTCATCGTCGGTCACCGCGACGGTCGGCCGGGCGGCCGGGGTGACGGCGACGGTGGCCTGCTGGATGCGGGTCGCGGGACGCGAGCGCAGGTAGTAGGTGGTCTTCAGCCCGGACTTCCAGGCGTACAGGTACATCGAGGAAAGCTTGCCGATGGTCGGCGCGCTCAGGAACAGGTTCAGCGACTGCGACTGGTCGACGAAGGGAGCGCGGGCGGCGGCCAGGTCGATCAGCGCCCGCTGCGGCAGCTCCCACGCGGTGCGGAACAGCTCGCGTACGTCCGTCGGCAGCTCGGCGATGTCCTGCACCGACCCTTCGGCCCGCTTGATCTGTTCGCGGATCGGCGCCGTCCAGAGCCCGCGTGCCTTCAGCTCGTCCACCAGGTACGTGTTGATCTGGAGGAACTCGCCGGACATCGTTTCCCGCTTGAACAGGTTGGACACCTGCGGCTCGATGCACTCGTAACAGCCGGCGATCGAGGCGATGGTGGCCGTCGGCGCGATCGCGACCAGCAGCGAGTTCCGCAGGCCGTGGGCGGCGATCCGCTCCCGCAGCGCGGCCCACCGCTCGACCTGGGCCACCTCGGCACCCCAGAGGTCGGGATGCAGCTCGCCCTTTGCGACGCGGGTCTGCGCGTACGCCGGATGGGGGCCGAACCGCTCGGCGAGCCCGGCCGAGGTCTCCAGCGCGGTCAGGAAAATCTCCTCCTGCACCCGGGTCGACAGCTCCCGGGCCGGCATCGAGTCGAACGGCAGACGCAGGGTGAAGAAGGCGTCCTGGAGACCCATCAGCCCGAGCCCAACCGGGCGCCAGCGCGGGTTCGACGCCGCCGCCTGCTCGGCCGGGTAGTAGTTGATGTCGATCACCCGGTCGAGGAACACCACAGCGGTGCGTACGGTCGAGCGCAGCTTCTCCCAGTCGACGCCGTCGGCGGTGACATGCTCAGCCAGGTTGACCGACCCGAGGTTGCAGACCGCAGTCTCGGTGTCGCTGTTGACCTCAAGGATCTCGGTGCACAGGTTGGACAGGTGGATCGTGTTGCCCGGCACACCGGTCTGGTTGGACAGTCGATTCGCCGCGTCCTTGAACGTCATCCACCCGTTGCCGGTCTGGGCGAGCGTACGCATCATCCGCCCGTAGAGGTCGCGGGCCTTGACCGTCCGGACGGCCTTCTTCTCCGCCGCCCGGTACGCCTCGTCGAAGGCTTCGCCGAACAGGTCGGGCAACTCCGGCGCGTCGGACGGGTCGATCAGCGACCAGTCGCCGTCGGCCTCGACCCGCCGCATGAACTCGTCGGGGATCCAGTTGGCCAGGTTCAGGTTGTGCGTACGCCGAGCCTCCTCACCGGTGTTGTCCCGCAACTCGAGAAACTCCTCGATGTCCGGATGCCACGGTTCGAGGTAGACGCAGGCCGCGCCCTTGCGCCGCCCGCCCTGGTTGACCGCCGCCACCCCGGCGTCCAGCGTCCTGAGGAACGGCACGATGCCGTTGGACCTGCCGTTGGTCCCCCTGATCAACGCACCCCGGCCGCGTACCCGGGACCAGGAGATGCCGATGCCGCCGGAAAACTTCGACAGCTTCGCGACCTGGTGGTAGCGCTCGTAGATCGAGTCGAGTTCGTCGCGCGGCGAGTCGACCAGGAAGCACGACGACATCTGGGTGTGCCGGGTGCCGGAGTTGAACAGCGTCGGCGAGCTCGGCAGGTACGCCAGGCTGGACATCAGCCGGTAGAAACCGATCGCCTCGCCCGGCGTCTGCGACAGCCCACACGCGACCCGCAGCAGCCAGTACTGCGGCGTCTCCACCACCAGCCGGGTCTGCGGATGCCGCAGCAGGTACCGGTCCGCGACGGTCCGCAGGCCGAAGTACTCGAACCGCAGGTCGCCGTCCGGGTCGATCGCGTCGTCCAGTTTGCGCGCGTTGGCGGCCACGAACGCGGCGGTGGCGTCGCCGATCAGCCCCAGGTCGTGGGCGTACCGGATCGACTGGCTGAAGCTCGCCACCTGCTGCCCGCGGACCTCCTTGTCCACGTACGCCGCCAGCAGCCGCGCCGCCAGCTTCGAGTACTGCGGCTCCTCGCCGATCAGCTCCGCCGCGGTCTGGATGGACAGCTTGTCCAGCTCGGCCGTGCTCGCCCCGTCGTACAGGCCGCTGATGGTCTTCGTCGCCACCCGCAGCGGATCGACCTCGTCCAGGTCGGCGACCCAGCGCTCCACCGCTTTGACGATCTTGTTGACGTCCACCGGCTCGGTGTCGCCGTTGCGTTTACGCACCCGCATCGCGTGCCGGCGTTGTTCCGGCTCCGCCTGCTCCTGGGTGACCGTCATGCGTCCTCTCCTCACGCCTGTCCCCGAGATCGAGGGCGCGCGGGAGGACGCCACCGGCCATCCACGGCACCCTGCCGTGACCGACCAGCGATGGCATCGGCCGTCCCACGCGGCCTTCGACCGCCGCACGCGGCGCGTGCGGCACGCTGGCAGGTCTTCGGACTCGTGGGCGTCGTACGCGTGCCTACTGGCCGTCGCTTCCCAGACCGGGTGGCCCAGTGCTTCGTTGACGGCGGTCGTTCCCACTCACCGCTGCGGGGCAGCCCCGGACTCACACCGGGTTCCCTCTTGCCTCGACCACCACGGGTTGGTGGCCGAACCAGCTGCGAGAGCCACTATATATGGGCGTGATGCCGAGCCGGCAACACCAGATGGTGTGCCGGGCGTGTCGAGGCGCGGGATCACCCGAGAATCAGCGCCGGTCCTTTGCCGTGCCAGCTCCATCCGCCGAAGGCTTTGGCGAACGTGATCGCCCAAGCACTCGCTGTGATGTTCTTCGATACTGTCGGCGCATGGCCGAGCGTCATGAGCTTCTCGCCGTGCTGCGGCTCACGCCGCTGGCAATCGGGTGGCCGAGCGTGTACCGGTACCTGCGGCGCGATGTCGACGAGATCACCGAGGTTTTCGGTCTGACGATCGGGCCGCTGATCGATCGGAGCATCGCGGGAACGCGCCGGCGGCGGGAGGTGTACCGGATACTGCTCAGCACCAGCGTCAAGGTGTGTCTCGCCATGTCCGGATACGCACAGGCCACCAATGTCGCGTTCCAGGCTCACCGGGCGGTGCTCGGCAGTTCGTTCACTCGGGTGTACGACGACCTCTTCGACAACTACGACAGCCCCGACATGGACCAGCGCCTCACGGTGCTGTTCCACGGCGGCCCTTTCCAGCCCCGGTCAGACGCCGAATCGCTGCTGCTGGCCCTGTACGCCACCATCGACGCCGACCTGCGTGGCGAGGACTGCGAGCCGGTCTTCTCGGCCCTGCGGGACATGCACACGTTCCAGGTCCGCTCTCGACAGCAGCGCTCCTCGGTCCTCTCCAGGTCGGACCTGCGCCAGATCACCCGCGGCAAGGGCGGGCTCGGCACCACGGCTCTGTTCGGGTTGCTCCGGCCGGGGTTGTCGCCGGAGGACCGGCGGCTGCTCCTGGAACTCGGCGACGTGCTACAGGTGCTCGACGACTACCACGACGTGTCCCTCGACCGGGCCAACGGGATCGCCACCGAGGTGACCGCCGGCACGATCACCCTGTCCGAGGTCGCCGAGCGGATCGGGTGGCTACGGGCAGAGTTTCGGGCGCGCTGGCCCCGGTGTCGCCGCGACCGGCTGTTCGGCATGTTGTTCATGATGCTGGTCGGCGCTCTGGTCAGCCACCGGCACGACCGGCACCGGAAGCCGGCAGGCCGGTCCGTCCCGCCCATCCCGGATCTGGACGACTGCACACCCCACCGGCTGCTGTTGCATCCGGCCGGCAACATCCACCCGGCCTCGGATCGGGGAACGGGCTGATTGTGCGCATCATGCCACCTGGCAGGCTTCACGTTGGGTGAAGCTTCGAGGGCAATGGGTACAGTGAGCCAGACAGGAATTCTGCTCCCGGCGCTTCAACCAGATGGTGACCAGCCGGACGACCCCGGGCATACGCCGCCACGGCCAGGCCCGGCCCGGAGTCGGCGGCGCGTGGAGGATGGCAGGCAGTTGCGTACGACAGCGGTGGTCTCGGCGGAACCGGGCAGCATACGGCCCGACCTGCCGATACCGCTCGCGCCGCTGGAGAGCCCCGCCGGGCTGCTGCGTCGGCTCACGTTCGGCCCTGGTCGTTCCTTCCAGCGCGCCCGAAACGTCACCCTCGGCTGGCTTGCCGCCGCGGCACTGACCGTGATCGTCGACCGCCTGCTGGTGGCCCACCTCGTGACGAGCTGCGTCGCCGTCGTGCTGGTCGGATACGCGATCGCGCGCGTCGCCGCCCTGGTGATCGTCGAACGGCGGCAAAATGTTTTCGAGTGGCGGTGGCTGGCCGATCAGTCACGCCTGCTGCGGCGGCACTCCTTCGAGGTGATCGCGTTTCGGGTCCGGATCACCGCCGACGACAGTCGATCCGCGGTGCGGATCCTCGACCTGACCAATCCGGCGGACGTCGAGTGGCTGCTCGCCCGGCAGGCCGACAGCGAATCGGCTTCCTCGTTGCAGGCCCGGATCGAGTTCGGCTACTGGCCCACCGACAGCTTCGGCCGGGGCAGCGACAGCGTGCGCAGAGGACTGACTGACCTCGAGGTGCACCCGGTGGACGTGCCACTCGGCCGGGCACGCGTACGTTTTCCGCAGGCTCGGTATGTCACCGTCGCCGAAGACAGTGGTTCGGGTAGCCGTTGGCCCGGCCGGGTGGCGAGTTGGTCACTGATCGGGCCGGTGCTGCTCACCACCGCCCGGCCGGCACCGGCGACGTGACCCGGACGCGGGTCACAGGGGAACGATCTCCTCTGTTGATCGTGGCTGCGCTGCCGATCCGGGCCGCACGAGCCGCTCCTGCAGCAACGCGTGCCGGAACTGGTAGAGCGGTCCCACCTGCCGGAGCACGCCGAGCTTGTGGGCGTCCCGAAGGAACGTCATCAGCCGCAGCGGGGTTCTGCCACGCGCCGCCAACCAGAGCCGCGCCAGCACGAACTGAGCCCAGGCGCTGGTGGTGTAGACCATCATGCCGAGACCAGCCGCACCGAGCAGTAGCCCGACGCCCGCGCCGAGCAGCCCTTCCCGGAGCGGGTCCAGTTGAAAGATCAACCCGTACTGCTCGGCACCGACCACGCCACCAAGAAAGCCACCGACGAGCCCGCCCGCGCCCCCGCCCAGCACCGTGCCGTACAGGACCGTGCTGCGGTCGCTGGTGAGCACGTTGTCCGGGCTGGCCGGCTCCCGCGGCTCGGTGGGCTCGGTGAATCGGCGGACCATCCCGAAGACCAGCCCGAAGAACAAGCCGATCAACAGCCCGTAGCCGACGCTGAACAGCAGGCCCACGATGAGCCCTCCGACCAGCGTGCCGACGATGCCGAACCCGATGTCGCGCACCAGGAACTCCGGTGCGAGTTCCACCCGCCGCAGCATGCGGGGGGCGAACCGCCGGGGCCGGTTGTCCTGGAAGAGTCCCAGCGGCAGCGCGGCGAGGAAGCCGACCAGCAGCCCGAAGACCACACCGAGGTGCGGCCGACCGAACAGGCCGAACATCATCCAGCCCAATAGCCCGCAGCTCAACGTGCCGAGGGGCACCCGGACGAGATGCGGTAGAGGTCGGGGCAGCGCCCGTCTGATCTGCCACCATGCCAGGTCGCGGGTGCCCAGCTTGTCCAGGTGCTCGGCCAGGAACACCAGCGCCCGCTGCGCCACGCTGGGATCCCAGCGACGCGAGACGCGGGTCGGACTCGGCACCGCCCGGTGCGGGCGGGTGTGAAAGACCGTCGGGATGAAACGGTCGAGCAGATGTTCCTCGATGTCGTGCTGCCCGGGAAAGCGGTTCCGGTCCAGCAACTCCCCGGGCGACGCGCCCTCCGCGCCGTAGACGGTGCGGGCCAGCGCGAGCATCAACGGTTTGGTGAGCGTCTGTGCGAGCTCGCCCGACGGGCTGTCAACCAGGTTACCCAGGACCGGCTCCCACTCGTCGAGCCGGACGTCCGCGCTGGCGTCCAGGAGGAACGTCGCCGCCGCCTGTGGCTCCAGTGGGCGTAGCCGGACCACCAGCACCCCCATCAACAGCCGCTGGGCGTTGGCCGCGGTGAACTCGTCCGTGCGGCAGGTCAGCACGAACGGCCGGTCGCTCGACCAGTCCTCGTCGAGCGCCCGCAACGCCACCGGTCGCTGCTCGGGCGGCAACTCGTCGAGGCCGTCCAGGATCGGCAGCACCCGGCGTTGTGTCACGATCTTTCGAATGGCGGTGGCGCCGAACCGCGCCTCGTTGCCCAGGAACGGGTAGTCCTCCGCCAGCCTGCGGACCAACCAGTCGTCGAGATTCTCCTCCGGGTCCCACGATGCGATCTGCAACAGGACCGGCAGCCGCGGCGAAGCCTCCTTCAGTAGGTCCAGCGTGAGGATGACGCACAGGCCGGTCTTCCCCGAACCCGGTTCACCGATGATCACCATCGGGCGGGGCTGTCCGACGTACTCGTCGATCAGGCGTGGCAGCTCTCCGGTCGCGGGGAACCGGTCGTTGCGCCGTTCCGTCAGTTCCCAGCGGACCGGCATCTGCCGTGCTTCCTGGAGTTGCCGCCGGCGGGCCTCCTCGTCCCACTGGTTGCGTACCTCGACCGCCAGGACCTGCACCGCCTGGTCGATCTGTTCCTGGGTGCTCTGTCGGCTCGGCGTCGACCAGCTGAGCGGGCCGACCTTCAGCACCGGCAGCAGGGCGACCAGAGTGGAGACGATCGTCAACACCGTGGTGAGGTTGGAGCTGCCGAATCGGATCCAGGCGCCCGCGATGACGGCGGACAGCACCAGCCAGAGGAGCAACGGATAGGCCGTCCCACGTCGCCACATGTCGTTGTCGGCTCCCTGTCATCGCACCCGTCCACGCCGCTGGACCGCGCCGGGACCACATCGAGGGGCATTACGAAGCGTGCCACGCCGGGAGCAAGTGGTAAAGGCGCTCCTCGACGGTGGTGACCCTGCCGCCTGCGGGCAGGGTCACCAGGCCGGGCGGGTCAGCAGCCGAGGCGCTTGGTGGAGAGCGCGATGTCGTCGATCCAGAGGTCGAAGGCGCCCGGCGTGGTGCCGCCCTGGTAGAGCTGCCAGCCGATCTTCACGGTGTTCACCGTGGGCAGGATGAACGGCACGTCGTTACCGCCGTGCTTGTTGGTGGAGGCGGACAGCTCCGGGTTCGCCACTCCGTCGATCCACACCGCGACGCGGTTGTCCGCCGGGTCGAGCTTCCACTCGAAGCACTGCCAGGTGTCCTCGACGACCGGGGCGGACTCCCGCCAGTTGGTCCAGTCGCCGGTCGGCCCGCCGTCGGCGCCCACACCCCAGAAGATGCCGGGAACCGTGGGGGCGTACTGGCCGCCGATCGGACGGACGATCTCCGAGCTGCCGGTGCCGGTCGCCTCGACGAGCGTGAAGTGAGCCCAGTCGGGGGCGGTGGGGAAGGCGTCGACGCGCAGCCGCATCCGGCCGTAGAAGCGGTTGCCCGGTGCGGCGAAGTCGTCGACGCGCAGGAAAGCACGTCCATTGTCGACGGTGTGGATGTGCAGCACCTGGTTGCCTCGGCGGTCACGCTCCACGGTGAGGGTGCCGTTACGCGTGTCGACGCCCCAGTTGAGGGTGCTGGGGCCGCCGCGCGGCAGGCGTTCGAAGTCTTCGCAGAAGAGCAGGTGGCGGGTGCAGGATCCGCGCTGGGAGGCAGCCGCGGCATCGGACGGGACGCTGCCAGCCGCGGCGCCGAGCGTCAGAGCGGCGGTCAACGCGGCAAGAAGGGTACGCATGGCTTTCCTCCATGGCTCGGTCCCCCACCACGCTGGCGGGGCACGGGGCGGAATGCGGCGTCACGCCGCCTGGCGGGTGAAGTCCCGGGCGGGCTGGCGATACGTCCTGGTAGTCGGGTCGCTCCGTTGCGATCCACCTTCGCCACCCTCCCGTGGAAGCGTTCCCATTCATAGCAGATGCTGGATGCGTCGCGCCTTCCCGGTCATCGGCAGACCTTCTCCGGGAGGCCCGTCAGCGCGCGGCTGAGCAGCTTGCGCAGGTCCGAAACAGCGGTAATGGATAACGGCGAGGTGGGCTCGGGCGTGGTGGCCGCGGGTGCCTGGGGGCGCGCGGCCCTGGGGACGTGGCCCCTGGGGACGTGGCGCCCGGCAGGGTGGATGGCGCGGGTTGCGGCAGGTCGGGGTGTTGAGGCGGTCAGGGCAGGTGCGGGATGCGGCAGGTCGGGGTGTCCGGCCTCTTGGGTGGCACGGGTCGCGGCAAGTCGGGGTGACCGGGCCGGTTGAGACCGCGACTTGCGGTGTCCTGTGGGCGGGGCCCCGACTTGCGGCGTCTCGTGCCCAGGCCCCGACTTGCGGCGTCTCGTGCCGCTTCCGGCTCAGCGCCGGAGCCAGGCGAGGGTGCCGACGGTTGCTCCGGCCAGCCCGGCGGCCGTTACGAGGCGGTGGCGGGACAGCCACGCTTGCGGGCTGCGGCTGTGCGAGCGGGCAGAGAAACCGCCATGGGCGCCGTAGTCGTGCCCGCCGGGACCGTCCAGGGGATGCCACAGGTTGTTGGGCCGGTCGTGGTCGGCGGGGCGATCCGTCTGCTGGGACTTGTAGCCGGTGCGGGCCAGGTAGCGGTCGAGCAGTCCGGGGGCGATGCGGTTGCCGAGGATGGTCAGCACCGTGGAAGCGCCCACCCAGTACTCTCGGCGGCCGGGCCGGTCGGCCGCGCCGACGATCGCCCGCGCGGCCACCTCCGGCTGGTAGATCGGCGGCACCGGCTCGGCATGCCGGGGCAGCCGGGACAGCAGCCAGTCGAACTGCGGGGTGTTCAACGCCGGCAGGTGCACCATCGTCAACTGCACCTTGCTGCGCTCGTGCAGGAGTTCGCAGCGCAGTGCCTCGGTGAACCCGACGATCGCGTGTTTCGCCCCGCAGTAGGTCGCCTGCAACGGGATGCCCCGGTAGGCCAGCGCGGAGCCGACCTGCACGATGGTGCCCCGATCGCGAGGGCTCATGTGGGACAGCGCCACCCGGGTGCCGTGCACGTAGCCGAGGTAGGTGACCTCCATGGCGCGGCGGAACTCCTCCGGCCGGGTCTGCTGGAAAGGCGCGAAGACGGAACTGAACGCGTTGTTGATCCACAGGTCGATGGGGCCCAGTTCCGCCTCGATCCGCCGGCCGGCGGCGACGACCTGGTCGTGGTCGGCCATGTCGACCTCGATCGGCAGGGCGCGACTGCCGGCGGCCCGTACCTCCTCGGCGGCGGCATCGAGCCCGACGCGTCCGCGGGCCAGCAGGGCGATGGCGATTCCGCGGCGGGCGAGCAGCCGCACGGTGGCCCGGCCCACTCCCGCGCTCGCGCCGGTGACCACCGCCACCTGGACGTCCTGTCGCCGCATACCCACGCCTCCTGTCGTCCGCTCCTGCTGCCGCACTACCCGTCAGCGGCCCGGCCAGTCACCGCCCCGGTGCCCGGAATGGTGCAGCGACCCCGAAGGCGGGGTGACGGCGGCGCACCGCAACACCAGCCGGCCGGCGTGTCGGGCGAGGATGAGCGGGTACGCCGGCATGTACGCCAACGAGGCCGAGAGGCGACGATGTCCGGAACGGAGACGGGCCCGACCACCGGCAGCATGCCGGCCGTGCTGCGTGCCTACGCCCTGCTCGCCGACGGGCACCGCGGCGCGTTGATCGGCCCCGGTGGGAACGTCGCCTGGCTGTGTGCCCCCGGCTGGTCCGACCCGGCGGTGTTCAGCGCGCTGCTCGGCGGGGCGGGCCGGTTCCTGGTCGCCCCGGCGGCCGGCCGCTTCGTCTGGGGCGGGCACTACGAGCCGGGATCACTGGTCTGGCGCAGCCGGTGGGTCACCGAGGACGGGATCATCGAGTCCCGGGACGCCCTGGTCTTCCCCGGCGAGGCGGACCGGCTGGTGCTGCTGCGCCAGGTCCGCGCGCTGGAACGGCCGGCGCGGGTACGGGTGGTGCTGGACCCACGGGCCGACTTCGGCCGGGAGCCGGTGCAGGACGTGGCCCGCGACGGCGAGCGGTGGCTGGCCCGCACCGGCGGGCTGCACCTGCGGTTCCGGGGCGGCGCCGGGCTGCGCCGGGACCGGCAGGGTTTCCTCGCCGGTGAGCTGACGGTCCCGGCGGGTGGCCGGCATGACCTGGTGTTGGAGCTCGCCACCAGCCCGCATGATCAGCAGCCGGGCGAGTCATCTGGAGAGCTGTGGCGGACCACCGAGCACCACTGGGCCGGGGTGGTCCCGTCGCTGGCGGGACCGGCGCGACGCGATGCGACGTTGGCCTACGCCGTACTGCGGGGTATGACCCGTCCGGGCGGCGGCATGGTCGCCGCCGCGACCACCGCCCTGCCCGAGCGGGCGATGGCCGGGCGCAACTACGACTACCGGTACGCGTGGCTCCGTGACCAGTCCTTCGCCGGTCAGGCCGCCGCGCTGGTCGGCCGGTACGACCTGCTCGACGACGCCGTCACCTTCCTCAGCGACCGGGTGCTGGCCGACGGGGACCGCCTCGCGCCGGCATACACCGTCGACGGGAATCCGGTGCCACGGGAACAGCCGCAGTGCGACCTGCCCGGATACCCGGGTTCCGAGGTCCGTACCGGCAACTGGGTGGGCAGCCAGTTCCAGCTGGACTGCTTCGGCGAGGTGCTGATGGTGCTGGCCGCGGCGCAGCGCCACGACCGGCTCGACAGCGACGGCCAGCAAGCCATGCGGGTAGCCGTCGGTGCGATCGAGCGGCGCTGGTCGCAGCCGGACGCCGGGATCTGGGAGCTGCCGGCGCGCCACTGGACGCATTCGAAGCTGACCTGCGTGGCCGGGTTGCGAGCGGCGGCCGGTAGCGCCCCGCCACGTCTGGCGGCCACCTGGTCGGCGTTGGCCGACCGGATCCTCGCGGAGACCGCCGCGAAGGGCCTGGCCGCCGACGGGCACTGGCGGCGGGCCTACGACGACGACCGGGTCGACGCCGCGCTGCTGCTGCCCGGGATCCGCGGGGCGCTCCCGCCGCAGGATCCCCGGGTCGAGCGGACCCGCCGGGCGGTCCTCAGGCAGCTCACGCAGGACGGCTACCTGTACCGGTTCCGCCCCGACCGACGGCCGCTCGGTGACGCCGAGGGCGCCTTCCTGCTCTGCGGGTTCGCCGCCGCGCTGGCCTGCTGGCAGGCCGGGGACACGGTGGCGGCCAACCGGTGGTTCGAACGCAACCGGGCCGCGTGCGGCCCGCCGGGCCTCTACACAGAGGAGTACGACGTGCAGCAGCGTCAGCTTCGCGGCAACCTGCCGCAGGCGTTCGTGCACGCGCTGATGTTGGAGACCGCGGCGACCCTGGGCCAGATCGAACCCTGCTACCAGGATTCGGGCGAGTGATCAGCGCCGGCTCAGGCCACCCGGTAGCGCTGTGCCCGCTCGGCGCGGAACTCCAGGCCGTTGCCGGGCCGGTCCAGCGATACTCCGACCGTGCCGCCGCTGGTCGGCTGCGTGCCGTCGAAGAGCATCGCCTCGATGCGGACGTGGTCGTGGAACCACTCCAGGTGCCGCAGGTTCGCGACGGCGGCGGCGACCGGCAGGTGCTGGTGCGGGGCGCAGTGCCCGGACACCTGGATCCCGGCGGCGTCGGCCACCGCGGCGGCCCGCAGGAACTCGGTGATCCCGCCGCAGCGAGTGACGTCGATCTGCAGGCAGTCCACGTACGGGGCCATCCGGTGGAAGTAGACCAGGTCGAAGCCGTACTCCCCGGCCGTCACGTCGGGCATGACGTGATCCCGGACCAGGCCGAGGCCGGGCAGGTCGTCGGAGCTGACCGGCTCCTCGTACCAGCGCACGTCCAGGTCCGCCGCGGCATGCGCCACCCGCACCGCCTGCTTGCGCTGGTAGGCGCCGTTGGCGTCGACGAACAGCTCGGCCTGGTCCCCGATGGTGCGCCGGGCCGCCGCCATCCGGGCCAGGTCCCGTGCCACCTCGCTGCCACAGGACTCCCCGATCTTGATTTTGACGCGGGGGATGCCCTGCTCGTGCACCCATTCGGCGAGCTGCCGATGTTGCTGGTCCGCGTCGTAGGTGGTGAAGCCGCCGCTGCCGTAGACGGGCACCTGCTGGCGGGCGGTGCCGAGCAGCCGGGCGAGCGGCAGGTCGTGCCGGCGAGCCTTGAGGTCCCACAGGGCGCAGTCGGCCGCCGACAGGGCGAGCCCGGCGACGCCGGGGCGACCGGCGTTGCGTAGCTGGCGTTGCATGGCCGTCCAGGCCGCCGGCACATCGTCCGGGTGCAGCTCGGCGAGGACCGGCGCGAGCAGGTCCGCCACCACCGCGACGACGGCCGTCGGCCCGTACGTCCAGCCGATCCCGGTGTGCCCGTCGGCCAGCGCCTGGACCAGCACCAGGGTGGTGCTGCTCCAGGCGAGGGTGCCGTCGCCCTCGGGGGCGTCGGTGTCGATCCGGTACGCCTCGGCGGTGAGTCGCACCCCGGTCACCGGGTCCACCGGCGGGCCAGCGCAGCCACCGCGGCCAGCCCGGTGGCCGCCACCAGACCGGCCGCTGCCCCGCGGGAGATCATCCCGGGCGGCGCCGGCCGGTCTGCCCAGCCGCGCTCGGGGCGGCGGGGCACGGTGTCGTGGTGCAGGCCGGCGCGCAGCAGCTCGGCCAGGTGGATCGCCGATCGGCCGGCGGCGGCGCCCTGCTCGATCTGGGTACGGCAGCTGAACCCGTCGGCGAGGATCACGTCGGTCTCGGCGGCGTCGCGCACAGCGGGCAGCAGCACCCGCTCCGCGCACGCCTCGGACACCTCGTAGTGCCCCTGTTCAAACCCGAAGTTGCCGGCCAGCCCGCAGCAGCCTGAGTCGAGGAACTCGGGATCCACGCCGGCTGCGGAGAGCACGGCCTGATCCGCGGTGGTGCCGAGGATCGCGTGGTGATGGCAGTGGGTCTGGATCAGGGCGTGCGCGTCGATCCGGGGCGGCTGCCAGCCGGGGCTGTGGTCGTGCAGCAGTTCGGCGAGGGTGACGGTCTGTTGCCGCAGCCGAGTGACATCGTCGTCGTCGGGAAACAACTCGTGCGCGTCGGACCGGAACACCGAGGTGCAGCTGGGTTCCAACCCCACCATCCGGGTGCCGGCGCGCAGGTACGGGAGCAGCACGTCGACGCTGCGGCGCAGCACCCGCTTGGCGACGCCGAGCTGACCGGTGGAAATCCAGGTCAGGCCGCAGCAGACCGGCCGGCCCGGCACGCGTACCCGCCAGCCGGCCGACTCCAGCACCTCCACCGCCGCGCGCGCCACCCCCGGGTGGAAGTGGTTGGTGAAGGTGTCCGGCCAGAGGACGACCTCGCCGCGGGTGCCGTCGCCGGTGGGGGTGTGCCGGGCGAACCAGTGCTGGAACGTTTCCGGCGCGAAGACCGGTATGTCGCGGCGCTGGTCGATGCCGCCGATCGTCTTGGCCAGCCGGTCCAGCCCGGGGGCCTGCGCCAGCGCGTTGACCGCGCGGGGCGCCGTCGCGGCCAGCGCGGCCACCGCCGGCAGCCAGCCCATCGAGTAGTGCGGGCGGGGGCGCAGCCGGCCGGCGTAGTGGTGGGACAGGAACTCCGCCTTGTAGGTGGCCATGTCCACGTTGACCGGGCAGTCGCGCTTGCAGCCCTTGCACGCCAGGCAGAGGTCCAGGGCGTCCCGGACGGCGCCGGAGCGCCAGCCGTTCCCGATCACCCCGCCCCGGGCGGTGCCGTCGAGCATCTCGAACAGCAGCCGGGCCCGGCCCCGCGTCGAGTGTTCCTCCTCCCGGGTGACCATGTACGACGGGCACATCACCCCGCCGTGCTGCCGCCGGCACTTGCCGACGCCGACGCAGCGCAGCACGGCCCGGCCGAAGCTGCCGGAGTCGTCGGGGTAGCGGAAGTGGGTCGGCACGTCGCCGTGGTCGTAGTCGACCCCGATGCGCAGGTGACTGTCGAGCGGGTAGGGGGCGACGACCTTGCCCGGGTTCATCCGGTTGTCCGGATCGAAGATGACCTTGAACTGGCCGAAGGCGCGGATCAACCGGTCGCCGAACATCTTCGGCAGCAACTCGCCCCGGGACTGCCCGTCGCCGTGCTCGCCGGAGAAGGAGCCGCCGTACGACACGACCAGGTCCGCGGCCCGCTCGATGAACGAGCGGAACTGCCGTACGCCGTCGGCGGTGGTCAGCTTGAACGGGATCCGGGTGTGGACACACCCCTGCCCGAAGTGCCCGTACAGCGACGCCTGCTCGTAGCCGTACTCCCGGTAGAGCGCATCGAGGTCACGGAGGTAGTCGCCCAGCCGCTCCGGCGGCACGGCCGAGTCCTCCCAGCCCTCCCAGGTGTCCGCCTCGCCGGGTACCCGGGCAGTCGCGCCGAGACCGGACTCGCGGACCTCCCACATCTGCTTCTCGTGGGCCTCGTCGTCGAAGCGGTGCACGGTCGGCCCGCCGTCGCGCCGCAACGCGTGCAGCATCCGCACGACGGCCTCCTCCGCCTCCTCGAGCGTGTTGCCGCCCATCTGGACCACCAGCCAGCCGCCACCCTCGGGCATCAGGTGCAGGGCGGCGGGGTGCAGATGCTTGCGCCTCTCGAAGTTGATCAGCTTGTCGTCGATCCCCTCAAGCGCGATCGGGTTGTGCGGCAGGATGTGCTTCACGTCGTCGGCCGCGGTGGCGATGTCCGGGTAGCCGAGGAAGACCAATGCCTTGGCCGGGATCACCGGCACCAGCTTCAGCCGGGCCCGCAGCACGGTGACCAGGGTATTCTCCGAGCCGACCAGCGCCTGGGCGACGTGGAAGTTCTTCTCCGGCAGGAGGCTGTCCAGGTTGTAACCGGAGACCCGGCGGGGAATGTCCGGGTAGCGGGTGCGGATGTCGACGAGGAACTCGTCGCGCAACGCGCGCAGCTGCTGGTAGATCTGCGCCCGACGGCCGCCGTCGCGCTGGATGCGGGCGTACTCCTCGTCGCTGGTCTCCCCCACCCACATCCGGGTGCCGTCGTAGAGCAGCACCTCCAGCTCGACGACGTTGTCCACCACCTTGCCGGCGCGCTGCGCGGTGGCCCCGCAGGAGTTGTTGCCGAGCATGCCGCCGAGGGTGCAGTGGCTGTGGGTGGCCGGCCGAGGTCCGTACTCCAGCCCGGTCGGCTTGAGCCGGGCGTTCAGCTCGTCGAGGACGATGCCGGGTTCGACGAGGCAGGTGCGGGCCTGCTCGTCGACCTCCAGCAGCCGGTGGCAGTACTTGGACCAGTCCAGGATCACCGCGGTGTTCGTGCATTCGCCGGCCAGGCTGGTGCCGCCGCCGCGGGAGGTCAGCGGGGCGCCGTGCCGGCGGCACACCGCCACGGCGGCCACCGCCGCCTCCACCGTGCGGGGCACCACCACGCCGAGCGGCACCTGCCGGTAGTTGGAGCCGTCGGTGGAGTAGGCGGCGCGGGAGCCGGCGTCGAAGCGGACCTCGCCGTCGACCTCCGCCCGCAGTTGCGCGGCGAGGGCGGCCAGGTCGATGTCGTGGGCCGGCTCGGGCGGGTGCAGGACCGTTTCGGGCAGCACCCGGGTCATGACCGCAACTCGTTGATCTTGTCGCGGGCGACGGAGGCCAGCGTGGCGACCTTGTGCGGCTGGCCGCGCAGGAACGCCTCGGTGAAGTTCTTCGCCTGCTCGTACTTGACCTTGCCGGGCATCGGTGGCTCGTTCGGGTTGACGTCGCAGTCCACCAGCGCCGGGCCGGGGTGCGCGAGGGCACCCCGGATGGCACCCGGTACGGCCTTCGCGTCGGTCACCTTGATGGCGAAGGCGCCGCAGCCACGTGCCCAGGAGGAGAAGTCCGCCTCCGGCTGCCGGTGCCGCACCGCGTACTCCGGGTAGCCGAGGATGATCTGCTCCCAGAGGATCTGGCCGTACGAGTTGTTGTTGTTGATCACCACCTTGATCGGCAGTTCGTGTCGGACCGCGGTGAGGAATTCGGCCATCAGCATGGCGAAGCCGCCGTCACCGACGTACGCGATCACCTGCCGGCCCGGGTAGGCGTGCTGCATGGCGATGGCGTACGGCAGACCCGGCGCCATCGTCGCCAGGTTGCCGGACAGGTAGAACTCCCGGTCGCCGCGGATCGTCCAATGCCGGGCGGACCAGGTGGCGATGGTTCCCGAGTCGCAGGTCAGGATGGCGTCGTCGGCGGCGGCGGCGTCGATGCAGCCGATCAGGTACTGCGGGGCGATCGGCACCCGCTCCGGGTCCACCAGCCTGGTCATCTCGGAGCGCCAGCCGTCCATCTTGCGCTGGTACTTCTCAAGGAACGAGCGGTCCGGGTGGTGGGTGAGCATCGGCAGCAACTCACGCAGCGCCAGGCGGGCGTCCGCGCAGACCGGCGCGTCGACCGGCAACCGCATCCCGAGCAGGCTCGGGTCGACCTCGATCTGCACCACCTTCGCCTGCCCGGGTGAAGGCAGGTACTTCCCGTACGGGAACGAGGTGCCGACCATCAGCAGCGTGTCGCACTCCTCCATCAGCTCCTCGCTCGGCGCGGTGCCGAGCAGACCGAGCCCGCCGGTGGTCAGCGGGTGCTCGTCGGGCACCACCTGCTTGCCCGGCAGCGTCTTCACGATCGGGCTGGCGAGGGCCTCGGCCACCGCGAGCACCTCCGCGCGGGCGCCGCGGGCACCGATCCCGACCAGCATGGCCACCTTCCGGCCGGCCTTGAGCACCTCGGCCGCCTTGACCAGCTCCTGCTGGTGCGGGGCCAGCGGCGGCTGGCACATCTCCGCCGCGCTCATCGGCGGTTTGCCCGGGCTGACGTGCCGGTACGGATCCTGCGCGGCGGGTGCGACCTGCACGTCGTTGGGGAAGGTCAGGTGCGCCACGGTCCGTTTGCTCAGCGCGTGGCGGATCGCCAGGTCCACCACCGCCGGCATCTGCTGCGGGTTGGTGATCATCAGGTTGTACCCGGCCACGTCCTGGTAGAGGTGGGTGGTGTGCACCTCCTGCTGGTAGTGCGCGCCCAGCACCGAAGTCTCCTGCATGCCGGTGATCGCCAGCACCGGCACGTGGTCGAGCTTGGCGTCGTAGAGCCCGTTGAGCAGATGGATCGCCCCCGGTCCCGAGGTGGCCGCGCACACTCCGAGCCGGCCGGTGGCCTTGGCGTAGCCGGTGGCCATGAAGGCCGCGGCCTCCTCGTGGTGCACCAGCACGAACCGCAGCTTCTCCCGCTGTCGGCGGAACCCCTCCATCAGGCCGTTGATGCCGTCGCCGGGCAGGCCGAACACGGTGTCGACCCCCCACTCCACCAGCCGTCGGGCCAGGCTCTCGCCCACGATCTCCTGCACGTCGTCCTCCTCGTTCCGCCGGTTCGCCCGACCTCGTCTCGCTCATGCCCCTGTGCTGTTCACCTCGCCGCAGTTTACGGACATATAAGGCGGAGCTGGACGGGCCGGCAAATACCCGGTCATCCGGCCGCCAAACCGAGTGGGGTACCGGCGTTCATTCCGGCCGTGGCCCGTCTCCGTCGGGATGCCGCTGTCGTCGCTGGCGCAGGGCCGCCACCAGCAACGAGACACCGAGGGCTGCGTTGCCCCAGCGGCGCAGCGCGATGCGCACCCGCCCGGGCGGCGCAGGCGGCGGCGGGCCCGGCACCGCGACATGGTCGACGCCGGGGTAGGCAAGTCGGGCGGAGTCCACCGCCTCCCGCTCGGTCAGCATGGCCCGGTTGTTCAGGAGCGTGACGCCGGCCGGCTCGTCGCGGTAGCGCCAGCGCCACACCCCGCCGTCCGGCCACAGCTCGATCCGCTGTCCCGGACGGTCTGGCGTCGGCAGCTCCGGCTCGTCGACCGCCCGCGCCTCGCCGGCGCGCACCCGCCGGCCACCCGCGCGCCGGTCGGCCCCCTGCCCGGCCGCGCGCAGATCGGCGCGGGTCAGCTCGCCGAGGCGCGCCGCGTCGCTGCGGCACAACGCCCGGGCCAGCAGGAACGCCAACGCACCGGCGAGCACCGGCAGGACCAGCACCAGTACGCGCAGGACGTAGAGCACGTCGTACACCGGCACCCGCAGCAGCCGGGCGATGATGTCGTCGCCGGCGGCCACCACCAGCACCCCGAAGAAGGTCAACGCCATCACCCCGACGCCCATGCGAACCGGGTGGTCACGGGGCCGGTCGAGCAGTTGGTGGGCGCGGCGATCGCCGGTGCACCAGCGCTCCAGGAACGGCCAGGCGTACAGCGCGAGGAAGGTGACACCGCCGAGCACCACCCCGGGGAAGAACGGTGCGGGCACCAGGTGTCCGGCGATGTGGATCTCCCACGGCGGGAACAGCCGCAGCGCTCCGTCACCCCAGGCGACGTACCAGTCCGGCTGGGCGGGCGAGGTGGCCTGGCCGGGCGCGGAGGGGCCGTACAGCCAGACCGGGTTGATCTGCACCAGCCCGCCGAGGGCGAACAGCACCGCCAGCACCCACGCGAACAGCGCCAGCGACCGCAGGGAGTAGCTGGGGTAAAGCCGGGAACCGACCACGTTGTGTTCGGTGCGGCCGGGGCCGGGGAACTGGGCATGTTTCTGCCGCACGATCATCGCCAGGTGCACCGAGACGAGCGCGACCAGTACCGCGGGCACCAGCAGCACATGGCTGACGAACATCCGCGGGATCATCTCGTCGGAGGGGAACTCGCCACCGAGGCCGAGGAAGACCAGCCACGAGCCGACCAGCGGGATCGACTCCACCACCGAGACGATGATCCGCAGCCCGAGGCCGGAGAGCAGGTCGTCGGGCAGGGAGTAGCCGGTGAACCCGTTGGCCAGGGCCAGCATCAGCATGGTGACACCGACCAGCCAGTTCGTCTCCCGGGGCTTGCGAAACGCGCCGGTGAAGAAGATCCGTACCAGGTGCACCAGGATCGCGGCGACGAAGATCAGGGCCGCCCAGTGGTGGGTCTGCCGGATCAGCAGGCCAGCCCGTACGTCCCAGCTCAACCGCACCGTCGAGGCGTACGCGGCCGAGGTGGCGGTGCCGTCCAGCGGCGCGTACGAGCCCTGGTAGACCCGGTCGGCGGAACTCGGGTCGAAGAACAGGGTCAGGTAGACGCCGGTGAGCACGAGCGCGACGAAGGAGTAGAGCGCGATCTCGCCGAGCATGAACGACCAGTGGTCCGGAAAGACCTTCGCCAGCGCCCTGCGGGTCAGCGGAGACAGCCGCAACCGGTCGTCGAACGCGCGGGCCAGCCTGTCCATGATCATGGCCGGCTCCAAAAACCCGCGCCCGGTGGTGCGGTGAAGTCGCCGGTCGCGCGCAGGTAGCCGTCGGCGTCGACCGCGACCGGCAGGCCGGGCAGCCGCCGGGCGGCCGGACCGGCGACGGGCGCGGCGTCGGCGAACAGATTGAAGGAGGACTGGTGGCACGGGCAGAGCACCCGGCCGGTGCCCTTCAGATAAAGCCGCACCGGGCAGCCGGCGTGGGTGCAGAGCAGCGAGTAGACCACCAGCCCGTCGAGGTGGCCGGCCGACGGCGGCCGGGTGAACCGCTCCGGCTGCAGCCGCACGGCGAAGGCCGGGGCGTCCCCGGCGTCGGTCCCGCCCTCGGGAAACACGCCGACCAGCGCGCCGGCCGGCACATCACCGGGGCGCAACGGCTGGCCACCGGCGGTCAGTAGCCGCACCCCCGGCCCCCAGGGGGTGTCCCTGCGAGCCCGCAGGGGCCGGGCACGGTCCCACGGAAGCAGGGACCGGAGCGGGAACAGGGCCGCGACGCCGAGCGCGGTCAGCGCCAGCCCGAGCGCGGCGAGCAGGCCACGCCGGCGGATCGGGCTGTCCGGCGCGCTCAGGGCGGCGGCGGTCAGCGCCTGCTCGTCCGGCGGCGGAACGAAGCCCTCGTGCTCCTCGACGTAGCCGCCGACGGGAACCAGCCGCCGGCCCCAGATCGCCAGGCCGGTCGCCAGGCCGACGAAAGCCACCGCCAGACACGCCCCCTCCCACTGGGTGTGCCCACCGAGACCGTAGGTGACCGCGAAGCCGATCGCGCCGGCGGCGCTGACCAGGAAGGACAGGATGATCCGCCGGTTGACCCCGGACGGGGCGGGTGCCACCCGTGGCCGCCGGCTCACTCGCCAGCCCTCCGCCCCAGCCAACGGGCCGCGGCGACGAGCAGGCCCAGGGCGACCACCCAGGCGGCGACCCCCTCGGCCAGGGGGCCGAGCCGCCCGAGCGGGTTCCCGCCGCGGTCCAGGCGCTCGCTGCGCAGCCGTTGCACGTAGGTGGCCAGGTCGCTCACCTGCTGGTCGGTGAGAACCTGACTGGGAAAAACCGGCATCAGCCCGGGGCCGACCCGGATCGCCTCGGCGACCTGCACCGGGGTCGCCTCGTACAGCGGCGGGGCGTTCCAGCCGTTGGTCAGCGCCGCGCCCGCGCCGGTGCCGCCGTGGCAGGGGGCGCAGTTCGCGGCGAAGAGTTCCCGTCCGGTGCCGAGGCTGCCCTCGGTCACCCGGGGGATGCCCGGGCCGCCGCCGCCGAAGCTGGTCACATGCTCGACCAGGGCGGCGATCTCGTCGGCGGAGAAGACCGGCCGGCCACGGCGCGGCTGCTGCATCTCGTCCGGTATGGGCATCCGGCCGGTGCCGACCTGGAAATCCACCGACGCGGCACCCACCCCGACGAGCGAGGGGCCGCGCTGGCTGCCCCGCCCCTGGTCTCCGTGGCAGCTCGCGCAGTTCTGCCGGTACAGTTCCCGTCCCTGCGTCGCCCCGGCCAACGCGCTCGGCCCGGCGCTCGGGGCGGCCGTTTCCGGCGGGGCGGCCGGTCCTGACGGGGCGTTCGATCCCGGCGGGGCGTTCGGTGCGGGAGCGGCGAGGGCGGCGGGTCCGGCGGCCAGTGCGACCACCATTCCCACCGTCACGGCCCGCGTGACGTGGCTCCATCGGTCCCCCCGGGTAGGCACGCGTCAGTCCAGGGTGTACAGGTAGGCCGCGATGTCCTGCGCGTCGAGCGGGCTGACCCCCAGGTTCGGCATGGCGGTGCCGGGCTCGACCGCCTGCGGGTCGGAGATCCAGTGCCGCAGGTTGTCGGCGTTGTTCACCAACTCCCCGGCGATGTAGGAGCGGGACCCGAAGCGGATCAGCGGGGGCCCCACCAGCCCGTCGGCGCGGTCGATGCCGGGGATGGTGTGGCAGGAGCCGCAGCCGTACTGGGCGATGAGCGCCGCCCCGCGCTCCGGCTGCCCGGTGCGCACCTCCGGCGGTGGAGGCGGACCGGTGCTGGCGCAGCCGGACGCGGTCAGCAGCGACAGCAGCGCCAGCAGCAGGGCCAGCCGCCCCCGGATGCCACGGTTCATGGCGCCGCCCCCTCGGTGGCCACCCGCCGGCCCTCGGCATCCGGCGAGGTCACCCGCTCCGGGCGGTGCCGCTGCAGGGCCAGCAGCCAGCGCAGGAACATCGCGAGCGTGGCGAGCAGCGCCACCACGTCCATCGGGGCCCACATCAGCAGCCCGGCCAGTTGCTGATCGGCCAGCGGGTCGACGCCGAGGACCTCGGCCGGGTAGACCGGCCGGGGCGCGAAGGTGAGCACGGCGCCCAGCGCGGACGCCGGCAGCATGGTGCCGACCAGGAGCAGCATCCCCGCCGGCGCGGGCAACCGGTGCCGGTCCGCACCGAGCAGCGGCGCCCAGAGCAACCAGGCCGACCCGACGAAGCAGAGGTGCTGCGCCGCGTGCAGGACCGGGTGCCGCTCGGCGGCGAGGTACGGCACGGGCAGGTGCCAGCACCAGAGCACGACCGTCTGGATGCCGCCGGCGGCCAGCGCGACGACGGTGGGGCGGCGCAGCCACCGGCCGGGCGCGCTGACCCGCAGGCGAGCGAGTCGCCGCCGCGGCGCCGCCGGGCACGCGAGAGTCAGCGGCAGGCCGGCGGCCCCGGCGGCGAGCAGCGGTCCGGCGACGAGCAGCAGCAGCATGTGCTGGGTCATGTGCCCGGCGAGTCCGCGTTCCGCCAGCGCGATGACCGGCCCGGTCTGCGCGGCGACCACGGCGAGCAGGCCGGCTCCGAAGGCGGCCACTCGCCGACCCGGCAGGACGTCGCCGACGCCGCGCCGGGCCCACAACTCGTGCACGCCCCGGCCGTAGCCGGCGGCGAGCAGGGCCAGTGCGGCGGCCAGCAGCATGGCGACGATCCCGTCGGCGACGTCTGTTCCGCCGGCGGAACCGACGGCGGTCACCGCTGACATGGCGGCAGCACCAGCAGGGCGACCCCGCCCAGCACGATGATGGTCAGGAACAGCAGGTTGGACCAGAAGCCCACGACAGCGAGCAGCCGGCCCCGCCCCACCGACCGATCCTCGCCCTCGGACGGCGGGTGGGTACGTCGCCAGAGCAGCACGGCGGCCAGCAGGGCGCCGACGGTGGCCAGTGCCGGCAGCGCCACCGCGGCACCGACAGCGGCGCGCAACGGGACGCCGCCGATGTGGTCGGACCCGCTGGCACAGGTCAGCTCGTCGACACCCCATCCGGCCAACAGGTGCACCGCCCAGGCGACCGCGCCGCCGAGCACGGCGTACCAGAACAGCAGCCCGCCGGCGAGACGGGCCCGAGGGCCGGGATGCGCGCTCATCACAGCCTCGGGGACAGGTAGATGGTGAACAGGATGGCGGCCCAGACCAGATCGACGAAGTGCCAGTAGATGGCGGCGTTGCGCACCCGGTCGTGCCGGTGGGCGCCGAAGCTGCCGCCGCGCAGGGACGCGGCCAGCAGCCATCCGATCATGGTCAACCCGACCAGCACGTGCAGGCCGTGGAAGCCGGTGATGACGTAGAACAGGGAGCCGTAGGCGTTGGTGGTCAGGGTGAACTCGTGCAGCTTCTCGGCGTACTCGCTGGCTTGCAGGGCCAGGAACGTCAACCCGAGCAGGAGTGTGGCGGTCAGCCCGGCGCGCAGCCGCCAGCGCTGCCCCTTGCGGATGCCGTGCTCCGCCCAGATCACGGGCAGGCTGCTGGGCAGCAGCACGGCGGTCATCACCAGCGGTTTCAGCAGCGTCGGCGGCGCGATTCCCGGTGGCGGCCACTGGTCGCCGGACTGGAAGCGCAGGTAGAAGTAGCTGCCGAGCAGGCAGGCGAAGAGGGTGGCCTCGGTGACGACGAACATCACCATGCCCCACCAGCCCGTCGACCGGCCGACCGGCAGTTCGGTGGTCAGGGCCGCCGTACCGGTGGCCGCCCGCACGCCGCCGCTCACGCGCTCACCCCCAGTTCCCGGTCGGGCCGGCGCGGCGGCCAGAGCCAGGTCGCCACAGTGCCGGCCACCGCGACGGCGGCCACGGCGGCCACCGGGTACCAGGCGAAGAGCATCGCGGTGAAGAAGAGCAGCATCACCAGGGCGAGCAGCAACGGTTGCCAGGAGGACCCCGGCATCTCCACCTCCCGCTCCCGCCGGCCGTCGAGTTCGCTGGTGAGCAGCGTCGTGCGGCCGTCGGCCAGGATCCGATCGGCCTCGGCGCCGGCCCCCATCGACTCGCGGCTCGACTCGTCCCAGTTCGGGTGCAGGCTGTGCACCTGCGGCAGGACCGGGAAGTTGTACGACTTCGGCGGCGAGTCGGTGGACCACTCCAGGGTGTCGCCGCCCCACGGGTCCGGCGGTGCCGGACGACCGCGCCGGATCGCGTGCACCACCCCGACAACGACCAGGAGCAACCCGACCGCCAACAGGTACGAGCCGATGGTGCTGACCAGGTTCCAGCCGTCCCAGCCCGGCTCGCTCGGGTAGGTGTAGACGCGGCGCGGCATGCCGAACAGGCCGTACAGGTGCATCGGGAAAAACGTCACATGCATGCCGGCGAAGACCAGCCAGAACGCCCACCGGCCGAGGCCCTCGTGGTACATCCGGCCAGTGATCTTCGGCAGCCAGTAGTAGATGGCGGCGAGGATCGGGAACACCGCGCCGCCGATGAGCACGTAGTGGAAATGGGCCACGACGAAGTAGGAGTCCGTGACCTGCTGGTCGAAGGCGGTCAGGGCGAACATCGTGCCGGTGAAACCGCCGAGCACGAAAGTGACGATGAAGCCGATCACGAACAGCAGCGGGACCCTGACCACCAGGCGGCCGAGCAGCATGGTGGCCAGCCAGGCGAAGATCTGGATCCCGGACGGGATCGTGATGATGGTGCTGGCCGCGCTGAAGAAGCTGTACGACAGCCGGGGTAGGCCGGTGGCGAACATGTGGTGCACCCACACCCCGAACGAGATGATCGAGATCGCTACGATGGCGAACACGACCAGCACGTAGCCGACCACGCCGCGCCGGGTGAACGCCGGTAGCACCGCCGAGACGATGCCCAGTGCCGGCATCACGATGATGTAGACGTCCGGGTGACCGAAGATCCAGAACAGGTGCTGCCAGAGCAGGACGTTGCCGCCGGCTGCGGGGTCGAAGAAGTGGGTGCCGAACCGGCGGTCGAGGAAGAGCATGGCGTTGTCGAGGTTCAGCGCCGGCAACGCGAAGATCACCATGAAGGCGGTGGCGACGATCGCCCAGACGAACAACGGCACCCGGTTCAGCGACATGCCCGGAGCCCGCAGCTTGAGCGCGGTGACGATGAAGTTGATCGAGCCGGCCGTGGTGGCGATCCCGAGGAACAGCAACCCGAGGCTGTAGACGTCCATGTGCAGGCCCGGGGTGTGCTGCTGGCCGGTCAGGGGCACGTAGGCGAACCAGCCGGCGTTCGGCGCGGCCCCGAAGGGCAGGCTCGCCCACATGAACAGGCCGGCGAACAGGAAGATCCAGTAGCCGAGCGCGTTCAGCTTGGGAAAGGCCATGTCCCGTGCCCCGATCAGCAGCGGCACCAGGAAGTTGCCGAACCCGAAGAGCATCGGGGTGGCGAACAGGAAGATCATCGCTGTGCCGTGCATGGTGAAGAGCTGGTTGTACTCCTGTGGGGAGAGCAGTCGCGACTCCGGCCGGGCCAGCTGGGTCCGCATCGCCAGCGCGCTCAGGCCGGCGAGGGCGAAGAACAGTCCCGCGGTGACCAGGTAGCGTCGGCCGATCTTCTTGTGATCCACCGTGGTCAACCAGGCCCGTAGCGAGGGCCGTTCCCCCCAGTGCTCCTCCAGCCGGCCGAGTTGCTCCCGGCTGGCGCCGGGCACCGGTGCGGCGGTTGTGGACATTCCTCCCTCCCCTCGCTCACTTCAGCGACTGCAGGTACGCGATCAGGTCCGGCAACTGGGCCGCCTGCACCGGTTGCGGCGGCATGCGGTTGCCCGGCTTGACCGTCTGCGAGTTAGCGATCCAGCCGCCCAGGTGGCCGCCGTCGTTGGGCACCGCTCCCGCGCCGATGCTCCACCGGGCGCCGACGTCGGACAGGTCCGGGCCGATGTGACCGTCCGCCCCGGTGCCCCGGACCGCGTGGCAGCCGGCGCAGCTGCCCTGCACGAACGCCTGCTGTCCGCGTCGCTGCGCGTCGGTCTGCGGTCCGGGGGCGGGTGAGCCGAGCCGGGCCAGCCAGGCGTCGAAGTCGCGGCGGGGCTCGGCCACCACGAGGAACGACATGTGGGCGTGCTGGGTGCCGCAGTACTCGGCGCACTGTCCCCGGTAGGTGCCGGCCCGCTCGGCCCGCAACCAGGTCTCCCGGACCTCCCCGGCGATCAGGTCGGTCTTCGGCATCAGCTGCGGCACCCAGAAGCTGTGCAGCACGTCGGCGGTACGCAACCGGATCCGGACCTTCTCCCCCACCGGTATGTGCAGCTCGTTGGCGGTGGCGCCGGCGACACCCGGCACCCGCACCTCCCACCACCACTGGTGGCCCGTCACCTCGATGGTGGTCGCCCCGGGTTCCGGGCCGTCACCCAGCGCCGCGAGGTCACGCAGCCCGAGGGCGTAGACGGTCACCAGGATCACCAGCGGCACTCCGGCGCCGGCGACGACCACGAAGCGCAGCGGCTGCCCGTGCCGGACCCGGGCGTCCCGGCGGCGGCGGAACAGCAGTGCCCAGGCCAGCAGCACCATGACCTCGACGAAGACCGCCATGGAGATCCAGAACAGCACCCACCACAGGTCGGTGATCCGCCCGGCGCCGGAGCCGGCCGGGTCGAGGGCGGACGGTGCCTGGCCGGAGCAGCCGGCGAGCGCCAGCACGCCCCCCAGCACCGCCACCGGGGCGAGGCGCCGGGAGCGCGTCGTCGGGTCAGCTCGCGTGTCCACCGGAACCGACCCTAACCACTTCGGCAGGGCATGAGGCTTATTAGGCGAATTGAGGGCATTGCGTCCATATGACGGATAGAGTCGGATCCGGCAGTAGTAGGCGAGCGTCGATGGCGCGGACGGGACGATGATGCGTACCTCCATCGTGGAACTGACCGTGGACTCCCCCCAGGGCGCCGCCGCCCGGCGCACGACCGGCTGGACCGCGGCCGGGCTCGCCGCCGGGGCCGGCCTCGCCGGCGGCCTGCTCGCACCGGCGGACGCCATGCAGGGGCCGGCGCAACGCCTCATGTACCTGCACGTACCGGCCGCCTGGGTGGCCTACCTGGCCTTCGCCGTCGTCCTCGTGGCCAGCGGCGCCCACCTCCTGCGGGCCGACGCCCGGTGCGACCGCTTCGCCCTGGCCGCCACCGAGATCGGTGTCGTCCTCACCGCGCTCACCCTCGCCACCGGCTCGCTCTGGGGCCACCTGGTCTGGGGCACCTGGTGGGCCTGGGACCCCCGGCTGGTCGGGACCGCACTGTTGTTCCTGGTGTACGCCGCCGCGCTGGCCCTGCGCCGGGCCCTCGCCGAGCGGGCCGGCGTGCCGCCGTACGGCGACCCACGGGTCACCCGCCCCGTGGCGGTGGTCGGGATCGGCGGCTTCGTCCTCGTCCCCGTGGTGCACTTCTCGGTGCGCTGGTGGCGTTCGCTGCACCAGCAGGCCACCTTCCTGGCACCGGAACAGCCGCCGATCGATCCCCGGATGGCGCTGGCGTTACTGCTGGCCGTCGCGGCAGCGAGTGTCTGCGCGACCTGGCTGCTGGCCCACCGGGTGGTACGGCTGCAGCGTCGGCTCGACGCGGCCCGCGCCGCGCAAGGGCGCCGACCTGTCCGTTCGGACCCGCGCCGGCCGGCGCCGGTGGGATGATCCGGCGTCCCGGCCGCCTGGCCCTGCTCGTGTTGCTGCTCGCCGGCGGCGGCCTGCTGATCACCGGCGCCCTGCGCGACACCCTCACCTATTACCGCACCCCCGGTGAACTGCTCACTCACCCGACCGCCGCGGGCGAGCGCATCCGGCTCGGCGGCGAGGTGGTACCCGGATCGGTACGCCACGACGGCGGGCTGGTGCTGTTCCGGCTCAGCGACGGCGGCCACGAGGTGGCCGTCCGGCAGCGCGGGATGCCGCCGGAAACCTTCCGCGAGGGCGAGGACGCGGTCGTCGAGGGGCGACTCGGCACCGACGGGGTGTTCGACGCCGACCAGGTGGTGGTGCGGCACGGCAACGAGTACCGGCCCTCCGCGCCCGCACCGGAGCCGTCGGATGCTCGGTGACCTCGGTACCGCCGGCCTCGCCGTCGGGCTGCTCGCCGCGCCCCTCGCCGCGCTGCTCTGGCTGCGGGTGGCCCTGGCCGGGGCACCGGCCCGACCCGCCCGGCTGGCCTCGACCGGCGCGCTGCTCGCCGCCGCCGCGGCCTGCGTGGTGCTGGAGGCAGCGCTCCTCGGCCACGACTTCAGCGTGCGCTTCGTGGCCGAGAACGGCGGCCGGCACGTACCCGGCTACTACACGGCGACCAGCCTGTGGTCCGCCATGGACGGGTCGCTGCTGCTCTGGCTGCTCGTCCTCGGCGGGTACGGTGCTCTGTTCGCGCGGGGACGGCCGGACCGGCTGCGGGCGTACGCGATGGTCGTGGTCAGTGTGGTCACCACGTTCTTCTTCGCACTCTCCACCTTCGCGGCGAACCCGTTCCGGGCCGTGGACCCGGTGCCGTTCGACGGGCCGGGTCCGAACCCGCTGCTGCAGGAGCATCCGGCGATGGGCGTGCACCCGCCGCTGCTCTACGCCGGATACCTCGGCATGGTGGTGCCGTTCGCGCTGGCGCTGGCCGCCCCGCTGGCCGGTCCGGCCGGACGGCAGTGGCTGCGCCTGGCCCGCCCCTGGGCACTGCTGGCATGGTCCACGCTCACCGCCGGCATCGTCCTCGGCGCCTGGTGGTCGTACGCCGTCCTCGGCTGGGGTGGCTACTGGGCCTGGGATCCGGTGGAGAACGCCTCCCTGCTGCCCTGGCTGACCGCCACCGCCTTCCTGCACACCAGCCTCGGCGGCGGCCGGGGCCGGGAGCGGTGGAACAGCGTCCTGGCCTGCGCCGGATTCCTGCTGGTGCTGCTCGGCACCTTCCTGACCCGGTCCGGTGCCGTGGCCAGCGTCCACGCCTTCACCGAATCGCCGCTCGGGCCGCTCCTGCTCGGCTTCGTCCTGCTGGCCGCGCTGGCCGCCACCGCCATCACCGGCCGCCACCGACCGGCCGCCGCTCAGGCGACCGCGCCGCCGCTGTGGTCCCGACCCACCGCTGTGCTGGTCAACGCCGTCCTGCTCGGCACGGTCGCCGCCGCCGTGCTGATCGGCACCGTGCTGCCGCTGCTCGCCGAGCCGCTCACCGGGGCCCGAATCGGCGTCGGGCCCGGCTACTACCAGCGCACCGCCGTGCCGCTGGCCGTGGTGGTGCTGCTGCTGGCCGGGCTGCCACCGGCGCTGCGCAGCCGGAACCGGCACGAGGCAGTACGCCAGCTCGCCCTGCCCGGCGCGGCGGCGCTGGCCACCGTGGCGGCCGTCGGCCTGCTCAGCCGGCCCGGTCCGGCCGCGCTCACCGCGTTCGGAGCGGCGGCCTTCGTCCTCACCGGCCTGTTCGCCGCGGGCGCCCGAGGCGGCCACCGGCGGGCCCGACGCTGGGCAGCCACGCTCGGGCACGCCGGGCTCGCGCTGCTCGCCGTCGGCGTCGCGGCCTCCGCGAGTTACCAGCAGGTCGACGAACGGACCTTGCGGGTGGGCGAGACGATCCGGGTGGGCGACGTCTGGGCGCGGTTGGAGTCGGTGCACCGCGCCGCACCCGTCGGCCGGATGACGGTACGCGCCCGCCTGGCGGTCTCCTCGGCCGGTGACACCCACACCGCTGCCCCGGCCATGCGCTACGACCCGGTGCGGGACATCGCCGTCGCGGTCCCGGCGATCGACACCGGCCTCCGCCGCGACGTCTACCTCACCCTGCTCTCGGTGGCTGCCGACGGCGACAGCGCGACCGTACGCCTGGCGGTGAACCCGCTCGTCGGTCTCGTCTGGGCCGGCGGCGCGGTCGGCACGGCCGGTGGGCTGCTCGCCTTGGCCGAGGCGGCCCGCGCAGGTCGACGGCGGCAACCCCAACCGGCCGCACGGCCTGCCCCCGCGACGACCAGGACGCCGGCATGAACCCCCGGCGGTCGTGGTGGCGGCGGGTCCGGCTGGCCCCGGCAACCGTCCTGCTGCTGACCGTCGGCTTCGGGGCCGTCCTCGTCACCGGACACCGCTCCGGTCCGGGCGACGTCAGCCGGCCGGCGGTGGCCGCACCGGCGCTGGCCGGGGCCACCCTCGACGGCACGTGGTTCGACCTGGCGGCCGCGCGCGGGCAGGTCGTGCTGGTCAACGTCTTCGCCTCGTGGTGCGGTCCCTGCCGCGACGAGTTGCCACTGCTGGCCGAGACCGCCCGACGCTGGTCACCGCAAGGGCTGCAGGTCGTCGGGCTCAACCTGCGCGACGGGCCGGAGGCGGTACGTGCCCTGCTGAAACAGACGCAGGCCGAGCAGCTCACCGTGCTTCCCGACCCGGACGGCACGCGGGCGATCGACTGGGGCGTACGCGGCGTGCCGGAGACCTTCGTGGTGGACCGCGACGGGCGGATCGTCGCGTACCAGCCCGGCGTGGTCACTGGGCAGTGGCTTCAGGAGCAGCTGTCGCCCCTGCTGGCGGCGGCCTGATGCGACGCCTGATCGTCCTGCCGGGTCTGGCCGCGCTACTCGCGCTGGCGGTCGCCGGCATGCTCCGCTCGACCGGACCGGCCGGACGCACGGACCCGGTCGCCGCCACCGCCGCCGCGCTTCGCTGCCCCGCCTGCCAGGGGGAGTCGGTTGCCGACTCCCGCTCCCCGATCGCCACCTCCATGCGGCAGGTGATCGCCGACCAACTGGCGCAGGGCCGCAGCCCGCAGGAGATCCGGCGGTGGTTCGTCGCGCGCTACGGCGACGAGGTGCTGGCACAGCCGCCCGTGCGGGGCCCGGGACTCCTGCTGTGGGTGGTGCCCGCGATCGCACTGCTCGGTGCCGGCGTCGCCGCCGCGCGGACCCTTCGGCCCGGGCTGCCCGGCAGCGCCCGACGGTCCGGCAGGCGGATCCTGTGGCTTCGGCGCCCCGGCAGCGCCCGCCGGTCCGGCAGGCAGGCCCAGCGACCCGGGCACGCCGGCAGCGCCCGACGGGTCGCTGGCGCGACCTCGCGATGGTCGCCACGGCCGGTCTGCTCGCTCACCGCGGCCGGGCTGATCGCGCTGGTGGCGACGGTGGCCGTGGCCGCCGACGGGCTGGCGCCACCGGCTGGGCCGCCCGCCGACCCGGCGGCCGTCGCGCTGCGACTGGCCCGGGACCTGGAGGGACGGCAACACTACGAGGCCGCCGCCCAGATGTACCGGGAAGCGCTGCGGGAGCGGCCCGATGACGGCGTACGGCTGCGTCTCGCCTTCGCCCTGCTGCGTTCCTCGGACGCCGCCGGTGCGGAGCAGATCGCCCGGGAGGTCCTCGACGACGCGCCCGAGTCACCCGACGGGCTGCTGGTCCTGGGGCTGGCCCAGCGGACCACCCGGCCCGCGGACGCGGCGGCGACGCTGCGGCGGTTCCTCGCCGTCGCGCCGGCGCACCCCGCCGCCACGGAGATCCGCCGGCTGCTCGACCCTTGATCAGCCTTGGGAAACGGACAACAGGGAGCGAGGCGGGTGGGTACAGGCGCGGTGGGCCCGGTGCCTGAGGGCTCGGTGCCTGCGGATGTGGTCGGCGCGAGTTACGGCATGTCGGGCTGTTCGGGCGCCCAGGGCAGGCGCGGGTTGCGGCATGTTGCCGTGTCCGGCCCCTTGGGTGGCACGGGTTCCCGCATATCGGGGTTTCCGGGCCGGTTGAGA
>NZ_BOPC01000020.1 GCF_016863555.1 Micromonospora qiuiae | reverse complement strand
CCGCCAGTCGCGGTGCTCCGTGCCCAGGGCCGCAGTTGAGCTTGGTCAGTGGTGGCGCCGAGACCGGGCCAGCAGGTAGCCGAGGAACAGGCCGGCGGCCAGCATGACCACGGCGCGGGGCGTGACCGCGGACCGCAGCCGAACGGCTCCCGCCTTCGGATCCACCACGCTGCCGGCCACGTCACCGGCCGCACCCACCGCCACGTCACCAAGCTTGCCGAGATTCACCTGTCCACCACCTTCCAGCCGCCGCCGGCTACCCGATCCGCCAGGATCAAAACGCCTGCCTCAGGCGACCCGGCCGGCCCTGGCCGAGGGGGCCTCCGCCCCGCGCGGCTCGGCATCCGGGCTCGGCTTGCGCCCATTGGTCAGCCGGACGTCGTCGAAGTGCACCTCGACCGGCTCGGCGTACCGGCGGCCGTTGACCGGGTCGTGCCGCATGAAACCCGCCGGCTCCACCCGTACGCGCACCCGGTACGGCCCTTCGTCGGGCACCACCGCGTTCGTGCCGTAATGGTGCAGGAACGGATGCCACAGGAACGGCAACTCGGTGGCGAGCACCGGCACCCCGTCGCGAGTCAACTCCAGCCGCACCGACAGGCCCGGCACGAACCGCCCGTCACCGGCGTCGGCCACCGCCACCTCCAGATGGACGTTCGCGTCCTGGGCCGCCTCCTGCCAGACCAGGCGGTCGCCGTCGAGGGCGTACATCCCCTCGGCCGCTTCGTTGACGAAGCCGATGACCAGATCGCCGGCCTGGGCCATCACCGCACCCTCCTCGTCGGCCATCGCCTGCATCGCCCGCCGGTAGGCATCCCCCTCGGCGCGTGCGACGTCCAGCTGCTCCCGGGTGGCCTCGTTGCTCGGCGCCATCGGTGGCGTGCTCCGGTTCATCATCCGATCACCTCTCTGGTCGCTCGCCCTGCTCCGGCTACCCGCTGGCTCGCCGAAGACACGCGAGGTCATCGAGAGCGGGGCGAGCGGTGCCCTCCTGTGGTTGTCCCGCGTTCGACGACCGGCGGGGCGGGTAATCGGGCGGCGGACCCACGAGGGGAGGCTGACATGGAGTACCAACAGTCGGACATCGAGGTGGTCTACCGACGCGGTGACTGGCACTCCTGGGCAGACGTGCAGCGGTGGCTCGAAAAGGGCCTGAGCCGCGACCAGCAGGCGGACAACGAACTCAGCGAGGCCGAGTCCCGGGAGTTGCTGGACGACGTACGCCAGCTAGCCCGACGCGGCGACGACCTGCCGGCTGACCCGGCTGGCGCCTACCGTGCCCTACGGGCGATCCACTCCGGTTGACCGGGGCTCGGCTGGGCGCCTCACCGCGCGCAGCACCGCGTCGGTGAGGGTGATCTCCTGCCCGTCCTGGGTGATCTGACGCTTCACGGCCGAGGTGGTGATGTCCCAGGCCGACGGGTCCAGCACGGTGGCGATCTCCTCGGCCGAATGGAGCAGGTGGCGCAGGGGCGGGCGCCGTACCGGCGTGTCCAGGTCGGCGGGGTGGTGACCGACGATGAGGAGCGCGCCGCCCGGGCGGACGGCCGCGGCCAGTCGACGGTGCAGGGCTTCGCGCACCGGCGCGGGCAGGTGCACGTACTGCGCCGACACCAGGTCGAACTGCGCCGGGGCGGGCTCCCACGTCGTGACATCGGCCTGCCGCCAGGTGACCTGCACGCCGGCATCGCTGGCGTGCTCGGCGGCCCGGTCCAGCGCGGCCTGTGACACGTCCACCCCGGTGACCTTCCATCCCCGCGAGGCGAGCCAGATCGCGTCCGCGCCCTCACCGCTGCCGACGTCCAGCGCCGTACCGGCCGGGAGGTCGACGACGGTGGCGACGAGCTGCGGGTTGGGCTTGCCGCTCCAGACCCGCTGAGCCGATCCGTACCGTTCCTCCCAGTACTCCCGCGACGACACCTGGAGGGTGAGCCGGGTCTCCTCGGCGATGAGGTCGGCATGGATCGCGGCGCCGGCTGCCGCTCCGCCAGCCGCCGCGGTCACCACCTGGGCCATGACATCGGTGACGTTGCCGGCGACCCACACCCCGGGCACCTCCGTCTGCCCCTTCGGGTCAGCCGCGATCGACTCGCCGATGCCCATCGGGTGCGGGGTGAGCTGGAGGCCGAGGTCGGTGAGCATACGCCCGTTGGCCACCAGCCGCGGCGCGACGACCACCACCGAGCGAGCGACGACCGTCCCGTCGGCCAGCCGTACCCCGGTGATCCGGTCGTCGGTCACCTCGACTGCCGCCACCGATCCGGCGACCAGGCCGATGCCCCAGGCGGCCAGTTGGGCCTGCTGCTCGTCGGTCAGCGCCGGGGCGGTGTGCTGGAAGACGGTCACGTCCGAGGTCAACTGCCGGAACATCAGCGCCTGGTGCACCGCCGATTCGGGGTGCGTGGCGAGCACGCCGACCGGCTGGTCGCGGTGCTCCCACCCGTGGCAGTACGGGCAGTGCACCACGTCGCGACCCCAGCGCTCCGCCAGCCCGCTGACGTCGGGGAGCTCGTCGGTCAGCCCGGTGGTCACCAGCAGACGCCGGGCCGCGATGGAACGCCCGTCGTCGAGGCGCACCTCGAACCACCCGTCGTCGGCGCGGCGCGCCGCGACGGCCGTCGCCGGTAGCACGACCCCGCCGTAGCGTTCGACCTCTGCCCGCCCGATCTCGAGCAGCTCACGCGGGCTCATACCGTCCCGGGACAGGAAACCGTGCATGCCCGCGGCGGGCGCGTTGCGGGGCGAACCGGCGTCGACCACGACCACCGAACGCCGAGACCGACCCAACATCACCGCACCGCTCAGCCCGGCGGCGCCGCCGCCGAGTACCGCGACATCAAACTTCTGCGTCATGCCATCCACGATCGACGCACACCGACTCCTCAGCAACTAAACTTGCCAGAATGGCAAACCCTGCCGACATGGACGAGGTGCTGGCCGCGGTCGGGCCCCGGCTGCGCGCGATCCGTCGACAGCGCCAGGTGACGCTGGCCGGTCTGGCGGCCCAGACCGGCATCTCGGTGTCCACGCTGTCCCGGCTCGAGGCCGGCCGCCGCCGTCCCACGTTGGAGCTCCTGCTGCCGCTCGCCCGGGCGTACGGGGTGCAGATCGACGAACTCATCGGTGCGCCGCCGACCGGCGACCCGCGCATCCACCTGCGCCCGGTGCAGCGCAACGGCATGACGCTCATCCCGCTGACCCGTCGGGCCGGCGGGTTGCAGGCGTACAAGGTGATCATCCCGACGCGGCGCGACACCCCGGAGCAGAAGGTCCACGACGGCTACGAGTGGATGTACGTGCTCAACGGCCGTCTTCGGCTGCTCCTCGGCAACCAGGACCTGGTGCTGACGGAGGGCGAGGCGGTCGAGTTCGACACCCGGGTGCCCCACTGGTTCGGCAGCGCCGACGCCGCCCCGGTCGAGGCACTCGTCCTCTTCGGCCGCCAGGGCGAACGCGCCCACCTCCGCGCCCGCTCCATACCCCGTCCAACGGGCACGTCCGGCACCGACGCCTGACGCGCCGGTTCAGCGGGGCCTGGCGATTGAACCGACTGAACGTCCGTCCCGTCGTGCTCCTCGGAGATCGGTACGTACCGAGGAGCGATCAGGATGCGACGCACGCCACCCACCGGCGGTCCGACCAGGCTCAGGCAACTGGCGGACGCGGCCGGCAGAGCACGGCGCAGGTTCCTCCCTCTACGCCGGGGCATCGCGGCGGGGCTGCTGTTGGGCCTCGCCGCCACGGCGGGCGTGGTCGCCGCCTCCGGGTTCGGGACCGCCACCGCCGGCAGCACGGTCCCGCCCGGCCGGCCGGTCCCCGCCAGCCAGGTGCAGACGATCGCCGCCGCCGCGCTCTCCTGCCCGATGCTCACGCCGACCCGGCTCGCCGGCCAGTTGATGGCGGCGTCGGGATTCGACCCGGCCGCCCGCGTCGAAGGCGGCGGCGAGGGGATCGCCGGTCTCACCCCGGCGGTGTGGGATTTCTGGAAGCCGGGCACGACGGCACGGCGCGCCGACCCGACGGCGAACATCTTCGCCCTCGCGCATCACATGTGCGACCTCTCCGGGCAGGTCCGAGATTCTGGTGTGGCCGGTGACGAATGGCGGCTCGCCCTGGCCGCGTACCGTCACGGGCTGCCTGCCGTGCGGGAAGCCGGCGGGATCCCCGGCCGCGCCAAGGAGTACGTCGACACCGTGGCCGACTACGCGGCCTGGTACGCCCGCCAACCGGAGTTCGCCCGGAGCAGCCCGACGCCGTCGCCGGGGCCCGTCGGCGGCGTCCCGCCGGGCACGGACACCCCGGCGGTACCGATACCGGTCGAGCACCAGCAGGCCATCCGCGCCGCAGGGAAGGTCTGCCCGGCGATGACGCCCGCCCGGGTCGCGGGCCAGTTGATGGCGGCGTCGGCGTTCAACCCGAACCTGCTCGGCGCGAACGGAGCCCAGGGCATCGCCCAGTTCGCCCCGGCGGTCTGGGCGGAATACGCCCCGCGGGCCGCAGCCACCTCACCATGGGATCCGCACCAGGCGATCGCGGCGCTCGGCGTGGTGATGTGCCGCCTGATCACGGAGATGGGCGAGGTGGGCCAGGGCGACGCTTACCCGAAGGCACTCGCCGCATTCCAGTGGGGCCCGGCCGCGGTGCAGCGCGCCGGCGGGGTGCCGGACACGCCGGCCGTACGCGACTTCATCTCCCTGACCCAGCGCCACACCGGCACCTACGAACGCCAACCGCCGTTCGGTGTCACCCCACCGGTCACCGCCGCCGAGCGCACCAGCAGCCCGTCGGGCATCCCCTCCGCGCCGTCCACGAGCGCGACGCCGAGCAGGACCGCCGGTGACGTCCCGCCGAAGCAGTTGACCACGCCGCCAACTTCCCCCAAGCCACCGGCCAGTACGCCGAAACCGAAGCCGGTCGGTGCCGCCGGCCCGATCATCGGGTACGGCAGCGGTAGCTGCATCGACGTGACCGACGGCGCCTACCAGAGCAACCCGCCGTTGCAGATCTGGAGCTGCAACGGCGGGCCGAACCAGCGGTGGACGTTCCACAGCGACGGTACGGTCCGGTCGTTCGACCGCTGCATGACCGTAGCCGGCGGGTCTACCGCGAACGGCGCGAAGATCCTGCTCAGCCCCTGCTCCGGCAGCGCCTCCCAGCGGTTCACCCTGAACAAGGCGCATGACCTGGTCAACGTGCGGGCGGACAAGTGCGTCGACGCGGTGGACCTGCAGACCGGCGACGGCACCCGGTTGCAACTGTGGGAGTGCGCGGGCACCGCGAACCAGAAGTGGCACCGGTGAGTCGAGTACGTGGTGTCGCGGCGGTCAGCGCCTGACCGCCGCGGGTACCGCCGGGGCCTCGCCTCGGCTGGTACCGAGGCCGAGACGCCTCGCCTCGGCGGCGAGCTGGCTCGCCACGGTATCCCTGTCGATGCCCTGGGACAGCGCCGCGATCGCGAACTGCCGGAGCGCCTCCAACTGCGGCTCGCCGGTGCCCGCCGGCATCGACTGGTACGGCCGAAGCAGCGCGTCGGCAGTAACGCCCAGGTCGCGCGGCGCGGGCGGCGGTGGCGGTGGCGGTGGGTCAGCGTGTTTGAGCAGCACCGGCCTCACCTCGTACCCGGGGCCGAACTGAGCGCTCATCCGTCGGGCCACGTTGCCGACCCAGCGGGTGACGTCGGCTGCTTCGAGGTCCGGTCGGACCTTGTCACTCATGTACCGCCCGGACTTGTCGTTGGCCTCCCACCGGCCTGCGGCCTCGTTCCAGCTCAACTCGCCGCTGACCCGCGCCGCCTGCACCACCGTCCCGCCAACCTCGTCGAAGCCGGCGGCGATCGTGGGATGCCCCTGCCCGTCCAACGCCGCCCGCAACTGCTCCATCGTCAGGTCGCCCTCGACCCGCCGCATTCCGGTCAGCAGTTGCTGCCACTCCGGCTCGTCCAAGACCGTGCTGATCTCCTCGCTGCCGATCCGGATCTCACCATCGGCGTCGACCGCGTAGTGCCAGTGCGCGTCCTTACGCTCCAGCAGGGTGGGCGGGAAGTCATCCAGCCGATACCACACCGGATTCAACCGCACCCCGCCGTCGGCCGCCTTCTCGGCCTCCTTGACGCGCTTCGGCTCGACCACCGGCCCGTACTCGTGGTCCAGGTCGAACGGCTTGGCCTCCGGGCGACCCTCGTAGCGGGCGTTGAACTCGTCCAGCCTCCGGTGGTGGTCCTGCGCCGCCGCCCACCAGTTGGCCTCGGCGGACTTCCGCTGCCCACTCGCCTCCTGCCAGCGGCGTTCCAACTCCGGGTCCGTCGTCTGCCGGCCCGCCTTGCTGGCCAGCGCCGCGTATCGAGCCGCCGCCTCCGTCTCCCCCGCCTTGACGAAATCGTCGGCGAGCCCGGCCAGCCGCTTCTCGTGCGCGACGATCATGTCGAAGTCGCGGCGCACGTCCGGCCCGCCATCGGCGATGCCGAGCACCCGGCGGGCGTCGTTCAGGGACATCCGTAGCGCCACGACGACCCGCTCCACCCTGTCGTCGGTGTACTGCCGGTCCTCGCGGAAGGCACCCCGCAGGGTCACCGACACGGCGGGCTGAGTGACGTACTCGACCAGGACGGAGGGGCCCTCCGGCTTGACGTTGCCGAAGCTGGTGGCGGAGTCCTCGCCACCGGTCGACAGCGCCAGCGTGTCGCCGCTGATCGGACCGGTGTTGCCGGTCTCGAGCGCCTGATACGGGTCGCCCAGGTAGCCGCGACCGACAATCAGCCGGGGCGCGCGCAGTGACTGGCTGAGGCGGTTCGAGCCGCTGCTGACGGTGGCCGCGTCCTGGCGTACGTGTTCCCGGTAGACGCCGGAATCGACCCCCGCCAGCCGGACCGCCACCGGCGCCAGCCTGACCTGGATGAGCGCCTCCTGCATCGACGCGGTCGCGCTCGGCACCGCCGGCAGCGCCAGCCCGTCCTCGGCCGCGTCGTTGGTGAACGTCGCCCCGATGTTGGGCAGCAGCAGCTCGGGGGTCAACCCCTGGTGCACCTGGTGCGCACCGACGTATCCGGATTTCCGCAGGCGCTTGGACGCGTCGGCCAGCAGAGCCTGGGTGGCACGTTGGAGATGCTCGGCGCCGGCGAGCCCTTCCGGGGCGTACCGGGGCGGCAGGAGCAGTCCGTTACGTACCTGCCAGCCCGGTTCCGGGCCGGGCGTCGGATCGGGCCGGTACGTCCGTGGCGGCGGGTGCTGTCCGCGCGACACGAGCCGTAGGTCGCTTGCCCACCGGTCCACGGTCACCGGCGCCTGAAAGGTGATCGCATCGCCCGGTACGAGCCTGCCCTCGTGGTAGATCTGAATCTCGAACCGCGGCACGAGGGTGATCCGGGCCTTCACCCCGCGGCCCGAGCTGATGTCGCTGGCCCGCTGCTGCGAGTCGGTGACGGTCGTGGTGGAGGTCAGGCCGACGGTGCCGTACTGGTAGCCGCCGCCAAGCGCGAGCGCCCCGGCTTGCTTGAACACCCCCGACCCGGCCACGCCGGCATAGGCGCCGCCGCCGTGCGCGGTACGAAGCAGCGCGGTCTGACCCCGGGCACCGACCGTGCGCACGTCCATGTCGTCGTGGTTGGCGACGAACCGGTCGAGGGTCATGCCGTCGTCGGGCAGGTCCGCCGTGAGGCGAACGTCGTAGAGGCGCTGGCTGAACACGTTCGTTTCGGTGTGAATGAGGGAGACGCCGCCGTCGAACAGAGCAGCCCAGTTGCGCCGCACTCCGGCCCGCGACAGCACGTGCAGCATGCGGCGGCGGTTGAGCATCGGATCAGCCAGACCGGTTTGCCCGGTCAACGCCGCCAGGATGCGTTCGACCAGCCAGTGGGTGCCAGGCCGAGCAACTGCGACCCGCAACGCCTCGACGGCCGGATCGATCAACGACGGGACGGTGTGGAAGGTCTGCAGCCCAAGCCCCGGCGACCCGCCGGGCCGCAACCGGGCCGGCGGCGGTGGCTCGACGACAGCCGGCTCGCCGACCTCGTCGCGGATGTCCTGATCGACGTCGCCGAACAGGCCGAGGGCGTCCGCCTGTTCCTCGCTGACCCGCAGAAATGCGGCATTGTGGATGTGGGCGCTGCGGCGTGCCGATTTGGGTTTCTGCCAGCTGTCCGGCCGATACGGTGACAGTGACCGGGGCAGACCGGGCGGGTTGCCCACCTCGGCGACGGCCGTCGCCCGCAGGTCCGCCACGATGAGGAACGTTCGCTTCTTTCCCTTGCGGTTGTTGACGTTACGTTCGATGGTGCCGCTGACCGCGGTCCGGTTACGGATCAGCCGGTACCACAGGACGCGCTGGTAGCCGGCGGTTCCGGTGCCCCCTCCGCCATGCCGGTCCGCGGGCTGGGAGGGCGTGCGCAAGGACAGACCGAACTGGCCTCGGCCGAGGATCTGCATCTCCTTCGTCCGTTGGTGCCACACCTGCACGCCGCCGCTGGGCGCGTGCTCGGTGGTGATCTCCGACTGGTTGGGTACCAGCCGGGGGTTGGTCAGCCGGGCGACGATCGAGACGTTCAGCCGGCCGCCGTCGACGTCGGTGGTCAGCGGTTCCAGATCCCACTGCCGCTCGGTCATCGCCTCGAGGTTGGTGGTCTGCTGGCCGACGGTGAGCCTGTCGGTGAGTTCGGCCCAGATCGGCATACCCTCGCGCAGCGATGCGTCGCCGCGCAGGCCGCCGAGCTGACGCCGGGACACCCGGTCGGGGTACCGCTGGATGTCCTGCACCGCGCTCCGGGTCAGCTTGAGCAGTTCCTCGCTGCCGGGCAGCGCCTCGACGAACTGCCACTCGGCCACGGTGCGGTTGGGGTCATGCGCGGCCGGTGGTGCGGTCGCCTCAGGCGAGGCACGGTCCACGTAGTGACGCAGATCGTCCAGGCGCGTCCAGGCACGGACCAGCGGCGTGTCCTCGTGGTCGGTGACCGACACCGGGTGGTCGACCTTCTCGGTGGGTACCGCGCTCTCTGCGTAGAGCACGTCCACCGGCCGGGTGACGCTGAGCCGGTACCGGGGCAACTCCTTCGCCCCGACCCGTACCGCGTTGTCCACACGGACGAAAGCGTCGTCGTCGACCCGCCGGATGGTCGTGGCCCGCCGGCCCAGGCCTGACCGGGCGGCCCGGTCCCGCCCTGGCCCGAGCCGGTAGGAGTAGACGGTGACTTCCAGCTCCAGGTCGCCGCGATAGCGTTGGCTGCCGGGCGAGCCGCCGTGCAGCGCGGTGTCCTGCCCGGTGACGTCGACCCCGCCCTGCCGGGCCCAGCGTCCCTGGCCCTCGATTCCGCCACCGGGACTGACGCCGACGTTCACGGTCGGCTGGTCGTACCGGCCGATGAACGCGCCCTCCACCGCCACCGCAGCCCGCCAGTTGCTGCCACCTGCCGTGCCGTCCTGCTCGCCCCGCCCCTGGAAGGCACGCACCGCGACCTTCGGCTCGGTACCGGTGTGTCGCAGCTGCCCGTGCTGGGCGGTCACGTGGATGACCACATGTGTGGTGGAGAGGGGGTGGGTCCGGGTCAGCCGGGCGGCGACGCCACCGTTGAGTAGCGCCGAGTAGTTCTGCCGCAGTGCCGGTACGGACAGCACACGGTCAAGTTCCGCCTGGTTGCGCTGCCGTTCGCTGGCCGAGCTGGCGAACCCCATCGGGCGGGCCACCCCGTCGTCGCGGAACCGGGGCAGGAAGCCTCCGCCGAAGCGCCGGACCAGGTGCGCGGTCTGCTGTTGCAGGTCGGCGAACCCGCTCATCGAGTACGGCATGGCGTGCCCGCCCCTGCTGGCGTATGGCGGCACCGCGCTGGTGCCGGCCTCGGCCGCTGCCGCCGAGGAGTTCGCCGGTGTCGCGGGCGTGACGACCGCCGCCGGGCGCACGTCACTGAGCAGTTCGTCGGCCTTCGTCCTGGGCAGCCGGGACAGCAGGGTCAGGTCCACCGTGATCGGTCGTACCCCGCGAAAGAGCCCTCTCTGCAGAGCGTTGACCCTGGTGGCGACGTTGATGGTCAGCCTGAACTCCACCTTGGCCAGGACGTTCTCGATGTCCTTGAACTCGGTACCGGTCCGGTTGGTGCTGCTCTGCCGGCTGCTGGTGGTGGTGTTGCGCCGAAAGCCGGCGCTGAGCCGCAGTTGCACGTACCCCAGCCCGAACCCCCAGCGGATCGGCACGAACGTGCCGCCCCCACCAACCGTGCTGGCATGCTGTTCCCGGCCGTTGACCGTGTAGCCGGGCTGCCACCGGAACGACGATTTCTTGACGTCGGCGATCACCTCCATCCCGGTCACCTCGGCGCTGAGCTGGAGGGAGACCGCCTGTCGGCGGGACTGGCTGAGAATCAGCGGCGAGTTCACCCTGCTCTCCAGGGCTTGAAGCAGGTGGCCCAGGACGTTGGGCTCGCTCAACAACGTTCGCAGCTGATCCCGGCTGGGGCTGCCCGCGTCGGCGGTGCCGGTGGTCCGGAACTGGTCCAGGATCAGCTCGGCGACCTGGTTCCAGCCCTGCCGGCCGCCGTCGCCCAAGCGGGCGTCCAGGATCCGGGCGACGTGCAGGTTCTCCACCAGAGTGGACACGTCGAAGCTGCCGCGCCGGACACTGCCGGTGCGGGGCGTGGCCTCGCGGATGTCGTCGAGGGCCCGGAAGCCGATCCGCGCGGTGATCTCGTCCGGCGGCGGCGGGTAATGAGCTCGCTGGTCTGCCGTCGTGTCGTGTGCCGGTGGCATGACCGGGACCGAACCCGGTTCGTGCACCCGCACGGTGAACCGCACCATCGCCAGCACCAGATGGGACCCACCGCCGCTGCGAATGTTGTGCGAGTCGAACAGCACCGCGCTGCTCTCGCTGGTCTCGCTTCCGCGAGCCAGAGCCGCCTCGGTGTGGAGGCCACCACCCGGACCGTACCGGCCGCCGATCATGAAGCCGGTGCCCAGGGCGAAGCTGTCCCCGGAGGTCTCGGTCTCCCGCAGGGTGGTGCTGGAGTCGATCCTGGTGTCGAACTTGAGCTTGTCCGCGCTCTGGTCGATCCATCGCTGTTGGTCGGTCAGGCGGGTGGTGGAGACGGTGACGCTGTGCCAGTGGCCACGCCTGTCCCGCACGTCGAAGGTCCGGCCGCCGCTGACGAAGAATGATGGAAGGTCATTCCGCAGGGCGTTCTCGATGTCGGTGAAGTCGACACTGACCGTCTCCCGGCCGCCCGGGGTGATCAGGGCGATCATCGGCCGTGGGCGCGCCTGTACCCGCTGCTCGACGCTGATACGCAGGTCACTGACCAGCCGTTCCAGGTCGACGACGCCGTCCACCTCGTACAGCAGTTCCGGATGATCCTGATAGAGCTTGAGGTTGTCCCCGGTGGCCGGGACGCCCGGCTCGGGCGGCCGCGACGGGCCGGCCTCGTTCGTCACCGCCGCGGGCATCTGGGCGGCCGGCGTGCCCTGCGCGGTCGCGGCCTGCCCAGTCGCGGCCTGCCCAGTCGCGGCCTGCGCCGGTGAGGGCTCGGCGACCCGGGCGCGAGTGCGGCGTCGCATGCCGGGAGAGCTGGTGAGCGGTGGGTCCAGCAGGGCGTCCGCGACCGTGATCCGCGTCGGCCCGGTCCCGGCAGTGGCGGTGGAGGGTCGTCGGGCAGTCCCCGACGGGGCGATCGATTTGTCGGACGCCTGCGTTGGCCGGATGCCGGTCATCGGCACCCCAGCCGGAGTGAACCGACTCACCTGGTCGTCCTCGCCGATCAACAACCGAATCGGGTTGGCCAGCAGCACCGGCTTGGCGGGCTGCCCCGGCATCGGAGGTCGCCGATCATCGGGATGGAACACGACGAACCGCTCGGTCTCCGTCGCCCCCTGTGTCTCGATCATCTCGAAGACGCCGTCGGTCCGGCGGTGCACGGCGACCACATGCCGTTCGCGGCTCAGAATCTCCACCACGGTCATCTCGCCCGCCGCCAGTTCCCGCAGGCGCCCCACGTCCGCTTGCTGGAAGCGACCGCCCCCGCTCAACACTGCGATCTCATCCATCAGCCTGGCGTGGGAATGATCATCACGCACGGGATATCCGTACGGGCTCAGCTGCCCCAGCAGGTCCCGTACCCGCAGCGCACAGTCAGGCTGCCCCTGCCACACGTCGGACCGGCCCATCACCTCCCGCATCGCCGCGCGCACCGCGTCCCCGTGGACAACGCCTGCCGATCCGTCCAGCACCGACACCGCCTCGGCCATCGGCACGACGCCGCCGGCTGGGGCCGACGCTTGCGGAATGGTCTCGCCTGCGGAAACCGTCGGGCCCCCGACGAGTCTGCTCGGCGGCACCGGCTGCGGGCTTGCCTGCGGTACGGAGGGCCCCGCGGCCGGCATTACGTCCCCCGCCACCGGCGCCAACCCGGGCCGCGGTCCGGCCGAAGTTGACGTGCCGACACCCGTCGAGCCGATCAGATCGGCGCCGGCCGAGCCACCCGCACCGCCGATGTCAGCCGGGCCGGTGCCGGGAGTGCCCGTGCCGGAAGCGCCCATGCCGGGAGTGCCGGTGCCGGGGGTGCCGGGGGTGCCCGTGCCCGGGTCATCCGTGCCGGGGGTGTCCGTGCCGGAAGACCCGGTGCGCTCGGCCCCCACCCGCGCAGCCCGCATCCGATCCCCGACCCCTGCCGCGCCCTGCAACAACACCCCATTGAACGCACTCGACCCCGACGTCAACCCAACCTGAAAACCCTCCACCTGCCCCGTCAACACCACCTGCGTACCCGCATCCACCACCACCCCGTGACCCGCATGCTCCGCCGCCGCACCCGGCACACCGGCCACCCGTCCACCCGGCCCCGACCGGGCCAACCCCGCCCGATCCACCACCACCCCAGCACCACCACGCACCGCCCGAAACGCCCCACCAAACACCGTCTCCAAGCCCCCCGACGCCGCCGCCTCCCTCGTCGACGACCCACTCCACCCCCGCTGATACCCCCGCTTCCGCGACGCCACCTGCGCCACCACATCCATCAACAACTCAAAAACCACATTGAACGCCGCATCCAACACCACCTCCCGCCCCACCCGCGACAACAACCCAGAAATCACCCGGCGCACCACCGGCACCCGCACCGACCACTGCGCCAACAACCCCGGATTAACCCAGAACAACTTCAACGCCACCAACAACTCAACCAAAAACAGAGCCGCGATCATAAAAACCGCGACCTGCACATACAAAACCAACGCCGCGAACTGCAACAACACCCCCGCCACAGACCGCACAAACCCCGGCCCCGAATCCAGCACCCCCCGCACACCCCGCACCGCCTCCACAAACGCCCGCCCCGCCTCCCCCCGCACACCACGACCCATCACCCCCGCCGCCACCACCAACTCCCCACCCGCAGCCGACAATTCCGCCGCCACCGAGCCCAACGACCGCGCCAACCCCGCAATCCGCTCCGGCAACACACCCGGAAACAACTCACCCGTCAACGCAGCAAAAAACCGCGCCACAGAATCCGGAACCTCGATCGCCACGACACCCCCAGTTGACCGCAACGGCCCGCCAGGAGTCGCACTTTCCGCCAACCGTGCCGGGGGTGACCGGTCATCCGCCCCTGCGAGCTCCATCTCGCGGGGCGGCCCCACGGACGCGGGATCCAGTTCCTCGAAAGTGAGCGATTCCAGCGCGACAGCCATCGATGTGATGCATCTGGCCGGTCAGCCGGTTTTCCACGCGTCCCGGCTGCCGAAGACATCGCTCATGCTGGCCGCCGCGCGATAACGCACGCACCTTCCATGGTGGACGGCTCGCGAACGTGCGGTAAAGAGAAGCAGATGATCCACCAGCACGACGGGTGCCGGGTCAGCCGATCTGCCGCCGCGTCCTCGCCGGCGGCGCTTCACGCCCCTCGGCCGCCGCGCAGATCCTTCCTTCGAGCAGGACGATCGCCTCGGCGGTCGGAATCCCGCTCAGAACGGTGGCGATCGGGCCCAGGTCGTCGCAAGCGTCCTGGCACGTGCCGCACTCGATGAGGTGCTCCTCGAAGGCGTACGCCGCAACGGGTCGCAGGGCCCCCAGAAGGTACGGGGCGCCGTCCAGGCAGGTGCCGCGGTGGCCTTCGCTGTGGTCTCTCATAGGGCGTGTCGGGTCCGCTCCGTGTCATGGCTCGTCTGTGACGCTACCAACCACCGATACTGCCGGGTAACCGAGATCAAACTGAACAACGATCGAGCCGGGGAGTTGGTTCACGTCGTCGGGCCACCAACCGCTGCGTCAGCCCTCGTCGATCCGTCCGACAGCCGCCCGGAGTGACCGTAGGGCATAGAATGCCCGCGATTTCACGGTCCCCTCGGGGATGCCCAGCCGGGCTGCGGCCTCTTCGGTCGAGCGTCCCAGGAAATACAGTTCCACCAGCACGGCCCGGTGAGCCGGAGTGAGCTTGGGTAGCGCTCGCCGGATCGTCTGCTCGGCCACCACGTCCTCGGTGGTGTCGACTCCTCCCGCCAGGCGCGTGAGGTCGCTCGTGCCGATCTCCACCGGCCGGGCCTGCCGGGCGCGCGCCGCGTCGATGGCGATCCGACGGGCCACGACGAACAACCAGCGCCGCGACGCCTCTCGCTCCGCCGGCAGTTTGTCCAGGTGACGCCAGGCTTGCAGCATGGTCTCCTGCAACAGGTCATCGGCCAGATGCCGGTCGCCCCAGGACAGCCGCAGCAGGAACCGGTGCAGGTCCTCTGCATAATCCGCATGCAGGGCCCGCATCCTGGACGTCGCCAGCACGTCGTCGGCAGGCCGGTCGTCGTCGGTGAGTGATTGCGGGGATTTTCTTTCCCCGTCGATGAACGTCACGAGCAGCTACCAACCCGAGTAGACGGCATCACGGAATCAGGCTCTGGCGCTGGTCGTCGGCGAGATGTCCGACGCCAGCAAAGCCCGCAGTTGTTCGACGGTCGGCGTGCCGAGTGTCCGCAGCCGACCCGCTTGACGGGTGATCGAATCCTCCAGGAGCTGCCGCGCATACCGTCCGTTGCCGAAGGTTCGTCCTCGTGGCACACGCTCGAAGTGCTCACGCAACGCGATCAACGTCGTGCCCGGGCACTCGTATCCGTTCGCCGATGCGAGCGCCTGGAAGATCGCGACCAGTTCGTCGGGGCTGTAATGGGTGAAGTGGATCCGGCGGGAGAAACGGGAGGCGAGACCCGCGTTCGCCGCCAGGAAGGCTTCGATCTCCTCGTCGTATCCGGCGGCGATGACCACCACCTCGTCACGGTGGTCCTCCATCAGCTTGACCAGGGTGTCGATGGCCTCCCGGCCGAAATCCTGCCCCGCGTCCGGCGGCGCCAGCGTGTAGGCCTCGTCGATGAAGAGGACGCCGCCCCGGGCCCGCTCGAACGCCTCCCGGGTGCGCTGGGCGGTGTGGCCGATGTACTCACCGACCAGGTCGGCCCGGGCCACCTCGATCAGCTGGCCCTTGGGTAGCGCGCCGAGAGCGGCCAGCAGCTGTCCGTAGAGTCGGGCGACGGTGGTCTTACCGGTGCCCGGCGGGCCCGAGAAGACCACGTGCCGGGAGATGGCCGGTGCCGGCAGTCCCGCGCTCACCCGGGTCCGGATCGTGGCCAGCAGATCGATCAGATCGGACACTTCCCGCTTCACCTCGGCCAACCCGATCATCGCCTGCAGCCGGTCGAGCAACGTGTCGACCTCGTCCGTCCGCGCCGCGCCGCCCTGCACCCCGCCGGCCGGCGGGACGCCGAGATCCTGAGGTAGCAGTCGGGCCAGTTCCACCCCGTCGGAGGAGGAGGCCTGCGACAGCCGGTACGCCTGTCGCCCGATCATCTCCTCGAACACCTTGCGGGCGACTCGGGCGTTACCGAAGTTCGCGTCCCTGGGCATCGCGTCGAACAGTCGAGCCAGGGCGAGGCGGGTGTCGTACTCCAACGAGTAGTGGTGGGTGCTGCACAGGCGCTCCACGATGGTCACCAGGTCATCGGTCGAGTAGCTCTCGAACTCCACCGACTTGGCGAACCGGGACGCCAGCCCGGGATTGGAGTCCAGGAAGGCCCGCATCTGAGCCGAGTAGCCGGCCACGATCACCACGATTTCGTCCCGGTGGTCCTCCATCAGCTTGACCAGGGTGTCGATGGCTTCCCGTCCGAAGTCGTGCCCGCTGCCGCCACCGTCCACCGGCGACAGGGTGTACGCCTCGTCGATGAAGAGGACCCCGCCCAGCGCCTCGTTGAACTTCTCCGTGGTCCTCACCGCCGTGCCGCCGATGTGCTCGGCGACCAGGTCGGCGCGGGCCACCTCGACCAACTGGCCGGTGTTGAGCACGCCGAGCGTGGCGAGGATGCGCCCGTACAACCGGGCGACGGTGGTCTTGCCGGTTCCGGGAGCCCCGGCGAAGACCATGTGCCGCGACATCGGCGGCACCGGCAGACCGGCGGCGGCCCGACGTTGGCCCACCCGGTGCAGGCCGACCAGCGTCGCCACCTCATGCTTGACTCCGGCGAGCCCGACCAGCGCGTCCAGTTCGGCCAGCAGCGGGCCGGCGGGATCGGCGGGCCCGTCGTGCGGCGAGGGCGAACCGCCGTCCCCCGCCGCGGCCCGGGGCGACCGCACCGCCACCCGGTCGGCCAGCGCGGCCGTTCCGTTGGTGGGGCCGGTGGCGGTGACCGATCCGCTGCCGGAACCCGCCGAGCGGGCGTCGCCGTTGCCGACCTGCACGGTCGCCGTCACCTGGAGCGGTCCGGACGTCTCTCGAAGCAGGCCCTCGCCCACGTTCTCCAACAGCTCGCACCCGTCCACCCGGCCGGACGTGCCAGCGGCGAACCGCACACCCGGACCGCCGCTGCGGTGCACCCGGGTACGGAGCAGGGTGAGGTTCCCCTCCCGCTGAACCAGGATGCCGACCCTACGGGCACCACCGATGTCCGATCCGTTGACCGTTGCCGTCCCTTCGACCTGGAGCCCGACGCCGCAGTCGGGTACGACCACCTCGTCGCTGACGAGCGTCGTGCCGGCCTCGACCAGGAACCCGCCCGTGGTGCATCGTTCGATCCGCGAACTCCGGATCGTCGGGCGTGCCTGACCGAGCAGCCGTACGCCGTACTCCCGGCTCTCGGCGATGGTGCACTCCTCCACCAGCGGCGCGGCCGATCCACCGACCACCAGTCCGGTCGGCCCGCCCTGCACGGTCAGCCGGCGCACGGTGCCCGTCGCCTCGGATTCGAACAGCAGCCCGCCACCTGCTCCGGCGTTCACCCGGCCCCCGTCGATCAGCGGCGCCGCCGATCCGCCGACCGCGATCGCCGCGGCCTCGGCGCCGTCGATCGTGCCGTCGGTGAACGAGCCGGTGGCGTGCTCGAGTACGACCAGGCCGTGGCCGGCGACATCCCGGATCCGGCAGCCCCGCAGCACCGGGTCGGCGGTGCCGGACAGCACCACCCCGTGCCCACCGGCGGTGTGGACCTCGCACTCCTCCAGCAGCGGTCGGCCGCCGGTCACCGCCACGCCCGACCCGGGCAGGTCGTGCAGTCGGCTGCGGACCAGGCGCAGCGCGCCGCCCTCCTCCACTGCCACCGCCGGTCCGTCGATTGCGGTGAGCTCGCACTCCTCGAGAGCGCCCCGGCCGTCCTGGCTGGACAGCACTCCGACGCCTCCGATGTCGGTGAAGGTGCAGCCGCGCAGCAGCGGATCCGCACCACCGATGATCACCGCTCCGGTGCTGCCCACGTCCCGGATCGTGCTGTCGCTGACCGTACCGCCTGCGCCGCGCTCGAACAGCAGGCCGGCGCCGTGGGGATTGCTGACCTGACAGTCACGCAGCTCCACTCGGCCGCCGGGCACGTGCACCGCGACGATTCCCCGGCCGGTGACCGCACATCCGGTCGCGTGCAGCGTCCCGTGCCCGACCTGCACCGCGGGGAGGTTGGGCGCACCACCGCTCACGCTCAGGCCGCGCAGCGTCACGTTCCCGCCGCCGACGAAAACCACCACCCCGTCGCCACCGTCGATGGTCACGGTGCCAGGTCCGTCCTCGGCGACCACCGTGACATCTCCGGACAGCCGCAGCTGCTCCCGGTAGATGCCCGGTTGGACCACGACCATGGCACTGGGGCCGGCCACGGCCAGCGCCGCGGTGATGCTCGGCAGGCATCCCGGCTCGGTCGCCGACACCGACAGCATCCTGCTGCTCACGTTCGTCCATCCTCACGTGCCGAGAGCGCGCCGACGGTGGACGTCGGCGCGGGGAAGGGCCGGCCGGCGTCGTCCAGGCCGGGGGCGAAAGCCAGCGGTACGGCGGTGACACCGGGTGGTGCGTCGCCCTGGCCGGTGGTGCGCAACCGGTCCAGGATCCGTTCGACGCTGTCCCGGCCGTTTCGGGGAGATGCGGCAAGGTCACGCAGCAGGATGCGCGCTCCCCGGCCGGAGGTGTCGTCGTCGACCGCCAGCACCTGAAACCGGCTGCCGGGCGGGAAGATCGCCGCAGGTCGGCTGGCACTGCCCAGGTTGTCCAGCCGGTGGGCGCTGACCGACCAGATCGCGTACCGGAGACTGTTCTGCTCAGGGGCCGGCGCGACAGCGAGGTCGACCTCCAGGAATGCGGGTTCGTTCAGCACCGCTCCGGCCCGGTAGCCGGCGGCCAGCCGGGAGTTGGCCGGACCGGACCGGAAGACCGGGCCCAGCACCGACGGCAACCGGCGCAGCCCGTAGGCGGCGAAGCGGGCCACCAGCGCGAGGCGGTCGACCTCGGCGTCCGGGCCGCCGCCACGCAGCATCTGGTTCACCGGTTCACGTTCGCGCTCGCAGTACGCCAGCAGCGCCACCAGCCCGGCGGTGAGCTCGCCCGACCCGCCACCCACCGCCCGTAGTCCGGGTGACTGCGCCAGCGTCCGGGCCACCACCCGGGCGTGCGCGTCGTACCGGCCGCCGAGAACCTGCCGCAGCGCCGACCGGTCGGCGACGAGTTGCGCGATGTCGTCCTGCACCAGCCAGCGGGGCGCGGGAACCGGCGGTGCCGGTGGTGTGGTGTCCGCCGCGGAAACCGGCGGTACCGGTGGTGTGGTGTCCGTCGCGGGAACCGGCGGCGCCGCGGGCATCGGTGGCACGGGCAGCGGCGGCGGGTCGAGCGGGGCCGGTCGCGCCGCTGCGATCCACCGTGCGGGGTTGAAGAGGACGCCGCGCCCCGGATCGAGCGGTACCGGGCGTGGCCTGGCCCAGCGGGATCGGGCCGACGGTCGGGCCGGCAGCACCGGTCCCTGGTCGTGTCCCCGACCCGTGCCGGCGGGCCGGCCTGGCGCTCGCGGAGCCCAGCGGCGGAAGGTCCCGGCGGTCTGCAGCAGGCCGGTCGCGGTACGGCTGACCGCCCCGTCGGCGGCGTACACCGACACGTCCAGCCCGTCGGCGAGCCCGCCGAAGAGCAGGTCGGCGGCGGCCCCCTGGACCCGTACGCCGTCGGTGACGACCACCACCGGACGCGGGTCGCCCGATCGACACCGTGCGATCAGTTTCGCCAGGCTGCGCGGGGCCACCGGCCGGCCGTCCACCCGGAAACCGGTCACGTGCACCGTGATCTCGACCAGGAAGCCGGCCAGGACGGGACCGTCGCCCATCGCCGGCTCGGCAACGAACGACCAGCCGGCGGCAGTGCGTACACCCGGTAGCGCAGGAAAGCGCCCGTCCGGCGCCGCGCCGGACGCATCGGCGGCGCTCGCCGGTACGGCCACCCGTGCGTCCCGCGCCGGGCGGGACACGCGACGAGGTGGCAGCCAGACGCGGGGCGGTCGCCGGGCCGGCAGGTCGACCAATCCCCCGTTCGGAAGGGTGGCCAGGTGCGGCCAGCGGTGGTCGACGAGGCCCACTCCGGCTGCCGGCCGCTCGACCGGCGGCGACGGTCGAGCCGGCTCCGACGGAGGCGGCGCGACAGGGTCAGGCACCGGCGGGGGCGAAGCGACAGGGGTCGGCACCCGCGGTGGAGGCGGCGGGAGCGGCCAGCGGGGTTCGGTCCGGGCCGGGGAGTGCGGGGCCGACACCGCCCACGGCATGGGTGCGAGCACGAAGTCCGCCGTGACCGGCAGCTCGACCAGTGGAATGGCGACCTCCTGCCCGATCCACTCGGCCAGGCGGCGCACCTCGACGCTCGGATCGACCGACCTGTCGTACGGGCCGAGCGGCACCAACCGGATCCCGGCCGCGACGCCGCCCAGATGTTCGGTCAGCACTTCCGGAAGCAACTCGAACAGGTCGGGTCGTGCGGTGACCGACGGGGCGGTCACCACCGCCCGCCTGGCCGCCTCGACGGGCAGACTGACCGCCAGCGCAAGCGTCCGCGTACGCTGGTCGGCCGCACCCAGCAAGGCCAATGTCTGTCCGACGGACTCCACGGTGATGGTCGGGGCCGACTGCCCGCTTCCCGCAGGGGACATCGTGGGCACCTGGCGTTCACTACGCATCGCTTTCCGGGCCGGGCTCGGCACGGCTGTCTTCCTCCATCACTGGGGCGTAGAGGGTGGCCAGCGCCCGATGCAGGGCAATCACGTCGACGTCGGGCGATTCATAGTCGTTGCCGCGGATCGCTGCGAGCAGGTCGGGATCCGGGGCCAGCCCGTGCACCCGCAGGTAGTAGGCGGCGGCATCGGTCCAGATCCAGTGACCGTCGGTGAAGAATCCGGTGGGCACCACCGCACCGGCGGCCGGGTCCACCACGTCCGGGCCTCGGGTTGGCGCGATCAGCAGCGGTGCTCCCTGGGCCAGGTAGCCCAGCACCCGCTCGCGTTCCTCGTCGTCGAGTTGGGGGTGGTCAGGCGCGAATCCGGGTCCGTGTTCCGGGTCGAAGGTGTCGTAGACCCGGGCCACGCGTGGCACCACCGGCGGGGCGGCGGTCCAGAGCAGGGTGGAGAATCCGAGCGCGGTGCGCTGGTACGCCGGCAGGTCATCCGGGTCGAGGAACGCTTCGACCTGTGGATCCGTCTCGCCGGCCAGCTCCAGTGCTTCCTGGACGCGGGCCGCCAGGGCGGGCAGGGCTGCCTGTTCGCCGCCCTGCATCAGGTAGACCCGGCGTGGGGGTGGCCATCGTGTGTCGATGGCGGGAAACCGCCAGGCACGCCACAGCGCCGTCACCGCCACGGCGTCGTGGGACTGCGCCGCGACCGCCGCGACCGCGGTCCGGTCGATCTCGTCCAGGCTGCCCGGGCCGTCGTAGGGCATGGTCAGGTCGATGCTGTACGGCACTGCGTCGCCGTGTTCAGCGAGCTCGTCCGGACTGACCGGGGCCAGCCCGTACATCGGCAGCGGCTCGGTGACCGCGCGCTGAATGTCGGAGAGGGCTTCGGTGTCCTCCCCCGCCTCGGCAAGGGTGCCAGCGAGCAGGGCCACGTCGGGGTCGGTCATCGCCACCTGTCCGGCGAGCGCGGCGAAGAGAATTCCCTGCGCGATCTCCACGAACTCACCCTGGGCCAGCCAGCGGCGGCAGGCCGTGATCAGTTCGTCGGGCAGTCGCCCGGACATCCGCAGCAGCAGACCGTGGAAGGCGCCGAGTTGGTCGACGGACGCCGCTACGGCCGAGGACATGGTTCCACCCTTTCCGGTGCCGGCGGGCACCATCTGTCCCCGCCTCCGCGACACGCCCTCGGTGACGCAGAGCGACGACCCGGCGACAAGGGCGCATCAGACGGAATGCAATGTATTGCATGATGGTTACGGGATGTCAAGGGACGTATCGACAAGCCAGGGATGGATCAGGCCAATGCGGCAGCAGGTGGCAGACACACCAAGTGGGCGTAACAACGCCGGGTACGAACCGTTCATGAAGCGGATCACAGAGGGCCGGCGCTGGCACCGGCGGGACAGGGCAGGATTGCGGAGGTGAAGCTGATCGGACGCCGACGTGAGTTGGCCGCACTCACGTGTTTCCTCGACCGCTCCGGCGGGTGGCTCCTGGTGAGCGGACCACCCGGTGCAGGCAAGACCGCGCTGCTGGAGGCCGCGGTCGAGCTGGCCGGCGAACGCGGGCTGCCGGTGACCCGACTCCAGACCGTTACGGGGCCGCCATCGACCGTCGAGAGCGGACGGCGGCTGGTGCTCGTCGACGACCTGGACCGCGACGGCCGGCCGCCGGCCGTGGCCCTGGCACATCTCGCGGCCTGGTTGGACTCGGGTGCCACGGCCATCGTGGCCGCCCGGGAACCCTTCGACCCGCCGGACACGATGGCTCCGCCGCTCGGCGTGCTACGCCTACGCGCCCTCACCGAGACCGAACTGGCCGACCTGCTGCCGGACAGCTCAGCCGACGCCGTACACGCGGTGTGGCTTCTCTCGGCGGGGCTTCCCGGGCCCGCCCTCGCCGCGGCGCTCGAACTGGCCGACGTCGACGGCGAACCCTTGACGCACCTGGCGCTGGCGACGCCGTCGCGGGCGGAGTTCCTCGACCTCGACACCGGCCTGCTGCGCCTCCTGGAAGCCGCGGCCGCGGCGCCGGCGCCACCGCCCGTCCGCGCCCGGATACTCGCCCGTCTCGCCCGGGAACTGCTGAGCGACCCCACCGCCGCGGACCGCCGCCGCGCGCTCGTCGACGAAGCCGTGGCGCTGGCACGCCAGACGGACGACGCCGGCACGATCGCGGAGGTCCACGACTGCGGTCTGCACGCCCTGTGGGACCCGGTGGCCGCCCGGGAACGGCTGGCCGTCGCGACGGACATCATCACGTACGCACGACGTGCCGGAGACGTGGCACTGGAACTGCGCGGCCTGATGTGGGCCTTCACCGCGCACGCGGAGCGGGCCGACCTCACCGCGGCCGAGACCGCCCTTGCCACGTACGCCCGGATCGGCGCCGCGGCCGGCCATGCCGAGACGGCCGTCGTGGTGGCCGCCCGCCAGGCCATGCTCGCCACCGTACGCGGCCGATTCGACACCGCCCTGGCCCTCGCCGCCGAGGTCGCCGAAGGCGGCCACCGGGCCGGCGTGAGCGACACCGACCGGCTGGTCGCCTCGCTGCGCGGTCGCATCGCCATGGTGCGCGGCGAGGCGGCGGCCGAGGCACCGAAGCTGCAGGCGCTGGCCCGCCGGCTTCCCGGCCATCATTTCGAAGCCACGGCGGCCCGCGCCCTCATCGAGTCCGGCCACGAAGCCGAAGCAGCACTCGAACTCGAACGCGCGCTGCCCGCGGTGCTCGCCGGAGCCGGCCCACGCTGGGTCGGCGTACTGGCCGACCTGGCCGCCGTGGCCGCGAGGACCGGTCCGTCCGCGAGCGCCCGGACGCTATACCACGCGCTGCTGCCCTTCGCCGGCCGCCTGGTCGTCTGGGCCGGCGCTGCCACCATCACCGGTCCGGTCGACGACTACCTCGCCCGGCTGGCCGCCCGACTCGGCATGACCGACGAGGCGATGTCCCACTGGGACTCGGCGACGAAGATCGAGGAACGACTCGGCGCCCTCCCCTGGCTCGCCGAAACGCTCGCCCTCCGGGCCGCGGCGTTCCCCACCCACGAGAACGTGGACGACGACGTGCAGCGGGCGCGGACCATTGCGCAACGGCTGCGCCTCGACGGCGTCCTCGGCACGCTCGACGCCGCCACCCGCCCCGTCAGCGCGCCCGAGCCCAGTGGTGCGGACCGGGGCACCGCCGAGTGGCGTCTCACCCGCGAGGGCGACACCTGGCTGCTGGACACCGGCACCGAAACTGCCCGGCTCCGGGACACCACCGGCCTGCGCTACCTCCGCACGCTGCTCACCGCGCCCAATCAGGAGATCCCCGCCCTTGACCTCGTGGCCGGCGGGGCCGGCATCCGGGTGTCCGGTGGCGACCCGCTGCTGGACCAGACCGCCCGCGCACGGTACCGGCACCGACTGGCGGAACTGGAGGCCGAACTGGACGCCGCCGACCGGGCCGGCGACGTCGACCGGGCCGCCGTCGCAGAGCGTGAACGCCACGCCCTGCTCGCCGAACTCCGCCGGGCGACCGGCCTGGGCGGGCGAGCCCGCACCCACACCAGCGAGGCCGAACGCGCGCGCGTCAACGCCACCCGCGCGCTGCGCACCACCATCCAGCGGATGGAGGGCGCAGCACCCCTGGCCGGCCTGCACCTACGCCGATCCCTGCGCACCGGCCAGGTCTTCCGCTACCAACCCACACCCGACGGACCCGCCCGCTGGAGGCTCTGACCCCGTGCATCGCCGGTATCGTGACTCGCCCGGCAAGGTACGGTCAGCCCACGGCGGCCGGAAGATCGAGGCCGGCAGCATCCCGGACCAGTGCCCGGTACGCCAGCTCGGCCAACACCAGGGCGCCATCGGAGAGCACCGCGTCGTCGAAGACCGCCCGCGGACTGTGGTTGACCGGCGCCGTCTCAGGATCGTCGGCGGCGCTGGCCCCCAGGATCAGATAGCACCCCGGCACCTCGTCGAGCACCCGGGAAAAGTCCTCGGCGCTCGCGACCGGGAACGGCATGGGTGAGAACCGCTCACCACCGAGCACGTCGGAGAGCACGGCACGGGCGAAGTCGTGATGCCGAGCGTCGTTGACCGTCACCGGATACCTCTCGTCGTACTCCACCTCCGCGGTCAACCCGTACGCCTGCGCGATGCTCTCGCACAGCCGCCGCGTCTCGGTACGGACGACCGCGCGGTTCGCCGCCGAGAAGGTGCGTACCGTCGCAGCGAAGTGCGCCGTGTCCGGGATGGTGCTGGCGCTCGTCCCGGCCTGGAGCAGGCCGACCGTGACGACCACCGGGTCGAAGACATCGAAGCGCCGCGTGACCAGCGTCTGCAACGCCGTCACCATCTCGGCCGCCGTGGTCACCGGATCGCGCCCCCGGTGCGGCAGGGACCCGTGGCCGCCGCGTCCGCGCACCGTCACCCGCAGCTCATCGAAGGCCGCCATCACCGTGCCGGGTCGACTGGTGACATGCCCGCGCGGGGTTTTGTAGGACCGCACGTGCAGCGCGTAGGCCGAGGACACCCGCTGCCCCGCCGCGTCCAGCACGCCTTCTTCGATCATCCGACCGGCACCGTTCCAGCCCTCCTCCCCCGGCTGGAACATGAAGACCACGTCGCCGGGCAACGCATCGCGATGTGCGCTGAGCAACCGTGCCGCGCCCACCAGCATGGCCGTGTGCAGATCGTGCCCGCAGGCGTGCATGGCCCCGTCGACCCGGCTGGCGTAGTCCAGCCCGGTCGCCTCGCTGATCGGCAGCGCGTCCATGTCGGCACGCAACAACACCGCCGGCCCCGGCCGTCCGCCGCGCAACACCGCGGTCACCGAACTCAGCCCACGCCCCAGCGTGATCTCGAGTCCCAGCTCGTCCAGCTCGCTGCGCACCGCCCGCTGCGTACGTGGCAGATCCAGCCCGATCTCCGGATGACGGTGCAGGTCACGGCGCAGCTGTACCAGGTCGGCCTGCAGCGCCGCGGCATCGTCGCGCAGCCTGTCGCTCAAAGACACTCAGATCCTCCGGTGGGAACGGCCAGACGACGAGGCCCGCCTGGCTCGGTGGCACATCGGTCTTGCGGAGCTCCCAGCGGCAGGGCCGCTGCAGGGCTCGACCACAAGTGCGTTCCCGTAGCCCGCACAACACGTACGTGACAGGGCTCACCCGACCTGTCCGCCCTGCCTGCTGCCGGTCGCTCTCAGTCTGTCGATCAGATCTGCGACAGGAGCAGCCGGAGCCGGTCTGATTCCTTCGAGCCAGTTCACCCATTGCTCTCTGAACTCATTCGAGACCGGCGGGAGGGCATCCAGCAGGCGCTGCGCCCTCTCGCCATCGCCTTGCTGATCCCCGAGTGCAAAACCTGTCGCGCGCACCATGACCGCGTGGGCTTCGCGATCGGCAGTCGGCATGTCCATCTCGATCAGATCCGCCCATACTCCTGCAGAGTCTGGCTGTGCCACTACGTCGTTCACTATGAGCCTGATGTCAAAGGGGATCTGTCCCAAGTCCAGCCCCTGCCTGTGATCCATATCCATCGATGGGCTGCCTGCTAACTCCATGCTCTGGTGGTCGATCTGCATCGGATCCCAGGACCCATCAGCCAGACCTGCGGCAAAGAAACCTTCCGAGTGCCACCACGCGGTCAGATCAGCCCCGTCCAGCTGGAGTCCCTCACCTCCGGGAGCAAAATCGTCACCATCGAAGTTCGAACCGCCGAACGTAGCGGCAAGATCGATCGGGGGTTGGGGTGCAACGGGTGCGGCTTCCTCCTCGATACCTGGCATATCGTCCGATACCGTGCCATCACCGGACAGGCGGCCGTCCCCGTCAAACAGGCTGTCGTCGTCGCCGGACAGGCGGCCGTCCCCGTCAAACAAGCTGTCGCCGTCGCCAGACAGGCGGCCGTCCCCGTCAAACAAGCTGTCGCCGTCGCCAGACAGGAGATCGTCCGATCTCGACGACTGGAGCGGTTGTCCGGAGATGGTGGAGCCGACCGGGACGGGCAGAGAGTGCGGCCTGGGCACGTCGAAAAAGTCGAGCAGTTGGCGGCCATCACCGGCGACAACCGGTGGACCATCAGCGGAGGCACGGCCGTAAGGGGCCGACACGGAAGGATGCTCTGCCTCGGCAGGCAGGACAAGTGCCGGCGTGGCCGACCGATCCGTTGAGCGCTCCCACAATGGATCCCTCATCCACCAGTGCGTCCGTAGCTCGTTCGTCGCCAACCATCCAGCACCCAACATCGCGTCGAGTTCCTGTATCAGCCCTTCGACAGCGGTCCTTCCGGCGTCGAAGCTCAGTCGATACGCCGGGATAAGGCGTTGCGAACTCCTCCGTACATCCTGCCAGGTCAACTGCTCCCCTCGAGATTCAACGAACACGAGTAGCACCCCGAACGTCATCGGCTCCAGGATCACCACTTGCTCTCGGCCGTCCCTCGGAGGAACACCAACCTCCACGCCATCACCCGTCGGACGCCAAGAAAGGCTGCTTTCCAGTAGGTAAGGACCAACCATTTCCCGAGGGAAATTCGGGTCCCGCAGGGCCCACCCATCATCCTCACGAAAAACCTTGCCACTGACCCCCGCACCAAAGTTCCTCTTCAGCCAGTCATGAAGGTGGTGAACAGCAGTGCTCGCCTTCTCCTTCGAGTGGCGCGCGGCAAGAGCTGCCTTGATCCGAGCCAAAGAAACAGACGCTCCCTGAGCCGTCAGCAACTCCTGCAACGCGACCACGTTGCTC
>NZ_BOPC01000019.1 GCF_016863555.1 Micromonospora qiuiae | reverse complement strand
AAGACGGTGAACAGCAGCGCTCGCACCCTCCTTTAAGTGGCGCGCGGCAAGAGCTGCCTTGATACGAGCCGAAGGAACAGACGCTCCCCGAGCCTCCAGCAACGCCCGCAACACAACCACGTTGCTGACCCTTGGCGTAACGCGCTTGTGCGTCACGTTGTTGACATCAGCGAACACCGTTCCCACCAACTTCTCGCCATCAACAAATGTGAGCCCCACCCCCGCGAACCACGTCTCCGGGCGATCTGACTCCCGCGCCACTTCCGCTGAAGGAATTGCTTTGCGCCGAGCAGGCCTGACGCTCTGCCGGGAACCACCGGCCATCGCGGCGGCGGCATCACCCAAAGCCCACCCAAGATCCTGATGCCGAGAAACCTTGGCACTGACCCCCGCGCCAAAGTTTCTCTTCAGCCAGGCTCTAAGATAGTGAACCGCCTCATCCGCACTCTTCTTCACTTGGCGCGCGGCAAGGCCTGCCGCGATCCGAGCCGAAGGAACAGACGCTCCCTGAGCCGTCAGCAACTCCTGCAACACGACCACGTTGCCCACCGACGCCGTGGTGCGCCACTTCATCTC
>NZ_BOPC01000018.1 GCF_016863555.1 Micromonospora qiuiae | reverse complement strand
GCACGAAAAACCTTGCCACTGACCCCCGCACCAAAACTACTCTCCAGCCATTCTTTAAGGTGGCCAACAGCACCGCGCGCTACCGTTTTCGACTGGCGTGCGCGAAGAGCTATGTCGAGCTGTTTCTTCGAAACAGGCTTTCCCTGAGCCGTCAGCAACGCCCGCAACACGACCACGTTGCCCACCGACGCCGTGGTGCGCCACTTCATCTCACCGCTGACATCAACGAACACCTTTCCCACCGAATTCTCTTCATCAACAATGAAGAGCCCCACCCCCGCGTACGACAACTCCGGACGATCGAACGTCCCCTCCGCTGGAATCCATGCCTGATAGTGGGCTGGCCCTTGTCGCCATACATGTATCGGCGTGCCGGTCCGCGTTCCTTCGTAAACGTGTGTCCGGGTGTTTCCATCGGGATCGGCGGAGCCGACAACCAATGGCCTGCCCACCACGTCCGCAAGAAGGTGAGGGTAGTCGTCGCCATATGCGCTGGCCCACGTGCTTTCCCAATTGGCAACGCTGTCGGCGAGAGCCATACGCTCGTCGTGGCTGACATCGCTGTCGAAATCCGTCTGCCAACCCTGCCCATGCGCCATTTGGTGCCGGTGGTTGAGGATCGCCACGCGCCCGAGCGTGGGATCCGACGAGGTCCGTAGCAAGGCCGCGACACGCTCAACGACGGCCGTCGCGGCCCGCCCCAGGGAGGGATCGACCACCACCGCGTCAACGCCACCGGGTTTAGCCAGCCGGTCCGAGACACCGGCCAGCCACCGCGACTCCTCGGCCGCGGTCGACGCCACCAACGCCGAGAACGCATCGGGCGCGGACAGGATCGCCGAGTTGAGCAGGCACCACCCTGCACCACCGGCCTCGACAACCCTCAACCGAGACTGATCGACACCAGATGGCCCTCCAGGCGCGTCGTGCGTCGCCATTCCGGTCCAGCGTGTGCTCGGCGCTTCCAACAGCACATCGACCAACGAGCCATCCACGGCGTCCCGGCTGACACGCGCGACCGGCCCGTCCACATCAGTCAGATCCACCTGCCGCAGCCGACCCGAGCCGTCAAGGACCAGTTGCACCGGCCCTCGCAGCACCGCCGGAAGAGTGCTGCCCGGCATGTTTGGCTCCGGCAACTCAAACCCGACCAACCGGCGCCCCGGCTCAGCCTGTGTCTCGATCAGCACAAGCCGACCGTTAGGCAGGCGGGCCACCAGAACCAGATGCCGGGGCATGTTCGGCCGATCCACCCGAACAACGGTCACCGAGCCCGGGCCCAACGCGACCAGACCGCCCAACGCAGCCCGACCGAAGACCCCGCCCAGCCGCCTCGCCACCACGTCGACGTCGTCCATGGCATCGTCCCGGGCAACGGCGGACAACGCCAGACCAGTCAGCACAGCATCAACCCGAGACGGGCAATCCGGCGTGATGCGATCCCACTGCGGCAACAGAGACGTGACATCAGCCAACCGCCGGTACATCTCAACCGACGCGGCATCCCAAATGGACCCGACCGGATGGTACGGCAACACCCCGAGACTCGCCCGCGCCCAGGCTTGCACATCCCGCCGAGGCTCAACCAGTTGGCGGTTGCCCATCCCGACATAGGGATTTCCCGGAGAGGCCGGGTAGCCCCGCCGCAGATCCGCCAACCCCAACACCGGCCGGGCAGACCGCTCGATAATGTTGGCGAAGGGGGCGTCCGCCGACACATATTCGTTGAATGCGGGCGGTTCGCTCGCGTCGTCCTGCGACCATTGGACGTTCCCGTCGTCGTCGAACACCGTAACGGTCTGCTGCACGCGGGGTCGGGTCTCCGGACGTTCGCCAGAGAAGCTGCCGGCAATTCTGTGCAGCACGTGAATGAACAGCGAGCGGGCTGGGTTCCGGCGCGCGGTGTCCTTCCGGCCGCCCGACACGGGCTGGGCGGGGCCGATGGCATCGGCCGCAGTCTCCGACGGAGAGGCTTGGTCACCCTCCCACGGCGCGACCTCCGCTCTGGAACCGGTGGGCAGAGCCTGAGGTGCCGTGACCGGCGTTGGGGCCGGATGGTGACCGCTTCCCTCCTCGGTGGGGCCCTTCCGGCGGCCACGCCGGCCGGTCTGGGTGAGGGCCCCGCTGCGCAGCACCTGAAGCAGGCCCCACACTTCCTGTACCGACTCACGCAACTGCACGTAGTACGGGTCTGTGGTCCGTTGTAGCCGCTCGTGGGCGTCACTGAGGGCCTGCTCGAAGCGATGCCGCCGGGCAGTGTCGGAGATGACTCCTGTTTCGTGGAACGGAACGTGCAGATACGTCAGGGCGGTCAGCGCGATCCGGAGACTCTGTGACAGCCCATCGCTTCCATCGGCCGGCGCCGACAGCACGTCGGGGTGGTTCAGCGCCTCGCCGAGCAGATCGCTGAGTTTGCGCACCGACGCCCAGTTGACCAGATCGACAAGGCGACTGGTCTCCGCGAGCGTGCTGTCGTACGACGCTACGGCGTCGGCGACGGCATGCAGATCCCCCGCCAGCTCAGGCGCCTCATGACGCAGCTCGTGGCTGACGCTTGTCAGTAGACCCAGCAAGCCGACGAAACGATCCTTCGACGTCCGGTCCACTCCGTCCGATGACCTCGCCAGGGCGTACCGGAACATCTCGACGAAACGCTGGTCGAGCACTTGGTTCTGTCGTCCTGTCCGCGCGGGGGACGGTGCCGTCCCGGCGGGATGCAGCAGTGCGAACTCCTCGACGAACCGATTGATCCGCGCGTCGTTGAGGACTCGGTCAAACCAGCCGTCGGCCAGTAATTCCGTAGGGAGCAGCTGACTCAGGGTTTGTTCGGTGGCCCGGCGAATGTCGGGATCGGGGTGAACGAGAAGTCCGGCCAGCCGCCTCATTCCCGGCAGTGTCCATGAGGCCCCGGCGGCGATGTTCCGACGTTGGAGGAGATCGGACTGGTTCACGACGGCCGAGATGAGCTGCCATTGCTCCCTGGCCTCTGCCTTGACCGTGTTATAGGTGCCGCTCAGCAGCGCGAGCGCATGATCGGTCTCCTTGCGAACGATGTCATCGACCTCGTCCGGTTTGAGTGGGCCCCAGCCGGTCGCCTCTCCCTCCAGCCCGGACGCCCGCTGCGAACCTACTGGGATCGGAACACCCGGCGTCAACGGAAGGAAATCGATGCTGATCACATCGTTCGGCACCGGCATGCGGGCCGGGCCGCCCAGCTGGCCGTCCAACAGGAGACTCCCACCCAAGCTGTGCCGCACCCCGTTGAACACGTGGGTGACGAAGCCGGACGCGGACGGCACCCGCGCGCGCACCACCACCAGGCCCTGCGCCCCCACCTCGGCGGCCTCGAACGCATCCCGCACCGCATCGATGTCGGGCACCCGCCACACCAGCCCCGGAGCATCATCCGCCAGCCCCAACTGCTGGCGCTGATAGTTCAACAGATATTCGGCCGGCAACGCCTCCGTACCACTCGCCTGATACCCCTCTCCCTCGCGCAGCGAGATGGCCGTCGCGATCGCGGCGATGACACAGTTCGTCCCGAACGGTTCCTCGTGGTCCCCCTCCGGGAGGCCCGGGTTGACCCGCGACAACCACGGAAACCACGAGCCGATATCCGCAGCAGACGCGTTGCCCGCAATCTCCTGCACAAAGACAGAGTCGCCCCGACCTACTCGACGGTCGCCCCACTCGGTGCCGCCCCCCTGGTCAAAGGCCGGATCAGCCGGATACGACGAGCCGACGCCAGCGCTACTACGGCCCGCACCAGCCGCAGGTGAGTGGAACTCCCCGGTGGCGCTGAAAATGGCCTCTCCAGGTGCATCGAGGACTCCCTGCATCAAGGAGAGGGGAGCAGGCCTGGTCGTGGCCAGCGGCCCAGTGACTGACAGTCCTTGCTCTTCCACGAGTCTCGGTGAACGCAGCGGGTCTGACTGCTCCGGCACCTCGAAGACAGCCGGATCGCCGCCGGTGTCCGGATGGCGGAGTGTGCCGTACGCAAGGCCCAGCTCACGTGAGAGTTGCGCGGCCCTGATCTCCCCCGATACGTGCAGTTCGGCGGCCACCATCGTGGTGAACGCCTCCAGCATCTCGAGCTGGCTTGTTTGCCGCGGGGTAATCCAGTGCGTGACCAGCGGGCGTTGGTGGTCGACGGCCACCCGGAGCTTCGCCCTACCGAAGATCTCGTCGTATCTTTCGGTACGCTTTCCCACCAGGTCAAGAAGCCTCTGGGCCGATGCCAACTCTTCCCGATGCGGCTCGCGCAGATGCACCCGCTCCTTACTGCTGCCATCCGCCCAAGCCCAGTTCGATTTGGAGCTGAGTGTGTCGATCAGGTCCTTCGGCGTGGTGATCTTTCGATCGGAGAGAGGACGGCCCAGCGCCGCGGCGATAGTATCGACCGCGAAAACCACGCAATTGCTCTTCAGCAGGTGGTAATCGGATTCAAAACGCTTTGCGACGTACCGATACGCCCTCTCGAGCTGCTTCGCATCGATGTTGTACGCGGCGAGCACCCGGACATGGGGAGCCGCGATGTAGCTGGTGTCGTCGCCTATTTTGCCCTGCGCCCCGAACAGGCCCCGATCCGGATAGAACCCCAGGGTGACCTGTCTGCCGTTCGGCAGGCTGAAGGTCACCACTGCGTGCCCTGGACTGAAGGGGACATCGTGGGCAAACACGCGTGGTGGCGCGGCCATCAACACGAGCTCGATGTTGTTCGTCGGATCATCCAGGTGCTCCCGCGCGTGGTCCTGCAACGGGCGCGTCATTTCCAGGAAGGTCTCCACCGACTGTTGAGGGGCATTGGTGTCAGACTGCGGAGGCTGACGGGGCAACTGGAATCCCCGCAGTGTGCCGTATTTCTGGCCCAACCGCTGCGAGACCTCCCGCGCGGCACCCCTGTTCTGGGATATTTCTGCCGCTGCCATCATGGTGGCGAATGATTCGAGCAGGTTGAGCTGCGCCAGTTGTGTTCCGGTAATCGATGCCTGCGGGCGCTGGTGGGTCAACGCCACCTCGACACGGGCCTCGCTCCTCACTCGCTGCACCCGCGCCCGATCCGGATCCGATGTCAGAGATGCCTCGGCGGCGGCGAGCAGGATGCGGTCCTGCTCATCCAGCACAGTGACAGGGTTTTCCCCATCGGCCCACGTCCGGCTGGACTGCTCCAGCATCGTACGAATGAACTCACCCGCGGAAGCCTTATGGGTCAGCCGCACGATCGCAGAACCCACAGCCTTCGAGGAGAATTTCCGCACAAACTCCGAGGCGTCTCCCTGTAGGGAGCGCGACCAGAGTTCGGAATTTTCGCGGCTGAAGTCGACAGCGTCCCGGAGCCGGGAAACGTCGATCGGGACCGCAGCCAGAACTCTCGCGGACGGATCGAGGACCGAACTGGTGGGCGAGGAACCAAGACTCACCGGCTCCACCCGGCCCGGCACACGGACTTCCACCCAAACCCGATCACGCTCATCCGACATCACGATCAGATCGGCTCCGGGTTCCGGCTCTGCTCCCGCCCCTACATGATTCAGCAAGGGCTTCAGACGTTCGGCGATTGCCTTCGAGCTGTCTGTGGCCGGCCCCGCCAGGCGGGTGACGGCCCCCTCGATCGTCACCGGTGTCCCCGGCACCGTCACGTCCACCGGCCCCGCCGCAATGAAAAAGATCCGTGTGCCGTTCGCGGGAAGTCGCGCCGGACGTCCTGCCTGACCATCAAGAAACACGACGCCGTCGTCGTCAGCCACGACGTTGAAGACGTGCCCCGTCCCCTGCCCAGGCTCGCTGACGACAACGAGACCCTGCGCGCCGCGTCCGGCGGCGCCCACCGCAGCCGCCACCGGACCAAAACCGTCGACCTCGACCAGTGTGCGAGGCTCCGCGCCCGCACCCACCCCGTCCCGGGAATCGTTGGCGAACGCAACAAGATCAGCGGTCGGCAGTCCCCTCGCGTCTTCGTCACCCGGCCGGCTGCCTTCACCACGTCCCACCGGCGGCGCCACGAACGTCTGGCGCCCGTCCGCCAAGGTCAGATAGACCGCGTACGCAGCAGGCAGGCAGTTGGCCAACCAGCCGTCGTCGCCCTCGACGGCTGCCGTCCGCTCCCCGCCCCCGTCATTGACCTGGGAAATCCAGCCAAACCGCTGATCAAACAACGCCAGCAGCCGTTCCGGAGATGCATGATCAACACCGTCGGGACGCCACCACGCCAACCCGCCAGATTCGCCACCAGGCGGAGCTGACAATGCTCTGTCGTCGACCGCTGCGGTGGCGCCCTTCTTCTTCTTTTTCTTCTTCTTCTTGGTTCCAGAGGTGGTCTCGGACAGGCTCTCGACGAGCGTCCGCCTGACGTTCTCCTCCCGGTCCACCGGCCTCGGGTGTGGGTTGGGGACGGCTGGGGCCATGGCGACCCGATGCCGATCGCGAAGCAGTTGGACAGACCGCGTCAGGTCCGGATCATCTGCGATGACACCGATCTCCAACGGGCCCTTCACAAAACTCTTGGATGCTCCCTCCCACCGGTAATTGTTCGCGGATCTGCTTTTGCTGACACCGTAGACTTTGAGGGCCACCCTGCCGTCCGCTAGCAGGACCCAGGTCATGCTGATGCCTTTTACCTCCCCCAGCCCGCGCGCGGCCCCATGGGTGTGTGCGGCGTGGTTGAGTCGAATTCCACTTTCCCGGATTCCCTCGCCCTGCCGGGCGGCCTCAAGAACCTTGAGTTCGTCCGAGCTGAACATGCTGGCGTCGTAGCCGTTTCCGTAAAGAATTTCGTCGCTGACCTCCCAGGTGGCGGGATTGCTCGGGTTGAGCTTGCCGAAGCGCTTCCGAACGTCTTCCTCGGCTCGCGAGAGTGCTTCATGACGCGCGCGCTGGACCTGTTCCCAGGTGACTCGGGCGGCGTCGCGCAGGCCGAGTTCCTCAGCGGGCAGTGCCAGGCCGATGGATTCCATCCATCCATGGAACGCAGACACGAAGCTGTGCTGCTCCCGCTGTTCGCTGGTGTCCAGGAAGTGGTGGAAGCTGATGGTGTTGATCCGCTCAGGATCAACATCAAGTTCATCCTTGAGTTCAGGCCACAAGATCAGGACCCACGGAATCTCCGCATGGGCGACGAACGCGTCCCTGAGCTGCGTGTTACGGGCAACCACCTGCAGGAGTTCCTGCGCATCCGGTTCGGCGTACTGCTCCTCCAGCGCGCTCTTGGTCCCCGGCGGCTGCTGGGGCGGTGCCGACTCCTTCGCGGCAACCTCCACTGTCGGTGCCGGCGACCGCGACGGCGGTGTTGCCCCGGCCGATGGCTCTCCCGCGGGCTCGCGTGCTTCCAATTCCCGAGCCAGGTCTTGGACGGAAAGCCGGGGCCCGCCGACCAGTGACCGCGCCACCCGGACGAAGCCGTCTTTACGGTGCCGCAGATACAACTGCACCATTGCTTCGTCGGTGAAGAGGGTGCGTCCAAATCCCGAGTCGGACCGGATGAGGGACAACAGTTCGGGGTCGTCGAGCACGATCGGCCAGGTCGACTGGTCGAGCACCGGAACAGTCCGCACGGTGGCGAACGCAGCCTCGGCGTTGATGAGCGCGCGCACCCGACGGGAGTTAAGGACTGCAGTCAGGTCCGGGTTAGCTGCCAGGACCGGTCGCAGTGTCTCGTTCTGGACCACGCCCAGAACGGCACGACTGCGGGCCAGGGCAGACACCAGTCCCGGGTTGCGTCCAAGCAGCTCGACGTTTCCGGGTGCACTGTTCAGGAAGCTCAGCAGAGCCGACCAAGCGCGTTGCCGCAGGGGGGCCAACAACGACAGCCACACGGCAGGTTCCTGCCGGAAATAGTCAGCGAGGGAGGGGTTTCCGCTGACCAGGTTACGCAGCGCTGAAGAGGCTACCACCACGTCAAGCAGATTCGGACGCTCGTCTATCAGAGCGGAGAGGTTTGGCACGGCGATCAGCAGACGCAAGGCGTCCGGCGACGAAAAGGCCTTTGCCGCGTACGAGGGATGCATCCTCAACTGCTCGAACAAGCCTCCCTCAAAGAAACTCTCATATTCGGACTCGGACAACGAATGGCGGTGGTCGCGTAGCGCTTCCGCCACGGCGGGAGCGGACTCCAACCGGTCCAGCATCGAGGCCGATTCTCCGACGGTGGAGGCGGCCTCCCGAGTATTCCTCGCCAGAAGGCTTGTCAGCGGCAGTGCACTCAAGGCTGCCGCGCGCACCCACTCTTCACGGTCCAGGAGTGCACGCACGAACCCCTGATCCGACAGCCCTGCATGCCACACGGCCTGGTCATGGGTCAACACTGCGGCAACCACGGCCGGACTTGCCCACAGAAGAGCCCTACTGGCTTCCGAGGATGCGAGCGCGGACAGCATGTCTCGACGGGTGCTCCGCACAAGAATCCAGAACGGGTTCTTCGCGACCAGAGGGGCGATGTCCGGACGGTGAAGCTGGTCGCGCAGGCTCGGATCCTCGACAAAGGTTATATAGAGGTGATAACTGTCGCGCATGGCCAGAAACAGCGCTGGCATATCGTGCAGGAGGGGCGCGATGCCGTACGGTGCGGCCATCAGGTCGAGCAGCCTCGGGCGAAGCAGGAGCACCTCCAGCAGGTTGGGCTCCTTGAGTAGCGCCATGACCAGTTCGTCCGAGGTCCTCGCCAACGCATTGATCCGGTCGTGGTCCCGCACTTTCTGCCGAAGTTGCAGAAGCTCGTCCACACGGGCGGCCCTCGGCTCCCCGGCCAGCTCGTCAAGCTCGACCAGCCTGTGCACCAGTTCAACCGCCTGGTCGTCGTCGCTGTCGCGCAGGATCTTCAGAAAGTGTGTCCTGCCGCGCACGTCGAGCCCCTCCGGCGAACGCAGGGTCTCGCGCTCCTCCAGCGCCCGCCACATCGGCTCGAGCCACCTCGTGTCACCGGCTGACCGAAGCTGGACGCTGGTGGTGAAGGGCCCATCCAACCATGATCTGAACTCCTCGTCGGTGCTTGGCAGATCCTTCCGCACGAGGACGTGCAACAGGTCAGGATGCTCGGCCAGCAAGGCGAACAAATCCGGTTTCGACGAGAAGTAGGAAAGCAGTGAGGGGTTCTCTACTATCGCCTCCCAGTCGCTGTACGAATAGCTCGTTGGATCGGCACGCGTCCAGTCGTTCAGCAGTTCGGCGTACGTGCGCAGGGTTTCATGCCGACCACGGCCCCTCGACATCAGATAATTGCGGAGATGCTCGACCTTGGACAGGAGATCGACAAGCGGTCCGGAATCCGCCGCCAACAACTCGACAAGTTTCGGATCGTCCTTCAATTCCTGATACCACGCGAAGTCTTCGAACCGAGTGATGGCGAGTATTTTTTCGTCCCGCTCGATCGCGTCGAGCACGTGGGCCTCCAGGACGGTTTCTGCCACCAGGCTGAAGCCGGAAGCGATTGCCGTCCGGAGAGCGCCGCTACGACGGACCGCCTCCGCGCGACGTGGGTCGTCCGCAATGAGCCGTGCCCACCTCGGTCCCGGGTTTGCGCCCACTCCCTTCTGATGTGATTCGTCCAATAGCTTGGCACCCAGGGCGTCGAAGTTTCGTAGAATGAGGGGCAGGACCCTCTTCCGTGGCTCCGGAGCCAACGCCGCAATTTTCTCCCACCAACTGGCATCCGTTACGCCCCGCAACCACCACCGATATTCGTGCGGCTGATCCAGCAAGGCCGGGTTCTCGGCGAGGAACTTTGCCCGGTTGAACCCCTTGGAATTTCGGAGCGCATTCAAAGTGCGCAGGTCCTTGCGACGGAGCTCTGCCTGAATCAAGGTGTCCAATACTGGGTGCGCCTCCAGGGCAGCCGTTACCCAGCGAGCGTTCTCGTCTTTGGCTACCAGCCGCTGCAACATGGAGGGCTGCTGCGGTGCACCCATGTCCTGCCGCGTCCGCTCCCGGATTTGGCCTGGCAGGTCCTCGTCAGAGAAATTGTCGAAGTGCGCGATGTTCAGCGACAACAGTTCCGCCACGAGAGGATTCCGAACCGCGTCGTTCAGCAACCCCATGGTGATCAACCGTTTACCGAGCTGAGGATTCTCGGCGAGCAGCTCCGCGATGTATCCCTGATTGAGCGCCGCAGCCAACTTCTCGTCGTTCACGACCTCCCGCGCCATCCCCGGGATCGCCACTATCGCCTGCACCGAAACGGGATAGCGCTGGGAAATACTGAAGATGGCTGGGTTGTCTGCTAGGAACTCGTACTCTTTGCGCCGCCAGGTCCCTTCGTCATCGCGCACGTCGTCACTGTGGTCGATTCGCTCCAAAAGGGCCGACGTCAGCGAATAACCAAATCTGAGTCGATTGTAGAAGGTTCTCGCTTCGTCCTTGGATCGGGCGGTGATAACTTTCCCGAGCTCAGGTCCCACAACTGGATGATGGAACAAACGGGCAAGGCCCTCGTCGGGCATGACATCAATAGCGAATGACCAGTAATGACCAAGGTTTCTCAGAGCACTCAGTCTGCCTGGATACAGGTAGAGATTTCGGAGGAATCCATTATGCTCGAGCTGCCCAAGGAGCTGCCTCTGACCCTCGAAGAGGAATGACAACGGTCGAGATTCGCCAGGCGTGAAGTAGAGCCACCCGTCGCCCGACATCCTTTCCACGAGTTTGTCCAGGACGTTGGGATAGTTATCGAACAGCTCTCCGATAGCGACCGGGTCGAACACGGCCAACGGGAAGATCTGGGGCCGATCGGCCAACTTCTCCACGAAGTCCGACGAGAAGCTGAAGATTTTCCTGAGGTCTGTGAGGGACATTGGGACAAACTCTGTCTGACCGTCACGCTCAACCGGCACAAAAGCATAAAGGAGGAGCATACCCACGTCGCGGATGTCGTGCTGGCCTCTCCCTTCCGTTTCCTGCAACACATTCGTGAGTATTTCGCGGGACTCCGCTGCCACTCGTAGATTCTGTTGGGCATAAGCGTTATAGATTGCCTCGACGGCTGCTCGCACGCTCGGAGAGACGTGCATCGGGGTCGAGGTGGGGGCCGGTCCGCGGTACATGAATACGGTCGTGACCTGACGTGGTATCGGGCCAAACAGTTGCCGGGCCGCGAGATCGTCACCAGGTAGCCCGCTACTCAGGCCCAGATTCTGCGTCCAGCCGGCCCGGACGTTACGTCGCATCCTGGCACGATCGGCCGGTACGGCTGGGCGGAGTGGTCGGCGACGTGGTGGTGTCAGTCGCGCGGTCTGCCCGAACGCGTTTCGCGACCCGTCGACAATCCAGGGCAGCAGTTGCCGTCGACCGGCGGCAACGGCACGCCACCTGGTTGGAACCGGCCACAGCGGCGGGACGCCGGTGGGATTGTGCTGGTTGAGGGTTTCGGCGGGGCTGGTGGTGTCGTTGTCCTGGCTGCGCCTGCCGTCCTGCGAGGGGTGCTGAGGTCCGGATGTCGCCTCGGGGTAGGTGGCGAGTTGTTTCTCAAGCTGTTCGGCAAGGCTGTCGTCGCCCTGCGCCCGGGCGTCCTGGAGAGCGGCGCGAAGACCGTTGATCATGGCGTCGTCGGTCCGCACCATGCCTGTGAACGGGTTCGAGCCGGCGCCGGCCGTTCGCTGCCCGCCAGGGAAGCTCGGGGCTAGCCGACCCGCAGGGCTCGCAGAGCCAGTCTGCTCTGAGGCATCGATCTGGGACGGGTGCCACGTAGGCTGCGCGGCCGATGACGACGATGACGACGACGATGACGACGCCTGTCCCCAGGAAGGACGACGCGGGAAGTCCAGGGCAAGGGGAGAGACTGGCGGCAACGGGGAGAGCTGCGGCGCGAACGAGGTGTCCGAGGGTGATGCCACGGCGACATGTGGGCCTGCCGGCGGGACGATCACCGAGGTGGAGGAGAGAGGAGTGGGCAGATCGAAGGCGTCAAAGCTGTCGGTCTCTGTGGGGAGGTCGATCTCATCGATGCGGATGGTGGGGCCAGGCATGTTCCGGTTGGCCCTCAAGCGTTGATATTCGGTCGAGCGTCGACGAAGGCCGTTGTCGAGACTCGCCGCGCGCCTTTCGAATTCCTCCTCGGACACGTCATTCGGCAGAAACAATCGACCGGATTGGTCAACGAAGTAAAATGCTGGTTCCGGCTCTCCTTCCCGCATCCGGAGCCCTATCCCATACCGCTCGCCCAACCTGCCAACCATGAAGACGCCGTTGGTGGCCCAGACGGAGCGTCCGAGCGCCTCGGCAAATTCCGCGGCATTGGGGAGTGCGATACATGTAGCCAACACCACTCGCAGTTCGTCGCCGTGCGTGTTGACGGCCGCCTGGTAGTGCGGGCTCTCTAGAACCAGTTGAGCGAGTTGTCCACCGGTAACGGCCCGATATCCTCTTAAGACGAGACCCTGCGAGGGGCGGTTCGTCGTCGCAACGAAGAAATCGTACTGGTTCGAGTGGCCATCGATGAAGAAGGTTCGCTCATCAATCGGGAACGGCAGCCGTCGAGTCACATATTGGATCGCTCTTTCCGCACGTCCCGATGAATCTCCGCCAGGAACGATCTCGAGGGAGTATCGCCCATCGAAAATGGTGGTTGACCAGAGGGAAGCGACATCCTCTTGGCGGGGAGGCTTAAAGGACAGCCCAATTCTTCGCACCAATGGATGGCCTTGCGCATCTATCCTAGGGAATCCGTCGCTGTCCGTTACTCGCCATGAGAGAGGTGAGGGCTGGAGCGGGGGATTTTGAGTGAAGTTCAGGAAGCGCATCAGCCGGCTCACCAACCACCGCTGGACGTCTCCAGGGATGGGAGGCATGTTCACCGGGCGCAGATTTTCCGGATTCCGCTCGGCGGCGGCACGGATTGTTCCTCGCACCGGCGTCGAGGCGGGGGCCGGTCCGCGGTACATGAATACGGTCGTGACCTGACGTGGTATCGGGCCGAACAGTTGCCGGGTCGCGAGATCGTCACCAGGTAGCCCGCTACTCAGGCCCAGATTCTGCGTCCAGCCGGCCCGGACGTTACGTCGCGTCCGGGCACGGTCGGCCGGTACCGGTGGGCGCAGCGGTCGGCGATGCCCTGGTGTCAGTCGACCAGCCTGCCCAAACGCGCTTCGCGACCCGTCGCCAACCCAGGGCACCAGTTGCCGTCGACGGCCGGCAACCCCACGCCACCTGGCCGGAACCGGCCACAACGGCGGGACCTCGGCAGGACGGTCGGAGGGCGCTACCACCGCGGACAGCTCGTCATGCGACATCCCGGCGATCGTCTCCGGTGACTGCTCCACCGGCGACTCGGTGGCGTCCCGATCCTGACCGGCCGGCCGGTCAGGGGTTTCGGCGGGATTGGTGGTGCGGTTGTCCTGGATGCGTGGGCTGTCCTGCGGCGGGTGCTGGTCGAGTACCCGGGTGATGTGCTGGCCGTGAGCCAGGGCCTGGGTCACCGTGTCGAGTTCGTCGGGGTTGAGAGTGTGCAGCGCCGCCAGTGGTGGGAGTTGGGCCCGTACCTGGCGCAGGAACTGCGAGCCGGGTGGTGCGGCGATCACATCCGGTCGTGACCCGGCAGTGTGCGGGATCGGCTGTGCCAAATCGCTGGTCACCGGCCCGAGGTAGGGCACGCCTGCCGGGCCGGTGACCAGCAGCGGCGCCTCGGGCAACCGTACTCCGTCCGGGGGGACGCGGGTCGGGTCGACCGCCATCCCACCGACACGGTCCAACACCGCCAACCGGGCGATCTCCGACACCACCGCAGCGGCCCGGGGGGTGAACGGTCCCGCGACCAGGTCGTCCAACCGGCCGACGGTGACTGCGTGCCCGCTGAGGCTGCCCGCGACAAGATCCGGGTTCGCCTCGACCGCCTCCGGACCCAGCCACACCGTCGTGTCCCAGCCAGCCGCCCGCGCGTGCTCGACCCAGGCCGTGACCCGGGCCCGATCCTCCGCACCGAGCCGGCCAGTCTCGGCCACCACCAGGTGCACCACCCGAGGCACCGGCCTCGACCCCACCGCAGCATCAACCACCACCGGAGAAGCCGTCGAACCACCCGAACCACCAGCAGCACTCGAACCAACGGCAGTGGTCGAGATGGCAGGAGAATCCGGGCTGGACAGGCCGGTGGACGTCACGGACGTGGTGACCGCAGCCGGCATCGGTGCCGACCCACCGGCCACGGACGCCGGGTCACCAGCCGGGATCGGACCGCCGACGGGGATGGGGCCTTCAGCCGTGGGGGCCGAGTTGCCGGCCGTGGGGGTCCAGCCGGCGGTCGGTGCCGGGTTGGCGGTGGTGGAATTGTCCGGGTGGGACGGTCCCACCCGGTCCCTGACCTTCCTCACCGCGTCGAACGACACACTGTTCAACGCACCCGCGACCCCGCCGTGCAACGCCGACATATCCACCCGGCCGGTCATCGCCAACATCACCAACGCCTCGATCGACCCCTCCGCCAACCCCCGATCCACCGCCCGACCAGCCGTACCCACCACCGTGTCCGCCGCATCCGAACCCGCCGGCACCCGCCGCATCCGATCCACCGCCGGCCCGGCGAACCGCCGCACACCACCACGGCCCCTGGCATACACCTGCTCGAACAACACCTCCCACGCCGCCGACTTCGCCGCGTCCGCCGTCGCCGCCCGGTCCCACCCCCGCTGATACTTCCGCCCCCGCGACGCCAACTGCGCCACCACATCCACCAACAACTCGTAAACCATGTTGAAAATCGCGTCCATCCCCGACCGCGACGCCGTCCGCGACAACAACTGGAAAATCGCCTGCCGCACCACCGGACCCTTCGCCACCCACTGCGCCAACAACGAAGGATTGATCCAAAACAGTTTTAACGCCACCAGCAACTCGAACAACAACAACGCCGTGATCGCCAAAATCGTGACCTGCACATACAACAACGTCGCCGCAAACTTCAACATCAATTCCGACGCCGTACGCAAAAACTCCGGCCCGACCCGCAACGACCGCTCCACACCCGCCACCGCATCCGCGAACGCCCGACCAGCCGAACCCTCCACCCCACCACGAATCCGCCGCGCTCCCGCCCTCAACTCCCCACCCGCACGCTCCAGCCCACCCGACACCGCACCCAACGTGAACCCAAACGCCGCGATTTTCTCCGGCAACAGCCCCGGAAACTCCTCACCATAAAACCACTTGAAAAACCCAGCCGCGGAATCCGGCACCTCAAGCGGCACGACACCCACACCCCTTCAGGAACAGCCACCACGTCACAAACGCCGCAACCATTCCCGTCAACTTTGGCAAAATCGTGAAATGCCCAGGCGGCCAACAGGGAGCGGCCCGGAGGACAACACTCGCCTCCAGGCCGATCCCCACCGACCATCCACCACGGATCCCGGTCAGGTCCGGTGCGACGTACCGTCCGGGGTGAACTGACCGGCCAGGTGGGTACTCACCTCGTCCGTGTTAGTCAGCACCCGCCCCAACCGGTCGACGCTGTCGCCATCGGTGAGAGAGATGGCCCGGAACGCCCCGATCAGCGTGTCGAGTGCGGTGGCCACCACGTCGATCTGCGGCATGACCTGCTCGTCGAGACTCATCCGCACCGTCCCTGGCGGCAGATTCTCCGCCTTGCTGCGGGCAAGAGTCTTTTCCACTGCGCGGATCGCATCCTGGTACGACTTCAGGTGTCCACCATTCACCCTGTCCGTGTCTGCGGCGATCCTCGGACTCATTGGACTGTTCACAACACACTCCTCAATCGGCCAATCAGGCCCTTCAGGGCCGGCCCGCGCCGGCGTCCGTCAAGGAACTGGCCAAGTCCACACTGGCCTCCGCCGTGGTCTCCAGCACCCGGCTCAGCATGTCGACACTCTCCCCATCCGTGGTCGAGAGCGCGCCGAACGCGGCGACCAGACCGACGAGCGCCCCGAGCAACGGTGCCGTCTGATCCTGGATATCCCGATCGGTGGGGGACCGGATGGGCCCGAACGGGGTGTTGGCGGCTATGGCGTCGTCCAGCATCCCCGCTGCTCGGTCCACCCGCTTCTGGTAGGCAGCCAGCAGTCCGCTCTTCACGAGGTCGGTGTCAGCGCCGATCGTGCTCATCGTGGTCCGTCCGTTCGTTCCGTGGCCTGCGGAGCATCGGGGAACATCCGGCCGGCCGCACGCACCGCCTCGGTCAGGATCTCGTCGAAGTCGACCGGATTGTCAAGCATGTCGAAGGCCAGCCCACCGGCCGGCAGGTGCGCCTGTAGGAGTTCGGTCGCGCTTTCCCGCGCCTGCTCCCGGGCCGACTTGATCGTCTCGACCAGCAGGCTGCTCAACTCGGCCGGAGCCATGGTCCGGTAGGCATTGGTGGGGAACTTGAGCTCTGTGAGATCACCCTGGCCGTCCACGGTGACGATGACCGCCCGGTTCTTCGCGGTCACCGTCGTCGAGGCTTCCGCGAGCTTTCGCTCAAACTCCGAGACACCGCTCTGCTGTTTGGCGAATTCGGCATACGCCTGCTCAAATTTGCTGTGCAACGGACTGGTCATCCGTACTCCTCACTTTTCCTCAGTACCCACGACGGCTGTGCTGGCCCGTGCCGCGCGCCGGCCCGTACGGCGCGTCAGGGGTCCTCGGTACCGACGCCCCGGTATGCTCCGTCCCGGTCCCGTCCGGCACCTCGTCCCGGCCGATGACCGACGGCGCCACGTCCGGGTCGGTGCCCCACACCTCCTCCTCCTCGGCCAGCCACGTCTTGCGCTCCCGCTCCTTCTCCTGCTGGCCTCCGGCACCGGCACCGCCCATGGGAGCCATCGGTGGCATGAAGGGGTAGCCGGCGCTTCCCGCGCCCGCAGTCGACGCCCCAACGCCGGCTGGGCCGCCGCCCAGCCCGGCCAAGCCCGTACCGGGGGCACCGTCCAAGCCGGCCAGGCCATTACCGGGGGCACCGAGCAGCCCGGCCAAGCCACCGTCCGGATCAGCGAGCCCGTCAGCCTGCAAGGCAGCCGGGCTCAGCGGACCGAGCCGCATCTGGCCCGCCGGAACCCGGGCTTCCGAGCCGGGCTCGGCGCCTCCGCCGAGCCAACCATCGCCGCCGTTTCCAGGGACGGCACCGAGCGGATCGCGGCCAGGGGTGCCACCCGGAACACCGGGCAAGCCGGGCAGATCCCCCACTTCGAGGGAACCACCAGGAAGGACCGGCAGCGAACCGCCCACACCAGGTAGGTCTCGGGGGTCGATCGCGTTCGGCCGTTCCTGGAAGTCCCCGTCTCCGGTGCCGATCCCGTTCGGGCCGCTACCGGTCTGCTCCCGTCCAGGCACCGGTCGTCCGCCGATCGGCGACAGCAGGCCACCGAGACCGGGAGGCCCGACGAATCCGCCAGCAGGGAGCGGCCCCGCATCGCCGATCGTTGGATCAAGTCCATCGAGGCCGCCGGCATCGAACCCGGTGCCGGGCGAGGCGGGGAGGTCGAACCCACCACCGAGCGAACCCGGAAGCGGATCACCCACACCACCGCCAACGCCGAACGAGCCCGGAGGCGGATCACCCACACCACCGCCACCGCCGAACGAACCCGGAAGCGGATCACCCACACCACCGCCACCATCGAACGAACCCGGAAGCGGATCACCCACACCACCGCCACCATCGAACAGACCCGGAGGCGGATCGCTCAGGAGATCGGGAACGTTCAGGTTCGGCTCCCCCGGGCCCGGGCCGTCGGACTGCGGCAGGGCTCCGCGAGGATCCAGCAGATTCGTGGTCGTGTCGTTGAAGCTGTTTCGCAGGTTGACGTACTGGACGCGCATGGCCTCGTCCAGGACAGTCGCTCTCTCCTGGAAATAGGCGTGCATGTCCCGGTCCAGGCTGGCGAGCGAAGCCTGAGCCCCGGCCGGACTGGTGAAGTCGTAGTCCCGTCGACCATTACCGATGTCGATCGAAATCACACCACCAGTGCGTCGTTGCGCGATGTGGTCACTGATGCCGAGCAGTGCCCTCCTCACCATGACTCCGGGGTGGTACACCGGGAAGGTTCCCCTGACGCGTGCGCTGACGATGCTCCATTCGTCCCAGGTCCTGCGGACCTCCCGCCAGAAGGTCTCGGCCGCATCCCCAGCTTGGCGCAGCAGTTCCGCCCAGTTGCGGTTGATTTCCAGATCATCACGCAGCACCAGCATGTCCCTGCGGAGATTCTCCAGTGCTGCGTGATATGCCTGCGCGGCGTCGCCCGTGAATCCGGAACCGTCGCCCAAGCTGTCGATCTCCCGCTGCAGCTCGGCGGATCCTTGCTCCAGCCAGCCGGCCAGATTGGACACCGTACGCTCGGCCGCATAGAACGACTGGATGTCAAGTGGTGGCGGACTCGGCGTCCGGAGCAGGGCGTCGTCGGTAAGATCCCAAAAATCGCTGTTGAAGCGGGCCCGGGGGGTTTCACCCTCGTCGCCGACGAACCAGTCGAGCCGCCCCCTGACCCTCAGGTACAGATGATTTCGCCGGCCAGCGGAGGAGGCATAGCTATTCGCGAGACCGGTTCCCGAGCCGCCGCCGATGTGGTGAAAGAACTCGAACTCGTGTTCCTCCAACCTGCCGTAGTCACCCAACCCGGCACTGCCATATTGGATCACCTCTGATTCGACGTGCGTGATCCAGGGGCGGCCCATGAACTGGTGTCGATTCGTCGCCGGCGCCTGCAGCACCTGCGTCAACCCGTCTTCCCATGTCAGGGTGTCGACATTGGTCGCTGGTGGTGGCTGCGCAGTTTGCGTCGGCGGTGCCTCGGTCGGGGTTGTCGGCGGGATCGGCGATGTCATCGGGCGCTCCCGGCGGTGTCGATGTTCTCCTTCTCCGTCTCGTCGCTGATCCTCCGCGTGGCGACCAACGCGCGGGACATCGCGGCCAGTTTGGTTTCGTGGTCGGCCAGCACCTTGTCGACCGCTCTGCCGATTTCTTCGATCCGGCGCTTCACCAGCATGCCGCTGGCGAACCATTCACCGCCGGCGATGACGGTCAGACCTGCCCATGCGGTTCCGCCACCGTCGCCAGCGGCAGCCGGGTTCAATCCGGCGCGGGCGGCAGCGTTCTTCTGACGGAAGCCGTTGATCGTTCTGATGGCTGTTTCGAGCTTTTCGTCGTCGTACCTGATCCGAGGGGGCATGTCACTTTCCTGTGTGAACGGCGGCTGATGGTGGAGAAAGGCGGAGCCGGGCGGACGACGCTACGGCAATGTCGTTCGCCCGCCCTGCCTATCGCGTCCCGGTCGTCGAGGCGACCGACCCACCTCCGTCAGAACAGGCTCGCCCCCTGTCGGTCACCCGCCCGGAAGGCGTCCGCGATCCGCTCCAGTGCTGTGCCAGCCTGGTTGCTTCCGGCCTCGATTTCCTGCCGCTGCTGGTCCCACACGGTCTGGACCTCCTGGTATGCCTGCACGGCCGCACCGCTGTTCCCGCCCGTGTAGTTCATCGCCGCAGTCCGCAGCCCGTCGACGGCAGCCTGGAGCCGGCTCGGGATCGCCCTGAGTTCGGCCGCCGACTCCTCCATGAGTTCGGGGGTCCCGCTGTAGGTTGCCATCAATTTCTCCTTCGCTGTGCGACAAACGTCATCCATTGCCGGCGACGCCGGCGGCGTACGGATCAGGTCCAGCTGGCCCCGCCGGAAATCCCGACCGTGCCGGCCAGGCTGATGTTCGCGTCCTCGGTCTGGCTGGTGACCCGGCCGAAGGAGGTCATGGCCTCCTGGATGGCAGCGCGCTTGATCTCCAGCTGCCCGACCGCGGCCTCGATGCGGTCCATTCCATTGTCGAAGACCTTGGCGGACTGGCCGGTGTAGTCCCCGTGGAGACGGGATCGGGCCTCCCGCATGGTGCTCCTGGCCGCCGTCAGAGCGTTCCCCATCTCCTCGAACGCGGCCCGCAGTGCATCGCGACTCGCATCATCTGACCTGATCTGTCCAGGCACGATCTTGTTTCCTCTCGTTCTGCTCGCACGGCGGCTGCGTCGCGCCGCCCATGTGGGTGATCACCGACGGGTTTCGGTTGGCGGAAGCCTGAAAGAGGCTTCCTGCGTCGATCACCTCCCCGCCGTGGCCGATTCGAGAAGCGGTCCGGTCGGCAGCAGCTCCAACAGCCGCCGCGGCACCGGCCGCGCCCCGGACGGCGGATAGCCGAGTTGCTCGGCCGCGGCGGCCGAGGCCAGCGGGTACTTCACCCCCGCGTCGGTGACCAGGTAGAAGCCGGCCCCCGCGGCCTGGTCCGACCGGCCGGCCCGCACCAGGCCACCGACCTGCGGCCCCACGGCGATCCGAGCCGCCGTACGCGAGGTGCGGGTCGACCCCACCGCGTCGCGTACCGTCGCGGAGGCGGGTGGCGGCACGTCGGCGGTCACCTCGACCCGGCCGTCGGCCATGGTGTGCCGGACACACCAGGTGCGGCCACTCGGGACCGGCACGAACTGGGGTGGAGACTCCGGCACCCCGGCGGGCAGCAACGATCGACGCGAGACCGGCAGCCGGGCCAGCGCCGCCGGGCTCAGCTCCAGCGGCGTCACCGCACGCTCCCCATAGAGGCTCGTGGTCTCCGGGTCCGCCGCGACGAGCGTGTACCCGAACGGGTTCAGCTCCGCCAGCCCATCGGTGAGCAGCACGTATCGGCGTTCCTGCGCTCCGGCGGTGCGGGACACGAACAGTTCACCGACGCGGGCCCGCCGCCCGTCGACGGTGGGCCCGGGGGCGCCCCGTCCGGGCACCGGCAGCGGCGCGACATCGGGTCCGGCCGGCACCGACTCCAGCCAGCCCGCCTCGACCGGCACCGCGCCGCGGTCGTAGCCGAACACCCGGGCCAGCCACGGCTCGGCCAATCGCAGCCGCCGGCCGCGCCAGAGCAGGAAACTGTCGCCGCCGACGGCGGCCACGACCGCTTCGGTCGGGTCGAGCGGACGGTCGCGGCGTACTTGCGTGCCGGCTTCCTCGATGGTCAGCGTGGTCGAGGTGGACTGGGTGTCGGCCTGGTCGCGGGTGGTCAACGCGCAGACGGTCCACACCTGGCTGGCCACCGTGCCCGAAGGCGGCAGCGCGTCCGGCGCACCGACGATGCCGACCGGCTGGCCGCGCGACACGCCCTGCAGTGAACGACGGGAGACCGAGACGACCTCGGGCTCCTGCTCGAAGAGCAGCCGGGCAGAGGCGTAGTTGAGCACCGGACGCAGCGTCCCGGCGACATAGACGTAGCGGGTGCCGGTCTCCTTCTCCACCACCAGCACACCGTCGGCCTGCCATCTGCTCGACGCTCCGGGGACCACGAAACCGTAGACGGCGAAGATCGCCACGACCAGAGCCGCCACCAGCAGGCCGCAGATCGTCCCGACCACCATCCGTCGGTGCGGGTTCTCCAGCCCGTCCGGATCCGCAGAGACCAGGGCACCGGTCAGCCGGCCGAGGACGTACGACTGAGCCTGGACCTGATCACGGCGCGACTGCACGCCCTCACCCGCCCAACGACCGGACGGCGTCGTACGCGCCCAGCACCGCGAGCAGGATCGGCAACATGGCGATGGTGGCGACCAGTTGCGTGACGTCCCCGATCCGCCCCCAGTACGGCATGAGTCGCCGGCCCGGCAGCTTGCGCCCCAGCATGAACAGCAGCCCGCCGGCGATCGGAAGAATGCTGGTGGTCAGCACCAGCCGCAGCGGCGCCGACGCGGCGGCGAGCGCGAGCAGCACCATCAGCCCCAGCCCCAGCAGAGCCGGGACCGCCATGGCCAGCCGGTGCCAGGCACTGGTCATCGGCCGCAGGGCCAGCAACCGGACGATGGCGACCAGTGCGCCCAGCGTCCAGGCCGCCCACCCGCCGGACCGCACCAGCACGACCAGCGCGACCGCGACGGCGATCGCACCTCCGACGTACAGGCCGGTCATGTAACGGTCCGCCCGTGCGGTCTGGGCCAACAGCACATCGCTCGGCTCCGGATCGATCTCCTCCTGAAGGTGTTCGGGCTGGGTGGGCAGGGGACGCAGCTGGATCCCGGCGAGCCGGAACGCGGTCAGCGGAACCAGCACGGTCAACACGGTCGCCGACACCGCGACCACCGCCGCCGCCGCGTCGGGCGGCAGCGCCAGCAGCACGGCGAGCCCAGTGCCGAGGGCTGTGTACAGCGCCGCAGCGGCGACGGCGGCGACGAGCGGACCGGCGAAGCCGAGCACCACGGCGGCGAGCAGCGCGGTCACCGCCACCGCCACCATGCCGGCGAACATCTGCGGTGCGCCGACGCGAAGCACCGCGTGCGCCTCGGTGACGTCCGGTGCGATCATGCCGGCCAGACCGGCGTACCCGATCCCGGCCACGGCACTGACCAGACCGAAGGCGCGGTCGGCGGCGGCCCGGGTGAAACCGAACGCCCCGGCCAGGCAGATCAGCGCGAGGATCCCGGCCGCGATCACGCGGGGCAACGGTGGGCCGGGCATCACCACGGCGCCGACCCCGACGGCAAGCAGCACGATCAGCACGCCCAGCGCGGACCAGCGGATCATCTCCGGTCGCCACAACCCCGACCGGTTACCCACACCGGTGGCGATGCCGTCGGCCAGGTCGTCGAAGTGCACCGGCGGAATCTGGTCGGACCGGGGACGCAGGTGGACGTGGTCTCCGTCGCGCAGTCCCAGTGCCGCGACGCTGCTCTCCTCGTCCAGCGGTGGCGCGCCCAGCCGTTGCAGCACCCAGCCGCCGTGGGCCAACCCCGCGTCGGCCAGGTTGTCTCCGAGATGATGCAGCAACGCCGGCAGGAGGTCGACGACCGGCACATCGGCCGGTACGGCAACATCCAACTGCCGCCCGGGCCCGTGGACCACGAGTCGACATGTCTCGGCAACGGCGACACTCACGCCTCGCACGACGGGGCGGCTGACTCACGGGTTCAAAATCCTGCGGTGGCGCGGCCCACTTTGTGTCCACCCCCGACATGACGGGTGTGACCCGATCGCGGCCGGTGTCCGTAGTAGGGGTCGGGCCCGGCGAGATCGCCCCGGGCCTGGCCCAGGAGACGGGCACTGTTCCGCAGCGGAAGGCTGGCCCTGTTGAGTACGGTTCTGTTCAAACGTCCCGCTCGGCGTAGCGCGCCCCCGATGCCGGGCGGCGAGATCGATCTCCAGGAGCCACCGGATCTGCCCGAGCCGCAGGGCAACGGGATGCGCCAGGCGATGCTGGTGCTGCCGATGGCGCTGATGTCGGGCGTGATGGTGCTCATGTTCATGAGCACCTCCCGGGGGCCACTCACCTTCGTGATGATGGGCCTGATGGTCGTCGCCATGGGCGCCATGGCCGTCGGTCAGATCGCCTTCGGTGCCATGGACCGCAAGAAACGCCTCGGTGGCGACCGCCGCGACTACCTGCGCTACCTGGGCCAGACCCGCAAGCGCGTCCGCAAGGATGTGGCCCGCCAACGTGAGGCCAGCGACTGGCAGCACCCGGACCCGCGATCGCTCTGGTCGCTGGTCATGACCTCGCGGCGCTGGGAGCGCCGGCCCACCCATCCGGACTTTCTCGAACTGCGGATCGGTACCGGCGAGCAGCGGCTGGCGGTGCGCATCACTCCGCTCCAGACAAAGCCGATCGAGAACCTGGAGCCGCTGTCGGCGAAATCGCTACGCCGGTTCATCCGGGCCTACACCACCCTCGCCGACCAGCCCATCGCGCTGTTCCTACGCGGTTTCGCCCAGGTGCGGGTGGCCGGCGACAAGGAGGACGCCCGGGCGGTGGTGCGCGCCCTGCTCGGCCAGTTGGTCGCGTTCCACGCACCCGAGGAGGTGCGTGTGGCGCTCTGGGCGGACGGTGACGGGCTGGCTGCCTGGGAGTGGACCAAGTGGCTGCCGCATGTGCAGCACCCCACCGAGCAGGATGCCGCAGGTGCGGCCCGGATGCTCGGCCCGAGCGTCGAGGTGGTGGAGCGGATGCTCGGCGAGGCATTCAGCGCGCGTCCCCGGTGGGAGGCGGGCGCGACCCCCAGCCATGACGAACCGTACGTGGTGGTGCTGCGGGACGGTGGGCGGGGCGGCAACGGCAGCCGACTGACCAGCTCCGGCTACCGCAACGCGGTGCTCATCGACCTCGATGATCCGACCCCGGCCACCGGCAAGGGAAGCATCTGCATCGAGGTGGACGGTGACGATCTGCTGATGGTGCGGCAGGACCGGCTCGGTAACGCCGCGCGCACCCGACTGGCCCGGCCGGACCGGCTGGGCGCGGCACGGGCTGCGACGATCGCCCGGATCCTGTCGCCGTACCGGCTGGGTGCCGTCACCGACTCCGCCGCGGACGCCCTGACGTCCGACTTCGACCTGGGCACGATGTTGAACATCGCGGACGTGAAACAGCTGGACCTGGCGAAGCTGTGGGCACCCCGACCGGTCGGGGAACGGCTGCGGGTGCCGATCGGCATCGACGCCCGCGGCAACCCGGTCGAGTTGGACATCAAGGAGTCGGCGCTGGGCGGATCGGGACCACACGGGATGCTGATCGGTGCGACCGGCTCGGGCAAGAGTGAGCTGCTGCGTACCCTGGTGCTGGCACTGGCCACCACCCACTCCTCGGAAACGCTGAACTTCGTCCTGGTCGACTTCAAGGGTGGGGCCACCTTCCTCGGCCTGGACCAGCTCCCGCACACCTCCGCCGTGATCACCAACCTGGCCGACGAGGCGGCGCTGGTGGGCCGCATGCAGGACGCGTTGCACGGAGAGCTGGTCCGGCGGCAGGAGCTGCTCCGCGCCGCGGGCGGGTTCAGCTCCGTGCTCGACTACGAACGCGCCCGCGCCCAGGGTGCCCCGCTGGATCCGCTGCCCACACTCTTCGTCGTGGTGGACGAGTTCAGCGAGCTGCTGGCCACGCACCGGGAGTTCATGGATCTGTTCGTGATGATCGGCCGGCTCGGCCGGTCACTCGCCGTGCACCTGCTGCTGGCCAGCCAGCGGGTCGACGACGGCCGGATCGGGCAGCTTGAGTCCCACCTGTCGTACCGGATCGGTCTGCGTACCTTCTCGGCCATGGAATCCCGGTCGGTGATCGGTGTGCCGGACGCCTACGAGCTGCCCCCGTCACCGGGCAACGGTTACCTGCGCACCGACGTGTCGACGCTGATCCGGTTCAAGGCCGGGTACGTCTCCGGGGTGCACCGGGACGCCACCAAACGGGTCCGGCAGGAGATCGTGCAGCAGCAGGTGGTGCCGTACCGGCTGGAGCCGGTGGCGGCCCCGGAACCGGGACCGGGCGGCGCGGATCTGGCGACCACCGCGGACTCGGCCGCCGCTGCGGCAGGTGACGCGAACGGCTCGACGGCGGCGACCGACGGCACCACCGCGACGACGGACGCGACCGGCACGGCCGCCCCGGAAGCGCCCCGGGAACGCAGCGTGCTCGCCGTCGTCGTGTCCCAGCTGATCGACCAGGGGGCGCCGGCACACCAGGTCTGGCTGCCTCCGCTGGATGCGTCGCCGACGCTGGATCAGCTCCTACCGACGCTGGCACCGGACCCGGATTTCGGGCTCACCGCCCTGGACTGGCCCGGCAACGGCCGGCTGGTCGCCCCGGTGGGTTTCATCGACAAGCCGTTCGAGCAGCTGCGCGATCTGCTGATCGTGGACCTGTCCGGCACCGGCGGCCATGTCGGCATCGCCGGCGGGCCGCGCAGCGGCAAGAGCACCCTGCTGCGTACGCTGATCAGCAGCCTGGCACTCACCCACAGTCCCCGCGAGGTGCAGTTCTACTGCCTCGACTTCGGTGGTGGCACGCTCGGCGCCATGGCCGATCTGCCCCACGTCGGCAGCGTCGCCGGTCGGCTCGACACCGACCGGGTGAGCCGCACCATCGCCGAGGTGACCAACCTGGTCAGCCAGCGGGAGAGACGCTTCACCGAGCTGGGCGTCGACAGCATGGTGACCTACCGGCAGATGCGGTCCGACGGCCGGATCGCCGACGACCCGTACGGCGACGTGTTCCTCATCGTCGACGGCTGGTTCACCCTGCGCCAGGAGTTCGAGTCCCTGGAGTCCGCGGTCCGGCAACTCGCCGCGCAGGGACTCAACTTCGGGGTGCATCTGATGTTGACCGCGTCCCGGTGGTCGGAGATGTACCACGGTATGCGGGACCAGATCGGCACCCGGTTGGAGCTGCGCCTCGGTGATCCGGTCGACTCGACCGTCGACCTACGCATGGCGGCCACCGTGCCGCAGGTGCCCGGGCGGGGCCTCACCGCGGACAAGCTGCACTTCCTGGCGGCGCTGCCGCGCATCGACGGCAGCACCGACCCGGACAGTCTCGCCGACGGGGTGCGGACGCTGGTCTCCACGGTCGGCGAATTCTGGCCGGGCGAGCCGGCACCGCCGGTGCGTACGCTGCCCGCGGTGTTGCCGGTCGAGTCACTGCCGGCGGCGCACGGCGACCTCAAGGTGACGCTGGGCCTGGACGAGGCCGGGATGCAGCCGGTCTGGCACGACTTCGCCGAGCTGCCGCACCTGAGCTCACTCGGCGACAGCCAGAGCGGCAAGACGAGCCTGCTGCGTCACCTGGCCCGGTCGGTGATGTCGCGGTACACCCCCGCCGAGGCGCGGATCCTGATCGTCGACTATCGGCGGCAACTCTTCGACGCGGTACCCGAACCGTACCGGCTGGGTTACTCCGTCTCCCCCGACTCGACCAGCGCGACGGTGGCCGACGCGGTGCTCGGGCTCAAACCACGGGTGCCGGGCAGCGACATCACCCCCGAGCAGCTTCGCCGCCGGGACTGGTGGAGCGGCCCTCGCCTGTTCGTCCTGGTCGACGACTACGACCTGCTCGCCGGGTCGGACAGCCCGTTGCTGCCGCTGGTGCCGTACCTGTCCCAGGGCGCCGACATCGGCTTTCACCTGGTGTTGACCCGTGGCGCGGCGAACGTGATGCGGATGTCGATGGACCCGGTCATCCGCCGGCTGCAGGAGACGAACAGCCCTGATCTGGCGCTGTCCTGCCCGCCCAACGAGGGTCCGCTGCTCGGCAACGTCAAGCCGCGGCACCTTCCGCCGGGGCGTGCCCTGCTGTGCACCCGACGCGGCGCCCGTCTGATCCAGACCCCGTGGAGCCCGCCGGAGGAGCGCCCGGTGTCGCGGGCAGGGTGAGGTGGGTAGGCGATCTGAGTCATCTGACAGATTCCCGCGCCCTGTCGTCCGGGCAAGCTCGGATCGGAACGTCACCTAGCGACTCGAAAGGGCGTCCATGGCAACGATCACCGCACAAGACGGTACGCAGATCTTCTACAAGGACTGGGGATCGGGTCGTCCGATCGTCTTCAGTCACGGCTGGCCGCTGAACGCCGACGCGTGGGACAGCCAGCTCAAGTTCGTCGCCGACAACGGCTTCCGGGGCATCGCGCACGACCGCCGTGGGCACGGTCGTTCGGGGCAGCCCTGGGACGGCAACGACATGGACACCTACGCCGACGACCTCGGTGCTCTGCTCGAGGCGCTCGACCTGCGTGAGGCTGTGCTGGTGGGGCACTCCACCGGCGGCGGCGAGGTGGTCCGCTACATCGGCCGGCACGGCACCGGGCGGGTGTCCAAGGTGGTGCTGCTCGGCGCGGTGCCTCCGTTCCTGTTGCAGACCGAGGACAACCCGGACGGCGCACCGCGCCAGGTCTTCGACGAGATCCGGGCCGGTGTGACGGCCGATCGCTCGCAGTACTACAAGGACCTGACCTACCCGTTCTACGGCGCGAACCGGGACGGCTCGACCATCTCCGAGGGCGTCCGCGAGGCCTTCTGGCTGGCCGGCATGCAGGTGGGTGTCAAGGCCGCGTACGACTGCATCGCGGCATTCTCGGAGAGCGACTTCCGCGCCGACCTCGCCAAGGTCGACGTTCCGGCGCTGGTGGTGCACGGCGACGATGACCAGATCGTGCCGATCGCAATCTCCGGGCTGAAGACGGCGGAACTACTCAAGGACGTTTCGCTGAAGATCTATCAGGGGGCGCCGCACGGCATCGTGGGCAGCTCCTACCAGTCACGTTTCCACACCGACCTGCTCGACTTCATCACCCTGTAACGGGATTCGCGCGGGGCATGGCGCTGTTCGTCGCTCGGATCGAGCATCCGGGCGACGAACAGCGCCTCGTCACGTCACGACTAGACGATCTGGTACAGAGTGGCACCGTTGCAGTAGAGGTCGAGATTCGGGAACTGGGCGACAAGCTGGAGACGAGCCCACTGGCAGTCCAACGCGGTGAGGTAGGTCTGCCAGACCACGATCCGGCCGACGGGCTGGTCGGCCGCGGCGGCAGTGCCACCACCAACTGCCAGCGATGAGGCGGTGAGCACCGCCGCCAGCCCTACCGCCACCATGCTGCGCTTGGCACGTCGGAGCATTTCAGAGACCTTTCTGTCGAAGAGGGATGGAACAGCAACAGTCACGGACGCCATCGACGACGGCGACCGAGCCTGAGCACCTGCGCCGACACGTACGCCGTTGCGGCCGTCGCCACCAGTCCGGCCGCGACCGCAGCGGCGACCGCCGCCGCCGGATCCGAGGGCGGTGGCGCCGGCAGCTTGATCATCCGGGGTACGCCGGCCGGGAGCGGTTTTTCGTAGATCTCCACCGCGCTCACCGCCTCGTACAGGTCGAGAGTGCCGGGTCCGGACCGCTGCTGATCGCCGAGCGGGGGCTCAGCGGTCAGGACCAGCCGGCGTCGGACCTCGGCCTGGTTCAACTGCGGGTGGTACGCGCGGACGAGCGCCGCCGCTCCGGCCACGTACGCCGCCGCCACCGCCGGTCCACCGACCGTGTAGTGGCCACTGCCGATCGGTGCGACGCTCACCGCGCCGGCCGAGGGAGCGAGCAGGTCCACACCCGCCTCCGGCGGCAGGGCCTCGGTCGGCGTACCGTCAGGGTCGACGCCGCCGACGGCCAGCACGTTCTCGTCAGTGGCCGGGTACCACGGCGCCGGGTCCGGCGCGGCGTCGGAAACCGAGGCGACCACCACGATGTCGCTGGTGACCGCGTCGCGTACCGCTGCCCGGAGCGCCGCGTCGGGCTGCGCGGCGCCGACCCCGAGCAGGATCACGTCGGCGTCCGCCCGAGTGGCCTCCCGGACAGCGGCCGCCAGCGCCCCGGCCGGCACTTCGCCCCGGCCGTCCACCATGCGCACCGGAAGTATCCGGGCGGCCGGCGCCAGGCCGACGAACCCGCTTCCGGTCACCGGGCGGGCCGCCACGATTCCGGCCAGTGCGGTTCCCCGGCCGACGCAGTCCCGATCGCCCGGTCCCTGGCTCACCACGTCGGTGCCGGGCAGCACCGCACCGGACAGTGCGTCGGCCTCCGCGCTCACCCCCGTGTCGATCACCGCGACCAGCACCCCCTGGCCCCGGGTCAACGGCCACACCGCCTGCGGCGCGGTACGCCGCACCGGCCAGGGCGGGTCCACGGCCACCATCGGCGACCCGCCGACACAACCCTCCCGGCTCTGGGGCAGCACCGGGGGCTGCTGGTCGCCGGCCGGGGCGTGCCCGACAGACGCCGGTCGCTGCCACGCCGTCGCGGGAGACACGGTCGGCTCGGCCCGGACCGGCTCGGCCGGCACCGCGATGGCGAGCATGGCCAGCGCCGTCGTCGCACCCGCGATCCGGCGGAGGCCCGCCGGTCCTCGCGTCCTCGCCCGTCGCACGACGAGCCGGCGGGACGGAATCGCCGGGTGGTTCACCGATGCCCCGATGCGGTGGGCCCGGCCTCCGGTCGACTGGCCGTGCCGGGTCGGCCGTCCTCGACCCGCGCCCTCGATCGCTCCCGGTCGGTGTCGACGGCGCCGGCCGGTGGGGCGCCGATGGGCCCGGCGGCCGGCTGCGCACGATCGGCACCCGGGATCTCATCAGCGGCAGCGGACGTTTCCGCGCCAGCGCCCCGCGCACCGGCGGCGGTGGTTGCCGTTGTGGCGACCGCCTCCGCTATCCGCTCGGGTGAGCGCCGGGCCAGGAGCGCGACGGCGGCCAGCCCAGCCACCACCACGATGCCGATGGTCAGTGCCCGAAGGGGACTGGCGCCCGCCTCCGGAGCGGCGGCCAGCGGTGTCTCCGCGGCCAGCGCCACGGTCACCGCCGCGTTCGGGTTGATCATGCCCCAGCCGGCCAACGGGTCCGGTTCGTCCTGACCGGCGCCCTCGGCGGTGGCCTTGATCCGGTGTGCCACCTGGGTCGCGTTCAGGTTGGGATAGGCGGAACGGACCAGGGCCGCCGCCCCCGCCACGAACGCGGCGGCGTACTGGGTACCGCTGCTGGACCGGATACCCGACCCGCGGGTCCCGAGGCTCGCCACGTCGATGCCGGGCGCGAGCACGTCGACCGTGTCGGGGCGGTGGTTCGCCGCAGGCTGTCCGTCGGGGCCGACACCGCCCACCAAAAGCAGGCCGTTCAGCTTCGGCACCGCTGGGGTTTCCGCGTCCGCCACCGGTACGGTCGGCGCCGGGGCAACCACCACGACGTCGTGTGCGAGCGCCGATTTCACCGCGTCCAGCACCATCTCGTCGGTCGGGTCCACATAGGCGCCGAGGGTGATGACGCGGGCACCGGCGGAGGCCGCCACCTCGATCGCGGTGGCCGCGTCGGTCGGCTTCGCCTCCGGCGTCTTGTCCACCACCCGCAGCGGCAGGATCATGGCGGCGGGCGCGAGCCCGACCACCCGGCTGTCGTCCGGCCTGGCCGGCGCGGCCGCCACGATGCCGGCCATCGCCGTGCCCGAGCCGAGGCGGTCGATGTTGCCCCGCTCGGTGCCGGCCGGAATGTCGGCGCCGACGGTGACCCGGCCGGACAACTGCGGCACATCGGCGTCGACCCCCGAGTCGACCACCGCGACCAGGATTCCCGCACCGTGGGTACGTCCCCACGCCTGATCGACCGCCATCCGGTCATGTGCCCAGTCCGCGCCCGTCCGCACGGGCGTGGGCGGGGACGAGGGCGCGGCCGCACCCTCCGTCGGCAGCACGCCGTACCGGACATCGTGGCCGACCGCGTCCCACGGAAGGACCAGGAGCCAGCCGGAACGCAACCGCATGCCGTCGGTCAGCTTGCCTCCGTCGGGCTGCCGCCGACCGGCGTTGAGGTGATAGATCTCCGCCGCTCGGCCGGTCGCACCCAGCAGCCGGGCCGCGATCTCAACCAGGCCCTCCGGCCGCCCCTGGTCGGCCTCGGTGACGACGTAGAACTTGACGAACTCCTGGCCGAAGGAGGGTGACGGTAACGGCGCAGCGGCAGTGGCGGCCAACGTGGACGCGCCGAGCGCCGGGGCCGGACCGGCCGTCGGGGCCAGCACCGCCAACAGGGCCAGGCAGCCTGACAGGCGGGCCCAGGCCCGCACCTTCGCCGTCACCCACGGTCTCCTTCGTCTCGCTGCCCGACTCCGCGCGTCGGGCCGGGGCCGCGCCGTCACCCAATCCGACGACGGTGCTGCCCCGCCTTTGGTTCAATCCGAGTGCGACCGACGCGGCTGCCGTGCGGCATTCCCTACCGGGCGACGCCGTCGCCAGCGGCCGGCTCTGTCCCGCCGGGGGTGAGCAGGACCGACCAGCGAGCCCGCAGCACTTCGCCGACCAGCACCGGGACCACCCGGGACCCGATCCGCGCGGTCAGCGCACGAGCTGCCGTCATCTCCGCCCCGTGCAGCGGGCCACTGAACACCACCACGGGGCCGTTCGTCGTATCGAGGCCCGTCGACGACGGGAAGGCGTCGATCCGACGGCAACCGGTCGGCACGTCCGGCCCGAGCACGTTCCCGACCACCGTCACCGCCACGTCGGCGGCGAGCAGTTGCCGGGCGATGTCCAGCGCGTACCGCACGGCCGCGCTGGACGGGCCGCCGATGGTGAACAAGTCCGGCGTGGCGGCGAGATCGAGGTGGAAGCGCCTACCGTCTCGCTGGCCGAGCACGACCGGCATCCGCCCGGTCGGGGTCGAGGCGTCGTCGAGCCAGCCGTACGTCGCCGCTGCCCCGGTGACATCGGTGCCGAGTAAGCGGACGTCGACGTGCCCCGGCTCGGCGCTGGGTGAGAACAGCGTGATGACCAGGCGGCCCGGCCGCGCCGACACCGACGGCTCCGGTGCCGGTCCGGTTGCGGAGGCCGCCGGGACCGGCTCCGGGTCGGGTCCTGTTGCGAAGGTCGCCGGGACCGGCTCCGGGTCCGGGCTGGCCGCGGTCACCGGTACGGGATCACGGACTGCGCTGCGGCGGCGCAGCAGGCGTAGTCCCGCGCCCAGCAGCAGCGCCATCGCACCGAGAGCGACAGCGCCGACGAGGTACGGCGAGGTTCGGCTCGGGTCGTCTGCCGCTGCCGGACCCGACGGGTACGCAGACGGGGGGAACGGCGGCGGCCCGATCCGTACTCCCGGGCCACGGGCGTCCGGCGGTAGTTCCAGGATCCACCCGGGTTGGAGCGACAGCGGGTCGGTCAACCGACCGCCGTCGGGCTGGAGTCGCCCCTGGTTCAGCTCGAAGATCTCCTGGAGGCGATTGCCGTCCCCGAGCGTCGTCGCCGCGATCTGATAAAGGTGCTCGCGCAGCCCGTCCCGAGGTGAGCCGACCACGTAGTACCGCTGTCCTTCGGGCTGACTCGGGGCGGGCGGCGTACGGCCGGTATCGGGGCGCGGCGCCGCAACGGCCCGGGCCGGCGCGGCCTGCGTCGGCGCCACCACGGTGAGCGCGACGAGCAGCGGCACCGCGGCGAGCCACCGGGCACCGAGGATCATCGCACGCCGGCTCGGTCCCCCCGGTCTCGTCGGGATCACCGGCTTGCTCACCGTCGCGTCCACTTCTGGTGGGCTGCGGTGTTGTTGCAGGTCCACTGCTGGATCGGGGTGCCGTTCCCGGTCCCTGCGTCGGTCACGTCGAGGCACTTCCCGCTGAGGGCGTTGACCAACTGCCGTTCGCCGTTGAGCGTGAACCGCTGGGCGGGGCCGCCGTTGCAGGCGGTGAGTTGGATGACCGCGCCGTCGTCGGTCGAGGCGTTGGCCACGTCCAGGCATCTGCCGTCCAACCGGAGGCTGCCGTCCGCGCGGAAGGCCCAACGTTGGCTCCGGGCCCGGGCATCGTCGCAGTCCATGATCCGCACGCGGAGCGTGGCGGCCGAGGCCGGTTCTCCGACGTCCAGGCAACGACCACTCGCCACGCTGACGATCTGGTCGCCGGACCTGGCGGGAGGGGCGCTGCTCGGCGTCACGGACGGCCTGGCCACGCGTGGGCTCGCCGAAGTCGCCTCCGGTTGCGGGGAGGTCACCGACTGCGGCTCGCTGGCCGGACGGAAGCCGTCGACGATCCTGCTGAATGCCTTCTCGTTGCTGGCCCAGACCGCCTCGGGTGTCGACCAGACGATCGTGTACGCCTTCCGTTCACTGGTGCGGAACGTACGCTGCCGTACCTGCATCGCCCGACCGCCGGTGGTGTGCACCCACTCCCAGTCCGCGGCGTCCTGTTGGTAGTTCACCGCGACTATCCTGATCCGGCGGTAGTTCTGGTACCGGCCCTCGGCCGTGCGGTTCTTCTCCTGCGCGGTCAACTCGGCCACCGGATCGGATGGCGGCGTGTCCGCCTGGCCGACGACGAGGAACCGCTCACCATCCGGCTCGCGGAACTCGACCTGACCGTTGTGCCGGACGACCTGCCATCCCCTGGGCGCCGGCACCCTGAACCCGCTTCGGTCCTGGTAGGTGGACCACGACAGTCGCGCGGCTGCCGCGACACTCGGAGTGGAGACCGGGGGCCCGACCAGGGGCGGCTCCAGCCCGCTCGGTGCATCCCGCGTGCCGTCGGCGCTCTCGACCGCCCGGTCACCGAGCAGGGGAAGACCGACCCCGACACCGAGCGCCATCAACAGGACGGCGAGACCACCAACCAGCCGAGCCACGCGCGGCCGACGCGACGTGACGCCCGACGGCGGGGCGGGGTCCGTCGGGTGGGGCGTGCCGGGCACGGAATCGGGTCGGGCCGGCGCGACGTCCTGCGGTGCGGCCTCGGTGGGGCCCTCATCCCTCGGTTCGTCGGCGTCCACCACCAGATTCAACAGTCGCTCGACCGTGTCGGCGTCCATCCGCTCGGCCGGGTCCTTGCGGAGCAGTCCCTGTAGTACCGGCGCCAGCGGGCCGGCGTGCCGGGCCGCCGGCGGCGGTTCGGTGGCCAACGCGGTGAGGCTCATCAGGCTGGACGGCCGGGCGTACGGCGCCCGGCCCTCGACCGCGGCGAAGAGGGTGGCGCCGAGGGACCACAGGTCTCCCTCCGGTCCCACGGTGCCCGACCTGGCTCGCTCCGGCGAGACGTACGCGGGCGAGCCGAGCACGATGCCGCTGCGGGTCAGGCTGGTGTCCTCCATCGCGATGGCCAGACCGAAGTCGGTGAGCACGACACGACCATCGACGCCGATCAGGATGTTCGCCGGTTTGACGTCGCGGTGCACGACTCCGGCGCGGTGGGCGGCCCGCAACGCACCCAGCACCGCCAGCCCGATCCGGGCTGCCCGGGCCGGCGAGACGGGGCCGTCGGTGGCGAGATGTTCGGACAGCGCGCGCGACGGTACGTACTCCATGACGATCCACGGGTCGCCGCCGTCCCCGACCAGGACGTCGAACACCCGGATGGCGTTGGCGTGGTCGAGCCGGGCGAGGGACCGCGCCTCGCGCAGCGACCGGGTCCGCAATTCCTGCCGCGCCTCGTCGGTCAGACCAGGTGGCGGAACGATTTCCTTGATGGCGACGTCGCGCTGCAGCAGCGTATCCCGGGCTTTCCATACCCGACCCATCCCACCCTGGCCAAGAAGCTCCGAGAGGACATACCGATCGGTAAGCAATGGCGGCAACGTCTCAGGCACGGCGTGCAGGCTACCCGCTTCACCGAGATCAGCAATGTGGCAAAGTCGTTTGAACCCAACCGGCGGCCGGTACGTCACACCGGTCGTGGACGACACGATCTGGCGCGGGATTCCGGGTGGATCCCTGGTGATCCCCACCGCTCCCACCAGCGAAGAGGAGTGGCGGCGGAGACAGGCGGCGATCGTCGCGCCGGACGAGGAGGGCTTCGAGGCGTACGCCGACACTCGCCCATCCCGAGCGGGCCGGCCCTTGCGGTGAGACTCGGCGACGTGGCAGAAGGATCGCGACGACGGCCCAGGAAATCACCTTGATGAGGGCCAGGAAAATGGTCCCGGTGCGACATCCGCTTTCGGGTGGTTCCGGCCGCGACAGCGCCCGTCTCGGCAAACCTCGAACTGACGAGCGCAATTTGGGAGGAGTTTGTCGACTGCGCCGATAACGACATCTTCCGCAGCCGCGAATAGCGGCAACCCTCGCCGGAAAACCGAGCCTTGACAGCCCCTCGACGCGCGGTGTGCAATATTCTGCATGTCCGTACTGTTGCGACAGCATGCCGTTGCGGATCCACCATGAGGGACACATGACTGTGAGCGGACTGTTCGGGCGGGACGCCGAGGAGCAGCACATCGCGCACTTCCTCGGCACGGTGCGGCACTCCGGCGGTGCCCGGCTGGTCCGGGGAGAGGTCGGCGTCGGCAAGTCCGCGCTCCTGTCGGTGACGGCCGACCGCGCCGAGGCCGCCGGGATGCAGGTGCTACGCGCGTCGGGATCGGAATTCGAGGCGGACGTCAGCTACTCGTGTCTGAACCAGTTGCTGTTACCCGTGCAGCACGAGTTGCACCGGATCCCACCCGGCCCGCGCGACGCCCTGTCGGTGGCGCTTGGCTTCGGCACCGGGCCACCGCCGAACACACTGGTCGTCTGCAACGCCGCCCTGTTCCTGGTCATGGCCGTCGCGAAGGACGCTCCGGTCGTGCTCCTGATCGACGACGTGCAGTGGATCGACCGGGCGAGCGCCGTGGTGCTCAGCTTCATCGCCCGTCGCGCCGAGGGCCGCCCGATCGGCCTGGTGGCCTTCTCCCGACTCGACACCGAAAGCTTCCTCAACCGACGCGGGATGGTCGACGTGGTCGTCCAGCCGCTCGGCGACGAAGCGTCCGAGCAACTGGTCGACGCCAACTTTCCGGACCTGCCGGCACACGTCCGTCAGCGGGTGCTGAACCTCGCGCAGGGCAACCCGTTGGCGCTGATGGAACTGCCGACCGCGCTGAACGTCCCCGGCCCGCCCGGTACCGACGAGCCCGAGGTGGTGCCGTTGAGTGAACGGCTCCACGCCATGTTCGCCACGCGAATCGCCGACCTTCCGGATGCGACCCGGTGGCTGATGCTCGCCGCCGCGTTGGAAGGCACCGGTGACCTGCGGGTGCTGCGCGAGGCTGCCGGCGACCCGGCAGGCCTGGCCGATCTCGCGGCGGCCGAGCGGGCGCAGCTCCTGCGGATCGACGATCCTTCGGCCCGCGTCGTCTTCCGACATCCACTGATCAGGTCGGCGATCGTCGCGATGTCCGCCCACGAGGAACGCCGACATGTCCACCTGTCCATCGCCGCCGCACTGCACGGCGACCCGGAACGCCGTGCCTGGCATCTGGCCACGGCGGCCGCCGGCCCGGACGAGTCGGTGGCGGTCCTGCTCGACGCCGCGGCACGCCGGGTCATGCTCCGTGGCGACGCGCTCGGCGCCATCGCGGCCCTGGTACGCGCCGCCGAACTGAGCGCCACAACGCAGGAGCGGGCCCGACGACTGGCCGAGGCGGCGTACATCGGCGCGGAGGCGGGCGGCGCCGTCGACGACGCGAAAGGGCTCCTGGCCGACGCGCAGCGAGCGGGCGCCGGTTCGACCGGCTCCCTGCACGCGGCGAACGCGGCGGCCTTCCTGATGCTCGACGGCAACGGCGACGTGCACACGGCCCATCACCTCCTCGCTGGCGCCATCGAGACCGGCAGCCACGGTTACCGGGCCGATGATCCAGCCCTCGTCGATGCCATGCACACCCTGCTGCTGTTGTCGTGGTACGCCGCCACGCCCGCCCACTGGGCGACCTTCGAACGGCTGCTGGGCCGACTGGCTCCCCACCCACCCGACGTGCTCGCGGTGGCGAGCAGAACCTTCCCCGATCCGGTGAGAACCGCCGGCGCCGCGGCGCCTGCACTCGATCGACTCCTCGCCACGCTGCCCGATGAGGACGATCCGGCCCGGCTTGTGCGGATCGGCACCGCGTCGGTGTATCTGGACCGGCTCGGCGACTGCCGGGAGGGATCGTGGCGGCTGGTGCAGCAGGGGCGGCACGGGTCGTCGCCCCGCCGGCATCTCGGGGCATTGATGCACCTGTGCCTGGACGGCTATCTCTCCGGCCGGTGGGACGAGGCCGACGAGCTCGCCCGGGAAGGCCAACATGTCTGCGTCACGCGTGGCTACTCCTTCTTCACGTGGTACTTCCTCTACAACCGGGCCATCATCGCGGCCGGCCGGGGCAACGCCGACGAGGCGTACGCCCTGGCCGACGAGATCACCCATTGGGCGCTGCCGCGCGGTGTCACCAGCGCGGCGCTGTTCGCGCACCATGCCCGCGCACTCGCCGCGTCCGGCCAGGGCGACTTCGACGCCGCTTTCGTCCACGCCTGCGCGATGAGCCCGCCAGGCATCCTCGCCTCGCACGTTCCGCACTGCACCTGGGTGATGTTCGACCTGGTCGAGGCGGCGCTGCGCACCGGGCGTGTCGAGGAGGCTCGGGCACACCTGAAGGCGATGCAGGCCGCCGACGTCGCGGCGCTGTCGCCGCGCATGGAACTGATCCAGTGCGGGGTGGAGGCGCTGGTCGACGACGACGACGCGGCGAGCGTCCGGCTGGAGGCCCTGCTGGCGAATCCCGACACGGACCGGTGGCTGTTCGAGGCGTCCCGGATCCGTCTCGCCTTCGCCGAGAAGCTGCGCCGGAGGAAGATGCTCCTGCCGGCACGTCGCCACCTGCTCGCCGCGCGCGACGGGTACGCCGCGATGGGCGCCACACCGTGGCTCACCCGGACCCAGCATGAGCTGCGCGCCGCAGGGCACCAGTGGACCGGAGAGCCGTCGGGCGACCGCGTCACCTTGACCTCGCAGGAGGTCGAAATCGCCAAGCTCGCCGCGAGCGGCCTGACCAACAAGCAGATCGCCAAACGCATGTACCTGTCCCCACGCACGGTCGGCGCGCATCTGTACCGCGTCTTTCCCAAGCTGGGCATATCGTCGCGGGCCGCGCTCAGAGACGCCCTGTCCCGCCATCTCGACGACTGATCGGCCGTCCGCCGCCTGTCCCCCGCCGTCAGGTTCTCCCACGGCCATCTCTTCCGCGCATCGGCGCGACTGCGCCGGGCTCTGGTCATGACGGCAGGCAAATGACTGATTCCTGTCCCGCGTCCCGGGCCGAGGCTGGAGCCAACCGGGGCGCCGGTCCGGCAGCCCCGCCAGACTCCAAGTAGGAGAACCTGATGAACCTCAGGCCGTTGAGCCGCCTGACATGGGCCTCAGCCACCGTGCTGGGTGCGATCGTGGCCGTGATCGCGCTGACCATGGCCACCTCCGCCCCCGCCACCTCAGCGACCACCACGACAGCACAGTTGGGCCTCAAGCCGACGAAGAAGCCGACGGTGGTGCTGGTCCACGGAGCATTCGCCGACTCGTCCAGCTGGAACGACGTCATCGACCGCCTGCAGCGCAACGGCTACCCGGTGCTGGCCGTCGCCAATCCGTTGCGTGGTCTGGAAGCGGACGCCGCCTACGTACGCAGCGCGCTCGACAGCGTGCCCGGGCCGATCCTTCTGGCTGGCCACTCCTACGGCGGCAGTGTGATCAGTGCGGCGGCCGCCGACCATCCGCGGGTCAAGGCCCTGGTCTATGTCGCCGCTCTCGCCCCCGCCGAGGGCGAGAGCACGGCCGAACTCGTCAACAAGTTCCCCGGCAACACCCTCGGCGAGCACCTCGACGCGGTGCCGTTCCCGCTGCCCGGCGGCGGCACCGGGACCGACCTGTACGTCCAACCCGACGCCTTCCATCAGCACTTCGCGGCCGACGTGCCGGCCAAGGTCGCCAGGCTGATGGCCGCCACCCAGCGTCCTGCCGCGACCACCGCGCTCGAGGAAGCGGCAACCCGCAGCGCCTGGCGGACCATCCCCTCCTGGGCGCTGCTCGCCACACAGGACCGTGCCATCCCGTTGGCCGCGCAGCGCTTCATGGCGAAGCGTGCCAACTCCCGCACCGTCGAGGTGAGGGCCTCACACGCCGTGACTGTCTCGCGGCCCGACGACGTCGCAAAGCTGATCATGCAAGCGGCGCGCACCACCGCATAACCCTTCTCGCTGCAAGGAGCAGACGCATGAAACCCACGATCGTCCTCATTCACGGAGCCTTCGCCGAATCCGCCAGCTGGAACGGCGTCATCAGCCGCCTGCACGCCGCCGGCCACCGTGTCGTCGCGGCCGGGAACCCGCTGCGTAGCCTGGCCGGCGACGCCGCCGTTGTGTCGGGCCTGCTGGCCAGCATCGACGGTCCGGTCGTGCTGGTCGGCCACTCCTACGGCGGCGCGGTCGCCACCAACGCCGCGGTCGGCCATGACCACGTCAAGGCCCTGGTGTACGTCGCCGCGCTCGCCCCGGACAAGGGTGAGAACGTTCCCGACCTGACCGGCAAGTTCCCCGGCGGCACCCTCGGTGAGGCCCTGATCGAGGTCCCGCTGCCCGACGGTACGGTCGACCTCTACATCGAGCAGAGCAAGTACCACGCGCACTTCTGCGCTGACCTCACTGCCGAGCAGGCCGCCCTCGACGCCGCCACCCAGCGTCCGTTCAACACGGTGGCTTTCAACGAGGCCTCGGGCGAGCCGGCCTGGAAGTCGGTCCCGTCCTGGTTCATCTACCCGGAGCTGGACCTCGCGATCCCGGCTGAAGCGTTCCGCTACATGGCCGACCGGGCCCAGGCACGCGCGATCGTGGAGGTCCCCGGCGCCTCGCACGCGCTCCCGGCGTCGCGGCCACAGGCGGTGGCGGACTTCATCCTCGGGGCCGCGAGCAGCATCTGAGCAGACCGGGGCGGCGCCAGGAAGGTCACCGGCGCCGCCCCACCCCCCGGCCGGCTAGCCAGCCGGTGGGCTGACCGGTCTGGTTGACAGCGGCGGCGCTGGCTGCCCAACATGTTGCATGCCTGTTCCCCAAGGTCGTGGACTCGTCTCCAGATCACTTCTCCGGGATGACGCCTACCGGGCGATCCGCGACGCCATCGTCGGCGGCACGCTCGCCCCCGGCGAACGCCTCAACGACAGCGACCTGGTCGAGTGGCTCGGCGTCAGCCGCACCCCGGTCCGGGAGGCACTGGCACGTCTTGAGCAGGCAGGTCTGGTCCAGACGAAACCCGGCCGATACACGATCGTCAGCCCGCTGGACGTCCGGGCCGCCCGCAATGCCCAGTCGGTCACCACCGCCATGCACGAACTCGCTGTCCGCGAGGCCCTACCCAACCTCTCCGCCACCGAGATCGACGCCATGCGCGAGGCCAATGCACGATTCGCCAGCGCGCTACAGCGCAACGACGTCGACGCGGCGACCAGCGCGGACGACGACTTCCACGGCGTGCTGGTGACCGCCAGCGCCAACCGGGCCCTACGGGACGTTCTCGAACAGTTCACGCCGGTGCTGCGGCGCCTGGAGCGACTTCGCTTCGCCTCCCTGAGTGGCCGCGAGTCGGTCGCGCAACACGCCCGGATCATCGCGCTCTGTGAGGCCGGCGACGTGGACGGGGCAGCCGCCGCCGTCCGCGCCAACTGGGAGACACTCGCTCCCCTGCTCGACGCCCCACTGGCCGCCGACGACGCCACCGCCGACACCTGACGCCTGTCACCGGTCGGGTCGGGTGATCCGGCCCACGAACGGGCCGTACGGGGCCGTGTTACGCCGACAGGGGCATGAGGCTCGCCTACGACTTCCACGGTTCCCGCGACGATCGCCCGCCGCTGGTCCTGTTACATGGTCTGACCTTCGACCGCGGGCACTGGCAAGCGGTGTTGCGGGAGCTGGACCGGATCGACCCGCAACGCCGTGTCATGGCGGTTGACCTGCCCGGCCACGGCGGGTCGGAGCGCGCACCGACCTACGACCTCGGCGCGGTGGTGGACGCCGTACACGCCGCCGTCGAGGGTGCCGGTCTTGATGCACCGGTGCTGGTCGGGCATTCCATCGGAGGGCTGCTGGCCACGGTCTACGCCGCGACCTATCCGGCGCAGGCCGTGGTGAACCTGGACCAGCCGTTGCTACCGGGCCCGTTCGGGGACCTCGTCCGCCGGGCCGAGCCGGTGCTGCGCAGCCCGTCCTACCGGGAGGTGTGGGAGCGCCTACTGGGCGGCATGCATCTGGAAAACCTTTCGTCCGAGGTGCGGCGAAGGGTCCGGGCAACCAGTCGCCCCCGCGCCGACCTGCTACTCGGCTACTGGAACGAACTTCTCGTCGACTCCGACGAGGCCATCCGCGAGCGCCGCACCGGGGAACTGGCGACGCTGCGTCGGCGCGGGGTCGGTTACCGGTACGTCACCGCTACCGAGCCACCACCGCCGTACCGCCACTGGCTCGAATCAGCACTACCCGACACCCGGGTCACCCTGATGCCGAACGGTGGTCACTTTCCGCACCTCGCCTACCCGGCCGAGGTCGCCCGCATCCTGGCCGACCACCCGTGAAGATCTGACACCGCAGATCCTGCCCGCCGGCCTCCGTCCACTCTGGCTTGACCCATCACGGGGATCCGGTGTGCAATATTTTGCATGCCATAGCCAAGATGGTGCCGCCGGGCACCCCTGCCTGAATGAGAGTTCCTCATGGCCCTCGACGCGTTCGAACGCTTTCCGCTGCTGCACGGCCCCAGTCCGGTTCACCGGCTGGACCGGCTGAGCGACCACCTCGGCGGCGCCAGGATCTGGGCCAAACGGGAGGATTGCAACAGCGGGCTGGCCTTCGGCGGAAACAAGACCCGCAAGTTGGAGTATCTGCTTCCAGACGCTCTCGCCCAGGGAGCGGACACGCTGGTGAGCATCGGCGGGGTGCAGTCCAACCACACGCGCCAGGTCGCGGCCGCTGCCGCCCGGGCCGGCCTGAAGGCCCTGCTGATACAGGAGAGCTGGGTGGACTGGCCGGACCCGGTCAACGACAAGGTCGGCAACATCCTGCTGTCGCGCATCATGGGTGCCGACGTGCGTCTGGTGCAGGAGAGCTTCGGCATCGGACTGAAGGACAGTTGGCGGCGGGCGCTGGACGAGGTCCGGGCCGCCGGCGGCGTGCCCTACGCGATCCCGGCCGGCGCCTCCGACCACCAGTTCGGCGGTCTCGGCTTCGCCAACTGGGCGTACGAGGTCCAGCAGCAGGAACAGCAGCTCGGTGTCTTCTTCGACACCATCGTCGTCTGCAGCGTCACCGGGAGCACCCAAGCCGGGATGATCGCCGGCTTCGCCGGGCAGGATCGGCCCCGCCGGGTGCTCGGGATCGACGCGTCCGCGAAGGTCGACGAGACACGTGCCCAGGTCGAGAAAATCGCCCGCAACACCGCCGCCCTCATCGGCCTGGGGCGCGACCTGCGCGACGACGAGATCACCGTCCTGGAGGGCTGGGCCGGGGATCTGTACGGCATTCCGATCGAGTCGACAGTGGATGCGATCCGGCTCGCGGGCAAGCTCGAAGGAATGATTGTCGATCCGGTGTACGAGGGCAAGTCGATGGCGGCCCTGATCGACCTGATCCGCAGAAACGAGATCCCCAGAGGATCCAACGTCCTCTACGCCCACCTGGGCGGCCAGCCCGCCCTCAACGCCTACCACTCGCTTTTCCACTGCACCTGAGCAGTGACCGGGCATGACCCGGCCGGGCCGGAAGATGGCGACGCCAGCCGGCGAGGATCTCCTCACAGTTTTGAACTCGACGAAATGGTTGCGGCGTCAACGAAGTGCGGCAACGATGGCATCACCCGTCATCGATACATGGGAGGACGCAGATGCGCAGAAGGCTCAGCAGGATCGGTGCCGCACTGGCCACGTCGGCAGCCGTGATCATCGGGCTCGGAGCCGTGGCGGCACCCGCCTCGGCACAGGCTTCCGGCCTCACCTTCTACAGCGGGCAATTCACGGACACGGTCGCACACTTCCCCGCCCCGAGCGGCGACTGCTCCGCGCTGCCGGCCGCCGCGGACAGCCACATCGGCTGGAGCGGCTTCCAGGACGTCGTCTTCTACCGGACCTCGGACTGCACCGGCCAGGCGACGGCCGTGGGCACGCTTCGCACCTACGAAGCTGGGCGCTGGCTGACCTTCCGTGCTTTCTGACCGGACGCCGGAGCGGGCGGGATGAGATTCCCGCCCGCTCATCCAAGGGTGCCCCGACAGCGACCGGCGCCCGACCCGAGAGTCCTAGCGCGGGGCCATCCGCAGAGCGGCGTCCATCCGGATGGTCTCGCCGTTGAGGTAGTCGTGCTCGATGATCAACAGGGCGAGTTGAGCGTACTCGTCGGGGCGGGCCAGGCGCTTGGGGAACGGGACTCCGGCGGCGAGGCCCGCGCGGAACTCGTCGGAGACCGTGGCGAGCATCGGCGTGTCCACGATGCCGGGAGCGATGGTGCAGACCCGGATGCCGTACTGCGCCAGATCCCGGGCGGCCGGAAGCGTCAAGCCGACGATCCCGCCCTTGGACGACGAGTAGGCGGCCTGCCCGATCTGCCCCTCGTAGGCGGCGACCGAGGCGGTGTTGATGATGACGCCCCGCTGGCCGTGCTCGTCGGCGTCGGTCTCGGCGATCCGCTCGGCGGCCAGGGCCAGCACATTGAAGGACCCGATGAGGTTGACCTGCACGACCTTGGCGTACAGGGCCAGGTCGTGCACGCCGTTCTTGCCGAGGATGCGCATCGACGGGCCGATGCCGGCGCAGTTGACGACGGTACGCAGCGGCAGGCCCGAGCCGGCCGCCTGCCCCACCGCGGCCACGACCTGATCCGGGTCGGTGACGTCGACTGCGACGTACTCGATGCCGGTGCCGCCCGGTGCGGTCTCGACGCTGGCCGGCAGGTCGAAGGCGAAGACCTTCGCGCCGCGCTCGGCGAGCGCCTGCGAGGTCGCCGCGCCGAGGCCGGAGGCGCCGCCGGTCACGATGGCGGCAGTGTTGTCGATGCGCATCTCTCTCCTTGGTGTTCGGTGTGTGCCGGCCGCCGTCGCCCCGGTCAGGAACGGCTGAGGAACCTCTCGATGCGGGCGGAGGCCTCCGGGCGACGAGGCGGGCGATCGTGTCGGCTTCGTCCCGTGAGATGTTCTCAGGCTCCTTATACGCGGCGCAGAAGGGCGGCCATGGCCTGTCCCCCGCCGATGCACATGGTGACGATGCCGAGTTCCCCGTCGGTGCGGGCCAGGTGCTTGGCCACCCGCAGGGCCAGGATCGCACCGGTGGCGCCGACCGGGTGGCCGAGCGCGATGGCTCCGCCGTACGGGTTGGTCCGCTCCGGGTCCAGTCCGGCATCCCGGATCACCGCCACCGCCTGGGCGGCGAATGCCTCGTTGAGTTCGACCACGTCGATGTCACCGGCGCTGGTGCCCGTCTCGTCGAAGAGTCGCTTCAGCGCCGGCACCGGCGCGTAGCCCATCAGTTCCGGCTCCATCGCCGTTGTACGCGTCCGGCCCCACCTGGCCGATGCAGCCCATCACCACCTCGTCGACCGCCTCGGCGGGCACCCCCGCGCGGGACAGGGCCTCCCGGACGGCGGTGGCCCCGAGTTCGTGGGCCGGGACGTCCTTGAACGCGCCACCGAAACTGCCCACCGGGGTCCGTGCCCCCTCGACCAGGAGAATCTTCTCCGAGCTCACCATTCACCTCCAGTAAGCCGCGCCGAATCCCCGGCACGAAGCGAGTTGCCTCAGACGTTGCGGCGGTACTGGCCGCCGACCTCGAAGAACGCTTCGCTGATCTGCCCCAGGGAGCAGTAGCGGACCGCGTCCATCAGCGCCTCGAAGACGTTGCCACCGCTGGTCGCGGCGGCCTTGAGCCGATCGAGCGCGGCGGGGGCCTGCGCCGCGTGCCGGGCGTGGAAGTCGGCGAGCCGCTCGAGCTGCGACTGCTTCTCCTCGTCGGTGCCGCGGGCCAACTCGAGGACCTGGGCCGGGGTGTCGGAGTCATCGCCGAGGAAGGTGTTGACGCCGATGATGGGCAGCGACCCGTCGTGCTTGCGGTGTTCGTAGAGCATCGACTCGTCCTGGATGCGGCCACGCTGGTAGCCGGTCTCCATCGCGCCGAGCACGCCGCCGCGGTCGGCGATGCGGTCGAATTCGGCGAGCACCGCCTCCTCGACCAGGTCGGTGAGCTGGTCGACGATGTAGGAGCCCTGCAACGCGTTCTCGGTGTCCGCGAGCCCCCACTCCGCGTCGATGATCATCTGGATGGCCAGGGCGCGGCGTACCGACTGCGCGGTGGGGGTGGTGACCGCCTCGTCGTAGGCGTTGGTGTGCAGGCTGTTGGCGTTGTCGTAGATGGCGCACAGGGCCTGCAGCGTGGTGCGGATGTCGTTGAAGTCCATCTCCTGGGCGTGCAGGGACCGACCGGAGGTCTGCACGTGGTACTTCAGCTTCTGCGCGCGCTCGCCGGCGCCGTACCGGTCGCGCATCGCGATCGCCCAGATCCGGCGGGCGACCCGGCCGATGACGGTGTACTCCGCGTCCATGCCGTTGGAGAAGAAGAACGACAGGTTCGGCGCGAAGTCGTCGATGTTCATCCCCCGGGCGAGGTACGCCTCGACAAAGGTGAAGCCGTTGGCCAGGGTGAACGCCAACTGGCTGATCGGGTTCGCCCCGGCCTCGGCGATGTGGTAACCGCTGATGCTGACCGAGTAGAAGTTGCGGACCTGGTGGGCGATGAACCACTCCTGGATGTCCGCCATGGCGCGCAGGGCGAACTCGGTCGAGAAGATGCAGGTGTTCTGCCCCTGGTCCTCCTTGAGGATGTCGGCCTGCACCGTGCCGCGCACCGTCGACAGCGTTCGCGCCCGGATCTGGGCGGTCTCCTCAGCGGTGGGCTCCCGTCCCTCGGCCTCGCGGAACCGGTCGAGCTGCTGCTCGATCGCAGCGGTGAAGAACATGGCCAGGATCGCCGGCGCCGGACCGTTGATGGTCATCGACACCGAGGTGGTGGGCGAGCAGAGGTCGAACCCGGCGTACAGCTCGCGCATGTCGTCGACGGTGGCGATCGACACGCCCGACGTGCCGATCTTGCCGTAGATGTCGGGACGCCGGTCCGGGTCGCGGCCGTACAGGGTCACCGAGTCGAAGGCCGTGGACAGGCGGGTCGCCGGCTGGCCGGCGCTGAGCAGGTGGAACCGGCGGTTGGTGCGGAACGCGTCGCCCTCACCGGCGAACATCCGCGCCGGCGCCTCCTCGGTCCGCTTGAACGGGAACACGCCGGCGGTGAAGGGAAAGTAGCCGGGCAGGTTCTCGTTACGCAGGAACCGCAGCAGCTCGCCATCGTCGCCCTCGCGCGGCAGCGCCACCCGCGGCACCTTCGTGCCCGACAACGTCGTGCGCGTCAACGGGGTACGGATCTCCCGGCCCCGGACGGTGTAGACCTGCTCGTCGCCGTCGTACCGGGCACGGACGGCCGGCCACTGGTCGAGCAACCGGCGCACGTCACCGTCGAGGCTCTGCTCGGTACGCTCCAGCAGCGCCGCGACCGACGCCTCGGCCGGGTCTGCCCCGGCCGCGAGCAGGTCCCGCGTGGTGACCAGATGCTGCCGTCGGCGAACCAGCTCCACCTGCTCGGTCGTCGTGGCGTGGTAGCGGCGCACGGTCTCGGCGATGTCGGCCAGGTAGCGTTCCCGGCCCGCCGGCAGCACCGATGTGAGGCCGGTGGAGGTGCGTCCGCTCACCAGCGGCAGGACACCATCGAAGGCCCGGAGCCCGCGCTGGTTGAGCAGCTGCTTGAGGTGGTGGTACAGCGCGGTCACGCCGTCGTCGTCGAACCGTGCCGCGCTGGTGCCGAAGACCGGCATGTCCTGCCACGGAGTGCCGAACTGTTCCCGGTTGCGCACCAACTGCCGGGCGACGTCCCGCAGCGCGTCCTCAGCTCCCCGGCGCTCGAACTTGTTGATGGCCACCACGTCGGCCAGATCGAGCATGTCGATCTTCTCGAGCTGGCTGGGCGCGCCGAACTCGGGCGTCATCACGTACAGGGACACATCGGCGTACGGCACGATTGCGGCGTCGCCCTGACCGATGCCGGGCGTCTCGACGATGACCAGGTCGTAGCCGGCGGCCTTGCACGCGGCCAGCATGTCGTCGAGGTGCTCGGGCACCTGCGTTCCCGGCGTACGGGTCGCCAGCGAGCGGAAGAACACCACATCCGGGGCGATGCTGTTCATCCGGATCCGGTCGCCCAGCAACGTCCCGCCCCGGCGGCGGGTGGGGTCGACCGCCAGCACCGCCACCCGGAGCTTGTCCTCGCTGTCGCGGCGCAACCGGCGTACCAGCTCGTCGGTCAAGGACGACTTGCCGGAGCCGCCCGTGCCGGTGATGCCCAGCACGGGGACCGTGCGCGACGCCGCAGCGGAGCGCACCGCGGCGGCCAGCTCGGCGTCGGCCCCGGCCTCCAGCACGGTGACCGCCCGCGCCAACGCGGCGTCGTCGCCGGCCAGCACGGCTTCGACGTCGGGCCGCCGGGCGGCGAGATCGACGTCGCAGTCGCGAATCAGCTCGTTGATCATGCCGGGCAGCCCCAGCCGCTGGCCGTCCTGCGGGCTGAAGATCCGGACTCCCCGCTCGGCCAGGCTCGCGATCTCCTCGGGCACGATCGTCCCGCCCCCGCCGCCGAACACGCGCACGTGCCCGGCACCGCGCTCGGCGAGACGCTCGACCAGGTAGCTGAAGTATTCGACGTGACCGCCCTGGTAGGACGAGACGGCGACACCCTGCACGTCCTCCTGCACCGCCGCCGTCACCACCTCCTCCACACTGCGGTCGTGGCCGAGGTGCACGACCTCGGCACCCTGGCTCTGCAGCAACCGCCGCATGATCGTGATTGCCGCGTCGTGCCCGTCGAAGAGACTGGCCGCGGTCACGAAACGCACCGGATGCACCGGCACGTGCAGCGGGGGCCGAGCGGAGGAATTCGGCTGACTCATGGCGCTCCTAAGCCGGGGGTCGTGACGGTTGGCATGACGCGTGCGCGGGCTATGAGGCCGTCACAAGAAACACTAGGACATGCAACTATCCGATGTCCATGTACTGTGCGCCACGCTCTAGGATGGGCCCTGTGCCCGCCCGTGACCGCCTCTCCCTCGACCCGATCGCCGAAGCGCGCCGCCGATGGGCAGGCCACGGCTGGGAAGCCGCGGCCGACGGAATGGCAGCCGTGACCTCGCTGATGCGCGCGCAGCAGATCGCTCTCGCCCGCGTCGAGGCCGTCCTGCGGCCCTACGGCGTGACCTTCGCCCGATACGAGGTGCTCATGCTCCTCTTTTTCAGCCGCGCCGGCTCCCTGCCGATGGCGAAGATCGGAAAGCGGCTGCAGGTGCACCCGACCAGCGTCACCAACGCCGTCGACCGCCTGGAGTCCGCCGGCCTGGTCCGGCGTACGCCACACCCCACCGACCGCCGCACCACGCTCGTCGAACTTCTCCCGAAGGGACGGGAACTGGCGGTCACCGCGACCGAGGAGCTCAACGCTCAGGTGTTCTCCCGACCCGGCCTGCCGCCGGACAGCGTCACGGCCCTGGTCTCCATCCTCGCCGAGATGCGCCACGAGGCCGGCGATTTCTCCGGCCCGCGACCCTCGTCATCCGACACCGAGCTGCCCGCCGTCGATCACCAGTGACGATCCTGCGCACGGCGCTGCCCCCTCAGACCGGCACCGATCGCACGTGGGTGGCCAGCACGCCGTCCGTGTACGTGTGGAACATCAGGGACACGTTCGCGTCCTGGTAGCTCCACGTTTCGGTGTTTTCCCACGGCAGCACCGCGGTCGACACCACGCCGGGGGCCACCAGCAGCGGCAACCCGGCGAACGTCGTGGAGACCGCCGCGTGGGCGTGGCCGACCAGGACCGCCACCACCTGCCGGTGGCGGGACAGGACGGCGGCGAGCCCGGACGGGTCGCGGAGACCGATCGCGTCGATGAACGGAATGCCCAGGGCCGCGGGCGGATGGTGGAACCCCACGAAGGCGGGCGTCTGCGGCGCGGACGCCAGGCGGGCGTCCAGCCACTCCAGCGTGGCCGGTGACAGCCGGCCATGTGCCACGCCGGGGAGCGAGGAATCCGCCAGCAGGATGTGGGCGCCCCCGTGGACGGCCGCCGCCCGCGGGGGTGCCAGCAGCTCGGCGAAGACCGCCGACACGTCGTGGTTGCCGGGGCACACCAGCACCGGGAAACGCTCGTGCAGTGGCTTCAGTACCTCGCTGACCTGGGCGTACTCTGCGGCTGCGCCGTTCTCGGTGAGGTCCCCGGTGATCAGGACCGCGTCCAGGTGGCCGGGTAGAGCGCAGAGATAACGCACCGCCCGAGCGGCCCGCGCCGCCCGGGTCGCCCCGCCGTCCAGATGCAGGTCGCTCAGGTGGGCCAGCACCGTCACCGGCGGCTCCCGACGCTCTGCGTCGTGCCCTCCGCCTCGGCCGGGATCTTGTCCGGCGGGTTGTTGCGGCCGTCTCGCCAACGGGCCCACGCGCCGAGACACATCGCCGCGGACAGCACCAGCACGCCGACGAACGTGGTGGTGGACGGCTGCAGGCGCGGGTCGAGGAACTGTGCCACGTACGTGATCAGCAGGTTCGTGCCGAACAGCATCGAGACGGTGATCGGCTCGGTGCGTACGATGCCCGCCTGGAGCAGGTACAGCGAGATGATCACACCGACGATGCTGATCAGCAGGATCGCGCCGATGTTGCGTGGCGTGTACGGGTCGAAGCTGTCCCGGACGATCAGCAGGCCCAGTGTGGCCAGGATCAGCACGCCGAACCGGGACGCCATCATCTGTTGCACGCTCATGCCCCGGTCGCCGAGGCGTTTGGTGAAGTAGGTGATGGCGGACAACGCGAAGCTGGTCAGCACGCAGTACACCAGGCCCGCGGCCAGGTCGCCCTTTGGCAGCTCGCCGATCGCGGACGAGCCGTGCCACGCCGCCGCGACCAGGAAGACCATCGCGGCCAGCATGCCCAGCGCGGCGACCACCTCCAGCCGCAGGGCCCGTACGCCGGGGCGCAGCTTGAAGCCGAGCGCGATGGTGATGCTCGGGACCAGGCCGAGGATCACCGAGTTCGCCATGGCCGGCTCGAAGACGGTGAACGCGTACAGGACCGCGACCCAGGAGACCATGGTGGCCACGTTCAGCGCGATCACGTCGGGCAGGCAGCGTCGGACGGTGGCGAGCAACGCCTTCTTGTCGCGGCAGATCAGGAAGTAGAAGCCCTGCGCGATGACGAACGAATTGAACGCGATGAACTCGGGAGACAGGTGCTGGACCAGCGAGCCCTCGAACACCGACTTGGTGGAGTTGATGACGCAGTAACCCAGGACCAGCAGGGTGCCCAGGATCGGTGCGTTCCGACTACGCGACATCGTAGAAGCCCTCGCCGTCGAGGTACCGGGCCGTCATGTAGTCGCGCATCATGACGCCCTCCACCTCGTGCATCAGGTGGATCAGCACCGGATACGTCATGTCGTTGATCGTCTGCGCCAACTCCTGGCCAGGGCCGACCCGGGTCAGTCGCCCGTGGTAGCTCTCCAACGCCTCGATCTCGTCCATCCGTGGGTACCCGATCAGCTTCCCGCCGCTCGGGGCGATCATGTTGACGCAGACGGCGTGCCGGAGCGTCTCGTAGTGGTTCTGCCAGTTCGCGTCGAAGGTGTCCGGGTCGGTGTAGGCGGTGACCGTCCACTCCAGCTGGCTGCTGCCCAGCGCGGCCCGGGTGAGCAGCGGCAGTTCGGCACCGCAGACCCGAGCCCCGGTCTCGATCAGCCGTGGGCCGTCCGGGGTCAGCTTGACCTCGGTGTGCGCCGGTCCGTTCACCACTCCGAGCGCGTCCAGCACCTGGCACACGTATCCGACCAGTTGCTCCTGCTCGTGCCCGTCACGGACCATCAGCTGCGAGCCGCCGAGCAGGTCCCGCACCCCGTTGACCCGCAGGTGGTGGGTGCGCCACAGGTCGCAGACGTAGTGCTTGCCGTCCATGCTGACCGTGTTCACGTAGTACTCCGCGCCGACCAGGTACTCCTGCGCCACCACGCCGTCGTTGCCCTGCCCGAGCGCGCTGCGCCGGCCGGTCAGCGTCTCGAACGCGGCTCGCACCTCGGCCGCGGTGCCGCAGAAGTGCACGCCGTCGTTCAGCGCACCGCGCAGCGGCTTGAGCACCACCAGCCGGTCGGTGCCGCCGTACCAGCCGAGCAGCGTGTCCAGGTCGGTGGCGAGAATCTGGTCGGCGGCGGGCAAACCGGCCGCCTTCACCGTCTCGATCATCCGGAACTTGTCCCGCCGGGCGCTGCTCAGCCGGGTTCCGTTGGTCCGCAGACCGAGCGCCTCGCTCAACGTGTCGGCCATCTCGACGCCGCTCTCCGCACCGGCGAGCAGCGCGACCGGCGCGTACGGGCGGATCGCGGCCAACGTGGCGGGCACGTCACCGGCGTGAACGATCGTGTCGAGAAAATCGCCGGCCTGGAACGACGCCGCGAACAGTGCGGGTGGGTCGGGCAGGCTCTGCACGTGCAGACAGTCGTAGCCCGCGGCGTGGAACAGCGGGGCGAGATGCCGTGCGGTCGAGAAGGCGTCGACGATCGCGACGACCGGTCGCTGTGTGGCGCTCATGGTGAATCTCTCTCTCGGCGGATGGGCGCACGGTCTCGGACGCACGCTATCGTGCAGTCTCGCGCACTTTGGACTGTGATCGCCGCACCGCAGCCGCCAGTAGCCCGGCGAACAACGGATGCGGACGGGTGGGGCGGGAACGGAACTCGGGGTGGGCCTGGGTCGCCACCAGATACGGGTGCATCTCCTGCGGATACTCCACGAACTCGACGAGCGAGCCGTCCGGTGACGTGCCGGAGAAGACCAACCCGGCCTTGCCCTGCAACTCGTCCCGGTACGCGTTGTTCACCTCGTAGCGGTGCCGGTGCCGCTCGGACACCTCGGCCGCCCCGGCGTACGCGGCCCGCACGATGGAACCCTCGGCCAACACCGCCGGATACGTGCCGAGCCGCATCGTTCCGCCCAGGTCGCCGTCGCCGCTGACGGTTCCGATCTCCTCCGCCATGGTGGACACCACCGGGTGCGGGGTGTCCGGGTCGAACTCGGTGGAGTTCGCCTCGGTCAACCCGAGCAGGTTGCGGGCCGCCTCCACCACCACGCACTGCAACCCCAGGCAGAGCCCGAGCAGTGGTACGCGGTTCTCCCGGGCGTACCGGATCGCCTCGATCTTGCCGGTGATCCCGCGCTCGCCGAAGCCGCCGGGCACGCAGATTCCGTCCACCCCGGCGAGATGGGCTGCGGCCTCCTCGGGCGTCGCGCAGTCGTCCGAACTCACCCAGCGGATCCGGGCCCGGGCCGAGGCTGCGAAGCCGCCGGCCCGGATCGCCTCGGTCACCGACAGGTACGCGTCCGGCAGGGCCACGTATTTACCGACCAGCGCGATCGTCACCTCGTGCGCGGGCTCGTGCACCCGGTGCAGCAACTCGCCCCAGACCGTCCAGTCCACGTCGCGGAACGGCAGGCCCAGCCGGCGGACCACATACGCGTCCAGGCCCTCCTGGTGCAGCACCCGGGGTATGTCGTAAATGGATCTCGCGTCGACCGCCGCCACCACCGCCTCGCGGTCCACGTCGCACATCAGCGAGATCTTGCGGCGCAGCGCGTCCGGCACCTCCCGGTCGGCGCGCAGCACGATCGCGTCCGGCTGGATGCCGATGTTGCGCAGCGCGGCCGTCGAGTGCTGGGTGGACTTGGTCTTCAGCTCACCGGAGGGGCCGATGAACGGCAGCAGCGAGATGTGCGCGACGAAGACGTTGTCCCGGCCCACCTCGTGCCGGATCTGCCGCACGGTCTCCAGGAACGGCAGCGACTCGATGTCACCGACCGTCCCGCCCACCTCGGTGATCACCACATCCACGTCGGCGGTGGCCCGCTCGCGTATCCGGCGTTTGATCTCGTCAGTGATGTGCGGGATGACCTGCACGGTGTCGCCCAGGTACTCGCCACGGCGCTCCCGCGCGATCACCGCGGCGTAGACCTGGCCGGTGGTGACGTTCGCGGCGGCGCTCAGGTCGGCGTCCAGGAACCGCTCGTAGTGGCCGACGTCCAGGTCGGTCTCGGCGCCGTCCTCGGTGACGAACACCTCGCCGTGCTGGAACGGGTTCATCGTGCTGGGGTCGACGTTGAGGTACGGGTCGAGCTTCTGCATGGTGACCCGCAGCCCGCGGGCCTGGAGCAGGGCACCCAGGCTGGACGCGGTGAGCCCTTTGCCGAGCGAGGAGGCGACCCCTCCGGTGACGAAGATGTGCTTGGCAGATCGGACCACCGGGCAGTGCCTTTCCGTGCGAGAGAGTGGGGGGTTTGTCAACGCACGACCACGTCGTCGGGCTTGCGCTCGGCGGACACGGGTGCCTCCTCGCCGTCGGCCTTCAGCATGCCGCGCCGGACCGCGATCTCCAGCGCCCAGCCGGCCAACTGCGACGTGACGACGGCGGTGAGAACCAGCGTGGTGAACATCGACTCGTTCACGATCCCGGCGTCGTACGCCACCGTCGCGAGCACGATGCCGGGACCGCCGCGGGCGTTGAGTGCCACCGCCAGATTCGCCGAGTCCAGCTCGGAGCGGTGAGTCATTCGCGCGCCCAGGTAGACGCTCGCCGCCTTGGCCACGCAGGCGACCAGGATGAAGCCGGCGGTGAACCACAGGTCCAGCGCGTGCACCAGGTCGAGCCGGAAACCGACGACCGCGAAGTAGATCGGGATGAAGAAGCCGGAAGAGAAGCGCCGGATGGACACCAGAGCGTCGTTGTCGTCCGGTTTGCCGCGCCGCCCGGACATCAGGCCGACCACGAACGCGCCGAAGATCGGGGCCACGCCGAGGACGACGCAGAGCGCGATCACGCAGAGCAGCACGACCAGGCGGACGGCCACCTCGCCGGGCCGCGGCACCGGCGGCCGGTCGCCGGTGCGGCGCCGGATCCAGACCGCGATCAGCGCGGCCACCGCGAAGAACGCGACCGAGACGACGACGTGGTAGACCGCGTTCGCCACGGTCGTGTTGATGCCCAGCAGGGCGACGACGCCAAAGCCTTCCTCGCCGCGGGCGGCCACCATGCCCAGCGTGATCGAGATGATCACGTTGAGCACGATGTCCTCCAGGACGGCCACGGAGAGCACCATCCGGGCGAACCGGGACCGGATGATGCCCAGGTCCAGCATGATCCGGGCGATCACCGGGATGCTGGTGACCGCGATCGCGCAGGCGATCGTCAGGGTCAGCGCGGTGACATTGTTCGCCGGGCCGACCAGGGCCGACGTGTCGATCGCCTTGACCATGAGCAGGCCGATGCCGAACGGCACCACCATGCCGACCAGGGAGACCACCGCGACCGTGTTGCGGTCCGCGCGGGAGAAGACAGTCCGCATCTCGACGCCGGCCATGAACATCAGCAGCAGCATGCCGAGCTGGTAGATCAGCGAGACGCCGACCGCCGCGGGACCCTCGGCGGGAAAGAGCCACTGCTGCGCCTGCGGCGCGAATTGCCCGAGCACGGTCGGGCCGAGCAGCAGGCCGCCGAGGATCTCGCCGATCACCGGTGGCTGCCGGAACCGGGCGAAGAGCCGCCCGACCAGGTGCGCCGCGAGCAGCAGCAGCACCAGGCCGGCGATCAGCTTGAACAGGTCAACGGACGCCACGGCCGTCCTCCAGGCTGAGCCGGGAGACCACCGCGGATTCGGATCCGGAGTACTTGCCGTCGTAGCTGATCGGTTCGCCCTGCATCGACCAGAACGCGATCTTGCCGATCACCATCCCGGGATAGACCCGGACCGGCTGGGCTACCTTCATCTCCAGCGTCCAGGGGAACACCGCGCCGCTGTGCCCGAGCGGGGCGGAGAACTGGATCCAGATGCCCAATGTGGAGGCGGACCGGCAGGCGTACAGGGTGGCCGCGTAGTGCGGACTGCCCATCGCCTCCATGGTGCCGCCCAGGTAGAAGCGCTCCGGTTCCAGGATCATGCCCTCGGGGCCCATCTTGACGTGCTGGGCGGCCGGCGGACGGAAGCAGTCGATGACGTCGTCGGTGTACCAGAGGATGTCCTCGGCGAGCCGGAAACCGTAGCTGTTCGGCTCGATCCGTTCGACATCGAAGTCGTCGATGTGGATGTGTCCCGCCCGCACCTCGGACAGGATCTCCAGGCCGCTCAGGATCACATCCAACCCCTCAGCAGCGTGTGCACCTTGGCGCGGTACTCGTCCAGGCTGCCCGCGTTCTCGATGATCGCGTCCGGGCGGATCTGGTCGATCTGCCGGGTGGAGCGGTCGGCCAGCGACGGGTCACCACGCTCGGCCAGGCGCTTCTGGCGTACGTCCTCGTCGCAGGTGATCCGCAGGATCCGGAAACCGCGCCTGGTCAGCCCGGGGGCGTCGTGGTGCGGGTCGCGCAGGTCGTCGTTGACGATCACGTCGGCGGTGGTCCGATCCAGCCGGGCCACGAAGTCGTCCACGATCGAGGTGGGCCGGATCCGACGCATCGCGTCGGCCAGCGCCTCCATCAGCACCTGGTCCTGGGCTCCTGGGGGCAGGGTGGCACCGGATCGCAGGTAGACCTGCTCCTGGAGGTCGTACAGCGGTTTGGCGAGCTTCACCACCGCGTGCGAAAGGCCCTGTTCGCGGGCGAAGTCGGCGATCAGCAACGCACAGGTGGACTTGCCGGCGCCGGCCAGGCCGACGACGGAGACGCGCAGGGTGGTCACGACCGGGGTTCCTTCTCTTCCGACAGCAGGACGTCCAGATCGATGTCGAGGGTGCCGCGCAGGCGGATCATCTCGACGGTGTCCAGGGCGGTACGCAGTTCGGCCAGCGAGGCGTAGAAGCGCGCGTAGTCCGGCACCAGGTGCGACTGCCAGGTGAAGAACGTGGTGTCCACCTGCCGGTCAACGATCTTGTTGAGATGGGCCCAGCGCTCGTTGCCGTCGGTCAGCCGCCACGTGGTCAGCGGCTCGCCCGGCCTCACCTCGGGCAGCAGCAGTGCGGCCAGCCGCAGCGGCTCGGCGGAGAACTCGGCGCCGACCCAGGACTCGAAGATGTCCGGGTCCATCAGGATCTTGTGGCCCGGCTCGTACGAGTCGATGCTCGCGTCCACGTTCTCCCGGACGAGCTTCTCCAGCCGTGGGTCGGAGCGGATCGTGCCGACCCCGACGTACGGGTAGTCCCGCCACGGGTAGACGGTGATGTGGCCGTCGTCCAGCGTGCAGAACAGCTTGTCGCCGGTGAAGTACTTCCAGCCTGGCCGGCGTAGCACGGACAGCAGCGTGGTGGTCTTGCCGGCGCCCTTGGCCCCCGCGATGATCACCGCGGCGCCGTCCTTGCCCACGCCGGACGCGTGCAGGACCACGGTGCCCGCGTTCTCCTCGTGCCTGATCACCAGATCCCGGACGAAGTCGAGGATCTGCACGGTGGACTTCTCGGTGATCCGGACGGTGAACGTGTTGTCGGTGGCCACGTCGAGCGGCGCGTCCACCAGCGTGGCCCGGTTCACGTAGCGCCTGCGCCCGCCCGCGGTGACCACATGCGCGTCGAAGTTGAACTCGGCCGCGTTGCTGCGCCGCACGATCGACGGCGGGACGTCCCAGACCGCGGGCTCCACGTCGGTGTCCGGGTCGTAGCCGAGCACGGTGATCCGGAACGTCGGCTCGCGCACCGGCCGGTCCGCCATCAGGTGCCGGAAGAAGCGCTGCACCGGCTCGAACACGGGCGCGGCGTCGTCCGCCACGTCGAACGCGACAGTGGTGTGCAGGAAGTTCAGGTAGCGGTTCACGCGTTCTCCGATCCGGCCGGCAGGGCACGCAGCAGCGCCTCCGCGTGGGCCTGCATCGACTGGGCCCACATGGGTTCGAGCAGTGGCGCGAGCCCGTCGACGCCCAGTTCGAAATCGATGACCAGGCGCACCCGGGTGCCGTCGGTGGTCTCGTCCACCACCCAGTTACCGGACATCTCCTCCAGGTCTCCGGTGATCTGCTCGAAGCGCAGCACGGTGTCCGGGCCCGCGGTGTCGCGTTGCACCCAGCTCACCGCACTGCCGTTGAGCAGCACCGTCCACACGCTGGTGTCCCCGTCGGTCCGGACATCCACCACGTGCGGGGCCCTGCGGGCCAGCGTGGCGACGTCCCGAACGGCGGCCCACACCTGGTCGGCGGGGCAGGCGACGCGGGTCTCCGCGATGATCGTCGGCATCTCGTCCCCCTCTCTTCCTCAGGCGGCTTTGATCGACGAGGCGAGGAATCCGATGTCCAGGCCGGCTTCCCGGGCCAGCCGGGCCCACACCCGCATGGTGCGCAGCATGTCTCGCTGCCCCTCGGCGACCAGGCGGTCCGGCAGTTCGCCCGGAAAGCCATCGAGCAGTCGCTCCCACAGCACGTAGATGTCGTCCACCCGGCAGGTGTCGCCGCCGAACTCCTCGTCCAGGCCGAACACCGCGGCCAACTGCGGGCCGGTCGCGTCCATCACCTCGTGCATGCCGTACTCCAACGCCAGCGCGAGGCAGTGCGCGTCGTCCACCGGCTGCCGGCCGGCCAGCCGGTAGTCCACGTCGAGGAGTTGCTCGAGGAAGCGCAGCTTCGCCGCCTGCTGCATCTGCGGCTGGTCGGCGCCGCCCTCCAGGTCCTCGATGTACGCCCGTCCCTCGGCCAGCATCAGCCACGCGGCCTGCACCCACGCCTCCACGGCTGCCTGGCTCGGCATGGCGTGACCGGCGCGTACCGAAGGGAACGCGGTGATCCCGGCGGCCGGTGACATTTGGTTGGTGTCGGTCATGCGGCCGGCTCCTCGTGGCGGTACGTGATGGAAAGGCGGGCGGCGCCGGCGCGCAGCGCACGCAGCAGGGTGCCGGCCGCGCGGGTGTCCAGCCGGGCCAGGTCGGCCAGCCCGACCGGGCCGTCGGTGAGCGGCAGCGACGCAGCGCCGGGCAGCACCACGCCGGCGCCGTTGCCGATCAGCAGCGACGCGTCCGGCAGGAACGGCATCAGATTGCCGCCCGCCTCGGCGTGCACCTTCACCCCGGTCGCGGTGCCGGTGGCGCTGGCGACGTCGAGCGCGAGCGACACGTACTCGCCGGCCAGCGGACGACCCGCGGCGGACGGTTCGAGCGCGGCGGCGACCGACTTGCGCAGGCTCTCCAGCGTGGTGGCGACCGCCTGCACCCGGTCGTTGCGCCAGCAGCCGTCGGCGACCAGCCGGGTCCAGCGCAGCACGTACCACTTGCGGGTGGTGTAGACGTCGCCGTGGTACGACAGCAGCGCGTCCATCAGGTGCACCAGCGTGTTGTAGGCGTACCCGACCCGCCCCCGGGTCTCCCCGGCCGTCTCGGCCAGCGCGGCGTACGCGGCCTGTTCCAGCGCGTTGTGCAGCGACTGCCGGCTCCACACGGTGGCCAGCGCGGGCAGCCAGTCGAGGTACGGCGCGTCGCCGTCCATCGTGACGCCGTTGACGATCCGCTCGGTCTGCTTGCGGCGTGGCTCACGCTTCCTGTCCCAACCGCGGATGCCCGCCACCGTCTCGCCCGGCGGCAGCGCGGCCAGCCGTTCCAGCTCGTCCAGGTTGGACGTCAGCTCGGCCTCGGAAAAGCTCACCACCTCCAGGTGGTGGCCGTCCTGGAAGATCTTCGTGGAGATCCGCGGGCCGTCGATCGCGGCCTGCTGGATGCGGATGAAGTCCAGGTCACTGGTCGGGTTGGCCAGCCCGTGCACCGGTGAGCTGGTGAGCAGCAGCAGGCCGGGGCCGACCCGCTCACGCATCAGCCCGGACAGCCAGTGCGGGTCCAGGTCGCGGCCGGCGAGGAAAGCCCGGACGTGCTCGGCGCGGCGTGCCGTCAACTCCTCCGGCGACAGCGCATGCGGAAAATCGGGCGGATTACCCATGAAGGACATCTTTCGTCGATCGGTACGGGATTGAGCGGTCACCTGGCGGCAGACGAGCCGCGCGGGTGCCGTGTTGTCGATGACGCCGGGCGCGGAGCCGGCGGCGATGCCGGGCCCGACCGCCGCGTGGACCGCGTGCAGCCGGTCCGAACCGGTCCAGACCACGTGCGCGCCGACCTTGCGCAGCGGCCGGACGTACGGCGGCGCACCGGCCAGCCCGGCCGTCGGCTGGTAGTCGTCGTGCAGGGCCACGAACGTCACCCGCGGATCGCCGGTGTCGTCGCCGTCCAGCGGGCGACCGTCCGGCTCAAGGAAGCGCATTGGTACGGGAAGTTCGCGCAGCACCGCCTTGACGCGGGGCATCAGGCCGTCCTCGGTGACGTACAGCGCACCGTTGTTGGCCGGGTGGTAGAACGCCCGGGAGCGGTCCGGGTCCAACTCGCCGCCCGCGTCCACGGCCGCCAACCCGGCCGCCACCAGTTGGTCGTTCAGGTGCACCAGGTGCGCGCTGCCGACCATGCCGTGGTCCGCACCGAGCACGACCGTGTCGTCGGGTCGGGCCGCGTCCAGCACCCGGCCCAGGATCTCGTCCGACCAGCGGTAGCAGCGGCCGATCAGCGACCAGATCGCGTCGGCGATGTCCGGCCGGTACGCCGCACTGCGCTCGTCGCAGAAGCCGAGCATCTCGTGCCCGACGTCGTCGGTCATCGGCAAATAGATCACCACGAGGTCGGCGTCGTGCCCGGCCAGCACCGCGTCGGTGACCGTGCGGAACGAGCGCATCGTGCACTCCACGGAGGACAGGAAGAACTCCTCCGCCGATCCGTCACCGCCCTCGGCGAGCCGGGTGCCGAACGTTTCGGCGCGGTACAACGGGCCGACCCCCTCACCGGCGAACGGCAGGCAGTCGCGCATCCGGTCCAGCAACGCCTGATCCGCACCGCCGTACCGGGGGCGCCACACGCCGGTGTGCACCAGCAGCCGCCGCTCGCCGATCCGGACACAGGCCAGCCAGGTGCCGACCCGCTCGCCGGTCAGCCACACCGGCTGCCAGCCGCCGTCCGGGGTGAGCGTCACCTCGTCGTGGGCGCTCACGCGTACACCGTCGGCGGTCGCCTCGACGGTGACCGGGTGCGGGCCGATCAGCCACTCGCGGGCCGGTCCCGGCGTCACCTCGGTCACCGCGTGCCGGACCGTGCGGCGGCTGTACGCCTCCACCGCCGCGTCCACGTACGACCCGACCGCGTCATCGCCGTCGAAGACCCACGGCACGTGCACGAACGCCCCGCGCACACCCAGCGTCTCCCACACCGGCGGCACGGCCGGGAACTGCGGGCCGAAACCGCTGATGTGGCTGCCCAGCCCACGCGGACCGGCGCCCGGCACGGTGTAGCCGGTGACGCCGTGCTCGGCGGGCCACGTGCCGGTGAACAGGGTGGCCAACGACGGCGGGGTCTGGCAGTTCGGATGCGCGGGGCGTGCCGGAGCCAGCATCCCGTGCGTGCGCAACCGGCTCACTGCGGGCAGCGCGCCCTGCCGCTCCAGGCGATCGACCACCCAGTGCGCCGCGGCGTCCCAGATGACCCAGTACACGGTCATTCGGCGGTCAGCTCCCGCAGCAGCGCGGGCAGGCCGGCCACCGAATCCACCTCGTGGTCGGCGTTGCCGGTGAGCCCTTCGGCGCTCTGGTCCGCGTACTTGCCGGTGCGCACCTGGACGGTCCGCAGGCCCGCGGCCCGGCCACCGGCCACGTCCGTGGTGGCGTCGTCACCGACCACCACGCACTCCGCGGCCTGCGCACCCAGCGACGCGGCGGCCAGCCGGAAAAAGTCCTCCGCGGGCTTGCCGAGCACCCGGGCGGTGACGCCGGAGGCGTACTCGATCGCCGCGACCACCGCACCGGTGTCGATGTGGTCGCCGTCGACACGCTTGAAGTACCGGCCGCGCTGCAACGCGAGCAGTTCCGCGCCACCGCGGACCGCCCGGAACGCCTCGTCCAGCGCCGCGTAGTTCAACGTCTCCCGGCAGTCGCCGACCAGCACATGGGTGTACGGCCCCGCGGCGGCCACCGTCGGCATCAGCCCGATCAGCTCCCGGGAGAGCAGCGCGTACGTCCGGGCGCCCGCCGCGGTGAGCAGTCGTTGCGCGGCCACCACCGGGGTGAAGAGTTCGTCTGCGGCGACCGTGAGCCCGTACCCGGCCAGTTCGACGCGGATCCGCTCGGCGGTCTTCGAGTCGGTGTTGGTCAAAAAACGCACACCCAGACCCAGTTTCCGCAGCTCGGCGACCGCCTCGGTGGCGCCGTCGATCACTTTCTCGTTGGCGTACAGGGTGCCTTCCAGGTCGAGCAGGACCGCGCGTACCGCCGCCATCAGCCCACCGTCCGGGCCAGCTCGGGGCGGGCCGCCACGGCGTCCTTGAGGAAGGTCCGCTTCGAGTAGTAGCCGCGCTCCGCGTTCAGGCCGCGCTCACGCAGGAACGCCTCCAGCCACTCGGCGACAGCGGCGAGCTCGGTGAGCACCTCGGCCTCGTCCGGCTCCACCGCGGTACGGCTGCGCAGGTACTCCAGCTCGCACTGGTTGAGGGTGACCTCGCGGGCCTCGACCAGGCTGCAGTGGTCGAAGAAAATGCCGTACACGTGGCCGGTGCGTACCGACTCGAAGTTGATGTCGTAGCGGACCCGACGGAACGACGGCAGCCGGACGGCCTGGACCCCCAGCTCCTCGCGGATGTACCGCTCGAACCCGCCGTCGTCGGCCAGATCCAGCCCGTACGTGTGGCTCTCCCGGCGTGCGAACGTGTCCTCGGCGTACCACTTGCGCTTGAGCAGGTGCTTGCCGTCGGTGGTCGGGATGAACGAGGCGTAGCCGCGCTCCTGTTCGCCCGGACCGGTCACCTCGAACAGGTGGTTGAGGTAGTCCCACGCCTGGAACTCGTCGCGGTACTCCATCACGTAGCCGGGCAGTGTGCCGGTGCGCATCCGCTCGTACAGCTCGACGGTCGACGTCCAGGTGTCCACCGGCGGCGCCAGGGTGTACTTGTACTCCAGCTCCTCGCCGCTGAAGCATTTGCGGTAGTAGCGCTGGTGGTTGTTGAGGAACAGGAACTGCTCGGCGTGCAGGCGTACCGCATCTGCCAGCCAGCCCAGCGCGGTCACGTCACCGGCGATCGCCTCCGGGGTGATTCGGATGAAGCAGGCGTCCTCGGCCAGGAAGCGGATCTGGCTGTGCACATGCGCCCGGGCGCCGTCGGCGGTCACGTAGAACAGCGGGACCAGCGGGCCACCGGCGTCGGAGACCGCGGCCACCGCCTCGCGCACCGCGACGCCCGGCAGCATGCCCGGGAACAGCTCGGTGCCGTCCGCCTTCGCCGTGCCGGTGCGGGTGCCGTCCACCGTGCGCGACAGCAGCTCGACCGGGCCGAGCGCGTCCCAGGAGAGCACGACGGTGTTGCTGGGGAAGTCGGACTCGACCGGGGCGGGCAGCGGCACCAGTACCACCGGGTCGGTGCCGGCGAGCGGGGCGGTGCCGTTGAGCAGGTGGAGCCCGCCGAGGACGAGCCAGGCCGTACGGCCGGACACGGCATTGGAAAGCACGTTCATTCTCCCTTGCGGCCGGTCGTGGTGACCACGCCATCGCTGATCACTGCATCGTCACCCTCGACCCCGGCGGCGGCCACGGCCGGCACGCCCGCCTCGCGCAGCAGGATCGCCAGATGGCCCAGGGCCGAGCCCTGGTCGAACACGAAACCGGCGACGTGGTCGATGAGAACGCTGAGCACCGCGTACGGCCGGGCGGCCACCACGATCGGCTTCTCGTCGTACGCCTTGACCCGTTCCAAGATCCGGGCCAGGCCCTCGTGCTCGCTGACGTCCTGGGACTTGTCGATGCTCACCGCGGGCCCGATGGAGAGCCGGCGCAGCAACTCGTCGTCGTCCAGCCGCAGCAGGGGGCCGCGGGCGGTGCCGGGCGAGATGCACACTTCGCCGTGCGCCACCGAGACCGTGTCGTGCCCGCCGAGGACCGAGTAGTCGACGAAGTAGAGCCGGTCCCCCTCGAACACCCACTCCAGGGTCACCGGGCCGTACTTGGCGTGCATCGCCGCGGTGAACCGGGCGATCTGGTCCAGGTGCGGGCGCAGCACCCTGCCGCTTTCCGGCATCCGGACGTTGGCGTCCGCGTCGAAGCCCTGCGCCACGTCGGTGACCACGATGGTCTCGCCGCCGGCGATGCCCCGGTTCAGCGCCATCAGACCCTCGGGCGTGTACTCCACGACCAGCCCGCCGTCCCCGGCCAGCCGGGAAATCACGCCGAGCCTGCCGCGGATGAAGTCGCGCACCAGCACGGCCTGCAACGTGGTGCCGTCGGCCTTCGCGCCGGTGGTGGCGGCGAGATTGTCCAGCACGTCGTCCTTGGCGACCACGATCTGCCGCAGGGTGTCACCGAAGTCGAGCACGCACTCGTCCGACCCACCGCTCAACGTCTCGCGCAGCCTCGCCGCGGTGGCCGGGTCGCAGAGGCCGCGGCCGTTGAACTGGAGCACCCAGCCGGCGCCGGTGCTGACGCCGTTCTCGTGTGCCATCCGGTGCGCCGGGCCGCGCTTGGCCACGTAGCTGCCGTACACCGCGGCCACCTCGCCCAGGTGGAACGTCGCCGGCAACTCGTCGAAGTACAGGCGGTACGCCTGGACCAGCGGCTCGGCGCTGCTGCGGGTCAGGTTCCGGGTGGCGGTCAGCGGGCGTACCTGGATCAGATGCACGCCGTCGGCATCCGCCGCCCATTCCACGTCCACGTCCTGCTCGCGGGTGCGGCGCAGCTCCTCGACCAACTCCACGACCTGGCACAGCACCGCGGCGTCCGGGGTCTCATCGGTGATGGTGGTGGAGCTGACCCGGGTCGGCACCGCCACCCCGGCCACCAACTCGTCGGACAGGCCCTCGACGTACTCGATGGTCACCGCGTCGTCGCCGTCAAGGCCGGTGAACGCCACTCCGGCCAGGGTGGGCTGGATCAGCTTCTGCACGATCACCGCGAGCCGCGGCGCCGGGTCGAAGTTGCCGGCCCGGATGCGGGCGGCCACTGCGGGCGCCTCGTAGTAGGACCGCCAGCACTGCTCCACCGCGGCGATCACCGCGTCCGCGCCGGTCACGCCCAGAATCGACTGGTGCACTCCGGCCAGGCTGGAGGCCTCGGTGTCCTCGTCCAGGCCGGACGACCGGACTGCCAGCGGCACCTCGGCGTCCTTGCCGTACACCTCGGCGAGCCGGGCGTGCAGCAGCTTACGGGCGTCGTCGGGCAGCCGGATGCCGTCGCCGATCTTCTGGATCTTCGCCACCGAGTCGGCGAAGAACGCGCCCACGGTGGCGCGCAGGTCCACGAAGGCGTCGGCGAGCGCGGCTTCCTGCTCGTCGGTCAAGGCGTTGGTGAACTCACCGGCCGGTACCACGAACGCGCTGGGCACCCGGAACCGGTAGCTGGACGCGGCCAGTTCGGCGAACTTCGGGCCGACCTCGGACACGTCGATGGAGGCGCCCAGCCCGGGGAAGCGCTGCCGGGCGAACTGCTTGTCGAAGTCCACGTGGATGTCGCTGGATCGCGGGCCGACCGAGCCCTGGTACTTGCCGTCGTAGAGCAGAATCTCGCCGCGCGGCTTCCACCACATCATCTGGCCGATGTTGATGCCCGGGTACACGCGTACCCGGTTCATGCTGTAGAGCTGGAGCGTCCACTGGCCGGTGTAACCGATGTCACCCAGGCTGGCGGAGAGATTGATGAACAGGCCCAACCGTGCCACCGACGAGCGGGCCGCGAACGTCGGCGCGTAGTGCTCGCTGCCCAGCACCTCGATGGTGTGCGCGAGGTAGAGCCGGCCGGGCTCCAGCACGTACCCGTCGTCCGGGATCTCGATTTCTTCGAATTCGTTGGTCCGGCGCGCGTCGAGCGGCATCTGCTGGTAGACGCGCAGAGTCTTCCCGAGCCGGAAGTTATAGCTGTTCGGGTTGACCTGCTCCGGGGTGAACGGCTCGATCGTGATGCGGCCGTTGGCCCGTTCTCGCGCGATCTCGGACCCGGTGAGAATCATGTGCCACCAATCTTCATGGGCTGCCAAGTGACCTACGCCGGAGAGCAAAGGGTCGCTCTCCGGCGTCACGCGGTTACAGCCATAGCAGCTTGGCACCCTCCACTTTGGTGCGTCTGCCCGCTCGCGGGGGTATAAGTTGCATGGCAGCTTGTTGCACTACCCGCAAACCAGAGGGAAAGCGAACACAAAGGATCTATGAACGAACGCCGCCCCCGGGACGAGCACCTACGCATGGTTTATGGCTATGTGCTGCGTCACGAAGTGATTCAGAACGCATCGGGCGGATTGGGATTGTCGTCAATGGAGGTACACGACGCGGTGGCCTATCTGATCGGTCTCGGTCTGCTGCGTCACCAGTCGGGCGACCGCTTCGTCGCGGTGCCCCCGCACGAGGCCGCCGAACACGTGCTGCGTCCGCTGGAGCACGAGCTACGCGCCCGCCGCGCCGAGATCGACGACGTGCGGGACCGGCTACGCGACTTCGTACCGCTCTTCGAGGCCGAGCGTCCGAGCCTGGCCGCGCCGGCACCGGTGCAGCGGGTCGAGTCGCTGGCCGCCGCCCGGGCGCTGATCGCTGAGCTGAGCGAGGCGTGCACCGACGAGATCCTGAACGCCCAGCCCGGCAACGGACGGTCCGGCGGGCTGCTGGAGGAGGCCGCGCTCCGGCACCCCATGCCGACCCGTGACGGGGTCCGCATCCGCCTGCTTCACCAGCACGCGGCCCGCCTCCATGCCGGCGTCCGAGCACACCTGGATCGGGTGCGCGCCGCGGGCGCCGAGGTGCGCACGATCGGCGACGAGTTCGGCCGCCTGCTCGTCTTCGACCGCACGGCCGCGCTGATCGAGGCACCTGACAGTCCAGCCGTCGCCGTGATCCGCAACGCCGACGTGGTCGGTTGGATGGCCCACCAGTACGAGCGGCTGTGGCAGGCCGCCGAGCCGTACCGCACCGGCCCGGACGCGCAGGCCGGCATCGCGCAGGGCCTGACGGACCTGATCGCCCGGCTGCTCTCCGAGGGCCTGACCGACGCCGCGGTGGCCCGACGACTGGGCCTGTCGGTACGCACCTGCCGCCGGTACGTGGCCGACATGATGGCCAGTCTCGGGTCGGAGAGCCGCTTCCAGGCCGGTTACCTGTTGGCCAGCCGGGAACTGCGCGGCCTGTCCGTGCCGCCGGCGCTGGCGCCGCCCTGCGGGGGACAGGCCCCCCAGCGCGGCTCCTAGAGCCGCCGGGCGTCGGGCCAGGCCCTTCGCCGCATGCCACCCCCGTTTCGGGCTCAGACGGCGCTCGGTGAGCTTTGTCGGCTGCTGTGCGCGATCAGCGGTGCCATGAGGTCGGCGATCGTCGTCAATGCGGCTTCCAGGGCAGGGTGGGGATCCTCCGTGCCCCCAGATCGCAGCCACTCGCGGAGGACCTGGTTGTGAGCGGCGACGAAGGACGCGGCCGCGACATGGGCCGCGAGGGCCGCCTCATGGGTGTTCGGCAGCCTGCTCCGCAGGTAGTCACTGAGCACCCGCTCGTACCTGGCGACGCTGGCGACCTCACGGTCTCGAAGAGCCGCGACCTCGCGCGTCAGCCGGTAGCGGGCGAGTGTCTGTTCTGGCGCCGCCATGAAGCTCTCGAAGATCAGCCTGGTCGCCTCGGCCACGGCAAAGATCGGCTCGGTCTTCGTTGACGCGCCGAGGTACCAACGCACGCGGTCCAGGACCGAGTCGTGATCAGGGAAGATCACGTCTTCCTTGGAAGGGAAGTGCCGGAAGAACGTCCGCCGGGCGACGCCCGCAGCCGTCGTGATGTCATCGATGGTGGTGCTTTCATACCCGTGGAGCGCAAACAGTTCGAAGGCGGCCCGGGCCAGTCGCTCCCGGATGGGCTCCCCTGCTGGCGGCACCGCCAGCGGGCTGTTCGGGTACATGGTGGAGACCATACACGCTTTCGGGATTGGGTGACACATCACAGACACCAAATGCTTGATGTCTGGCACTTAGTGCCAGTAGAGTCTCGGCATGTCTGTGCCCCCGCCAGCCCATAGCGAATCCGGCCTTTCCATCGATGTGGTCTACGACGAATCGTCGCTGCAGGGCTTCGATCCGAAGGCCAAGCTGGGCGCGCCAGGAGAATTCCCCTTCACCCGCGGCGTCTACCCGACGATGTACACCGGCAGGCCGTGGACGATGCGGCAGTACGCGGGATTCGGCACGGCCAAGGAGTCCAACGAGCGCTACCACCAACTGGTCAAGGCGGGCACCGGCGGCCTGTCCGTGGCCTTCGACCTGCCGACGCAGATGGGCTACGACTCCGACGAGCCGATCGCGCATGGCGAGGTGGGCAAGGTCGGGGTGGGCATCGACTCCCTCGATGACATGCGGACATTGTTTCGCGGCCTGCCGTTGGGCAAGGTCAGCACCTCGATGACCATCAACGCGCCGGCTTCGGCCCTGCTGTTGCTCTACCAACTGGTCGCCGCCGAGCAGGGCATCATGGGGCACCAGCTCACGGGCACGATCCAGAACGATGTGCTCAAGGAGTACATCGCCCGGGGCACCTACATCTACCCGCCCAAGGAGTCCCTGCGGCTCATCAGCGACATCTTCGCCTACTGCCGGAAGGAAATCCCGCGCTGGAACACGATCTCCATCTCCGGCTACCACATGGCCGAGGCGGGGGCCACGCCGGTGCAGGAGATCGCCTTCACGCTGGCCAACGCCAAGGAGTACGTCCGCGCGGCGATCGCGGCCGGGCTCGACGTCGACGATTTCGCCCCGCGGCTGTCGTTCTTCTTCGTCGCCCGGACCACGCTGCTGGAGGAGGTGGCGAAGTTCCGCGCGGCGCGGCGGATCTGGGCACGCATCATGCGGGAGGAGTTCGGGGCGAAGAACCCCAAAAGCCAGATGCTGCGCTTCCACACCCAGACCGCCGGCGTGCAGCTGACGGCCCAGCAGCCCGAGGTCAACCTGGTGCGGGTGGCGTTGCAGGGACTCGGGGCGGTGCTGGGCGGAACGCAGAGTCTGCACACGAACTCCTACGACGAGGCCATCGCACTTCCGACGGAGAAGGCCGCCCGCCTGGCACTGCGCACCCAGCAGGTCATCGCGTACGAGACGGACGTCACCAAGACGGTCGACCCGTTCGCCGGCTCCTACGTCATCGAGGCGATGACCGACGACGTGGAGGCGGCCACGGTGGAGCTCATCCAAGCTGTCGAGGACCGCGGCGGCGCCGTGGCCGCGATCGAGCAGGGCTTCCAGAAGAGCGAGATCGAACGCTCGGCCTACCAGACCGCGCTCCAGATCGACCACGGCGAGCGGACGGTGGTGGGGGTGAACCGGTTCGCCCTGGACGAGGAGGAGCCGTACGAGCCGCTGCGGGTCGACCCCCAGATCGAGATCGACCAGCGCGAACGCCTCGCGGCGCTCCGCGCGGAGCGTGACAATGACGCGGTCGGGCGGGCCCTGGATGAGCTGCGCGCCGCGGCGTCGGGCCGCGACAACGTCCTCGTGCCGATGCGCGAGGCGCTGCGCCAGCGAGCCACGGTCGGCGAAGTCAGCCATGCCCTGCGTGACGTGTGGGGCGTCTACGTCCCGCGCGACTCCCTGTGACGTGTCGACAAACCGCCGGCCAGCCGTTTCCAGCCAGCCTCGCCTCAGCAGACAAGGACAGCATT
>NZ_BOPC01000017.1 GCF_016863555.1 Micromonospora qiuiae | reverse complement strand
TTATCAACAAGCGGTTGAGACGGCGCGGGGATGTGCATCGCGCCGGAAAAGCGCTCGGGAACAGTCGCGGGACGTCCGATGTTGTGCCAGCGTCGGGACAGTGGCGCGACACGGAGGGGGTGGCGAGATGGATCTTCTGGCCGAATACCGGCGGGCGACCCTGTTCTTCGAGGCCGGGGACCCGATCGGGGCGGCTCGGCTGCTCGAACCGATCGTCGAGGCAGAGCCCGACAACGCTGCGGTACGGCAGCTGCTGGCCCGGGCGTACTACCAGTCGGCCCAACTCGGCCGGGCCGAGCAGCAGCTGCGGGAACTGGTCGACCGCAACCCCAGCGACCACTACGCCCACCATGTGCTGGGCCGGACGCTGGAGCGGCTGAACCGGCACACGGACGCCCTGCGGCACCTGCGCATCGCGGCGGCCATGCACTGCTCCGACAACGACGACAACGACTACACGACCGCCCTGCGGCGGGTTGAGACCAAGGTCGGCGGTGGTGGCCGCTGAGGCCATCCCGGCGTTGCTGGCCGGAGTGTGACCATCGCGACGAGGGGCAGCCCACCCGGGCTGTCCCTCGTCGCCTCGGCCGGCGGCCGGCGGCCGGCGGCCGCCGGCGGGCGCGGGCTGCCGGAGCCGACGGCCGGCGTGCCTACGATGGCCGCATGGGAGCCGACCGGACGGTGGACGCGGCATGAAGCTGAAGCTGGACCTGCACGACATCTTCAACAAGGGCCACGACATCGATCGGGCGCTGCGGGGGATCATGGACGAGGCGGTGGCGAAGAAGGCCACTCTCGTCGAGATCATCCCCGGCAAGGGTTCCGGCCAGTTGAAGAAGCGGGTGCTGCGCTTCCTCGACCAGAAGGACGTCAAGCAGCTCTACCACCGGGTGGAGAAGGACTCCAAGAACTTCGGCCGCCTCTTCGTCCACTTCCGCTGGAAGTAGGAGCCCTCGCTGTCCGACCTCCGTGCAGCGGCCGAGCCGCCAGGCAAAAGAGTGAAGGACTCGGTGTTCTGGGGTCGGTCCTTCGGTGCCGGCCCACACTCATGTTCAGGGACTCCCATATCAAGAGGTTTCGGGCATGGAACTGAACCTGAACGACAAGATCACCGTGATCACCGGTGCCGCCAGCGGCATCGGCCGGGCCAGCGCCATGGAGTTCGCCTCCCTGGGGGCCACGGTCGTGGTCAGTGACATCGATGCGCAGGGCGCTGAGGCCACGGTCGGGCAGATCCGGCAGAAGGGTGGCACGGCGGTCGCCGTCGCCGCCGACGTCATGGCGCAGGAGCAGGTCGCCGCGCTCATCAACACGGCGGTGGAGCGGTTCGGTCGGCTCGACGTCCTGTTCAACAACGCCGGCGGAGCGCAGCCCGAGCCCACCCACGAGATGTCACCGGCAGAGTTCCGTCGGGTCGTCGAGCTCAACCTGTTCTCGATGTTCTACGGCGTGCATGCCGCTCTCCCCGTGATGATGGCCCAGCGTTCCGGAACGATCCTGTCGACGACCTCCGGAGCGGGGCTGGGAGCCGTCCCCGGACTTGCCGCCTATGGGGCGGCCAAGGCCGGGATGATCGCGCTCACGCGCAACATCGCCGCCGAGTACGGCCAGTACGGCATCCGGGCCAACGTGATCTCCCCCGGATCGATGGACACTGTCGGCTTCCGGATCTGGCTGGACTCGTTGCCGGGAAGCGACCAGGACTACTTCTCCCAGATCCCGTCCGGGCGGCTCGGCACCGCCGAGGACATCGCACGGGTCGCGGCGTTCCTCGCCAGCGACTACTCCGCCTACGTCAACGGCGTGACTGTGCCTGTCGACGGCGGAATCGCCGGCGTGCTGGCCATCCCTCGGGTCTGACCTGGCCAAGGCCGGGACTTCGACCCATGCCAGGGCGCGCGTGCTCGGTGGGCGGAAGGAACCCGCCAGGCCATGCGCAATGTCGGTGCCGCCCTGGTCGCTGCCGGCGCAACCTGGGACGACGTCTTCAAGCTCACCTTCTACGTGGTTGATACCTCTGCGCTGGCGATCGTACGAGCGGTACGGGACGAGTTCATCAACATCGAACGGCCGCCGACCAGCTCACTTGTCCAGGTAGCAGGGCTGTTCCGACCGGATCTGCTGGTCGAGATCGAGGCAGTCGCAGCGATCGCCGACCGCTGACCTCACGACCGGGGGCATGTCGTCGGCCATCCTCGCCGACCTTGCAGTTTCGGTCGCCTTTATGCCCCTTGTGTCAGGTTTTGCGGGGACGAAAAGTGCAAGATCAGCGAGCGGCCTCCGGGTAGGCAAGCATCCCCGATGCCGGCCCAGGGCACTCCGTCATGTTGTGTGCGAACGTTGTCTAATACAGGATCAGCAGGGCAGTCGGAAGGAGCCCGACATCACCAGCGATCTCCCGCCCGTCGCGGCGGCGACCTGGCCGCACCGGGGGACCGGTATGACCGGTCCCTCCGTCGTGTCGTGGCCCTACCCGCAGGGCGGCGGTCTGGGTCGCGTCCCCAACCTGCCGCCCGGTGAGCGGCTACGGGTGCTGCTGGTCGAGGACGACGAGGGTGACGCGTTTCTCGTCGGCGAACTGCTGGCCGAGACGAATTCGGGGATCGAGCTGCTGGTCGCCACCAGCCTGAGCGAGGCGCGACAGCGGGTCGCCGGCGTGGACTGCGTCCTGCTCGACCTCGGTCTGCCCGACGCGCAGGGGCTGGATGGTCTGCGGCAGGTGCTGGAGATGTCCGGCAGCGCGGCGGTCTGCGTGCTCACCGGCCGCTCCGACGAGCATCTGGGCATCGTCGCGGTCGCCGAGGGGGCCCAGGACTATCTGGTCAAGGGCCAGGTCGACGGCGTGTTGCTGACCCGGGCGCTGCGCTACGCGGTGGAGCGCAAGCGGGCCGACGAGAACGCCCGCCGGCTGCGCGAGGTGGAACTGCGCCAGGCCGAGTCCGCCCGCCTGGAGCGCGGGCTGCTGCCCCAGCCGCTGATGTCCACCGAGCAGATCGCGGTGCACACCTTCTACCGGCCGGGCCGGCACGCCGCCCTGATTGGCGGGGACTTCTACGACGTGGTGCAGACCCGTCCCGACCGGGTCGACCTGATCGTCGGAGACGTGTGCGGGCACGGCGTGGACGAGGCGGCGCTCGGCGTCGAGCTGCGCGTGGCCTGGCGGGCCCTGGTCCTCGCCGGGGTGCCGGACGACGAGGTGCTTCCCGCGCTGGAGCAGGTGCTGATGAGCGAGCGCCGGCTCCAGGAGATTTTCGCCACCGTGGCGACGGTCCGGCTGGATCTCAGCGCCAACCGGGCAACCGTACGGCTGGCCGGTCACCCGCCGCCGGTCCTGCTCTCCGGAGGCCGGGTGGCCCCGGTGGCGGCGCCGGGCGGCCTGCTGCTGGGCGTACGCCCCCGTCGGCCCGTCGCCTTCGACCTGGAGTTCGACACCGATGACTGGTCCCTGCTGATGTACACCGACGGCCTGATCGAGGGCCGGATCGGCGACGGCGACGAGCGTCTCGACGTGCCCGGCCTGACCCGTCTGCTCGCCGAACCGGCCAGCCGGGACGTCCCGCTGCCCGAGCTGCCCGCCTGGCTGGTGGGGCGGGCGGAGGAGCTCAACGATGGCCCGTTCGCCGACGACGTGGCGATGCTGCTGGTCTCCCGGGGTGGTGGCCGGTGAGCCCCAGGACCGGCCGGTGGACGCTGCGTAGTCGGGTGCTGGCGCTGCTCGGCATCGTCGGCGCGATGCTGCTCGGCCTCGCGGTGGCCGAGGGAGTCGTCGCCACGAAGAGCCGCGGGTACACCGATGTGCTGCTGGTGCAGGTCGGGCCACTGCGGGTGCAGGGCGAGGAGCTGCTCAGCGCGTTGCTCGACCAGGAGACCGGGGTCCGCGGGTACGCGGTGACCGCCGACCCTGAGGACCTCGCCTCGTACGAGCGGGGCATGGCACGGGAGGAGGCGACCGCGGCGCAGATCCGGGAGTTGGCCGCCAACTATCCCGCCATCCAGGCGGAGCTGCGCAGGGTCGAACGGCTGGCCGACGAGTGGCGGCGGGACGTCGCCCAGCCGGTGATCGAGACGACCGACGCCCGTGGCACGACGACCGGGCAGGCGCTGTTGACCGACGAGAGCCGGGGGCGCTTCGACGAACTGCGCACCGCCGTGGGCGCGCTGCAGGATGAGATCCTGGCCGCCCGGGAGGCCACCGCCCGGGATGTGGAGCGGGCCGGGAACCTTCTGGTCGTACTGCTCATGGTCGCCGGCCTGGTGGTCGCGCTGGCCGGTATCGCGCTGCTGGTCTCGCTGGACCGGATGGTGCTGCGTCCGCTGACCGCCCTGGCCGGGCAGATCCGTCAGGTCGCCACCGGCGACTACGGTCACCGGATCGGCGGCACCGGCCCGCCGGAGTTCCAGCGCCTCGGCGAGGACGTGGACGCGATGCGCCAGAAAATCGCGGCGGACCTGGCCGAGGTGCGCGAGGCACGGGAGCGGATCGAGTGGGTCAACTCCCAGTTGCAGAAGCAGGCCGAGGAGCTGACCCGGTCCAACCGTGATCTGGAGCAGTTCGCCTACGTCGCCTCGCACGACCTCCAGGAGCCGCTGCGTAAGGTGGCCAGCTTCTGCCAGCTGCTGCAACGCCGGTACGCGGGCCGGCTCGACGAGCGGGCCGACCAGTACATCGCCTTCGCGGTGGACGGCGCGCAGCGGATGCAGCGGCTAATCAACGACCTGCTGGCGTTTTCCCGGATCGGCCGGATCACCGCCGGCTTCACCGATGTCGACCTGAACCAGCTGATGGCCGAGGTCGCCGCGCAGACCGAGCCGGCCCGCCAGTACGCCGACGCCGAGCTGACCTGGGACGACCTGCCGGTGATCCGGGGGGAGGAGCCACTGCTGACCAACCTGCTGGTGAATCTGGTCAGCAACTCGGTCAAGTTCCGCCGCCCCGACGTGCCGCCGAGGGTGCACGTCTCCGCCCGGCTGGTCGACGACGAGTGGGAGATCACCTGCCAGGACAACGGCATCGGGATCGAGCCGGAGTTCGCCGACAAGATTTTCGTGATCTTCCAGCGGTTGCACGCGAAGGACGCGTACCCCGGGACGGGAATCGGGCTGGCCATCGTGAAGAAGATCGTGGAGTACCACGGTGGGCGGGTCTGGGTGGACACCGATGTGCCGGAGGGCACCGCGATCCGGTTCACCCTGCCGGCGTTGCCCACCGAGGTCGGGGGCGCGACGACCGCCAGCGGAACGGATGGTCCGGCCACCGGTACCGACGACGGGCAGGAACTCGCTGACCGGCCCGAGGAGAGCCTGCCCGGAGCCGACGGGTCCGGAGCCGACGAGGTTTCACCGGCCGGCGAGGGTACCGTCAGTGTGCTGGCCGACCGGTCAACGTCGTCCGACAAATCAACGCCGGCCGACCGGCCAACGCCGGACAGCGGTGGAGCAGGTGGCACGAAGGAGGCGGTGAGATGACCGCGCCGACGGACGGCAGCAGCCCGATCGAGGTCCTGCTGGTCGAGGACGATCCGGGTGACGTGCTGATGACGCGGGAGGCGTTCGAGGAGCACAAGCTGCGCAATCGGCTGAACGTCGTCTCCGACGGGACCGAGGCGCTCGCCTACCTGCGCCGCGAGGGCCAGTACGCGGACGCGGTGCTTCCGGATCTGATCCTGCTCGACCTGAACCTGCCCCGCCGGGACGGCCGGGAGGTGCTTGAGGAGATCAAGAAGGACGAGCAGCTCTGCCGGATCCCGGTGGTGGTGCTGACCACCTCCGAGGCCGACGAGGACATCCTGCGCAGCTACCAGCTGCACGCGAACGCGTACGTGACCAAGCCGGTGGACTTCGAGCGGTTCATCGCGGTGGTCAGACAGATCGACGAGTTCTTCGTCAGCGTGGTGAAGCTGCCGCCACGTGGTTGACACACTGCTCGACGAGGTCGCCGGGCTGCTGCGGGAGACCGCAGACCGGGTCGTACTGCCGTCCTTCCGCCGCCTCGGCGAGGCCGACGTCACCGAGAAGGCCCCCGGCGAGCTGGTCACCGTCGCCGACCGCAAGGCCGAGGACATGATCACGGACGGGTTGCGCCGGCTGCGGCCGGGCTCGGTCGTGGTCGGCGAGGAGGCGGTGGCCGACGATCCCGACCTGCTGCGCCACCTGAGCGGCGCGGGCGACGTGTGGCTGGTCGATCCGATCGACGGTACGGCGAACTTCGCGGCGGGCCGCCGCCCGTTCGCGCTGATGGTCTCCCTGCAGACCGACGGTGAGCCGGTGGCCGCCTGGGTGTACGACCCGCTGGCCGGGACGTTGGCCACCGCCCGCTTCGGCGAGGGCGCGCACCTGGACGGCCGGCCGCTGCGGTTGCCGCCCGCGCCGCCGGTCGGCGAACTGCGCGGCGCGGCGATGACCAGGTTCCTTCCGCCGGCCGCGCGTCAGACGGTCGAGTCGGGCGGGCATCGGGTCGGCGAGTTGCTGCCGGGCCAGCACTGTGCCGGTCGCGAGTACCTCGACCTGCTCACCGGCCGGCAGCAGTTCGTCATCTTCTGGCGCACCCTGCCCTGGGATCATGGCCCCGGCACCCTGCTGGTCCGGGCTGCGGGCGGCGTCGCCCGCCGCTTCGACGGCACCGACTACCACCCCGCCAACACCGGCCACGGCCTCCTGGTCGCCGTCACCACCGAGGTCTGGGCCCAGGTCCGCCAAACCCTCCTCCCCACCTGACCACCCCCACCCCCCGATCACGCGTCGATCATGAGGTTGGCGGCAGTGTGAAGATCGACAACCTCGCGATCAACGCAGGGTGTGAGGCGCGGGTTACCGGGGGTGGAGGGGCGGAGGGTGGGGGAAGGGGTTGTGAGGATGGTTCCGGTATCGTGACCGGCGGTCTTCGGAGGCAGGCCGCCGACCGGCGCCGGCGGAGGTTGCCGCCAGCGCAGAGTGAGCAGTGGGGGGCCGGCGGCTGACGGAAGGATGCTTTCGTGCGCAGGTCCATGTTCATCCGGCGGCGGATGCACCGGCCGCTGATCGCCCTGCTCGCCGCCGTGGCGCTGCTGCTCGGTGTCGGTGCCGTGCCGGCGTACGCCGAGCCGAACGAAGGCGGCAGCAAGAAGCTGCGGGATGCCCTGGAGGCCACCGCCAAGGCGCACATCGAGGCCAAGCGCAAGCTCGAGGGCTCCAAGAAGCGACAGAAGCAGCTCGGCGTCGAGCTGGCCGAGGTGGAGGACCGCCTGGTCGAGCTGACCGTCCTGGTCGGTGAGGTGGCGGCCCAGTCCTACCGGGTCGGCCGGTTGAGTGCCGCCGCCGCGCTGCTGGACAGCGCCACCCCCGAGGCGTTCGTGCAGCGGGCCGCCAGCCTCGACATGATGGCCCAACGGGACGGCCGCCGGGTGCGTGAGCTGACCGAGGCGCGCGAGCAGGCCCGGCAGGCGAAGCTCGCGATCAACGCCGAGGTCCGCGAGCAGCAGAAGCAGGTCGCGGTGATGGCGAAGAAGAAGAAGGAGGCCGAGGCCGCCCTGGCGGCGGTCAGCTCGGGCAGCAGCGGCGGGTTCAGCGGCGCCAACTCCACCTCGGCGAGGCCGGCGCCGCGCAACTCCGACGGGTCGTGGCCGAGCGAGTCGTGCTCGGTGAACGATCCCACCACCTCCGGCTGCATCACGCCGCGTACGCTGCACGCTCTCCAGCAGACCCAGGCCGCCGGGTACAAGCGGCACGTCTCCTGCTACCGCAGCGGCGGCTCGGGCGAGCACCCCAAGGGCCGGGCCTGCGACTTCTCGGCGGCCACCAACGGCTTCGAGGATCGCACCGCCACCGGCGGCGACAAGGCGTACGGAGACAGCCTGGCCGCCTGGCACGTGCGTAACGCCGACCGGCTCGGTGTGCTGTACGTGATCTGGTACCGACAGATCTGGCATCCGGGGACCGGATGGCGGGCGTACAGCGGCAGTGGCAGCCCGGCCGCCGATCACACGAACCACGTTCATCTCTCGATGTACTGACCTTCGACCGGGGGATCGCTGCGTACGATCGCCACGATGAACTCTCCATCGTCCGACGTGTCGGTCCCACCGGCACCGTCCGAGCCGGAGGCCGTTCGGGCCCTTCCCAACGGGCTCGCCGCGTTCCTGGTCTTCTACTCCAGTGGTGCCGTCCTGGTCCTGGAGACCGCCGCGCTGCGCCTGGTCGGGCCGTACGTGGGCGTCACCCTCCAGGTGACCAGCTCGGTCATCGGCATCGCGCTGGCCGCGATCGCGTACGGGGCGTGGGCGGGCGGCTGGCTCGCCGACCGGCGTAACCCGCGTACCCTGCTCGCGCCGGCGCTGGTGCTCGCCGGCATCGCCACCGCGATCACCCTGCCCGCGGTGCGTTACGCCGGTGAGGTGCTGCGCGGCGGCGCGGCCAGCGCCATCCTGCTGTTGGTCGCGGTCGCCGTGTTCGCCCCCGCGATGCTGCTGTCCGCCGTCACCCCGCTGGTGGTCAAGCTGCAACTGGCCGACCTGCGCCGCACCGGCCAGGTGGTCGGCCGGCTCTCCAGCATCGGCACGCTGGGCGCCGTCACGGCCACCCTGGTCACCGGCTTCGTGCTGGTCGCCGCCCTGCCCAGCACCGTCATCCTGTTCGGGCTGGCCGGCTCGCTCGGCGTCGTCGGCGTTGCGCTCTGGGTGTATCTGCGCCGGCAGGACCGCGCCACGCTGCCCGGTCCGGCCCGGCTCAAGTCCGCCCTGGCGGCGCTCGGCCTGATCGGGGCCGGACTGACCGTGATCGCGCCCAACCCGTGCGATGTGGAGACGGCGTACCACTGCGCCCGGGTCGAGGCCGATGCCGGGCGGCCCAGCGGGCGGACGCTGCTGCTCAACTCGGCCCAGCACTCGTACGTCGACCTGGCCGACCCGACCCATCTGGAGTACGCGTACATCCGGTGGATCGGTGCGGTGGCCGACGTCATCGCTCCGCCGGGGCAGCGGCTCGACGCGCTGCATCTGGGCGGCGGTGGGTTCACCGTGCCCCGCTATCTGACCGCCACCCGCGCCGGCACCGACAACCTGGTCTTCGAGATCGACGGCGGGCTGGTCGAGCTGGGCGAACGGCAGCTCGGCGTGGTGCAGGGGCCCGACCTGCGGGCGGTGGTGGGCGACGCCCGGCTACTGGTGACGGCCGAGGCGACCGACAGCCGGGACTTCGTGGTCGGTGACGCGTTCGGGCACCTGGTGGTGCCCTGGCACCTGGCCACCCGGGAGATGGCCGCCGAGATCCGGCGGGTCGCCCGGCCCGGCGGAGTGTACGTGCAGAACGTCATCGACTACCCCCCGCTGCGGTTCATCACCAGCGAGGTGGCCACCGTCGCCGCCGAGTTCCGGCACGTGGCGCTGATCGCACCGCCGGAGGCGCTGGCCGGCGCGCGGGGCGCCAACTTCCTGATCGTCGCCTCCGACGTGCCGCTGCCGTTGGCGGCCGTGCGGGCCCGCCTGGACGCCGACAACGAGCCGGCCAGCCTGCTCTCCGGTGGCGAGCTGAGCGACTTCATCGGCGCGGCGCTGGTGCTGACCGACGATTACGCGCCGGTGGACCAGCTCCTGGCCACCGCCTGATCGGGTGACATCGCTGACCGAATCTGACCAGAAAGGTGTAGCCGGCTTCGCGTCGGGCAACAACGCCGACCATGGGCGGAGGGGTACACGGCGGCGCACAGCTGCTCGGTGAGCGGTACCGGCTGATCGAGCAGCTCGGCGCGGGCGGGATGTCGGTGGTCTGGCGCGGCTACGACGAGGTGCTCGGCCGTCAGGTCGCGGTGAAGGTACTGGCCTCGCGGCTGGCCAGCGATCGGGCGTTCCGGCACCGGATCCGCAGTGAGGCCCAGGCGTCCGCCCGGCTCTGCCACCCCAACATCACCAACGTGTACGACTACGGGGAGTCCGAACAGGTCGGGCTGACCGTGCCGTACGTGGTGATGGAGTTGGTCGACGGCGTCCCGCTGACCGCGCGGCTCGCCCGCGACCGCCGCCTGCCGTGGCGGGAGGCGGTGACTGTCGCCGCGGAGGTCGCCTCCGCGCTGGCCACCGCGCATGCGCGGGGCGTGGTGCACCGCGACGTCACGCCCGGCAACGTGATGCTCACCCCGACCGGCGTGAAGGTGGTCGACTTCGGTATCTCGGCGCTGGTCGGCGAGAGCGAGAAGGCGCCGGACGGAACGCTGCTGGGCACGCCCGCCTATCTCGCCCCGGAACGGCTCGACAACGGCCAGGTCAGCCCGGCCACCGATGTGTACGCGGTGGGACTGCTGCTCTACCGGATGCTCACCGGACGGCTGCCCTGGCAGGCCGACACCACCACGCAGATGCTGCGGGCACACATGTACCGCGAGCCCGAACCGATGCCGTCGGTGCCGGGCCTGCCCACCGAGGTCGCCGATCTGGTCCGCCGCTGCCTGGCGAAGCGTCCGGCGGACCGGCCGGCCACCACCGAGCTGGCCCGTACGCTCGCGGAGGCAGCTGGCCGGGCGCCGGCGGTGCCCGCCGGTGAGGCGCGGGCCGAGCCGTTGCGGCTGGCCAGCATCAACACCACGATCCTGCCGTGGTCCGCCGCGACCGACGCGTTGCCCTTCGCCGGTCTACGGACCCGCCGGACGATGGACCGCCGCCGCCGGATCGAGGCGGGGGTGGCCGCGGCGGCGCTGATGGCCGTGACGGCGGGAGTGTGGGGGATCACCTCGCGCAGCCCGGCCAGCGGCGGCATCGACCAGCCGGCCCAGGCCCGCATCGGCGGCGAGCAGCAGTTCCCGTGCCAGGTGTCGTACACGCTGCGTAAGGACTCCGGCAAGGATTTCACCGCTGAGGTGCGCCTGACCAACACCGGCGACCGCGAGTTGCGCGACTGGACGATGCGCTTCGCCTTTCCGGGTGAGCAGAAGGTGACCAGGGCGACCCCGGCGCCGGTGCGCCAACAGGGGCGGGCGGTGGTCGTGCAGCCCGATCAGCAGCGACCCCCGCTGGCCCCGGGCGCCACCGAGAAGCTGAGCCTGTCCGGCACGTACACCGGGTCGAACCCGCTGCCGGTGGAGTTCCGGGTGGGCGAGGAGATGTGCGGTGTGCAGGTCGCCGGGGTGGCCGGTGCCGCACCGAGCGCCAAACCGGCCCCGAAACCGGTGCGGGCCGCCACCGGCAAGGCCGGCTCCGGTGGTGCCGGTGGCACCAAGGCAAAGCCGGAGTCAAAGCCGAAGAAGGACCAACCGGGCAAGGGCAAGCCGGGCAAGGGCAAGCCGGAGAAGGGCAAGCCGCCGAAGCACGCCCAGCTGGCAAAGGGCACGAAGGGCAAGTCGGAGAAGGCCAGGGGTGGGAAGAAGGGGTAACCGATCAGTTTCACCAGCGCGGCGATGACCCGACGGGGTGAATTGTCCCCGCGTCACATCACATGTCTGCCCGGTGCTCGTTGATCTCGGCGTCAATGAGGCTTCACGACACGGGGATTGACATGAGCAGACTTGTACCATCCGGACGGGCAGGTGCCTGGGGTCGTCTGGCCGCCGGTGCCCTGCTGGCCGGCGCGATGCTGACGGTCGGCGCGTCGCCGGCCATGGCCGACACGGTGATCAGCATCAATCCGGAGAACGTCCCGACGACGGCGGCCGACTTCACCCAGAAATGCGATCCCAACCTGGGTGGCGGACCGTACGAGAACGAGGACGTCTGGGTCTTCAACCTGCCCGGCAGCAATCCGCCCACCGACGAGTTCGTGACGGTCACGGGCACCTGGAGCACGCCCAGCGGCACCGTCACCAGGACGATTCCCACCGCCCAGGACAGCGCGCTGGTCAACAACATGGGCACCAGCAAGGCGTGGATCGTACTCCCGGCCGGCTGGACGCTGACCGGGGCGACGGCGGTGGTCACGGGCACGGAGAGGTTCTTCGTCCTCACCCACACCTGCGCCGCCTCGAACCCTCAGGTGCGCCCGAGCCTGTCGCTGACCAAGAAGGGTGCGCCGGCCAGTGGGCTGAAGGCCGGTGACGTGGTGACGTACACGTACACGGTGACGAATACGAGTACGGGGACGACCTCTTCGATCACGGGTATCACCGTGGCGGACGACACGGTCACGGGCATCACCTGCGTGGCGACGTCGTTGGCGCCGGGGGCGAGTACGACGTGCACGGGTAAGTACACGGTGACCGCGGCGGATGTGGCCGCAGGCAAGATCGTGAACGTGGCGCAGGCCAGTGGCCTCTTCGGTCAGCAGACCGTGCCGTCCAACAAGGCGACGTTCACCGTCACGACCCAGAAGCCGCAGGCCAGCTTGTCGATCGACAAGAAGGCGCGGGTCGATTCGGACTGCCGTGAGAAGTGTGAGAACGACGGTTTCGCGGCCAAGGGTGACAAGATCCACTACACCTATCGGGTGACCAACACCGGCACGGTGACGATCACCGACGTCGCGGTCAACGACCCGACCGCCGGACCGGTGGTCTGCAACAGCACCACGCTGGCGCCGGGCACCTCGACCGACTGCCATGCCGTGAAGCCGTACGTCGTGACTCATTCTGACGTCAAGCGCGGCAAGGTGGTCAACACCGCCCGGGCGACCGGAAAGTTCGGCAGCCAGACCGTGGTTTCCGACCCGGCCACCGTCACGGTCTGCATCCGGCACGGCAAGCACGATCACCGCAAGGACCACGACAAGGGCCACGACAAGGACCACGACAAGGACCACGACAAGGACCATGGGAAGGACCACGACAAGGACCACGACAAGGACCACGGCAAGCTCCCGGTGACGGGCGACGACACCGGCGGCACACTTGCCCTGGGTGGCGGCCTGCTGGCCGCTGGCAGCCTGCTGCTCGGCGCCTCACGGTTCCGCCGCAGGGCCGGCTCCACTCTCTGACCCGTACGCCAGAAACGCTCCGGGCACCGCACGCGGTGCCCGGAGCGTTCGCGGTACGCGCACGGTCAGGTCAGGGTGGAGAAACGCTGGACCTGCTCGATGGGGCCTTCCACGATGATGATGTCGTCCGGGCAGAGCTCCAACCCCTCCGAGACATAATGGAACCGGTCTTCGGTCGCCCGCTTGACTCCGACCACGCGTACGCCGTGGCGGTTCAGCAACCATGCCTCGCTGATCGCGCGACCGACCAGCGGCTGGGGCACCCGCATCTTGGCGATGGCGAAGGCACCCTCGAACTCCACGAAGTCGAGCATCCGGCTGACGATCAGATGAGCCAGCCGTTCGCCCGTCTCCGCCTCGGGAAAGATGACGTGTTGGGCGCCGACCGCTTCGAGAATCTTCGCGTGTTGGGTGGTGGTGGCTCGGGCCCAGATCTGCGGTACGCCCAGCTCGACCAGGGCGAGCACGGTGAGCACGCTGGCCTCCACCGAGGCGCCGATGGCCACCACCACCCGTGACAGGTCCGCCACGCCGAGCTGGCGCAGCGCCTCCCCGTTGGTGGAGTCTGCCTGCGCCACCTGGGCGAGCTGCGCCGACCACTTCTGCACCTGCTGCGGGTTGTCGTCGATCGCCAGTACCTCGTGGCCGAGCGCGTTGAGCGACTCGGCGAGGTGGCTGCCGAACCGACCGAGCCCGATCACGACCACGCCCTCGGAATCGGCGTTCCTATCCGACAATGGGTTGCTCCTCTGCGTAGCGATAGAGACGGTGCCGCGTGTTCAGGGCGATCGCCGAGCCGAGAGTGAGTGGCCCGACCCGGCCGATGTACATCAACGCGATCAGCAGGAGGTGCCCGGCGTCGGAGAGGGCCGACGTCACGCCGACCGTGAGCCCGGTGGTGCTGAAGGCCGAAGTGATCTCGAAGAGGGCGGCCTGGAAGGGCAAATGGTTGGTCATCGCGATGAGCAGGGTGGTGGCACCGGCCACGATCGCGACACTCAGCAGGGTGACGGTGAGCGCCTGTCGTTGGCTGGCGGTGGCGACCCGACGGTGCCCCACCGTCACGTCGGGCTCGCCGCGGATCTCCGCCCAGATGACGAAGGCGAGCAGGAAGAAGGTGGAGACCTTGATCCCACCGGCCGTGCTGGCGCTGCCGCCGCCGATGAACATCAACCCGATCAGCAGCGGGTAGCTCTCCTCGCGGAGCGCGGTGGCCGGCACCAGCTCGATCCCGCCGGTCCGGGCCAGCGCGATCTGGCCGAATGCGGCGAGCAGCTTGTCCGCGACGCCGTACTGCCCGATGGTCCAGCGGTTGGCCCACTCGATGGCCAGGAACGCCATGGTGCCGACAACGACCAGGGCGAGGCTGCCCCAGATGCTCAGTTTGGTGGCGACCGCCCAGCGCACCGGCCGTCGCCATTGGCGGGCCGCCTCGAACAGCGCCGGGAAGCCGAGCCCACCGACGATGCCGCCGAGGGCCAGCGGCAGGGTGACCCAGGGATCTCGGGAGAAGCCTCGTAGCCCGTCGGGGTAGAGCGAGAAGCCGGAGTTGTTGAACGTCTGTACGGAGTGGAAACCGGCCGACCAGAGCGCGCGGCCCAGCGAGTAGTCGTAGTCCAGCCAGAGCCGCCCACTGACGATGATCGTCATCAGTGTCTCGCAGACCAGCACCGTGACGCCGATGTGCAGCAGCAGCCGGCGGATGTTGCCGAGCCCGTACTCCAGCGTCTCGGCCTGGACCAGCAGCCGATTGTGCAGGCCGAGCCGGCGGGAGACGGTCAGGATCACCAGCGCGGCGCCGGTCAGGATGCCGAGTCCGCCGAGTTGGGTGAGCACGGCGATGACCACCAGGCCGGCGGTGGACCAGTAGTCCGGGGTGCTGACGACGGCCAGACCGGAGACCGAGATCGCCGAGGTGCTGGTGAACAGCGCGGTGATGAAGGACGGGTGCCGGGGCTCGACCGCCATCGGGGGCAGCATCAGCAGGCCGGTGCCGAGCAGAATCGCCACCAGGAAACCGATCGGCACGAGCCGGACGGGGTGACGGAAGAACCGGCGCACCAGACAATCTTGGCGATTCCAACCCCTGCCCGGGAGTCGAATACGCCAATCGGCGAGGATTCACCGGACGGTCAAGCGCGGACCAACTTCCGGTCAGCCCGGCCCGATCTCCTGAGCGGCTGGTCCAGTTGCTCGACGCCGGCGGACGCCCGTACGACTTCACCGCCTCCGGCGACGCCCGCACCTACCGCGATCTGACCGGGCGCACCGGGCTGAAGTGGATCGCCCGGTACGCCGACGGGATCGGCGCGCACAAGAACCTGATCGTGCCGCGCGACGCCGCCGGCAAGTTGCTCGCCCCGACGACGCTGGTCCGCGACGCGCACAAGGAGAAGCTGGTCGTGCACGCCTGGACCTTCCGGGCGGAGAACCAGTTCCTGCCGGTCGACTTCCGGCTCGGCACCGATCCGAACGCCCGCGGCGACATCCAGGCCGAGTACGAACTGTTCTACTCCCTCGGCCTCGACGGCGTCTTCACCGACCACCCGGACACCGCCGTGGCCGCCCGCGCCGGCCTGCCCCGCCGCTGATGACCCACCCTTGCCGGCCCGCCACCCCGCTCTCGGGGTGGCCGGCCTGTATCCGTCGTTGCACCTCAACCTCGGTGAGTGCTACCGCAAGCTCGGCGATTTCGACCTGGCCCGCGAGCACCTCCAGCGCGCGGAGGCGGGGATCGGCGCGCTCGGCGACGACGAGTACGGGCAGCTGATCAAGAGTGGCCTGGACCGGCTGGCCCGCCAGTTGACGTCTGAGTAGGCGCTGCCGAGACCGCCTGGCATCTGGTGGCGGCACTACTCGTCGGCTGCGTTAGCTTGCGTTTTCAGTGCGCCACGAGCGCGGAGAGTGAGGTCGGTGTAGGGGATCTCATTTGATGCGGTGCTGTGCAGGAGATGAAGGTTTTGTGGCCCTTCGGCATCGCCCTGTGGGGGGAGATGCCAAACCACCTCAAGCTGCGTTGGCTGAAGACCGTCGTGGTGAGCGTTGAGGAAAAGGCACGCTTGACGTGTCAGGTGGGGACCGGAAAGGCGAGCGTAAGCGAACCGCTATTGACGTGTCGAAACAAGAAGATGACATCAAAACCGGTGCGGTTAAATGGCGCCGGGATGAGCCTGGCGGGTGCCCGCTTATTGGCCAGGCGGTGTCCGGCATGGAGGCGGCGCGAGTCCGGTCTGCGGCTTCTGCATGGAACGTGGGAAGGCGGACGCCGATACGGCTCAACTGGCGAGGCTGGGGGAGCGAGAGGGAGCGCACCGGGCGGCGGAAACCGTCAGGTGCTGAGTACCGATGCGGCATCCGCTGGCGGACCGGTTCGTAGTAGTGGTGAAGCCCTGGTAATCGGGGTGGAGCGAAGGGGCCGGCTCATCGCTGATCTGTTCGCACGAACAACCGGACGTGTGCCGGGAGGAAGCGGGTGGGCATGTCAAGTCCGCAGGACAAGCCTTTTGACATTCCGAAGCGACTGGTGTGGGAGGCGTACGAGAGAGTCAGGTCGAACAAGGGCGCCGCAGGCGTGGACGGGCAGTCCATCGAGGACTTCGAAGCCGATCTGAGAAACAATCTGTACAAGATTTGGAATCGGATGTCATCGGGGACGTACTTCCCGCCGCCGGTAAAGGCGGTGGAGATCCCAAAGCTAGGCGGCACACGAACGTTGGGTGTGCCGACGGTGGCTGATCGCGTGGCGCAGACGGTGGTCGCGCTGGCGTTGGAACCCCGAACAGAGTCGATCTTCCATGACGACTCGTACGGGTATCGACCCAGGCGTTCGGCGTTGCAGGCGATCGAGCGGTGCCGGCAACGGTGCTGGAAGAAGGACTGGGTCATTGACCTGGATGTGCAAAAGTTCTTCGACTCTGTGGATCACGCTCTCATGGTCAAGGCTGTGGAAGCGAACACCGACCAGCGGTGGGTAGTGCTGTATGTCAAGCGGTGGTTGGTTGCCCCGTTGGCGCTGCCCAACGGAACCCTGCAAACGCGGGATCGGGGAACGCCACAGGGTTCCGCGGTTTCACCCGTATTGGCGAACCTGTTCATGCACTATGCGTTCGACTCGTGGCTGGAGGGGGAGTTCCCGACCGTAGAGTTCGAACGCTATGCCGATGACGCGGTGGTGCATTGCGCGACAGAGCGCCAGGCCCGGCAGGTCTGGGCGGCGCTGGCCGAACGGCTGGAAAGTGTCGGGCTGCGCTTGCATCCCGACAAGACAAAGCTGGTGTACTGCAAGGACTCCCGACGGCGGGGCTCGTTCGAGCACACGTCGTTCACGTTCCTGGGGTATGCCTTCGGCCCGCGCAAGGCGAAGTATCCGGATGGGAAGGCGTTCACCTCCTTCCTGCCCGCGATCAGCCCTCAAGCCCTCAAAACGATGGGCAGACAGCTGCGTCACTGGCGCATTCATCGGCGCACCGAAGATTCTCTCGACGAGCTCGCTGATTGGATCAACCCGATCGTGGCGGGCTGGATGAACTACTACGGCCGGTTCTACCGGTCGCAGCTATATCCCTTTCTACGGCGTATCAACACCTACCTGATGCGTTGGGCGCGCAAGAAATACAAGAGGTTGCGCTCCTGGAAGCGCTTCAAAGCATGGTGGACCGGGCTCCTCGATCGAGATCCCGGCCTGTTCGCGCACTGGGCGTGGGAGCGGCAGTACTGCTGGAATTGGTGAGAAGAGCGGAGTGACGGGAGACTGTCACGCTCCGTTCCGTGGGAGCCCAGGGCTGCGACGCCCTGGGCCACCCGACCCTGTTTGCGGTTTTTCCTCCTCGCCGTGGCATGTCCTTTTTGCGGATCTTCTTGCCGACGGGGTGGCGCGGGGCTGGTACGGAGGTGCGACCTTGAGGGCCGGCCTGGGCCGGGTCGGGTGGGTTTCGCCGCGCGGGCGGGAATCCCGACGGTACGGCGGATGCGGCGGAATACTCGCCGGACCCGTAGCGGGCTGGGCGGTCGGTGTGGCGGTAGAGGTCTCTCCCAGGGATGGCGCAAATCATCGACGTGTTGGCGGGCCAGGCGTAACTGTGCGTATGCGGCGATGATCAGCCTCGTCCAGTGGTCCCCGCCGACATCGCCACCACCGGCCGCCAACGCGTCGTAAAGAGCCCCGTGACCACGGCGAAAACAGCCCGCCAACGATAACTCCGCCAGCGACACCATCGGGCCATCCACACACAACACCGCGTCGGTGAGCTCGAACAACGCATCAGCGCGCAACGTCGGGCAGTCATAGAACGAACGACGGAACCCGACAAGCTCATCCCGGCACGCCGCACCACCCTGCTCGCCCCAAGCCACCGCCTGCGGCACACTAACAGCCACGGCCACCGCTTTCATCTTCTTCAAGTTCTGTGGAAGGAACCCGAAGAGGATCACGCGGTGGCCGCTCCGCGTCACGCCAACACGCCGAGCGCAACCGACACCCACCGTCGAGACATACGACCGAGGTTAAAACGCAAGGCTAGAGGGACCGGCAATAGGTGGTGGCGTGGCCAGGTGGGTCCAGGCGTGGTGGCGCTGTGGGATGTGGACAGCGCGGGTTGCGGCATCTCGGGGTGTCCGGGTGCCCAGGGCGGGCACGGGTTGCGGCATGTCGGCGTATCCCGTCCTTTGGGTGGCGCGGGTTGCGGCATGTTGGGGTTTCCGGGCCGGTTGAGACCGCGAGTTGCGGTGTCCTGTGCCCAGGAACGCGAGTTGCGGTGTCTTGTGCGACGGTGCCGGTCGCGGACGTGGTCCATCGCACTCGGGGGCGGTGATCGACACAATGCCGGCGGAATGGCGGTATCCAAGCGCGCCCGATACCGCCATTCCGCCGGCACGGAGTTGATCAAGACTAGCGAGGGCGTGTTCCGGACCGACACATGAGCGGGCTGGGGGATGGGGATGGTCGCCGCCCGGGCGCGGTGGCGCGACCGCCGAGGCCGAGTGCTTGTCAAGGCTGGCCACTCCATCCTGGTGACTTGTGTGCTTCCGCCACATAGCCCGTGGGTGACGTCACTTCTAGCGTGAGCCGACACATAAGGTTTCTCTTCCTCTGAGTCCTCACGTGGAGTCGCTATGACGGTCCGGACGACACGACGGGTGTTCCTGTCCACCGCCACGATGATGGCCGCGGCGCTCGCGGCCACGGCGTGTGGCAGTCCGCAGGACACCGCCAGCGGCGGTGGCGACGGCGCCGCGCCGGTGAAGGTTGGTCTGGTCTACTCCCAGTCGGGAGCGCTGGCCAGTTACGGAAAGCAGTACATCGAAGGGTTCCGGGCCGGCCTGGACTTCGCCACGAACGGCACCAACAAGGTGGGCGACCGGGCAATCGAGATCACCGAGGTCGACGACGCCGGTGACCCGGCGAAGGCGGTCTCCGCGGCCAAGGACCTGATCGGCAAGGGCAACAAGATCATCGCAGGCTCGACGGCGTCCGGTGTGGCGCTCCAGGTCGCCCCGATCGCGGCCCAGAACAAGGTCCTGTTCATCTCCGGTCCGGCCGCCACCGACGCGGTGACCGGCGCGAACAAGTACACGTTCCGCTCCGGCCGGCAGTCGTACCAGGACGTGGTGACCGCGAAATCGTTCATCGGCGACCCGGCCGGCAAGAAGGTCGTGGTCTTCGCCCAGGACGGCGCGTTCGGTGACGCCAACGAGGCGGCCGTCAAGGAGGTCATCGGCGTTGCCGGGGCCACCGTCAGCGCGGTCCGGGCACCGGCCAGCGCCACCGAGTTCACCCCGTTCGCCAGCCAGATCAAGTCCGCCAAGCCGGACCTGCTCTTCGTCGCCTGGGCCGGCACCACCGCCCCGGCGATGTGGCAGACCCTCGACCAGCAGGGCGTACTCACCTCCACCACGGTCGTCACCGGCCTGGACATCCGTGCCTCCTGGCCCACCTTCGGCGCGGCCGGCAGCAAGATCTCCTTCCTGTCGCACTACTTCGACGGTGCCAGTGACACCGAGGCGGCCACGGCCGCGAAGGCCAAGATTCCCGGGGGCACCCTCGACCTGTTCCACCCGGACGGCTTCGCCGCCGCGCAGATGGTGGTCCGGGCCGTGCAGGAGGGCGGCGACGACGTCGACAAGATGGTCTCCGCGCTGGAGGGCTGGAGCTTCGAGGGCGTCAAGGGCACCATGACCATCCGCGCCGAGGACCACGCCCTGCTCCAGCCGATGTACCAGGCGAGCCTGACCGGCAGCGGAGAGGACTTCACCGCGACCGCGCAGAAGGCGCTCACCGGCGAGGAGACCGCGCCACCGGTCCAGGCGATGAAGGGCTGAGGCTCGCCATGCTCGCCACCCGCGGTCTGACCTGGCGGATCGGTGAGGTCGCCATCGTCGACTCCGTTCACCTCGACCTGGCGCCCGGGGAATTCCTCGGCGTGATCGGGCCCAACGGCGCCGGCAAGACCTCACTGTTCAACCTGATCACCGGCCTGCGCCGGCCCACCGAGGGGAGCGTCACCCTGGACGGGCGGGACATTTCCGCTCTGCCGCCGTACCGGCGGGCCCGACTCGGGTTGGGCCGTACCTTCCAGGCGTCCTCGGTCTTCGGCTCGCTCACGGTGCGGGAGAACGTCCGGCTCGCCGTGCAGGCGTACCGCGGGGGCTCGATGAAGCTGTGGCGGCGGGCGGCGGCCGACCGGGAGGTGGCCGCCGCCGCCGACGCGGCGCTCGACCGCGTCGGCCTGGCCCATCGGGGTACGGCGTTGGCCGGCACCCTCGCCCACGGCGAGAAACGCAAGCTGGAGATCGCGCTGCTGCTGGCCGGCGAGCCGAGGGTGATGCTGCTGGACGAGCCGATGGCCGGGGTCAGCGCCGAGGACGTGCCGGAACTGGTGCGCGTGATCCGGTCGTTGACCGGCGACAGCGGCCGGTCGGTGCTGATGGTGGAGCACCACATGGACGTGATCCTGGAACTGGCCGACCGGATCGCCGTGATGCACCACGGCGCCCTGCTGGCCTGCGACACCCCGGAGACGGTGATGGCCAACCCGACGGTGCAAGAGGCGTATCTGGGGGAGGACCTGTGACGGAGCCGGTGCTGACCGTCGAGGACCTGTCGGTGCGGATCGCCGGGCTGCACATCCTGCAGGGGGTGTCGTTCACGGTGGCGCCGACCGGGGTCACCGTGCTGCTCGGCCGCAACGGTGTCGGCAAGACCACCACGCTGCGCGCGGTGGTCGGGTTGACGCCCCGGGGCGGCGAGGTGCACGGCAGGGTCCGGATGGGAGACCAGTCGCTGCTGGAGCGGCCGACCCACCGCCTGGTCCGCGGCGGGCTCGGCTACGTGCCGGAGGACCGGTGCGTCTTCGCCGGGCTCACCGTCGCGGAAAACCTGCGGCTCGCCGAGCGGCGGGGCACCACTGCGGCGTACGACCGGGTGTTCGCGCTCTTTCCCGAACTGGATCGGCGGTCCCGGCAGCGGGCCGGCTCGCTGTCGGGCGGGCAGCAGCAGATGCTCGCCATCGGCCGGGTGCTGCTCAACGACAACCGGCTGTTGCTGGTCGACGAGCCGACCAAGGGGTTGGCGCCGAAGGTGGTGACCGAGGTGGCCGAGGTGCTGAAACGGGTCGCCGAATCCGTGCCGGTGCTGCTGGTCGAGCAGAACCTGGCCGTGGTCCGGCGGCTGGCCCGCGACGCGGTGGTGCTCGCCGCCGGCCGGGTCGCCTGGACCGGTGACGCCCAGGAACTGCTGTCGGCGACCGCGCTGACCAGGTCGCTGCTCGGCGTCGGCTCGGCGGAGGGGCATCACCACGGATCCGGTACGGAGCCGGGGGCATCCGCCAGCACGGCGGGCCCGGCGCGGGAGGACGCCCGCTGATGGACGCGATCATTCTGCTGACGCTGACCGGGCTCGGCCTGGCGGCGCTGTACTTCCTGGTGGCCTCCGGGCTGTCGCTGGTCTTCGGCCTGGCCGACGTGCTCAACTTCGCGCACGGGCTCTTCCTCGGCGTCGGCGCGTACGCCACCTGGTGGGCGGCCGGGAACCTGCCCGGCGCCGGGCACGACGGCCTCGGGTTCGTGGTCGCGGTCGCCTTCGGGGTGGCCGCCGGCGCGTTGATGGCGGTGCTGGTCGAGCTGGTGCTGATCCGGCCGCTCTACTCCCGCACCATCGAACAGGTGCTGGTCACCGTGGGTCTCTCCCTGGCCGGCGTGGCGCTGTTGCAGGCCACCTGGGGTGCGGACGCCCGACGGTTCCCGCGCCCGGAGTGGACCCGCCAGGTGACCTCGATCCTGGGCGCGCAGGTGCCCAACGGCGGGCTGCTGCTGATCATCGCGGCGGTGCTGGTGCTCGCCGCGATCCTGGCCTTCCTCCAGTGGACCCGGTACGGCCTGATCATCCGGGCCGGGGTGGAGAACCGGGAGATGGTCACCGCGCTGGGCATCGACGTACGCAAGGCGTTCACCCTGGTCTTCGCGATCGGTGGGGCGGCTGCGGCGTTGGCCGGCGCGCTGGGCAGCGTCTATTTCGGCACCGTCTCGCCACAGCAGGGCGGCTCGCTGTTGATCTTCGCGTTCATCGTGGTGGTCATCGGCGGCATGGGCTCGGTGGTCGGGTCCGCGTACGCGGCGGTCGCGGTCGGGCTGCTGCAACAGTTCGTGAACTACTACGGCACCTCCGGGCTGGGCGACATCTGCGTGGTCGCGCTGCTCGCCGCGGTGCTGCTGCTGCGCCCCCAGGGCATCGCCGGAAAGGTGGCAACGGCATGACCGAGGTCAAGAGCCCCGAGCTTCCCGCGGCCTCAGCGGCGGTACCGGCCGAGCTGACCCCGGGCCGCGTCAGCCGGCTGCGCCCCGTCCTGCCGCTGGTGGTGCTGGCCGTGGCGGTGATCCTGCCGTACTCGACGCTGCACCTGCCGGGCATCTTCGAGGGGGCGCTGAACTCGCCGGGCACCCTGCAACTGCTCGCCGTCTGCCTGGTCTTCGGTGGCCTGGCGGCCGGTTACGACCTGCTGTTCGGGCGCACCGGGATGCTCTCCTTCGGGCACGCCCTCTACTTCGCTGCCGGTGTGTACGGCACCGACATCCTGATCACCCGGGCCGGGCTGCCGCTCTGGCAGGCCGCGCCGCTGGCGATCGTCGGCGGGACCATTCTCGCCGGCCTGATCGGTGCGGTGGCGCTGCGTACGATCGGCATCGCCTTCGCCATGGTGACGCTCGCCTTCGCCCAGGTCGGAGCGATCCTGGTGGCCCGCGACTTCGGCGGGCTCACCGGCGGCGAGGAGGGGCTGCCGCTGGACGTCGCCGGGCTGCCCGCCGCTCTGGTCGGCGTCGCCAACACGGTCAACCTTTACTGGCTGGCCCTGGCGTACCTGGTCGCGGTGGTGTTCGTGGTGCACCGGGTCACTGCCTCGCCGACCGGGCGGGTGCTGGCCGGGGTGCGCGACGACGAGCGTCGCGTCGGGGTGCTCGGGCTGGATCCGTACCGCTTCAAGCTGGTCGCCTTCACCCTGGCCGGCGGCCTGGCGGCGGCGGGTGGAGTGGTCTACTGCCTGATCGTCGGCGGCGCCTCGCCGCACATCACCAGCAGCGAGCTGACCCTGTCACTGCTGGTGATGGTGGTGCTGGGCGGGCCGGGCACACGCTGGGGCCCGGTGCTGGGCGGCATCCTCTACATGTACCTGGACCACCGCCTGGTCTCCTTCGGCAGCTCCGACGCGGTGAGCGCGCTGCCGGCCTTCCTCAGCCGCCCGCTCTCCGAGCCGCTCTTCGTCCTGGGCACCGTCTTCATCCTGGCCGTCTACTTCTTCCCCGGCGGCCTGGCCAGCCTTGCCCCCCGCCTGGCCCTGCTGCGCAACTCGCTGCGCCTCGGCCGACGCCGTCCGACCTGATCATCGGCGGGCGGCGTAGCGGTGCGTCGCCCGCCGGCCGCTGACCGACGTCAGCCGTTGTTGAGCATGTCGTACGCCGCCTTCGGTGCCGGTTTCGCCTCGTCGCCGACGAAGGCGACGACCGCCGGGGCAGTGCCGTAATCGGAGTACTTCACGACGTACTCCGACGCCTTCCGCTTCCCGATGGCCGGAATCGCCAGGGTGAGCGAGGTGAGGTTGCCGTCCGGGCCGACGACGGCGGTGAGCGGAACCGGCTCGGTGGCGTCGCCGAGCGGCGCCACGCCCTCCATGGCCTCCACCAGCTCCGGTTCCGTGGAAAAGTCGATCACACCCGTGTACGTCCCGTCCTCGCCGGCCTGGACGTCGGTGGCCGCGCGAATGATCACCTCGGTGTTGCCGGGATCGGTGCCTTCGTACGTGGGCATCTCGTCGGCCCCCTTGACCTTCGTCCGGTCCAGTTCCATCCATGTGGTCGGCAGCTTCATCAGCTTCTGGATGTCCCGCTTGCCCTTGAAGTTCACCTTCATCCAGGTGCGCGACTCGACAAACCGGAAGGCCATCTCCAGGGTGAAGTCCTTCTCCTTGCCGACGATCTCCATTTCCATGCCGCGGTTGACCGGGTCGATCACACCCGAGACGTCACCCGAGGCGTCACTGGTGATGAAGCGGAAGGCCGGGTCCTCGGCGTCCGGCACCGCCGCCAGCAGTTCCTGCTTCGGGTCGGGCGGCGGTGGGGCCGCCTGCGGGCCGGCGTCCCTGTCGTCGCAGCCGGCCACCAGAGCCACAGCCAGCAGGGCGACCGTGGCGGCCGCGAACCGCCGGATGGTGGCGGTGGTGCCGGTTCGCTGAGTCATGTCGTCTCTCTCCCGGATTGAACGAGAACCGTACGACCTTAAACGCCGCCGGGCGTCTGCGCACAAAAGGCGTGCGTGTCAGGAGGTGGTGAGCCAGGCGGCAGCCTGTTCACGGATCTCCGGAGGCACCTCGTGGCCGTTGGGGAACTCGTGGTAGGTCACGTCATAACCGAGCGACCGCAGTCGGGGGACCAGTCGACGGCTGCACGCGTCGACCGGAAGGACCGGATCCGCGACGCCGTGCGAAACGTACATCCGGGGACGGCCGTGGGTGACCAGCGGCGCGGCGAAGCCGGGGGAGAAGGCCACCACGGCGTCGACCAGGTCGCCGTTGGTCAGGCCCAGGGAGAGGGCGTACGAGGCACCGTCGGAGAAGCCGCCGAAGACCACCCGGTCGACGGGGTGACTGGCGAAGATCGAAGCGAGCAGCGCGTCGATCCGTCGCACGTCCGGCCCGAAGCCCTCCACGATGAGGTCCCAGCTGCTCGCCACGGCCTGCGGGGCGACCAGCAGCAGGCGGTGCGCGTCGGCGACCGGAAGCAGCAGGTCCAGTCCCTGCCGGGCCGAGCCGCCCGCCCCGTGCAGCAGCAGCACCATCCGGTACGGCCGGCCGTCGGCGGGTTCCGGGGCGTACACCATGGCTTGCAACCCGCCCGCGGCGTCGTTGCGCGATAGCAGACCAGCGGTGGCCGGGGTTGCCGGCGGCGCCGGACGTGCGGTCAGTCGACCGTGCCGGAAGTTCTCCTCCGGTGCCAGGTGCGGCTGCGCGGGTTCGGTCACGAATTCACCCTTCTCGTCCTCGGCGGTACGGCGCTTACCCCGCTCGGCGGCGGTGAACCCGGCGGCTTGCCTCGCTCGGCGGCGGTGAACCGGCGGTTGGACGCTGGTAGAAAGGCCGGATGAGCCAGGAACGGACGGCGGTGCGGCAGCGGGCCGAGGCGGTGCTGCGGCGGCTGGCGGGCGAGGACGCCCGGCTCCGCGAGGACCAGTGGCGGGCGATCGAGGCGCTGGTGATCGACGAGCGGCGGGTGCTCTGCGTGCAACGCACCGGGTGGGGCAAATCGGCGGTCTACTTCGTGGCCACCGCCCTGCTGCGCGAGCGTGCGGAGCCGACCGGCCCCACGGTGATCGTCTCGCCGTTGCTGGCGTTGATGCGTAACCAGGTCGAGGCCGCCGGACGGGCCGGGATCCGGGCCCGCACCATCAATTCGGCCAACCTCGACGAGTGGCAGGAGATCACCGCCGAGATCCACGCCGGGTCGGTCGACGTGCTGCTGATCAGCCCGGAGCGGCTCAACAACCCGGAGTTCCGCGACGGCGTGCTGCCGAGGTTGGCCGCCACCACCGGTCTGCTGGTGGTGGACGAGGCGCACTGCGTGTCGGACTGGGGGCACGACTTCCGGCCGGATTACCGCCGGTTGCGTACCTTCCTCGGCAACCTGCCCGAGCGCACGCCGGTGCTGGCCACCACCGCGACCGCCAACGCCCGGGTCACCCGGGACGTGGCCGAGCAACTCGGTACCGAGCCGACCGATCCCACCGGGCCACGATCGGACGTCCTGGTGCTGCGAGGCAGCCTGGACCGGGAATCACTGCGGCTGGCCGTACTCGACCTGCCGAGCCCGGCGCACCGGCTCGGCTGGCTCGCCGACCACCTGGACCGGCTCCCCGGCTCGGGCATCGTCTACACGCTGACTGTCGCGTCGGCGACCGAGACCGCCGAGTTCCTGCGGTCGCGGGGCTGGTCGGTGGCCGCCTACACCGGGCAGGCCGAGGACGCCGACCGCCGCGCCGCTGAACAGGACCTGCTCGACAACAAGATCAAGGCGCTGGTCGCCACCAGCGCGCTCGGGATGGGCTTCGACAAGCCCGATCTCGGTTTCGTGGTGCACCTGGGCGCGCCGCCGTCGCCGATCGCCTACTACCAGCAGGTCGGCCGGGCCGGTCGGGCCGTGGAGCACGCCGAGGTGCTGCTGCTGCCTGGCACCGAGGACGCGGCCATCTGGCGGTACTTCGCCTCGCTCGCCTTCCCGCCGGAGGAGCAGGTCCGCGCGGTGCTCGCCGCCCTGCCCACCGATCGGCCGCTCTCCACCCAGGCCCTGGAGCCCCTGGTCGACCTGCGCCGGGCCCGGCTGGAGCTGATGCTCAAGGTGCTCGACGTGGACGGCGCGGTCCGCCGGGTGCGGGGCGGCTGGCTCGCGACCGGTGAGCCCTGGGTCTACGACGCGGCCCGGCTACGCCGCGTCGCCGCCGCCCGCGCCGCCGAGCAGCAGGCGATGCTCGGGTACGCCGCGACGACCGGTTGCCGGATGCGCTACCTGCGCGAGTGCCTGGACGACGCGGAGGCGGCCGACTGCGGCCGGTGTGACCGCTGTGCCGAGGCGTTGTTCTCGCCGGAGGTGTCGCCGGCCGCGCTGACCGCCGCGCAGACCTTCCTCGGTCGACCCGGTGTCCAGATCGCGCCGAAGAAGCTCTGGCCGACCGGGCTGGCGGCGGTCGGCGTACCGCTGAAGGGGCGGATCGCCCCGTCCGAGCAGGCGTTGCCCGGTCGCGCCGTCGGCCGGCTCTCCGACCTCGGCTGGGGTGGCCGGCTGCGGGACCTGGTCGGGCCGGGCGCGCCGGACGGCCCGCTGCCCGACGACGTGGCCGCCGCCGTCATCGAGGTGCTCAAGGCTTGGGCGCACGGCGATGACCCGTGGCCCGCCCGCCCGGCCGGCGTGGTCGCGGTCGACTCGCGTACCCGTCCGGTGCTGATCGGCTCGCTGGCCGAGCGGATCGCCGCCGTCGGGCGGCTGCCCCTGCTGGGCCGGGTCACCTCGGTCGGGCCGGCGGGCGGCGACGGACCGCGCGGCAACAGCGCCCAGCGGGTACGCGCCCTGCACGGCAACCTCGCCGTGCCCGAGGAGTTGGCCGCCGTCCTGGCCGGACTGGACGGCCCCGTGCTGCTCGTCGACGACCTGGTCGACTCGGGCTGGACGATGACCATGGCGGCCCGCGCCCTCCGCCAAGCCGGCGCCCCCGCAGTCCTCCCCCTATCCCTCGCCATCCCCACCTGACCCCCCCCACGCCCCCCACCCCTCGCCCTCGCGATCTTGCACTTTTGGTCGGGGCGAAAGGGGTAAATGCCGCGTATCTGCGACACAAACTGCATGATCGACGGGGGCAGGGTGGGGGCCACGTGAGGGCGGGGTGCAGGGAGGGTGGGGTGGGGCGGCGGTACGGTGGGACCATGGCTGAGCAGGACCTCGACGCGTTGGCGTTCGGGTCGGTGCGGAGCGTCGAGCGACCGGCGGCGGGGGACGGCACCGATCCCGAAGGGGTCTCCGCGGTGCCGGATCGGGCCACGATTCGGCTCGCTCTGGTGGTCGGCGGGCTCGTTCTCGCCGTGCTGCTCGGGTTCGGGCTGGGCCGGATCAACAGTGGTGGTGGGCCGGCGGCGGGTGGGGCGGTGGACAGCGCGTTGGCCGACCACGTCCACGCGCCCGGGGTCGGCGCGCACTCGCACGGCGCGGGGCAGGCCGAGGCGGCCGAGGCGGGGGGCCTGGCGGTCAGCCGGGACGGCTACACGCTCACCCCGGTGTCTGCCGAGTTCACCGCCGGGCGCGCCGGGGAGCTGCGATTCCAGATCCGGGACGAGCAACGTCGGGCGGTGACCCGCTTCGCGGTGGTGCACGACAAACCGATGCATCTGATCGTGGTGCGCCGCGATCTGACCGGCTACCAGCATCTGCACCCGACCATGGCGACGGACGGGACCTGGTCGGTGCCGCTCACGCTGCCCGAGCCGGGCGTCTGGCGGGCGTACGCCGACTTCACGGCGCTCGCAGACGACGGCCGGCAGACGGCCACGACACTCGGCGTGGACCTGGCCGCACCGGGCGGGTACGCACCCCGGGCCCTGCCCGCGCCAGCCACCACGACCACGGTCGACGGGTTCACCGTCGGCTACCAGGGCAGGCCCGAGCCTGGCCTGACCGTGCCGCTGGCCTTCCGGGTCATCGCAGCCGACGGCACCGAACCAGCGCTGGAGCGCTACCTCGGGGCGTACGGCCACCTCGTCGTGCTGCGTGAGGGCGATCTCGGCTACCTGCACGTGCATCCCGAGCCGGAGTTGGTGGATGGCGCGATCAGGTTCTGGTTGACCACGCCCGCATCCGGGCGGTATCGCCTCTACCTGGACTTCGCCAGCGGCGGCGAGGTGCGGACCGCCGAGTTCACGGCGACGGTGCCGTAGCCCGGCGAATGCCCCGCCGGGAGCGGCGGCGGGCATCGGCCGCTCCGGAAAATGTGGCGCCAGCCGGCCCGGCGAATGTGGCGGCGCGTCAGCCGGCCCGGCGGATCGGGCGACGGGCGAGGTAGCGCAGCAGATCGCGGATGTGGTGCTTCTCCTCCGCGGGCACCGTCGGATCCGCCAGCCGTTGCAGGATCACCCGGACGTCGGCTTCGACCGGGCTGTCGTCCCTGCCATGTCGCAACGGGCTGGGGCCGGCGTCGGGCAGGCCGAGTGCGCGGAAGGCCGCTGCCACCGGGAGATCCAGCGCGGCGCAGAAGCCGCGAACCTTGGCGAGTTCGGGGTAGTCCTGCCAATCGCCGGCCAGCCAGCGGAAGACGGTCGAACGGCCGACGCCGGTGTGCGAGGCCAGGTCGGCGACCGTCCATCCGCGCTCTTCGCGGGCCTCGTCGATGGCCTGGCGTACGAAACGCGCGAAGGCCATCTGTGGCGAAACCTCTGCCGATCCCATCCGGTGGGTGGTCCCTCCCGACCGGCACCCCCGCGGTGCGTTCTTCGAGAGTAGTACGGCGACGGAGAGAACAACTGACTGACCGACCAGGCGGTCCCGGCGGCAAGACCGGAACCGGTCAGCGGTCCGGCTCGGACGGCCTGAGCAGGATCTCCAGACGGGGGGTGATGTCCCACTCTGCGATCAGCTCGCGGTACTCCGTGCGCTGCTCGTCCGTCGGTGCGGCATCCGTACGCCGGGCGCGGATGAGCAGGTTGCGTGGGGTGTGCGCGGAGTCGACGAACTCGACCACCTCGGCCCGGTAGCCGTGTAGCCGCAGCAGTGCGGCGCGCAGCGCGTCGGTGAGGACGTCCGCGAAGCGCTCGCGGAGAATGCCCTGCCGGGTCAGCAGATCGTACGGCCGGGGGGCCGCCCGGGCGCGCAACTGCGCCGCGATGTCGTGGTGGCAGCACGGCGCGGCGAGCACCCAGCGGGCACCCCAGCGCACCGCTCGGGCCAGCGCCTCGTCGGTGGCGGTGTCGCAGGCGTGCAGCGCGAGCACCAGATCGGGAGCCGGTTCGACGTCGGCGTCGGCGATGGTGCCGGCCACGAAACGCACCCGGTGCGCCCAGCCCAGCCGCTCGGCCAAGGCGGTGTTGCGGTGGCGCTGGTCCTCGCGGACGTCCACGCCGACCAGCTCGACGTCGAGGCCGAGCTGCGACAGGTACCGGTACGCGGCGAAGGTCAGGTACGCGTTGCCGCACCCCAGATCCACCACCCGCAACGGGCGGGTCAGGGCCCCGGCCGGGTCGACCGGCAGAGTGGCCGCCAACGCCCGCAGGAACGCGTCGACCTGTCGCCGTTTCGCCGCCGAACCGCCGATCTCGGTGAAGATCGGGTCGCCGGGATCGAGCAGGTACGCCTTGGCCCGGTCGTGCGCGGCCGGCGCGACGGCCGGGCGGGCGGCTGTCGTCCGGTGTACCTGCGCCTCGCCCGACCTGGTGACCCGCAGTTGCAGCGTGCGGTCGACGGTTTCCACGTGCCAGTTGCCGAACGGTTCGGCCAGCAGTGCCTCGACCGCATCGTCGGCCTCCGGACCCGGTGCGACGTTGCGGGTGTAGGGCCGGGCCCCGTCAGAGGTGGCGATCTGCAATCGCGGACCGGCCTTGAGCGCGACCGGCCGCAACTCGGCCCGAACCACCGAGGGGCGCTGACCACGCCGGCGCCCGGCGGCCACGGCCCGGGTCAGCGCGGGATCGAGCAACATCGAGCGCACCTCGGCCAGGGCCGAGTCCAAGGGTTCGGGCATCGCTCAATCTTCCCAGGCCCGTCCGCCACACCATCGTCGTGGCATGGCTGGCGGTGATCAAGAACCTCGCTGCCCGGGGCAACGTGTCAGTCGACGGTCGCCTCGGCCGGCGTACCGCTGCTGCCAGCGCCACCACGGCGGCGTCGGCGCCGACGCGGGCGGGATGTGTCACCCGCGGTGTCCGGGGTGGTCTCGGGCGTGCCGTCGCTGGCCTTCGGGGCCGCGTCGGCACCGACCACCGCCTCGCCGGCCACCAACTCGCCGGCCCGGCGGCGTCGGCGGCGGCGGGGGGTACGCGTTGCCTCGCCCGCCGTGGCCTCGGTGACGTCCGGCCCGGTGTCGCCGACCGGCTCGCCACTGGCCTCGGCGCGCCTGCGACCGCCGCGCCCGTTCTCGCCCCGGCCACGATCACGGCCCCGGCGGGCACCGCGCGGCTCGCCCCGGCGGGACCGGCCGCCGCCCAGGTCTTCCTCGACCTCGGCGGCCAGGCCGGCGCGGGTGCGCTCGGCGGTCGGCAGGGTGCCGGTGACCTCCGGCGAGATGTGCAGGTCGGTGTAGAGGTGCGGGGAGGTGTGGTACGTCTCCGACGGCTCCGGCATGTCCAGCCCGAGCGTCTTGTCGATGATCCGCCAGCGGGGCATGTCGTCCCAGTCGACGAAGGTCACCGCCACGCCGCTCGCGCCGGCCCGGCCGGTACGGCCGATCCGGTGGGTGTAGGTGTCCTGGTCTTCGGGGCAGTCGTAGTTGATGACGTGGGTGACGCCGCTGACGTCGATGCCCCGTGCGGCGACATCGGTGGCGACCAGGGTGTCGATCTTGCCGGCCCGGAACGCTCGCAGCGCCCGCTCGCGGGCACCCTGGCCGAGGTCACCGTGCACCGCCGCCACGGCGAAGCCGCGGAAGTCGAGATCCTCGGACACCCGGTCGGCGGCCCGCTTGGTGCGCGTGAAGATCATCGTCAGTCCACGGTTTTCCGCCTGAAGGATCCGGGCGACGATTTCGAGCTTGTTCATCGAGTGGGTGCGGTAGACGAACTGCTCCGTCTGCGGCGAGGGGCCGGTCTCGGCCGTGTGCCCGGCGTGGATCGTGATCGGGTGGCGCAGGAACCGCCGGGACAGCGTCACGATCGGATCGGGCATGGTCGCGGAGAACAGCATGGTCTGCCGGTCCTCCGGCAGCATCGCCAGGATCCGCTCGACGTCGTCGAGGAAGCCCAGGTCGAGCATGCGGTCCGCCTCGTCCAGCACCAGCGCCCGCACCCCGTGCAGGCGCAGGTGCTTCTGCTTGGCGAGGTCCAGCAACCGGCCCGGGGTGCCGACCAGAATCTCCACGCCCCTGCGGAGCGCCTCGATCTGCGGCTCGTACGCCACACCGCCGTAGATCGGCAGCACGCGTACGCCCCGGGTGCGGCCGGCCGCCGCGATGTCCTTGGCGACCTGGATGCCCAGTTCGCGGGTTGGTACGACGACCAGGGCCTGGGGCAGGCCGTCGCCACCCTCGTCGGGCGCGAAGACCCGCTCCAACAGCGGCACGCCGAAACCGAGGGTCTTGCCGGTGCCGGTCGGGGCCTGCCCGATCAGGTCGGCGCCACGCAGCGCGATCGGAAGCGCGTACTCCTGGATGGCGAAGGCGCGGGTGATGCCGGCCGCGGCCAGCGCGTCGACCGTCTCGGCGCGCGCACCGAGCTCGGCAAAGGTCGGTGCCTCCGGTCGAACCGGGGCGGTCGGGGCCAGTTCCTGGCCGTCTGTGAGGTCTTGAGTCAGCTCACTCATATGGATTTGGGGGTGCCCTCTCGTGGGTGCGCCCCGTCATGTCATCAGGGCGCATTCGGTATGGCGCGGGCCACACGGTCGGCGGCAGAAGGCCGAGCGGACCGGGCCGCACGCGCGCCGTGGGTCGGACTTCGACCGGAACTCGATTGGGATTCCGGCCGGCTCAGCACCTACGGCAACTTCTTCATGCTACCTGAACGGGCCAGGCGACGTCCCGATTCCCGAGCGACTGAACGCTACGGCGAGGGCGAAAGTGTGATGTGTATCACACTGAGCGCTCACCGACCTGGTGAGCGGGTGGCTGTGAGGGATCGCGTCGTGGCGGCCGACCGCCGCGCGTACCCGCGCGGGCGGCCGGCGGCCGCAACGACTGATCGTCAGCGAACGGTGAAACCGACCGCCCGGGGAGACTCCTCCGCGATCTCGACGTAGGCGACCTTGCCGACCGGCACGATGATCCGCCGGCCCTTCTCATCGGTCAGGGAGAGGGTGCCCTCGCCCCTGGCGACGGCGTCGGTCACGATCCGCTCGATCTCGGCCGGGGACTGCGCGCTCTCCAGGACCAGCTCGCGCGGCGCGTACTGCACGCCGATCTTGACCTCCACTGTGCCTCCCTCGTCGAGCGAAATGGCGCCGTGCGAAGGCTATCCGATCGCAAGGTGTTGGTTCAGGCTGACTCACCTTGCAGCGGGAAGCTGGCGATGCCGCGCCAGGAGAGGGCGGCGACCAGTGCCTCCGCTTCGGCTTTGGGCACCTGACGCCCGCCGGCCAGCCAGAACTGTGCGGCGGTCTCGGCCGCGCCCACCAGGCCGGAGGCGAGCAACTCGGCGTGCGCCCGGCTGATTCCGGTGTCGGAGATGATGGTGTCGGTGATGGCCGCGATGCAGCCCTGCTCGACCCGCTCCACGCGCTGCCGTACGGCCGGGTCGTTGCGCAGGTCCGACTCGAAGACCAGTCGGAAGGCTTCACTCTCGTGATCGACGAAGTCGAAGTAGGCCCGCACCGACGCGCTGACCCGTTCCTTGTTGTCGGTGGTGCTGGCCATGGCGTCGTGCACTTTCGCCACGATTGCGTCACAGTGCGTGTCGAGCAGTGCGAGGTAGAGCTCCATCTTGCCGGGGAAGTGCTGGTACAGCACGGGTTTGGACACCCCGGCCCGCTCGGCGATGTCGTCCATTGCCGCCGCGTGATAGCCCTGCGCGACGAACACCTCCTGAGCTGCGGCGAGCAGCTGCTTGCGGCGCGCCGACCGGGGGAGGCGCGTGGGCCTGCCGGCGGTCTGGGCGCCGTTCCCAACAGCGGTCATGGGAACCTCCGAGGTTGTCGTACGGGCCGGCATTTCGCCCGAACCGGTCGGGGCCCGGAAACCCCGCACGGAATTGGCCCGCCGCTGTAACTTATCGCCACTGTCGCCACACGGTAGCCTCAGCGGGGGGCGACCAAGGAGCGCGCGGTGAGTGAAGCAGGGCAACCCGGTGCCGCCACCCCGGGAGAGCACGGCGACGGGACGGGTCAGCGGGATGACCTGGGCCGTTCCGTCAGCGGGTGGCCGCCGTCGGCCCCCGACTGGTCGTGGGGCGGCGACGACGCCGCCGCGACCTGGCGCCACCCCGGGCCGCCCTCCGGATGGGCCACCGCGGCACCGCGCCACGCCGACCTGCCCGCCCCGTTCGGTGAGCCAACCGGGCCTGAGCAGCCCGCCCGGCTCAACGGGCACCACATCAACGGGGTACGCCACTCGGAGGAACCGTCCGGCGGCGGCCAGCACTCGCCGGTGAGCGCCCCGCCCGGGCCACGCGATTCCGGCCACGATCCGGGCCGGGACCGGCTCGTGTTACCCGCGCCGCGTCCCGGTCCGCCCGCCGAGCAGCCCGCAGCCGGGAGCACCGGGCTGCCGACCTCTGCGCCGCCGGCCGTGCAGGTGCCACCCGTGGGCACCGCCGCCTCCGGCTTCGAGATGCCACCCGGCCTGCACGCCCCCACCGCCGAGCGTTCAGGTGACGCGCCGGTGGGCGGCCCGCCATCCGAGTGGGACGACGCGTTCCCGCCGGAACCGGCGCCCGAGGCCCGGCCCGAGCTGCCCGGCAGCGGCCGTAGCGTCGCCCCACCGGCCGCCGACCGGCCGCCAGCGCCCGGCCCGGATGCCGGCGGCCAGCCACCGGTCGAGCCGCCATCGGCCGAGCCAGAGCGCCCGAGCTGGGCCCGGTCCGGCACAGCCAACGACTGGGCCCCCTCCTGGGCGCGCGGCGACGCGCCATCCTGGCCACGCGGCGACGACGAGCCGACCGGCCGGCGGTCACGCGAGGTGCCGGCCCAGGGCTGGACCAGCGAGCCCAACCGGCCGTACGAGCCGGTGCGCGCCGAACCGACGCGCCCCTACGAGGCGGTACCCGTCGAGCGACCCCGCCCGTACGAGCCATCCCGATCGGAGGCCCAGCCCGGCCCGGGGCGGGAACCCGCGGTCGAGCCCGAGCCGGCCGAGCGGCCGGCGTGGGCGACCGAGCCGCACCGCGCTCCGCCGGGCCCGGAACGCCCGTCGTGGGCCGCCCGGTCGACCAGTGGACCGCCGGCCGGAGAGCACCCCTCCTGGGGGACGCCCCCGGTCAGTGGCGTCCCCGCTGACGAGACGCTGCCATGGGGCGCCCGACCCGACGAGCCTCCGTCATGGGCGAGCCGCGCCGGCGGTCAGTCGCCGGGCGAGGAGCGCCTGCCCTGGGCGCTCGGCCCGGCCAGCGCCCCACCGGCCACCTCGGCGAAAGCGGCAGCGGCCAGCGCGCCGCCGGCCGGCGTCTCTCCGTTCGCCCGGGAGGCCCCGCTGGCCAGCGCGCCGCCGGCCAGCGCCCCTCCGTTCGCCCGGGAGGCCCCGCCCGAGCCGGGGTCGGCGTTGCCGGTGGCCGAGGCCGGGGCCGCGTCCGACCTGCCGACCTACCGGCCGTACCGGCTTCGTTCGGTCCCCGATGAGCCGGCAGCGTCCCAGCCCGCTCCGGAACCGGCCGTGCCCAACCCGACCTCGGCGTCGACCGATCCGGCGGATGGTGCGTCCACCGGTGGCGGGACCGGCCGCCGTGAGCGCACCCCCACCGCGCCCGTCCCGACGAGCGCAGCCCCCTACGCGGCACGTCGATCCGCGCCTGATCCGGAGCTGCCCGGCGAGCAATCGCCGGACGGCACCTTGGCGGTGTTGCCGCAGCGCGTCCCCGCCGAACCGGACGTGCCCGTCGTGCCGGAGCCGCCAGCCGTGGACCCACCCGCCGAAACGCCGGAACTCGCCCGGATCGCCACCCACCTACGCCGGGAGGACGAGTCGGCGCCGTTGCGCGATCGGCCCGAGGGCTTCGACGTCAACGCGATCCTCGACGCCGTACGGGGTGTCGAGGGGGTGCGCGACGCGTCCCTGCGCCGTACCCCGGCCGGTGCGCACAGCCTGCGTCTCGACCTCGCCGACGGTGCCGATCCCGCGGAGGTGAGTCGGCAGGTCGCCCGCCTGCTGCAGGAACGCATGGGGCTGGCCGCCGCGCCGCAGGGCATGCCGGGAACGCCCGTAGCACCGGTGCGCCGACGCTCCGCCGAGAAGCGTGGCGGCGACGCCGGTGAGGCCAAACCCACGAGCGAATCACGCCGTCCGGTCAACCGACCTGCCGGTACCCGTGCGGAGGCCGTCGCCGCCCGGACCGAGCAGGTGCCGGAGACCCCGAGGCGGCGACGCCCGGCCACCAGCCGGGGCCGCGGCACCACAGAGGAGACGGCCCCGCCGGGCAGCCCGGCGACCCTCGGTGCCTCGTACTCCGGTGGGCAGCTGACCACCACGGAGTCCGCACCGTCCCGGCCGCTGAACACCGGCGGCTCGCCCGGCCCCCGGGTGGTGCTGGACCACGTCCAGGTGAGCACTTTCGGGCTCGACGCCACCGTCGAGATCCGGCTGATCGCCGGTGAGCAGAACGCGGCCGGTTACGCCACCGGCCCCGCCGTGGACGGCTACGTGCTGCGACTCTGTGCGGTGGCTGCGGCGGCCGCGATCGACGAGTTGCTGCGCGGCACCGGCGTCACCGCCGACCAGGGACGGTGCTTCGTGGAGCATGCCGCCGTGGTGCCGTTCGGCAACTGCGAGGTGGCCACCGTCGTGGTGCTGCTGGTCTGCGACGGATGGGTCGAGCAACTCGCCGGCTCCGCCCTCGTCGCCGGTGACCCTCGGCAGGCGGTGGTGCGGGCCACCCTGGCCGCGGTGAATCGGCGGCTGGAGGCGCTGCTGGCCTGAGCCGGCCGGCAGACTGAAACGGTGAAGCTCGCTACCCTCTGGCCGGACCAACTGCTACCTGCCCACTCGGTTCCGCCACCGTGGCCGGGCCGAGAGGTACGCCTCGACGGCCTGGTCACCTACGTGCGGGAGACACCGGCCACCGGGCCGGATGCGGAACCAGCGCTCTACGTCCACGGGCTGGGTGGTTCGTCGCAGAACTGGACCGACCTGGCCGGTCTGCTCGCCCACCGGTTGGACGGCCAGGCGATCGACCTGCCGGGTTTCGGCCGCAGCGAGCCGGGTCAGCGCTACACCGTGCCGGTCTTCGCGCAGCGGGTGATCCGTTGGATCGAGCACACCGGCCGGGGACCGGTGCATCTGTTCGGCAATTCGCTGGGCGGCGCCATCTCGGTGCGGGTGGCGGCCCTGCGGCCCGACCTGGTCCGGACGCTGACCCTGGTCTCGCCGGCCCTGCCGTTCCTCGACTTCCGCCGGTCGTTGCAGGGTCGGATGCTGCCCCTGCTGGCGATCCCCCGAGGCGAGCGGCTGGCCGCCTGGCGGCTGGCCCAGGTGGCACCGGAGGTGATGGCCCGGCAGGTGATGGAGGCATGCGTGGCCGACCTCAGCCGGATCAGCGACCAGCGCCGCCGGGAGGCGTTGGACGAGATCCGGGTGCGCCACCAGGCGGAGCACCACGCGGCGGCGTACGTCCGGACCTTCCGTGGCCTGGTCACCAGCTTTCTCCGGTCGTACCTGCCCGGCTCAGGCTCGCTGTGGCGGATGGCCGGTTCAGTGCAGGCGCCGACGCTGGTCGTCGGGGGTCGGCAGGACCGGCTGGTCGACGTACGGGTGGCGCCGCAGACCGCCCGGGTGATCCCGGACAGCCGGCTGTTGATGCTCGACGGCGTCGGCCATGTGGCGCAGTTGGAGGTCCCGCGCCTGGTGGCCCGGGCGGTGGTCGGGCTGCTCACCGAGACGGGGGACCGCGGTCGCCGGACCGACCTGGCAGGATGAGCCGGGTGTCGATCCCGCACAGCCATCGCCGGCGCTCCGGCCGGCACGTCCGCCCGAGGAATTCAGCAGCATCGGGTGCCGGTGATACAGGCGGAAGGCCACCCCGGCGCCGGCCCGACGTGGTTCTCCGGACGGTTGTGGTGCTGGCGGCGGTCGGTGCGGCGGTGACCCTGGTCGTCGGGGGCGGCGAATGGCTGCGCGGGGCGGCCGGCGCCGAAGAGGTGGTCGCCTCCGCCCCGTCGTCGCCCGCGTCGTTGGTCACGCCGTCGCCGGTGGCCTCGTCATCCGTACCCCCCTCGGCGAGCCCGTCGCCCGAGCCGCCGGTGCTGCGGCTGCCCGGGCCGGTCCCGTCGGCGGGGCGGGGCAGCTTCGAGATCGACGACCGGACGGGCCCGGTGCTGGGCACTGCCGGTCGGGTGCGGGGTTACCGGGTCGCGGTCGAGGTCGGCTCCGGTGTCGATCCGGCCGAGTTCGCCCTCGCGGTGCAGGAGGCGTTGACCGGCCCCGGCAGTTGGGTGGACAGCGGCCGGCTGCGCCTGCGGCAGGTCGCCGAGGGGGCCGCGTACGACTTCACCGTCTATCTCGCGACGGCGCGGACGGCGGGCCGGATGTGCGCCGCCGGTGGCGTGGACATCCGGATCGGTGGGCGGCCTTACACCTCCTGCCGCGCCCCGGGCAAGGCGATCATCAATCTGGAGCGGTGGCGGTTGTCGGTGCCGCACTACGTCGAGGCGAAGGTGCCGTTGACCGTCTACCGCACCTACGTGATCAACCACGAGGTCGGACACGAGTTGGGTCACCGGCACGAGCGCTGCCCGGGTAAGGGCAAGCCGGCGCCGGTGATGATGCAGCAGACGCTCTTCCTCAACGGCTGCGTCGCGAATCCCTGGCCGTACCTCGACGGGCGGCGTTACGCCGGGCCGTCACTCTGACCGGACCGGCGTCGGTCCATGGTCCCGATATGCGGGGATGTTCCCCATCGGGGTGCGATGATGGCATCATGCCCGCTTCACCCCTTTTCGGCTCGCCGGCGGCGGGCCGGTCGCGGCGCCGGTTCGTGGTGGTCCCGCTCGCCAGGGCGGCCCTGGTGCTGGCGCTCGCGATCTTCGCCACGGTGTCGCTGCTCCGGGCCAGCGACCGGGTGACCAGGCCGGAACCGGGTGCGCCCCGGGTCGGATCCGGGGCGGGGGTGGACGAGGCGGCCGCGCCCGGTGCGTACCCGAGCAGCGGCACCGGTAGCTTCGTGCCGGTCGACGAGGGCACGCCGGTGCGCGGCGTAACCGGGCCGGTCGCCCGCTACCGGGTCGCCGTGGAGCAGGGCACCGGGCAGGATCCGGCGGGATTCGCGGCCGAGGTTGACGCGATACTGGCCGACCCGCGTAGCTGGATCGGCTCGGGTGAGCTGCGTGTGCAACGGGTCGTCGAGGCGGAAGCAGCGGACTTCACCGTCTATCTGGCCACCCCGCTCACCTCGACGGAGATGTGCGCCCAGGGCGGGCTGCACACCGAGGGATACACCTCCTGTCGGCTTCCCGGGAGAGTAATCATCAACCTGGCGCGCTGGCTGGAGGCGGTGCCGGACTACGGGGCGCCGCTGGCGGTGTACCGGGCATACGTGATCAACCATGAGGTTGGCCACGAGTTCGGGGAGGGGCACGAGGCATGCCCCGGGCCCGGCCACCCCGCGCCGGTGATGCAGCAGCAGACGTACGGCCTGGCGGGCTGCGTGGCGAATGCCTGGCCCTTCCTCGACGGCCACCGCTATGCCGGCGATCTTCTGTCCTGAGCTGCCCGCGTACCCGAGATCCCGGGTCCCACCCGGTTATTCCCGCTCCCGCATGCCGGGCGACGTGTCCCTACTCATGGTCGATGGGCACCTCGGCGAGCAACAATGGCGGTTGCCTGTCACATCGATCCCGGGGAGTTCACCGTGTCGTTGCCCCCGCTCGTCGAACCCGCCGCCGAGCTGACCGTTGACGAGATCCGCCGCTACTCGCGCCACCTGATCATCCCCGATGTCGGTGTGGAGGGCCAGAAGCGGCTGAAGAACGCCCGGGTGCTCTGTGTCGGTGCCGGGGGCCTCGGCTCGCCGGCCCTGCTGTACCTGGCCGCCGCCGGGGTGGGCACGCTCGGCATCATCGACTTCGACACCGTCGACGAGTCCAACCTCCAGCGGCAGATCATCCACGGCGTCTCCGACATCGGCCGCCCGAAGGCCGAGTCGGCCGCGGCGAGCATTCGCGAGATCAACCCGCTGGTCGACGTCGTGATTCACAACACGGTGCTGGACCGGGAGAACGTCCGCGAGATCTTCGCCCAGTACGACCTGATCCTCGACGGCACCGACAACTTCGCCACCCGGTACATGGTCAACGACGCCGCGGTGCTGCTCGGCAAGCCGTACGTCTGGGGGTCGATCTACCGCTTCGACGGCCAGGCGTCGGTGTTCTGGGCCGAGCACGGTCCCTGCTACCGCTGCCTCTACCCGGAGCCCCCGCCGCCCGGCATGGTCCCCTCCTGCGCCGAGGGTGGCGTGCTCGGCGTGCTCTGCGCTTCGATCGGGTCGATCCAGGTCAACGAGGCGATCAAGCTGCTCACCGGCATCGGCGAGCCGTTGGTCGGCCGGCTGATGGTCTACGACGCCCTGGAGATGAGCTACCGCAAGATCAAGGTACGCAAGGACCCGAACTGCGTGCTCTGCGGCGAGAACGCCACGCTCACCGACCTGATGGAGGACTACGAGGACTTCTGCGGTGCGGTGTCCGTCGAGGCGCAGGAGGCGGTGGTCGACGCGACCATCACCGCGGCCGAGCTGAAGGAGTGGCAGGACGCCGACAAGGACATCTTCCTCGTCGACGTACGGGAACCGGCCGAGCACGAGATTGTTCGCATCCCCGGCTCGACCCTGATTCCGAAGGGCGAGATCATCTCGGGTGAGGCGCTGGCCAAGCTGCCGCAGGACAAGCAGATCGTGCTGCACTGCAAGTCCGGCGTCCGCTCCGCCGAGGCGCTCGCCGCGCTGAAGGCGGCCGGTTTCCGCGACGCGGTCCACGTCCAGGGCGGCGTGCTCTCCTGGATCAAGCAGATCGACCCCTCCCTCCCCGAGTACTGATGTGAAGGAAGGGCCCCTTCTTAACGCCTGCGGTAGAGAAGGGGCCCCTTCTTAACAACCCGCCTCGACGCCCTGCTCAACCCCGCCGACAGGCCGGTCCGCCCGCCCGAAGAACCGAGGCGGAATGACGTTCTCGCCGGTAGCCTGACCGCCGTGGTCGACATCGACGCCGCGATCGGGTTCGTGGTGGCGCACGGAGACGCGGTGGAGCGTGCCCGCCTCTCCTGGTTGCGCACCGGCACCCCGGCGCCCCCCGAGGCGCTCGACAAAGCGGAAATCGGCCAATCCTCCGATGGCGGCTGGCCCGCGACCTGGAACAGCGACGTCGCCTCGGTCGACGCCACCTGCTTCCGGCTGGTCGAACTGGACGACCTCGGCGCACTGGGCCGCCCCGCGGCTCGGCGGGCGCTGGACTGGCTCGCCGCCGCCCAGCGGAGCGACGGCTGCTGGGAGGAGGACGAGGCGCTGGCCGGCACCGCCCCCGAGTGGGCACGGCCGGGCGACCCGGAGGCACGGCTCTACCTCACCGCCAACGCCGCCTTCTGGCTCACCGTGGCCGGGCTGGACGCGCGTGCCGCCGGGCCGCTGGACCACCGCGTCGGCGGCGCGTACGCCGGGGTGGTGCACGGCGCCGCGCAGGCGCTCGCCGCCCAGCTGCGTCCCGACGGAAGCTGGCCGTCCTTCCTTGCCGCAGGCTGGTTGAGCGCGGCCGTGCTGCATCGGCAGCAGATGTTCTACGAATCCGCGCGAATGAAGGCGGTTCTCGCCGAGCGGATGCCGAAGATCTCTCCGGCGGACGCAGCCTGGCTGGCCGCGACCCTGCGCCGGGTCGGCGTCGACGACCAGGAGTGGACGATGGTGGCCGCCCGTCGCCGGCTGGCCGAGACGCAGCGCAGCGACGGCGGGTGGGACAGCGACGACGGCCACCAGTTCGACGTGCACGCCACCCTGGCCGTGATCCGCGCCTTCCGCTGATCCTCGGCCGCCCGCCGCCCGCCGCCCGCCGCCCGCCGCCCGCCGCCCGCCGCCCGCCGCCCGCCGCCCGCCGCCCGCCGCGCGGTCGGGTCGTGGCATCGGTGCCCTGGTCCTGCTGGCACCACCGCTGCTCTTCGGCCCGCTGTTGCTCGCCGCTGCTGCGGGCGTCGTCGTGCTGCTCGGCGTCGCCGTCACGGACGCCCGTCGCGCCGCCGGCCGCCCACCGGAGGCCCCGTCCCCGCCCGCATAGGTCGCGCCCCGCCGCGCCCCGGGCTCTGCCGCGCCCCGGGCTCTGCCGCGCCGCACCCTGGCGCCCCGGGCGGCGCCCTGCCGCGTCGCGCCGCCCGCACGGGTCGGCGCCGCGATGTTGTTAGAAGGGGCCCCCTGCTATGCACCAGGCGTTAAAAGGGGGCCCTTCCTTACACCTTGCACCTCAGCCGCGTAGGTGGGCGTCGCCGGTGACGACGTACTTGGTGCTGGTCAGCTCGGGCAGGCCCATCGGGCCGCGGGCGTGCAGCTTCTGGGTGGAGATGCCGATCTCGGCGCCGAAGCCGAACTCGCCGCCGTCGGTGAACCGGGTCGAGGCGTTCACCATCACGGCCGCCGAGTCGACCCGGGCCACGAACTCCCGGGCCGCCGACTGCGAGTCGGTGACGATCGCGTCGGTGTGGCCGCTGCCGTACCGCCGGATGTGCCCGACCGCCGCGTCGAGCGAGTCGACGACGGCGACGGCAATGTCCGCGGAGAGGTACTCGGTGGCGAAGTCCTCGTCGGTGGCGGCGACCACCGCGTCGGAGTAGGCGGCCACCCGGGCGTCGCCGTGCACGGTGACCCCGGTCTCGGCGAGGGCGGCGAGCACCGGCGGCAGGAATGCGTCGGCGATTTCCGCGTGCACCAGCAGCGACTCGGCGGTGTTGCAGGTCGACAGCCGCTGCGTCTTGGAGTTGAGCGTGATTGCGACGGCCTTGCCGATGTCGGCGGCGGCGTCCACGTAGACGTGGCAGTTGCCCACTCCGGTTTCGATCACCGGCACGGTCGACTCCTCGACCACGGTCCGGATCAACGACGCGCCGCCGCGCGGGATCAGCACGTCCACCAGGCCCCGTGCCCGCATCAGCTCCTTGACCGAGTCGCGGGTGGTGGCGTCGAGCAGCTGCACGGCGTCCGCCGGCAGGCCGGCATCGGCGATCGCGTCCCGCAGCACCGCCACCAGCGCCGCGTTGGAGTGCGCGGCCGAGGAGGAGCCGCGCAGCAGCGCCGCGTTGCCGGACTTCAGGCAGATGCCGGCGGCGTCCACGGTGACGTTCGGCCGAGCCTCGTAGATGATGCCGACCACGCCGAAGGGCACTCGGATCTGTCGCAGCTCCAGCCCGTTGGGCAGGGTCGAGCCGCGGAGTACCTCGCCCACCGGGTCGGGCAGCGCGGCCATCTCGCGCAGCGCGTCGGCGATGTCGGCGACCCGGCCCTCGTCGAGGGCGAGCCGGTCCAGGATTGCCGCGCTCAGCCCGGCTTCGCGTCCGGCCGCCAGGTCCGCGCCGTTCGCGGCCACGATCTCGGGGGTACGCGCCACCAGCGCGTCGGCCATCGCGTGCAGCGCGGCGTCCTTGACGGTACGCGTCGCCACGGCCAGCGCCTCCGCCGCCGTACGCGCCCGGCGGGCTTGCTCGCTCACGCTCATCCCATGCTCCTCACGGTGTTAGGAGGGGCCCCTTTTAATACACCAGGCGTTAAAAGGGGGCCCCTGCTTACAGCAGTACCAGGTCGTCGCGGTGGACGACCTCTCGTTCGTACGCCGGGCCGAGCGCCGCGGCGAGGTCGGCGGTGGAGCGCCCGAGCAGGCCGGGCAGCTCGACCGCGTCGTAGTTGACCAGCCCTCGGGCCACCGGTGCGCCGGAGGTGTCGACCAGGTCGACCGGATCCCCGGCGGTGAACGCCCCGTCCACGGCGGTGATCCCGGCTGGCAGCAGCGACTTGCGCCGGTCCACCACGGCGGCGACCGCACCGGGATCGAGGTGCAGCCGCCCCCGGGGCGAGGTGGCGTGGGCGAGCCAGAACAGCCGGGCGGCCGGCCGGCGGAGGCTGGGGTGGAAGAAGGTGCCGACCGGCTCGCCGGCCAGCGCCGCGACGGCCTGGGCGGCGGAGGTGAGCACCACCGGAATGCCGAACCCGGTGGCGATCCGGGCCGCCTCGACCTTGGTCACCATGCCGCCGGTCCCGACTCCCGAACGGCCGCTGCCGCCGATGTCGATGCCGGCCAGGTCGGCCTCGTCGCGTACCTCGGCGATGCGGTCGGAGCCGGGGCGTGCCGGGTCGCCCGTCCAGAGCGCGTCGACGTCGGAGAGAAGCACCAGCAGGTCGGCGTCGACCAGCGCGGCCACCAGCGCGGCCAGCCGGTCGTTGTCGCCGAACCGGATCTCCTCGGTGGCGACCGTGTCGTTCTCGTTGACGATCGGCACCGCCCGCAGGTCGAGCAGCTTCCGCAGGGTGCGGTACGCGTTGCGGTAGTGCGCCCGCCGGGTCACGTCGTCGAGGGTGAGCAGCACCTGGCCGACGGTACGGCCGTGTCGGGCGAAGGCCGCAGCGTACCGCCCGATCAGCAGCCCTTGACCGACGCTGGCGGCGGCCTGCTGGGTGGCCAGGTCGCGCGGTCGCCGGTTCAACCCGAGTGGGGCCAGGCCGGCGGCGATCGCCCCGGAGGAGACGAGCACCACCTCACGCCCGTCGGCTGCGGGGTCGCCGCCGGGCGTACTCGTGCCGAGGGCGTCGACGAGGGCGTCGAGCCGCTCGTCGTCCAGCCCTCCACCGGTGGTGGTCAACGAGGATGATCCGATCTTGACGACGACCCGTCGGGCCGTCGTGACTGCGTCACGCACCCGCCTATTCTGCGTCGTCGCCGCAGCAATCCCCGCCTCCCCTCCCATACTCTGGCCAGCTGTGACACCTGAGGAGTACGTCGAGGCAGTGCTGGGCCTGGTTGACCGAATCCCACCCGGCCGGGTGATGTCGTACGGCGCGGTCGCTGACGCGTTGACCGAGGACTCCGGGCGAACCTCTGCCCGGCTGGTGGGGGCGATCATGTCCCGGCACGGTGGCGGCGTGCCCTGGCACCGGGTGGTGAACGCCGCTGGCGGCATGCCTCCCGGGCTCGCGGCCGAGGCGCGGGCGCGATGGCTCGCCGAGGGGACGCCGCTGCGGCAGGACCGGGTGGACATGCGGGCAGCCAGCTGGTGGCCCGGTGAGTCGATGTGACCGACGACATAACGTGAGTAAGATTCGGCTCCATGACCGCGCCGCCGGGCGGATCCGGCTCACCACCCGCCGCTGACCCGTCGGCGCGGCCGGGCCTCCCGTCCGGGACGGGCGCGGGCACGCCAGTGCGACCCGTCGGCTCGCCGACCGGGGGCACGCCAGGGCGTTCCGTCGGAGCGCCGACCGCGCCGGGTGCCCCAGCGGTGGCCGCCGCACCGGGGTTGCTGCCGTGCAGGGTGCACGTCGGATACTCCCTCGGCTCGCTGGCCACCGGGGCGTTCGGCACGGTGCCGGGGCTGTTGCTGCTGCCGTACCTCACCGACACCCTCGGCGTGGCCGCCGGGCTGGCGGCCCTGCTGGTGCTGCTGCCGAAGGCGTGGGACGTGCTGGTCAACCCGGTGGCCGGGAGGATCTCCGATCGCACCCGCTCCCGCTGGGGTGCCCGCCGGCCGTACCTGCTGATCGGTGGGCTGGCGCTGGCCGTGCTGTTCGGGTCGATCTTCGCCGCGCCGTTCGGCGCCGGACCCGCCGCCGCCGCGTACGTGACGGTCGCCTTCCTGGCCACCGCCACCGCGTTCGCCTTCTTCCAGGTGCCGTACGTGGCGATGCCGGCTGAGCTGACCAGCGACTACGCCGAACGTACCCGGATGATGACCTGGCGGATCGCGCTCCTGGCACTGGCCATCCTGGTCTCCGGGGCGGTGGCCCCGCTGGTGCGCGACGCGGCCGGCGGGGGCGTGCCGGGGCACCGCTGGATGGGTCTCTTCGTCGCGGCGCTGATCGCGCTGGGCGCGGTCGGGGCATTCCTCGGCACCCGGTCCGCTCCGCAGGGCACCATCGGGGAGAGCGAGCCCAGCCTGCGCGCCCAGTTCGCCGTGGCCGGCCGCAACCGGCCCTTCCGGGCGCTGCTGCTCTGCTTCGTGGTGCAGTCCGCCGGGGTGGCGACGATCCTCGCCGGGGTCCAGTACTTCGCCGACCAGATCCTGAACGACTCGGCGACCGGGCCCACCCTGTTGTTCGTCTGTTTCGTCGGCCCGGCCCTGGTGGTGATGCCGCTCTGGTCCCGGGTCGGCGCCCGGCTGGGCAAACTCGCCGGGCTGGTGGCCGCGTCGCTGATCCTGGCCGCCGGCGGGCTGGCCCTGGTCGCCGCGCCGCTGCTGCCCGCGTCCGTGATCTACCTGCTGGTCGCGTCGATCGGCGTCGGGTACGCCGGGCAGCAGGTCTTCGCGCTGGCCATGATGCCGGACTGCATCGCGTACGACACGGCGCGCACCGGGCGTCGACAGGCCGGCGTCTTCACCGGGCTGTGGACGGCTGGCGAGACCCTCGGGCTGGCCCTCGGCCCCGGCATCTACGGGCTCGTGCTCGCCGTCACCGGCTACGTCTCTTCCACCACCGGGACCGCCGTCGCCCAGTCCGACACCGCCCGCCTCGGCGTGCTGCTCGGCTTCACCGTGCTACCCGCCCTCCTGATCGGGCTGGCCACTCTTCTCCTGCGCCCCTACGACCTCACCGAGGCCCGCCTCGCCACCCTCCCCACCACCCTTCACGCCGCCGCCGATCATGGAGTTGTGGTCGGGACGAAAGCCGCGAAGCAGTACGGAAAGGGGACCACAAGTCCATGATCGACGAGAGCGGGGCCGGGCTGCCCGCGTACGGGATGTCCGCCGAGCGGGTGCTGGGGGAGATCCGGGAACTGCGGGGGTTGGATCGGCCCACGCACGGGGGGCGGCTGTTCGCGTATGTGTACGACCCGGGGGTGGCGGGGCTGGACGAGCTCGCGGCTGCCGCGTACGCCGAAAGTGCCCACGTCAACGGGCTCGACCCGACGGCCTTTCCCTCCCTGCTCGCGATGGAGAACGCGCTGGTCGGTGCAGCGGGGCGCCTCCTCGGCGGCGGGCCCGGCACGAGTGCGCCGGAGGTGGTCGGCAGCATCACCAGCGGCGGCACCGAGTCGCTCATCCTGGCCGTCAAGGCCGCCCGGGACGCCCGGCCGGAGATCGACGTGCCCCGGGTCGTGGTGCCGGCCAGCGCCCACGCCGCGTTCGCCAAAGCGGCGCACTACCTGCGGGTGGAACTCGATCCGGTGCGTCTGGACCCGATCACGCTGCGGCCGGCGGTCGCCGACATGGCCACGGCGATCCGGCCGGAGACGGTCCTGGTGGTCTGCTCCGCGCCGTCGTACGCGCACGGCGTCGTCGATCCGGTCGAGCAGATCGCGCAGGTGGCCGCCGCGGCCGGGGTGCGGTGCCACGTGGACGCCTGCTTCGGTGGCTGGACCCTGCCGTACCTGCGCCGCCTCGGCGTGCCGGTGCCCGCGTTCGACTTCACCGTGCCCGGGGTCACCTCGATCTCCGTCGACCTGCACAAGTACGCGTACGCCCCGAAGGGCGTCTCGGTGCTGCTGCACCGCGATCCCGGGCTGCGGGCACCGCAGTACTTCGCGTACGCCGACTGGCCCGGCTACACCATGGTCAACCCGGTGATCTCCTCCACCCGTTCCGGTGGCCCGATCGCCGCCGCGTACGCCACCCTGCGACACCTCGGCGACGACGGCTACCTGGAGCTGACCCGCCGGACCTGGACGGCGGTGCGGGAACTGGCCGACGCGGTACGCGGCGTCGACGGGCTGCGGCTGGTGGCCGAGCCGGAGTCGACGGTGGTCTGCCTCACGTCGACCGACCCGGATCTGGACCTCTTCGTGCTGGTCGACGAGCTGACTGCGCTCGGCTGGCACACCCAGCCCCAGCTCGCGTACGCCGGCCTGCCGCGCAGCGTGCACCTTACGGTGACCGCCGCGGTGGCGCCCCGGGCGGCGGAGTTCGGGCCGATCCTGGCCGACGCGGCGGCCGCGGCACGGGCCCACGGTCCGGTGGTGCTGCCGCCGGAACTGCTGGCGCTCGCCGGCAGCCTCACCCCGGAGAGACTCACGCCGGAACTGGTCGGCGGACTGGCCGACGGGCTCGGCCTGGCCGGCCGTCCCGGTCCGCCGGAGCGGATGGCGGTGGTGAACACCCTGCTCGACGCCGCTCCGGTCCGGTTGCGGGAACGGCTGCTGGTGGAGTTCGTCGGGTTGCTGCAACGCCCAACGTGGTAGCTCGGGCGCGCAGGTGCTGTGATTGACTGTTCATCGGGACAGATGAGGGAGGCTCGAGGTGCAGCTGCCGGCAGTGCTCGGCGAGCCGATCCGGTTCGTGCTCAACTGGGGCCGGCGTTACTCGCTCTGGGTCTTCAACTTCGGGCTGGCCTGCTGCGCCATCGAGTTCATCGCGACCAGCATGTCGCGCCACGATTTCATGCGGCTCGGGGTGATCCCGTTCGCGCACGGGCCACGGCAGGCCGATTTGATGGTGGTCTCCGGCACGGTCACCGACAAGATGGCCCCGGCGATCAAGCGGCTCTACGACCAGATGCCCGAGCCGAAGTACGTCATCTCGTTCGGCGCCTGCTCCAACTGCGGCGGCCCGTACTGGGACTCGTACTCGGTGACCAAGGGAGTCGACCAGCTCATCCCGGTCGACGTCTACGTGCCGGGCTGCCCGCCCCGGCCGGAGGCGCTGCTGCACGGCATCCTCCGGTTGCAGGAGAAGATCGCCGCCGAGCAGTCCGGCGTCGGCGGGGTGTCCCGCCCCGACCTGCTCGCTTCGCCGGTCGACGTTTCACCCCGCTCGACCGCCTCGCTCACCGCACCACCCGTGCGCCCACCGACCGCCTGAGCCGGCTCAGGCGGTGAAGTCGAGGACCACCTTGATGTCATCGGGGCTGGGGGAGTACGCCCTGGCGTAGTCCGACAACGGCACCCGGCGGGTGATCAGCGAGCCGAGCCAGGCGTGGTCGGCCCGGGCCAGCGCGTCGGCGGCAGCGTCCCAGTGTCGCCGATTGGCGTTGACCGAACCGAAGACGACGTTGTTCTCCAGCACCAGGGTCCGGTTGAGGGCGCCCGCGTCGAAGTCGATGGTCCGCCCGCCGGTGGAGACGCCGGTCAGGCAGACGATCCCGTTCAGAGCGGCCTTGCACATCGCCTCCAGCACGACGACCGGCGCGCCGGTGCACTCGACGATGATGTCCGGCTCGAAGTCGAGTTGGTCGACCGGCTCGGAGTGGTACGTCGCGCCGAGCGCACCGGCCAGCGCGGGCTTCGGGCCCTCGGTGGCCAGGTCGAGCACGTGCACGGCGAGTCCCCGCTGACTGGCCAGCAACGCGGCCAGCAGGCCGATCGGCCCGGCACCCGTGATCAATGCTGTCTGCGGTTGCCATTCCGCCCGCTGGCCGATCCGGTCGATGTGCTCCCACGCCTTGGCCACCACACTGGTCGGTTCGAGCAGCACGCCGACCTCGCGCAGCGCCGGGTGGAGCCCGACGGCGAAGCGCGGCTGAACGCGCCACCGCTGGCGCGCGAAGCCGGGCAGCCCTTTGATGCCGTGTTCGGTGAACATGCCGTTGCGGCACATGTCCCACTCGCCGACCGCACAGTTCGGGCAGGGCAGCGGGTCCGGGTGTCGGACGATCCCGGCCACCAGGTCGCCGGGCTGCAAGGTGCCGGTCGGATCCTCCACGACCCGGCCCAGCGACTCGTGCCCGAGCACCAGGTGGTCGGTGCCGGGTGGCGCCTCGCCGTAATGCCCCTCGATGATCTCGATGTCGGTGCCGCAGATCCCCACCGCCAGGGCCTCCACCAGGATGGCGCCCTCGTCGGTGGCCGGCTCCGGGTAGTCGTCGAGCAGCCGCAGCGAACCCGGTACCCCGGGAATGACAGTCACAGCGCGCACCGTCCCATCCTGACGACCGACGCCGGCCACCACCGGCAAAGTCAACATCTCCACCCGTGCGCGTACGTCCGACCGTCGCCTGCGCGCCCCCGGGGCACCGCGTTTCGCCGTGGTCGGCCATAGGATCAGCGGCATGACACCGGAAGAGGTCGGCCAGCGGCTCGTCGCGCTGCTCGCGCCCGTCGAGGCCGCCGCGACGGTCTCCGGCGGTCAGGCCCACTCCCGGGCCACCGTCGACGTACCCTGCGAGGGTTGGCGCGCGGCGCTGCTGGCCGCGCGCGACGACGCCGAGTTGGCCTGCGACTACTTCGACTGGCTTTCCGCGGTCGACGAGTTGGCCGGTGGCTTCGACGTGGTCGCCCACCTCTGGTCCACCCGGCACCGGCACGGCGTGCTGCTGCGTGCGCGGGTGCGGCGCGAGACGCCGACGGTCGAGTCCGTGGTGGATGTGTTCCCGGGTGCCGCCTGGCACGAGCGGGAGACCCACGAGATGTTCGGCATCGACTTCGCCGGCCACGCCGACCTGCGGCCGTTGCTGCTGCCGCCAGAATTCGAGGGGCACCCGCTACGCAAGGAGTTCGTGCTCGCCTCGCGGGTGGCCAAGCCCTGGCCGGGGGCGAAGGAGCCGGGCGAGTCGGAGGCCGGTGGGGGTCGACGGCCGATCCGACCGCCGGGCGTGCCCGCGCCGGGAGAGTGGGGCACGACGCCCACGCCGGCCGGGGCGGGCGGCGTCGGGGAGGGACCACGTGGCGGCGTGCCGGCCCGCCCGGCTCGGGAGCGGCCCGCCCGCCCGGCTCGGGAAGCGCCCGTTCCGGCGGCGGAAGGCCCTGCCCGCCCGGCTCGAAAGGGCCCTGCCCCGGCGGGAGAAGGGTCCGCCGCGGCGGACGGCGGTCCGCTGCCCGGCGCGACCGGCGGGCCCGGCGACGGCCCTGCGCGCTCCGGCCCGCCGGCCGACCGGCCGTCCCAGAGGGGGCCGGCGGCGACCGAGCGGGCCGACGACGGAGGTACGCCCTGATGCCGCTGTGGCTGGAGCTGGTGATCCGGATCGGCGGGGTGCTGGTCGCCTTCCTCGTCCTTCCGCTGCTGGTCGGGCAGGCGGAGCACAAGGTGATGGCGCACATGCAGGGTCGGCTCGGCCCGATGTACGCGGGCGGCTTCCACGGCTGGGCGCAGCTGATCGCCGACGGGGTGAAGTTCGTCCAGAAGGAGGACATCACCCCGCGGGCGGCGGACAGGCCGGTGTTCCGGCTGGCACCAGCGGTGGCGCTCCTGCCGTACCTGCTGGTCCTGCTGGTCATCCCGCTCGGCCCGAACGACCTGGTCGGGCAGCCGTTGGACGTCGGCCTGTTCTACGTGCTGGCGGTGGTCGGCGTGGGCGTGCTGGCGGTGCTGATGTCGGCCTGGGCCTCGGCCAACAAGTACAGCCTGCTCGGCGGGCTACGCGGCGCCGCCCAGCTGCTCGGCTACGAGCTGCCGCTGGTGCTGGCCGCCGCGTCGGTGGCGATGGCCGCCGGCACGCTGAGCCTCTCCGGCATCGTCGAGGCGTGGCGGCCCTGGTGGCTGATCTGGCAGGCCCCGGCGATGGTGGTCTTCTTCCTGGCCGGCCTGGCCGAGATCCGCCGGCCGCCGTTCGACATGCCGGTGGCCGACTCGGAGTTGGTCTTCGGATACCTGACCGAGTACACCGGCTTGCGGTTCGCGTTCCTGCTGCTGGCCGAGTACGTCGGCATCGTGGTGATCGCCGCGCTGACCACAGTGCTCTTCCTCGGTGGTTGGCAGGGTCCCTTCGCCGACGCTCAACTCGGCTGGCTCTGGACCGTGCTCAAGGTGGCCGCCGTCAGCTTCCTGATCATCTGGCTCCGGGTCGCCTACCCCCGCCTCCGCGCGGACCAGCTCCAACGCCTCTGCTGGCTGGTCCTCGTCCCCACCGCCCTCGCCCAACTGGTACTAACCGCCGCCGTCCGCCTTGCGATGTAAGGAATGTAAGGAAGGGCCCCCTTTTAACGCCTGCGGTATAGGAAGGGCCCCTTCTTAACACCTGACCAGAGGTTCTGTCGCTAACAGGAGAACATCGGCTGGTCGAGGGAGGCTCCGGCCCCACGGCGCTGATGAAGCGGGTCAGAGTAGGCGATCTTGGACACTTTCTGCCGAGGCAGGGGCCTTCCGGGTCCAAGATTCACTTCAGTAAACCGTTGCGTAGGTTGAAGCAGAGCAAAGCGGCCACGAACAGGGTTGAGGACCTGGTCGGCGGCGCTGCCGCTGACCAGAAGCTTCAGCGACCGACTAGATTCTTGACGGGATGCTTAACCTCGATCACCAGCGCCGCCGGAGCCCAGGGGAGTGTGGGCGGGATCGACGCGCTCGGCGGGCGGGGGCGGTGGGGGTGGGGTGCCGCCGCCGAAGGGGCGACCGCCCAGGGTCTCGCGGTCGTGCGGGGTGAGCCAGTTCGACAGGTCGGGGCCGAGGGGCACCACGCCGGTCGGGTTGATGTCCCGGTGCACCTCGTAGTAGTGCCGCTTGATGTGGTCGAAGTCGACCGTGTCACCGAAGCCGGGGGTCTGGAACAAATCCCGGGCGTACGCCCAGAGCACCGGCATCTCGGTGAGCTTGCTCCGGTTGCACTTGAAGTGTCCGTGGTAGACCGGGTCGAAGCGGACCAGCGTGGTGAACAGCCGTACGTCGGCCTCGGTGATCGTGTCACCGACCAGGTACCGCTGCCCGGCGAGCCGTTCGCTGAGCCAGTCGAGCCGGTCGAACAGCCGGCGGTACGCCTTGTCGTACGCCCCCTGGTTGCCGGCGAAGCCGCACCGGTAGACGCCGTTGTTGACGTCGCGGAAGACGACCGCGTTGACCTCGTCGATCTCGGCCCGCAGATGCTCCGGATACAGGTCCGGGGCGCCGGGTCGGTGGTACGCGGTCCACTCGGTGGACAGGTCCAGGCTCATCTGGGCGTAGTCGTTGGTCACCACCTGCCCGGTCGGCACGTCCACGATGGCCGGCACGGTGATCCCGCGCGGATAGTCGGGGTAGCGGGCGAAGTACGCCTCCTGAAGGCGCTCGATGCCGAGCACCGGGTCCCGCCCGTCGGGGTCGAGGTCGAAGGTCCAGCTCCGGGCGTCGTGGGTCGGTCCGGCGACCGCCATCGAGATCGCCTCCTCCAGCCCGAGCAGACGGCGTACGATGATCAGTCGGTTCGCCCAGGGGCAGGCCCGGCTGACCACCAGCCGGTACCGGCCGGGCTCGACCGGATAGCCGTCCCGCCCGTCGGCAGTGATCCGGGTGGTGATGTACCGCTGATCCCGGTTGAACTCGCCGCCCGGCTCGACGTACTTCCCGCCGGTCTGCCTCCGGTCCGCGCTGTTGCTCTCCGTCATCGCCCCGCCTTTGCCCGTGCCAGCTCCCGTTCGGGTCCCATCATCGCTGATCGGCTGCCCGGCGGCTCAGCAGAAAGCGTTGCTGACCGAGCCGAACCGCTGGTGACTGGGCCGGAAGCGGCGATCAGGCGGCCTGGGCGGCGAAGGCGAGCACGACCAGGGCACCGTTGCTCACCGCGTGGGCCAGGATCGGCACCCAGAGGTGCGGAAAGTCGTCGTGCAGCGCGGCGGTCATCTGGCGGGCCCTTTCCGATGGGTCGTTCTCCCCGTGGTCACGGTACTACCGGCTGAGCCCGGGTCGTGGTCGCGCGCGCCGTGCACACAGGGCAGGATGGTCGACATGAGCGAACGGGGTGACGCGGGCGGCGTGCCCGGCAGCGGCCTGGTCAAGGGGCTGGCCGTCACGCTGAAGACGATGACGAGGCGCTCGACCACTCAGCAGTACCCGGATGTGGCCCCCGACCTGCCGCCCCGCTCGCGCGGGGTGATCGCGTTGCTGGAGGAGAACTGCACGGTCTGCATGCTCTGCGCCCGCGAGTGTCCGGACTGGTGCATCTACATCGACTCGCACAAAGAGGAGGTGGCGGTGCCCGGCGCCGCCCGCCCCCGGCAGCGCAACGTGCTCGACCGGTTCGACATCGACTTCTCGCTCTGCATGTACTGCGGCATCTGCGTCGAGGTCTGCCCCTTTGACGCGCTCTACTGGTCGCCGGAGTTCGAGTACGCCGAGTACGACATCAAGGACCTGCTGCACGACAAGGACCATCTTGGCGAGTGGATGGTCACCGTACCGCCGCCGCCCGCGCACGACCGCAACGGCGAGCCGGCCAAGGAAGAGACCGCCGCCGCGCGCAAGGCCGCCCTTCCCGCCGCCTCCGCCGCCCGCCCGACCATCCCGGCGGTACGCCCCGAACGCCCATCCCCGCGCCGCGCCGACTCCAGTGGCGGCACGCCCGGCAGCGACGGTGACGATGGCACGCCCGCGCCCAGCGGCAGCGACGGTGACGATGGCACGCCCGCGCCCAGCGGCAGCGACGGTGGCCAAGGAACGGATCGCGGCAAAGCTGGCGAAGCCGGCCACGCGCCCGGCGGCGCGGGTGCCGCCGAGGGCGGCGACGAGGAAGGTACGCGCGCGTGACCGGCGTGGACGCGCTGCTGCTCGCCCTCGGCGCGGTGGCCGTCGGCGCGGGCGTGCTGGTGGTGGCGACGCGGCATCTGGTCCGTGCCGGGCTCTACCTGGTGGTCTGCCTCGTTGCTGTGGCCGGCATGTATCTCGTGCTCACCGCCGAGCTGGTGACCTGGGTGCAGGTGCTGATCTACGTCGGCGCGGTCGTGGTGCTGCTGCTGTTCGCCGTGATGCTGACCCGTGCGCCGATCGGCGCCTCGGACGACCTGGACCGTCCGGGTTGGCCGGCCACGCTGATCGGCGGCGGGGTCGGCCTGGGCCTGGCGGCGCTGCTGGTCGACGCGTACGGCTGGACGAGGGTGGAACTGCCGCAGGCGGGCACCGCCGAACGCATCGGTGAGCAGGTTTTCGGTGCCTGGGTGCTGCCGTTCGAGCTGCTGTCGGTGCTGCTGCTGGCGGCACTGGTCGGGGCCATCGTGCTGTCCCGCCCCGACATCGGCCGCAGCCCGGCGACAGGCACCTCGGACGGCGAACGGAGGCCGGCACGGTGAGACCGGTCATCCCGTACGTCACCGCCGCCCTGCTCTTCGGTCTCGGCGTCTACGGCGTGCTGCGCCGACGCAACGCGGTGCTGGTGCTGATGGCCGTCGAGCTGATGCTCAACGCGGTGAACCTGATCCTGGTCACCGCCGACACCACGGCGAAGGCGCTGCTGCCGCACGGCGGCCAGGTCTTCGCGCTTTTCGTGATCGTCTTGGCTGCCGCCGAGGTCGGGGTCGGGCTGGCGATCGTGCTGCAGCTCTACCGGATGCGGGCCAGCATCGCCATCGACGAGGTGCCGCTGACCGAGCGCCGCGCTGACGAACCCGTCCCGGCGGTCGCCGGGGCCGTCGGAGAAGTCACCGCCACCGAGGTGGCCGGACCGGAGGGGAAGCGGTGAGCACTGCGCTGCTGGGTGCGCTGCTGCCGGCCGTACCGCTGGCCGCCGGCCTGGTCGGCCTGCTGCTGCCGCTCGCGCCGCGCCGCTCCGCCACAGATCAGGCCGCTACCACCGGCCAGGCCGCCGTCACCGATCAGACCGCCGCCATCGAGCAGGAGAGTGTCGCCCGTCGTGTCGCCATCGGTCTCGGAGTGGCCGGCGCGGCCGGTGCCCTCGCCCTGGCGGTGGCCCTGCTGGTGACCCTGGACGGTCCGGCGGAGGCGTCGACCACCTGGATTCGGTTCGGCGGGCTCACCGTCACCCTCGGGGTACGCCTCGACGGCGCCGCCGCGCTGGTCGCGGTCGCGGTCGCGGCGGTCGCGTTGGCCGTGCAGGTCTACTCCATCGGTTACCTCAAGCGCGGCCCGCACGACGACGTGGACGTCGACCACCGCTACCCGCCGTACGCGGCACAGGTCAGCCTCTTCACCGCCGCCATGCTGCTGGTGGTGGTCTCCGGGGACCTGATCATGCTGCTGGTCGGTTGGGAGGTGATGGGGATCTGCTCGTACCTGCTGATCGCCCACGACCGGCGACTGCCGGAGGCCCCGGCGGCGGCGATGAAGGCGTTCCTGGTGACCCGGGTCGGCGATGTCGGCTTCCTGCTCGGCATCGCGCTGCTCGGCGTCTCGGCGGGCAGCTTCCGGATCGCCGACGTGCTCGCCCACGACCACGGCACCACCACGCTCACCGCCGCCGGTCTGCTGCTGCTCGCCGGGGTGGCCGGCAAGAGCGCCCAGTTCCCGTTGCACACCTGGCTGCCCGACGCGATGGCCGGTCCCACCCCGATCTCCGCGTTGATCCACGCCGCGACCATGGTGGCCGCCGGCGTGTACGCGGTCACCCGGCTGTGGCCGCTGTTCGCGGCCACCCCCACCGTGCTGGCGGTGCTCGGGGTGATGGCCTCGGTGACCCTGCTGCTCGGCGCGCTCGCCGCCACCGCGCAGGACGACATCAAGCGGGTGCTGGCTTGGTCCACGGTCTCCCAGATCGGCTACATGACCGGGGCGCTGGCCGTCGGCTCTCCGCCCGCCGCGCTGTTCCACCTGCTCACCCACGCCGCGTTCAAGGCGCTGCTCTTCCTCGCCGCCGGTGCGGTGATCCACGCCGTCGGCACGACGCTGATGTCCCGGATGGGCGGGCTGCGCCACCGCATGCCGGTCACCTTCTGGTGCACGGTGATCGGGCTGGGCGCGCTGGCCGGCGTACCGCCGCTGTCCGGCTTCTGGAGCAAGGAGGGCGTGCTCGCCGCCGCCGAGGACGCCCTGCTCGGCGACGGTCCGGCACCGGCATGGGTCGGCTGGCTGGTGTTCCTCACCGGTCTGGTCGGTGTCGCGATCACCGCCTGGTACGCCACCCGGCTGCTGCTGCGTACGTTCTTCGGTGCCGCCCGCGACCCGCTGGCCACGCCGCACGACCCGCCGGTGCCGCTGCGCTGGCCGGTGTTGCTGCTCGCCGTCCCGGCCGCGCTGCTCGGCCTGGCCGGATTCTGGCCCTGGTTCACCGACCGGCTGCTGTCGAGCGCGGCCGGTGATCCGGGGGCACCAAGACTGATGCACGTCGGGCCGTTGGTGCTGCTGCCTCTGGCGCTGCTGCTGCTCGGGGTCGGGCTCGCCTGGGCCGGCTGGCGGCGGGACACCGCCGCCGATCCGGCGGACGCGCTGGGTCCGCTGCGGCCGGTCTTCGCCCGCGCGTTCCGCCTCGACGACGTCCAGCACGCTCTGGTGGTACGCCCGATGGCGGCGCTCGGCCGGACCGTGCGCGCCGTCGACGAGCGGGTCGTGGACGGCGCGGCCACCGGGACCGGGCGAGGTGCCCGCGCTCTCGGCGGTGGGCTCGGCACCCTGCATCGGGCGGCGCTGCCCCGCGCCGCCGCCGCGCTGCTCGCCGGCGTCCTGCTGATCGGGCTGGCCACGGCACTGATCGGAGCCACCTCATGAGCCTCGGCGAACCGGCAGCGCGCAGTACCGGAGGGGCGGCATGAGTCTCGGGCAGTTCCTGCTGGTCGCGGTGCTCGCGGTGCCGGCCCTCGGTGCCCTGGCGGTGGCGGCCGTTCCGCGCGACCGGGCCGCACGGGTGGTCGGCACGGTCGCCGCCGCGCTGACCCTGGTCGCGGCACTCGCGCTGTTCGCCAACCGGGGCGGCTGGTCGGTCTACGGGCCGACCCCACCGGCTGTACGCCCCTGGCACTCGCTCGACCTGCCCTGGGTGCCGGGGCTGGACCTGCGCTTCCACCTCGGGGTGGACGGCATCTCCTGGCCCCTGGTGGTGCTGACCGCCCTGCTCACGCTGCTCTGCTGCGGCTACAGCCTGTGGCGGGTGCCGGCCGGTGGCAGCGGGCGGGCCCTCGTGGCGTTGCTGCTGGTGGTCGAGGTGGGCATCCTGGGCACCTTCCTCGCCCTGGACCTGGTGCTGTTCTTCCTCTTCTTCGAGGTCGTCCTGCTGCCGATGTACGCGATCATCGTCGGCTGGGGCGGCGACGGCACCGACGCGGCGGCGGTCGAGGCGCGCCGCCGGGCGGGGCGCAAGTTCGCCCTCTACACCCTGTTCGGCTCGGTGCTGCTGCTGGTCGGGGTCTACGTCGTGGTGGCCGCTGCCGGCACCGCCGACATCGTCGCGCTGACCGGCGGTTCGCAGCTGTCCCGACACACCCAGCTCGCCGCGTTCGTGCTGCTCGCGCTCGCCTTCGCGGTGAAGAGCCCGCTCTGGCCGCTGCACTCCTGGCTGCCGGACGCACACACCCAGGCCCCCACCGTCGGCAGCGTGCTGCTCGCCGGGGTGCTGCTCAAGATGGGCACGTACGGCCTGATCCGGGTCGCCGTCGGGGTGGCCCCCTCCGGTGCCCGCTGGGCGGCACCGGTGCTCGGGGTGCTCGCCGTCGCGGCCATCCTGATCGGCTCGTTGGTCTGCCTGGCGCAGACCGAGTTGAAGCGGCTCATCGCGTACTCCAGCGTGGGGCACATGGGCTTCGTGCTGCTCGGGATCGCCACGCTGACCGCCACCGGCATCCAGGCGGCGCTGATCGGCAACGTCGCCCACGGCATCATCACCGGCCTGCTCTTCTTCCTGGCCGGTGCGATCAAGGACCGGACCCACACCGGCGAGCTCGGCGAACTGTCCGGGCTGCGGGAGACCGCGCCCCGGCTGTCCGGGCTGCTCGCCTTTGCGGCGATCGCCTCGCTGGCCCTGCCCGGGCTGGCCGGCTTCTGGGGTGAGGCGTTCGCCGTGGTGGCCGCCGTCGAGTCGGGCGGCCCGTTCTGGATCACCCTGGCGGTGCTGGCCGCGTTCGGCGGGGCGCTGACGGCGGCGTACCTGCTCCGGCTGCTGCGCCGGGTGACCCACGGCCGGCCGAGCCGAGTGCTCGTCGGGCTGCGGCCGGGGCTGGCCGGCGCCGAACTGGCCGCCTGGACGCCACTGGTGCTGCTCGCGCTGGCCGTCGGGCTGGCACCGACCCTGGTGCTCGGCGTCGCCGAGGCGCCGGTGCACGCCTTAGTGGAGGTGCTGCGATGACGGGGACGGTCGACCGGAGGTGGGCGTGAGCATGGCGCAGAGCGTCGACAGCGTGGCGCTGCTGCCGGCGTACCTGGCCGCCGGAACGGCAGTGTTGGCGCTCCTGGTCGACCTGCTGCTGGCCCGGCCGGCGGCCACCGTGGCCACGGCGGCCACCGGTGCGGTTGCCACCGCGGTCGGGGCGGCGGCCGTCGGGGCCGGTGACGAACGCCGCACCTTCTGCGTCGGCCCCGACTGCTCGTACGTCTTCGGTGGCCGGGCGGCGCTGGTCGCCGCGCTGGTGGCGCTGCTGGCCCTCGGGGTGCTGGCGTTGTCCGGGCCGCTGCTGCGGGCCGGCGGAACCCCGGTGGGGGAGTTCTGTTTCCTGCTCGCCTGCTCGATGACCGGCGGCGTGGTGCTCGGCGCGGCCGGTGACCTGATCACCCTGATCGTGGCGGTGGAGACCCTCACCCTGCCGCTGTACATCCTGGTCGGGCTGCGCCGGGGCAGTCCAACCAGCGCCGAGGCGGCGATGACCTTCTTCGTGGTGAGCGTGGTGGCCACCGCGCTGGCCCTGCTCGGTGCCGCGCTGCTGTACGCGGTCACCGGTGGGCTGCACCTGGAGCGGCTGGGCGTGACGCTGGCCGACCGCCCGGAGCTGCTCGACCTGCCGCTGACCGGGGTCGCGGTGACGGTGCTGGTGGCGGGGCTGGCGTTCAAGGTGGCGGCGGTGCCGTTCCACGCCTGGGCCCCGGCCACGTACGACGGGGCACCGCTGCCGGTGGCCGCGTACCTGTCGACCGCGTCGAAGCTCGGCGGCGTGGTCGCCCTGCTGGCCGTCGTGCAGTTCGCGCTGCCGCAGGGCGTGACCGGGCCGGTGCTGGCGCTGGTCGCCGCGCTGACCATGACCGTGGGCAACCTGGTGGCGCTGCGCCAGCGGCGTACCGTGCGGTTGCTGGCCTGGTCCTCGGTGGCCCAGGCCGGCTACATTCTCGCCCCGCTCGGTGCCCTGGCGCTGGCCGACGCCGACGCCCGCACCGGCGCGTACGCTGCCGCCCTGGCGTACGCCGTCTTCTTCGTGCTGCTGGAGTTGGCGGCCTTCGCGGGCGTGGTGGCCCTGCGCCCGGCGAACGCGGACGGCGGCCGACTGGAGGAGCTGCGGGGCGCTGCCCGCCGGCATCCGTGGGTCGGTGCCGCCCTCGCGTTCGCGCTGATCGGGCTGGCCGGCCTGCCACCCGCCCTGGCTGGACTCTTCGCCAAGGTGACGGTGGTGCGGTCGTTGCTCGACGGCGGCGCCGGCTGGCTGGCCCTGGTGGTGGCGGTGAACGCGGTCATCGGTCTGGCCTACTACCTCCGGTTCGCCGCGCTGCTGTACGCCCCGGCCGACGACGGCGTGGCCCCCCTCGCCCGGCCGGCCCGCGCGGTGGCCGGGGCGCTGGCGGTGGCAACCGTGCTGGCCGTGATCGTCGGCTTCGCGCCGCAGTTGGTGCTCGATCTCGCCGGAAGTTGAGCGACTGTCACTCAGGTAACTCTCAGTCATTGGACGGATGGTTGAGGGGTACCGGTGTTGTTGTACCGGTCAGCGGATCCTGGCATCCGTGCACCGAAGGAGTGATCGTGCACCACAACCGTCTCAAGACCGCCGCACTGCTCGGCCTGCTCACCTCGTTGATCCTGGCGGTGGGCTACTGGTTCGGTGGCAGTGGCGGACTGGTCATCGCCGTACTCGTGTCGCTGGTGATGAACGGCGTCACCTACTTCTACTCCGACAAACTGGCACTGCGCGCGATGCGGGCGCAACCGGTCAGCGAGGCGCAGTTCCCCGAGCTGTACCACATGGTGCGGGAACTGGCCGCCGAGGCCCGGCAGCCGATGCCCCGCCTCTACGTCAGCCCGACCGACCAGCCCAACGCGTTCGCCACCGGGCGCAACCCGCAGAACGCCGCGGTCTGCGTGACGCAGGGCATCGTCGAGATCCTCGACTACCGCGAGCTGCGGGGCGTCATCGGGCACGAGCTGTCACACGTCTACAACCGGGACATCCTCATTTCCAGCGTGGCGGCCGGTCTGGCCGGCATCATCACCATGCTGGCGAACCTCGCCCTGTTCATCCCGCTAGGCGGCGACGAGGACGGCCCGAACCCGGTCGTGCTGCTGCTCACCATCATCCTGGGCCCGATCGCCGCGTCCGTGATCCAGCTGGCGATCAGCCGGAGCCGGGAGTTCCAGGCGGACGCCTCGGGCGCCGAACTGACCCGTGACCCGCTGGCCCTGGCCAGCGCCCTGCGGAAGATCCACATGGGGGCCCAGCGTCGGCCGCTGCCGGCCGAGGGCCAGCTCACCAGCACCGCGCACCTCATGATCGCCAACCCGTTCAAGGGCGGCGGCGTGGCCGCGCTCTTCGCCACCCACCCGCCCATGGAGCAGCGCGTGGCCCGGCTGGAGCAGATGGCCCGCCAGACCGGCCCGGTCCGCTACCAGCGCTGATCCGGTCAACCACATCCGCCGCCCGCGCCGACTTCGCCTCGGCGCGGGCGGTGCCGTGTGCCGCGAAGTTGCCTTCGGCACACCTTGAACCCGGTTGCGCCCAGTGGCCGGGGCGTTAGGGTTCAAACCGCTCTCACCCATTACATCCCTGGAGGTCACCGTGGCTGGGCTGCGCCAGTATCTGGCCGTCTGGCAGCTCCCGGGCGCTCCGATGCTGCTGGTGACCGGCATCATCGGCCGGCTCGGCATCGGCATGACGCCGCTGGCGCTGCTGCTCGTGGTGGAACAGGTCACCGGGCGATACTCGCTGGCAGCCCTGGCCGGTGGCGCCTACGCCCTTTCCGGAGCCGCGCTCAGCCCGGTGGCCGGCCGGATCGCCGACCGGATCGGTCCCACCCCGGTGCTGCTCGCCACCGCGGTCGCCCACCCGCTGGCCCTGGTCGGGCTGCTCTGGTCGGCGCGCTCCGACACCGCACCCTTCGCCGTGGTCCTGTTGGCCGCCGCGCTGGCCGGCGGGTCGTACCCTCCGATGACCGCCGCGATCCGGGGCGCCTGGAACGACCTCACCAGCGTCGCCTCCGGTCGGTACCACCTGCGCAACACCGCGCTCGCCGCGGAGACCACCCTGTTCGAGATCGTCTTCGTGCTCGGGCCCCTGCTCGTGGCCGGGTTCGTCCTGCTTGCCGACGCCGGCGCGGCGCTGATCGGCGCTGCGGTGGTGACCCTGGTCGGCACCGTGGCGGTGGCGCTGGGCCGGGCCATGCGCGGGTGGCAGCCGCACCCCGGCGAGCACCGCACGCGCGGGTTGGGACCGCTGCGGGTGCCCGGCTTCCCGGCGCTGCTGCTCTGCGTGGCCAGCCTCGGCATCGCCTTCGGGGTGGCCGGGGTGACCGTGCCGGCCTTCGCCACCCGCTACACCCCCGACGACCCGGACAGCCTCGCCGGCCTGCTCCTGGCCGTCTGGGGGATCGGTAGCGCCATCGGCGGCTTCTGGTTCGGGCTGCGGCGACCGGCCAGCAACATGACCCGCCAGTTTTCCTGGCTGCTCGCCGGGCTCGCGGGCAGCTTCGCCGTCTTCGCCCTGATGCCCACGCCAGCCGCGCTCGGCGTCGCGCTGATCATCGGCGGGGCCACCATCGCCCCGGCACTCACCCTGGAGAACACCCTGGTCGGGCGGATCTCGCCGGCCGGCATGCTGAACGAGGCGTACACCTGGGTGGTGACCATGTCGGTCGGCGCCAGCGCCGCCGGCGGAGCGACCGCCGGGCTGATCATCGACCACGGCGGCGGAGTGCCCTGGGCCTTCCTCTTCGCTGGTGCGGCGGTCGCCGTCGGGGCCGGGGTCGCTGCCCTACCCGCCGGCCCCATCGCCCGCGCGGAAGCCGCCACCAAGGTACGCGTCGAAGCCCCGACCCCGGTCTGACCGCGCGCCGGGTGGGTATACCGGCACGGTGTTCCTCTTCTTCTCGAACCGGCTGGGCTGCCTGGCCTCGATCCTGATCAGCGCGATCGTGACCGTGGTGCTCCTGCTGATCTTCGGGCGCTGATCAGGGGCGCAACCACTGCTCGGCGTACTGCCCGAAGGGCAGTTGCCAGCGGCAGGCTCGCCATCGGTTGGTTCGGCGTCGACAAGATTCCACGTCGACGCCGAACCAGTTCGTCGGCGAGCTGGCGGCGGTCGCAGGGTGCACCAGCCGAGCACGAGCGACCGGCAATAGGACGGTAGCGGCGGGATCGGGGCCCTGGCACGTCAGGCCGCCGGACAATGAAAGCACGTTCGCGACCGGCACCGCCGCACCGGACACCGCAGGTCGCGGCCTTTGTCACGGGGCACCGCAAGTCGCGGCCCCTGTCACGGGATACCGCAACTCGCGGCGCCTGTCACGGGATACCGCAACTCGCGGTCTCAACCGGCCCGGAAACCCCAACACCCCGCAACCCGTGCCAGCCAAAGGCCGGGATACGCCGACATGCCGCAATCCGTGCCCGCCCTGGACACCGGCAAACCCCGAGATGCCGCAACCCGTGCCTCCGCATCCCCAGCGCAGCGGCCACCACGCCTGAATCTCGCCACCACGACCTATTGCCGGTCGCTGTTACTCGTTCAACTCGTCTAGCTGGCCCTACCTGTAGTTGGTGAACTGGAGGGCGACGCCGAAGTCCTCCGCCTTGAGCAGCGCGATGACGGCCTGGAGGTCGTCCTTCTTCTTGCCGGTCACGCGCAGCTGGTCGCCCTGGATCTGGGCCTGGACGCCCTTCGGGCCCTCGTCGCGGATCTTCTTGCTGATCGCCTTGGCCTTCTCCTGGTCGATGCCCTGCACCACCTTGGCGTCGATCTTGAAAATCTTGCCCGACGGCCGAGGGTCACCGGCGTCCAGCGACTTCAGCGAGATGTTCCGCTTGATCAGCTTCTCCTTGAACACCTCCAGCGCGGCTCGCACGCGCTCCTCCGTCTCGGCCTGGAGGCTGATCGCCTCCTCGCCCGACCAGGAAATCTCCGCACCAGTGCCCCGGAAGTCGAAGCGCGTCGCGAGCTCCTTCTCCGCCTGGCGGAGGGCGTTGTCGACCTCCTGGCGGTCGGCCTTGCTCACGATGTCGAACGACGGGTTCGCTGCCATGCTCATGCTCCTGCTGTCCGGCTGGGTTTGTAATCCTTTGCCCCTGGATGACCAGGGGTGCGACACCCTGACGGTACCCGGTTGCGACCCCCACGGGGGAAGCCGCTATCCTTGCTTCGCTGCCGCGCCGTCGGTGCGGTGGTACGCCCTGGCGGGTTGCCCGAGCGGCCAATGGGAGCGGACTGTAAATCCGTCGCGAAAGCTACAGAGGTTCGAATCCTCTACCCGCCACCAGGTGCGAAGAACGGCCCCTGACCAGCAGAAATGCTGATCAGGGGTTGTTTTTCGTTTGTCCGGCGGTTCGCGGAGCACCTCGGCCCCAACCTGCCCCCGTATGATGTGCGCTTTCGCCAGTGGCGTTCTTCGGGGGACGTGACGATGATTGTGCGTTGGACGGGTCTGGGTTGGCTCGGGCTCCTGCCAGTGGTGCCTGCCTTCGCGGGGAGCCTTTGGCTGCTGTCCTTGGTGGACGCCAGCATGGAGGCCCGCGTCGCGCTGTTCGGACCGATCTTCGTCGGGCTGTCCGTGCTGGTAACAGCGCCGCTGGGCTGGCTGCTCAACAGCACCCGTACCCCACAGGGCCGGGTCTGGCACGATCGGCACACCCTCTACAACCTCCCGCTGCAGTACGTCGGTGCGGTCTACGCCATCCCGGCGCTCATTCTCGTGTCGTTGGGCCTCGGCCGCGGCTGGCACCCGATCGCCGGCTGGGTCTTCTTCGCAATCTCCGCCGTTGCCGTGATGACGCTGATCATCTGGCTCACGGGCCGATCCGACCGGCGCCGTCGGCAGGCTGCTGGGCCTGTGTCGCCCCTGCCGAACGTTCCGCCCACCTTCACCGGACCGGTCATCGGCGGCGAGTTGCGGTCGCGGCGATAAAGGTCCACGCGGCTTTGGAGTTTGCTTATCGTGGGCCGTCCTCGTTGAGCTAGCCGAGTCCGGCTGAGCCCAGCCTGACGCCGAACACCTCAACCGATGGAGGGACAACGCTGATGGCATGTAGTTGGCGGGACACTCGCTCCCGTATGAATCTTGACGAGGCCAAGGTCGCTGAGCACAAGGAGTGAATGCTTGCTGAGATCCGAGCCACTCGCCAGCGTGAGATGCGTGAGGGCACGGCCTGACCCAGCGGCTGACGTGCTGGTCAGCGTAGGGGGAACCGGTGTGCGACCTCCCATTCGTACATGCGGCGGTCGCGATGCATCTCGATCAGGTCGACATCACTGATTCGGACGGTGGCAGGGGCTGGTTCGATGGCCTGGACAGCTCGGATGTAGGGCTCAAGGTCGATGCAACCCGCTCTGGCGGCACGGGTTCGGTGCTGCTTTCGCGTGTCCAGCTCGACCGGCTGATCTACGAGCTGACCTACATCCGCTGGCGAGTGATGACGAAGGGACAACCCTCGGAGGGATACGACAACTCCCGGTGACCCGCCGACCTGGTGTGCGAGCGCTGGCCCGACGCCTCACCGCAACGCCCGCGCGCGGCAATGCCATGCCTTCCCGTGCCTCGGGACGGATGTCCGGCCGTCGGAATCTACCGGCCACCAGGGCCTCGCCGGCTACTACCGGCCTCAGCCGGTCTTCTTCGGCTGAGTGCGACCCCGGTGAGGACCAGGAGGACGCCGGCCAGGATCGCGGGTGTGAGGGCTTCGCGGAGGACGAGCCATCCGAGGATCACGGCAACGATGGGCAGTAGGTACGCGACGACGGATGCTGCTGTTGCTCCTTCGTCCTGGATGATGCGGTAGTTCAGGACGTACGCGGCTCCGGTGCCGAGTGTGCCGAGGACGAGCAGGCTGACCACGGCGTCGGTTCCCCAGGTGGGAGTTTCCATGCCGGCGATGGGCATGGCGACTGCGAGAAGCACGGTGGCCGCGCCGAGCTGGCTGGTCGACAGCATGAGCGGACTGATTCCGCGGCCGGTCAGAAAGTGACCGATGTAAACGTAGCTGATGGCGTAGCTGGCGGCTGCGGCGAGGCAGGCGAGCCCGCCCCAGCTTGCGATCTCGTTAGCGGCTTCCCAGGGCGAGAAGAGGACGACAACGCCTAGGAAGCCGAGACCGAATCCGCCGGCTTTCCACGCGGTCACGGATCGGTCGACGCCAACCAGAAACGCCAGGAGCAGAGTCCATAGAGGTGTGGTCGCGTTCAACACGCCTGCGATGTTGGACCCGATGGTCTCCTCACCGATGCCAAACAACACGTAGGGGATCGCGTTGGCGACCAGGGCGGCTACGAACAGATGTGCCCAGGTGCGCCAGCCTCGGGGGAAGCGCAGACCGGTCGACAGGGCGATGGGCAGCAGAACCACGAAGCCGAGCAAGAGCCGAGCAAAGACGATCTGTACGGGGTTGAAGCCTCGCAGCGCAAGTTTGATGAACAGGAAGCCTGAGCCCCAGATCAGCGCCAGAGCCGCAACCCTGGCGAGTCCTGCCCGGGTGACGGTCTGGTGGTCAGTCTTCAACGGGCATTTCGTAGTCCAGGCCGTTGAGGTCGGCGCGCATCACGAACCGCGTCACCTCGAACGAGCGTCCCTGCTCGTCGATGCTGGTGTGAAGTACCTCGATCACCGGGACACCCGGCGGCATCGTCAAGCCCTTGACCTCTTCCGGTGTGGGCATCCGGGCGCTGACCTCTTCGCGGATACGAACGACCGGATAGCCCAGGTCTTCGAATCGCTGGTAGATGCTGCCCCGTCCGAGCTTCTTCTCTGTGGCCAGGGGTGACCCCTCGACCAGTGTCGCGGGGATGTAGGTCACCCCGACCTGAACCGGCTCGTCATCAGCGAAGTACCAGTTCTCGCGGCGGACGACCTCTTGGCCCTCGTTCAGTTTCAGCCGTTCAGCAACTTCGGCCGGTGGCTGCACGCGCGTCACTGACCGGCATTCTGTGTGGGGTGTCCGGCCCTGTCGCTCGACCTCGATGCGGAACGGGGACAAGCCCGTCTCGTTCCTGTCCCGTCGGGAGTAGCGGTTCCGGCCCATCCTCATCAACGGCCGGCGCTGCCGCACAAAGACACCTCGGCCATGCTGGGCCACAGCCAGGCCCTCGGCTTGCAGGATGCCTAACGCCTCACGAGCAGTGTTTCGGGCGGTGGCGTACCTGGACGCCAACTCTCGCTCGGAAGGTAGTTGATCGCCGTCTACGAGGTCGCCGCGCATGATCGCGGCCCGTAGCTCCTCGGCGATGCGGCGGCTCGGCGGCTGCCGTTCTGCTTGCTCACTCATCAGACCACCTGTCTCTCATAGCGGTAACCCAGGCTAACGCAACTGGCTCAAGCCAGCTATTGACAGGTCGGCCACTCTCGCCCAGGCTGGCTTGAGCCAGATCTGGCTCAAGCCAGTTTGCCGGATGAGTTGTCCGGAGGGTCGAGGAGGTAGCTGCGGTGAGCATGACGAGTAAGCCGGTGCATCCGGACTGGTGTGCCCTGAATCGGTGCGGGCATCTGGTGCCGCCGGTGCTGGCGCACATGCGGCGGCGGCATCGGGGCGTACTGCTGAAGGTCGGTGAGGTGAGCGCGTCCGGGACGGTGTTGTCGTACCTGATCGGCTCCGATGGCCAGGCTCCGAGCGTGACGGTGCACGTGGCCTGCCGGGCGGGCGTTGCCTGGGCTGAGCTTTCGCTGCCGCAGGCCGGCCAGTTGGTCGAGCAGTTGCGGTCGTTGCTGGGGCAGGCCGGCTGCGAGGGAGGGCGCGAGCATGGGGAGGGCTGAGGAGCCGGCCGGCGTACGGCGGGCCGGGGCGGGCGACGACGCTGCCTGTCCTGACTGGTGTCGGGGCTGCGGGCCGGACGATCCGATGCACCGGGGGCTGCTCGCCACGGTCGGCACCGAGCGCGGCGGCTGGGTGAGTGTGCAACTGCTTCTGGACCGGTTTCGCCGCCGCGAGCCGGTCGTCAAGGTCGACGCGACCCGCTCCGGCGGCACGGAATCGGTGCTGCTCTCGCGCGTCCAGCTCGACCGGCTGATCTACGAGCTGACCTACGTTCGCTGGCGGGTGATGACCAAGGGACGCCCCCTGGAGGGACGCTACGACCGCGAGTGAGCAGCCGTCACTCCTGCGGCGTGGCCTCGTGGCCGGGCACTCCGGGGGTACGCCGTCGCTGCTTCATCTCCGCCTCGTAGATGTGCCGCCGGCCGCCGGCCAGCATCTCCCGGGCGTACCGTTCGATCTCCTGGAATGCCGCGTAGTAGCCGTCGTCGAACTCCTCCATGATCTGGAAGGTCCAGCGGCCGGGTAGCACGTTGCGACCCAACAGTTCGTGTTCGACGCGGTCGGCGACGGCGTGGTGGCCGGCCTCGCGGAGCAGTGTGACCACCCGGTCGAGGGTCAGATCCGCACCGCCGACGAGCTGGTGCGCGGAGTAGAGGTGTCCGCGTACCCGGTGGATGGTCTCCAGGGCCTTGCTCAGTTCACCCAGTGCCTCGACTGTGGTGTCGTCAAGACCGTCCGGACGGGAGTGCTCGTCCTCCACCGACCTGCTGTCGTGCGCCATGGCCATTCAATACCCACGGCCGTCTGCCGTACGCGGCTCAACCGGAACGCGCGGGGAGCAGGGTCTCCGGCGGTGTCCGCTAGATCCGCTACGCTAAGTAAGGAAAGTTTGGGTGGTTGGTGTCTTCTTCCAGTAGAGCTGTCGACTGGCCGGGACTGACCTGCCCGGACGGACACCTGTGGGCTGCGGACGTACCACAGTAAGCGACCACCGGCCTGACATCGCTCCCGTGAACTTTCCACCGGCCGAGCGGCTGTGGCACTATCGGGGGACCCTCCATCACGATTGCGATCACCCCACCAGGAGCACACATGTCTACTCGACGTTTGGGTCGGCTACTCGGCTCCCTTCTGCTGGTTGGCAGTTTGGTGGTCGTGGCCGGCGTAGCCACCGAGCCGCAGTTCAGGACCAACGGCATCGAGTGGCAGATGCCGGCGACAGATCTGGTGGTGCGCTGACGTTGCTTCCGTCCTGACCGGCACAGCCTAAACGTCGGGAGGGGCGCCATGATGTCATCGAGCGCCGGGTCTTCTCGTCGGCGGACCGAACGCGCCTGGTTGATCACAGGCCCGCTGGCGCTCTGTGCCGTCATCTTCTCGCTACTGCTCGGCTTGGCCGTCCGGCCCGCGCTGGGTAACTGGCTTCTCACGCTCGTGCTCACGGCGGCGATGATCGTAGCCGCGATGCCGACCATAAACGTGGTGGTGCGTCGGCAGGCACTCGGCACCACCTTCACCGAGATTCCCCTCGTCGTCGCGCTCTACCTGCTGCCACCGCTGTCGGTGGTGCTGGCGTACACCGTGGCTACGCTCCTGGTGCAGCTGCGGCGCAAGCTTCTGCCGGCGAAACTCTGGTTCAACGTCGCGCTCGCGGCGGCCGCGACCGGTCTGGCCACGATGGTGTACACGGGGTTGGTGCACACCGTGCTGCCGCATCAGGCAGTCGGCGTCGGGCCGAGCACCTGGAGCTTCCTGCTCGCGGCGATCGCCACTCACGCTCTCGTGGGGTTTGTCGCGGTGGTTGCGGTGATCTCGGTGGTGCAGGGCTGGCAGGCCGGGCGGGAGCTGATCCGAGCGGTCCCGCCGATCCTGCTCACGGTGATGATCAACCTGGCGGTCGGCATCTTGATCATCATCTGTTTGAAGAGCACGCCGTGGGCGCTTCTTCTCTTCGCAGGGCTCGCTGTGGCGTTCGCGCTCGTCTACGACACGTACACGCAGTTCGTCCGGCAGCATCGCACGCTCGCGGAGATGTACGAGCTGACCAAGGTGATCACCGAGAGTGGGCCGGAAGGCAATCTCATCGACGCGCTGCTGGGCCGGATCCGGAGCTTGATGCAGGCGGAGTCCGCCACCCTCTGGCTACCCGCGCAGGGCCGTCACCCGGAGGTGCTGCTCACCGCTCAGGAGGGCAAGTCGGGGCTGCTGGACTCCACACCCAGCCCGGCGGCGTTGCGCGAGGCCGCGTTGGCGCGGCAGGAGACGATGGCGGTGGGCCAGCGGCTCGGCGGCGATCCGGAGTTGCGCGGGGCACTGGTGCCCACCTCGCTCAAGGATGTGATCGTGGTGCCGCTCCGTTCGGGCAAGGCGGTCATCGGCACCCTGGAGGTCGCCAACCGGCTCGGCGACACCAACTTCTTCCGCAGCGTGGACGTCACGGTGTTCGAGACCGTGGCGGCGCACGCCGCGGTGGCGCTGGAAAACTCCCGCCTGGTGGACCGACTGCGACACGACGCGTACCACGACGGCCTCACCAAACTTCCCAACCGTCGCCGGATCCTCGGCGCGCTGGCTGAGGCGGCCCGGATCCGCGCCCCGGGCGAGGTGGTCGCGCTGCTGCTCTTCGACGTCGACCGGCTGCGTCAGGTCAACGAGTCCCTCGGCCATGCGGCGGGGGACAGGGTGCTGGTCGAGGTCGCCGACCGGCTGCGCGGCTGCACACCCTCGGCAGCGTTGGTCGGTCGGGTCGGCGGGGACGAGTTCCTGGTGACCCTGCGGTTGGAGAGCGTCGAGGCGGCGGTGGAGCTCGCCGGCCAGTTGCGGGAGCAGATCCGCGACGAGATGGCCTTCGACGCCCTGACGCTGGACGTGGACACCGCCGTCGGGGTCGTCGTCCATCCGGATCACGGCAGCGACGCGGCCACCCTGCTGCAACGGGTGGACGTGGCGGCGACCGTGGCGAAGTCGGTCCCGGGAAGCGTGCAGCTCTACAGCCCCGCCCTGGAGTCCCGCTCGCTGCGTCGGCTCGGGCTCGCCGGTGATCTGCGCAGGGCCTTCGACAGTGGTGAGCTGGAGGTCTTCTACCAGCCCAAGGTGACGTTGCGGGACCGCCGGCTGGTCGGTGTGGAGTGCCTGGCCCGCTGGGAGCATCCGACGCAGGGCACGGTCACCCCGGAGGACTTCGTCGCGGTGGCCGAGCACACCGGCCAGCTGGACCGGCTCACCGAGTTCGTGCTCCGGGAAGGGCTGCGGCGTAGCCGCGACTGGGCGCTCGGCGGCCACTCGCTCGCCGTCGCGGTCAACCTCTCCGCGCGTACGCTCATCGACGCTCATTTTCCCGATCGGGTACGCGAGCTGCTGGACGAACACGGCGTGCCGGCGCAGCTGCTGACGCTGGAGATCACCGAGGCGGGGGTGCTGGACGGCACCGACCGGCCGATCCCGACCCTGCGCCGTCTGCGGGACCTCGGCGTACGGCTGTCCGTGGACGACTTCGGCACCGGCAACTCCTCCCTGGCCCACCTGCGCCGGCTGCCCGTGAACGAGGTCAAGGTCGACCGGTCGTTCGTGCAGGGCATGGCGACCGACCCGGGGGACCTGGCGATCGTCAACGCCGTGGTCACCCTCTCCCAGCAGTTCGGTCTGACGGTGGTGGCCGAGGGTGTGGAGAGCGAGCTGACCCTGGAGCTGCTTCTGGACATCGGGTGTGAGATCGGCCAGGGGTTCCTGTTCAGCCGCCCGCTGCCGTACGAGCGCCTGGAGGCCTGGTTCGGTGCCCAGGCCGACCCCGAGTCGATCTCCAACAGCGAGCTTCCGCGTCTCCGTGTGGTGCCCTGAGCTTGGCATACGCCGCATCCAGGGATCCGATTTCACCAGCGGGGTACGGCCGTGTACTCTTACGTCTGCGCGACCACCGAGTGATCGCGCAGGCCCCCTTAGCTCAGTCGGCAGAGCGTCTCCATGGTAAGGAGAAGGTCTACGGTTCGATTCCGTAAGGGGGCTCAGAGGGTCCGGCTGGGCCCACCACGGCGGTGTAGCTCAGATGGCAGAGCAAGCGGCTCATAATCGCTGTGTCGCCGGTTCAAGTCCGGCCACCGCTACTCTCTCCGTCCGCCGGGTTCCCGGCGGTCGTAGGACGGGCGCCATGGGCGCCCGCTTTGCGTGTCCGCCCAGGCGGCGCGTAGGCTGTAGCGCTGTTGTTGTATCCGTTAGCGAGGAAGGCACTCCGCCGTGGCGAAGGCGACCGATGTCCGGCCGAAGATCACTTTGGCGTGTGTGGAGTGCAAGGAGCGCAACTACATCACGCGCAAGAACCGCCGCAACGACCCGGACCGCATCGAGCTGAAGAAGTTCTGCCCCCGGGACGGGCGGCACACCATCCACCGCGAGACGCGCTGACCTGTCCGGGCCGAATCGCCCGGCTCCACGCGTACCCACGATCGCCGGTCCGCCACGGACGGCCCTGGCCCTTTTCGGGTCTGCGCCGACCGCACGGATCGGCGATCGTCCTTTGCGTGTAGGTTCGCGGCATGTCCCTGGACCACTCCTTCATCGGCCGGAGCTATCCGCCGACCGCCCCCTACCAGGTGGGCCGCGAGAAGATCCGTGAGTTCGCGACGGCGATCGGGGCCACCGATCCCGCCCACCACGATCCGGAGGCCGCCCGCGCGCTGGGTCACCCGGACGTGGTCGCGCCGCCGACCTTCCCGGTGGTGCTCACCATGGCCGCGAACCGCCAGCTGATCGAGGACCCGGCCCTCGGCCTCGACTACAGCCGGGTCGTCCACGGCGACCAGCGGTTCGCCTACACCCGTCCGGTGGTGGCCGGCGATGAACTGGTCTGTGTCAACACCGTCGAGGGCGTCACCAGTCGCGGCGGCCATGAGTTCGTGACCACCCGGACCGACGTCAAGACGACCGCCGGCGAGCCGGTGGTCACCGCCTGGATGAAGCTCGTCGTACGCGGGGAGGCCTGACGTGGAACTGCCCACCCAGACGTTCCGGGTGACCCGGGCGGACCTGGTCCGCTACGCCGGCGCCTCGGGCGACTTCAACCCGATCCACTGGAGTGACCGGCTCGCCACCAAGGTCGGTCTGCCCGGGGTGATCGCCCACGGCATGTTCACCATGGCGCTGGTCGGTCGGGCGCTGACCACCTGGGCGGGCAGCGCCGACGCGGTGGTCGATCTCGGCGTCCGGTTTACCCGCCCGGTGGTCGTGCCCGACGACGACGAGGGCACCGAGATCGTGGTGAGTGCGGTGGTCCGCGAGGTGACCGAGGCGGGGCTGACCAGGCTCGACATCACCGCGAGCTGCCATGGCGAGAAGGTGCTCTCGCAGGCGCGGGCCACCTTGCGGACGGCGCGCTGACCGGCGCCGGACGACGTGATCGGTGGACCGGTTGGGAAAGTCGGGTCGGTACCCGTACACTGGTCCGCCGTGGGGCAAGTGACCCCTTCCTGGCCGGGTGGCCTGGTGGGGCGAGCGTTGCCGCACAGGGGTGTAGCTCAATTGGCAGAGCAGCGGTCTCCAAAACCGCAGGCTGCAGGTTCAAGTCCTGTCACCCCTGCGCCTCAGGCCTGACCGTTCCGTGGGTCGCGCCGCCGTTTCGGTGGCGTCCGGCCCGTGGTGGTGGCATCGGCGGGGAGGTTCCGAGGCATCGGGCCTTCCGGTCGATCCGCCGGCCGCGGCCCGTCCCGGGACGGTTGGTCCGGCCGGCGTGACCAAGCGCCGCGCACGCGCACCGCGTGCGACCCCGACATCCCGCGACGGAGGGCGAAGTGGCCGACAACAAGCGGCGCGGCGAGGACGCCGACGACGACCGCCTGAATGACGAGGTCGTCAGTGACGGCGCCGACGACGACGCCACCGACGCGGACGAGCCGGTCTCCCGGGGCGGCACCGCCACCCGTGAACGGGCCAAGGCGGAGTCCGCCGACAGCCGGGCGAAGACGCGTACCGACGCCGACAAGGTCGGGTTGTTCGGTCGTATCGCGCGTTTCATCCGCGAGGTCGTGGCCGAAATGCGTAAGGTCATCTGGCCGACGCGCAAGGAGCTGTTGACCTACACGGCCGTGGTGATCGCGTTCGTCACGGTGATGCTGACGATCGTGGCTGGCCTCGACTTCGTCTTCGCCAAGGGTGTGTTGTGGGTCTTCGGCAACCCCAGCTGACCGGCTGACTGTGCCGATAGTGACGGAAGTGAGCGAGCGTGCCTGAGTACGACGAGACCGCCGAGACGCCGGACGAGCAGTCCACGGTGGCGACGGCGGCTGGTGACGAGTCGGTCGAGGCCGCCAGCGAGCCGGAGTTCGACACGACCGAGCCAGCGCCAGACGAGGGCTTTGACCCGGTCGCGGAGCTGCGGCAGAAGCTGCGGTACGCGCCGGGCGACTGGTACGTGGTGCACTCGTACGCCGGCTATGAGAACAAGGTCAAGACCAACCTCGAGACGCGGATCACGTCCCTCGACATGGAGGACTACATCTACCAGGTCGAGGTGCCGACCCGGGAAGAGATCGAGGTCAAGAACGGCAAGCGGTCCCAGGTGCAGGCCAAGGTCTTCCCGGGTTACATCCTGGTCCGGATGGAGTTGACCGACGAGTCCTACTCCTGCGTCCGCAACACGCCGGGCGTCACCGGGTTCGTGGGCGCCACGGACCGCGCTGACCGCCCCGCGCCGCTGGGCCTGGACGAGGTGCTCAAGTGGCTGGCGCCGACCGTGGAGACCGAGAAGAAGAAGATCAAGCCCGAGATCAAGGTCCTCGACTTCGAGGTCGGCGACTCGGTGACGGTCACCGACGGTGCCTTCGCCTCGCTGCCGGCCACGATCAGCGAGATCAACGCCGACCAGCAGAAGCTCAAGGTGCTCGTGTCGATCTTCGGTCGCGAGACGCCGGTGGAGCTGAACTTCAACCAGGTCGCGAAGATCTGATCCACTGACCGCTGGCGGCGCCCGGCTCGCCGCCAGCGGTGCGCTGTGTCCTGTTCGTCTGTCCGGCCAACCCTCCGTGGGCGGGCGTGTCCAGGGCTGCGCTACCCTGAAACGTCGCCGCCGCCGCATCCGCGCTGACCGTGCGCGCCCCGACGGCGGCGTCGGCGCGAACCTTTCCCAGTTCCAAGCCCCAGGAAGAGACATGCCTCCGAAGAAGAAGCTCGTCAAGACGTTCACGCTTCAGCTGCCGGCGGGCCAGGCCACTCCGGCGCCGCCGGTCGGCCCTGCGCTCGGTCAGCACGGCGTGAACATCATGGAGTTCTGCAAGTCGTACAACGCGCAGACCGAGTCGCAGCGGGGCGACATCGTCCCCGCCGAGATCAGCGTGTACGAGGACCGCACCTTCACCTTCGTGCTGAAGACCCCGCCGGCCGCCCAGCTGCTGATCAAGGCCGCCGGTGTGCAGAAGGGCTCGGGTGTTCCACACACCGACAAGGTCGGCTCGTTGACCCGTGCTCAGCTGCGCGAGATCGCCGAGAAGAAGATGCCCGACCTCAACGCCAACGACGTGGAGCAGGCTGAGAAGATCATCGCCGGCACCGCCCGGTCGATGGGTCTGAACATCACCGACTGACCTCGGCCAGCACCGACCCGTACGGATCGTGGGAGGGCGCGCGAGCACCGCGGCCCGCCATAGACCACAGGAGTAGACAGAACATGCAGCGCAGCAAGAGCTACCGCAAGGCCGCCGAGGCCATCGACCGGTCCAAGCTCTACAGCCCGGCCGAGGCCGTCAAGCTGGCCAAGGAGACGACCACCATCAAGTTCGACGCCACGGTCGAGGTCGCGATGCGCCTCGGCGTCGACCCCCGCAAGGCGGATCAGATGGTCCGCGGCACGGTCAACCTGCCGCACGGCACCGGCAAGACCGCCCGCGTGATCGTCTTCGCCGCCGGCGCGAAGGCCGAGGAGGCCGTCGCCGCCGGTGCGGACGAGGTGGGCACCGATGAGCTGGTCGCCCGGATCCAGGGCGGTTGGCTGGAGTTCGACGCGGCGATCGCCACGCCGGACCAGATGGCCAAGATCGGCCGGATCGCGCGGATCCTGGGCCCGCGCGGTCTCATGCCGAACCCGAAGACCGGCACGGTGACCATGGACGTCACCAAGGCGGTGTCCGACATCAAGGGCGGGAAGATCACCTTCCGGGTGGACAAGCACTCGAACCTGCACCTGATCATCGGTAAGGCCTCGTTCTCCGAGGCCCAGCTGGTCGACAACTACGCGGCCGTCGTCGACGAGGTGCTCCGGGCCAAGCCGTCTGCGGCGAAGGGTAAGTACCTCAAGAAGATCACCCTCACCACCACCATGGGCCCGGGTGTCCCGGTCGACCCGAACCTGGTGAAGAACCTCCAGGAAGGCTCGGCCGAGGGCTGAGCACGCGACCCGACGAGGGGCCCCGCCACACCGTGGCGGGGCCCCTCGCCTCTACCCCCTCCCAAGCTCCCGTCGATCGTGGGGTCGGCGGCGTCCTCGATCTCACAACTGCCGCTGACGTTCGGTGGGCTGCTGAGGCGGCTGTCTGGAGAGGTGAGCAGCGGCACCGGGGGCGATTTGGCGAGGGCCGGTCGGATCGCGTAGCCTGTTGACGTCGCACATCTTGTTGTGTGTGAAGTTCCACCCAGAGACCGCTGGTCACCGTGCCTCGGCACGGTCGAAGGTCCCGCGATGACGGGCGACCCGCGCAGGGCGGCAAGCGAACATCGGCAGCATCCCGCGGTCCGCCGACCGTAGTGATTGCCGCCGGCCTCGCCCCGTGCGCCCTGCGCCGGGGCTTTTCTGTTGCCGCGATTCCTCCGCTCCCGTCGCAGTCACTCGCCTGCGACGGTGACCAGCCTCGAAGCAACGAGAGAGGAGGGACATGGCGGACAAGCCGATCCGGGCCGACAAGGCCTCGGCCGTCGCCGAGCTGACCGAGAGCTTCCGCTCCGCTGGTGCCACCGTGCTGACCGAGTACCGCGGTCTGACGGTTTCCCAGCTCACTGAGCTGCGGCGCTCGCTCGGTAGGGAGACCAGCTACACGGTCGCCAAGAACACGCTGGCCAAGCGTGCGGCGGTGGACGCGGGCATCTCCGGCCTCGACGAGCTGTTCACCGGTCCTACCGCGCTGACTTTCGTTTCGGGCGACGTCGTCGAGGCGGCGAAGGGGCTTCGCGACTTCGCGAAGGCCAACCCGAAGCTCGTCATCAAGGGCGGTGTCTTCGAGGGCCGGGCCATTTCCGCGGCCGAAGTCACGAAGCTCGCCGACCTGGAGTCCCGTGAGGTGCTGCTGGCCAAGCTGGCCGGCGCGATGAAGGGCAACCTGAGCAAGGCTGCGGCCCTGTTCCAGGCCCCGCTGTCGAAGACCGCCCGCCTGGCGGCGGCCCTTGCGGACAAGCGCGAGAAGGAAGGCGCCGAGGCGGCCTGAGGCCGTACGGCGCACCACGTTCTTAGGTAAACCTTTTAGGAAAGGACGCCAGACATGGCGAAGCTCAGCACCGACGAGCTGCTCGACGCGTTCAAGGAGATGACGCTGATCGAGCTCTCCGAGTTCGTGAAGCAGTTCGAGGAGACCTTCGAGGTCACCGCCGCCGCGCCGGTCGCCGTGGCCGCGGGCGCCCCGGCCACCGGTGGCGCCGCCGCCGAGGCCGAGCCGGAGAAGGACGAGTTCGACGTCGTCCTCGACGCCGACGGTGGCAAGAAGATCCAGGTCATCAAGGTCGTCCGCGAGCTGACCGGCCTGGGCCTCAAGGAGGCCAAGGACCTGGTCGAGGCGGCCCCGAAGCCGGTCCTGGAGAAGGTCAACAAGGAGACCGCGGACAAGGCCAAGGCCAAGCTGGAGGCCGAGGGCGCCAAGGTCACCCTCAAGTGATCTGAGCCTCACCTGGCCGTCCCGGCTCACGCGAGCGGGGGCACACCGCGTCGCGGCGGGCGGCGACCTGACACTGGGATCGCCGTCCGCCGTGCTCGTGGAGCTGCCGCAACTGTGCGAGCGTGGGCGGGTCCGTGAGGTCCGGCACTCGCCCGCACCGGCGGGGCCGGCGGTGGTGCCGCCGGCGCGAAAACCACCGGATGGCGATGCCGCCCTTGACGCGGCCCAGGGCAGCCAGGCACGCTGGCATCAGCAAGACCTTCCGCGCTTGCGACGGCCACCGCGTGGGTAGTTTCTGCGGCAGCACCATCAGCCGCAGATGCCCGAGCGGCCCGGCAGGAACGTTGCGTTCCGAGCGGCCCGGTGCGACCCGTTTCAGGGTCCCGAGGCCAAATTCCGCAACGGCCTGCGGGGTGGGCTGGACAGCGGTTAGCCTCTCGGCTACACTGCTAGTTTGCGCTGCCTTCCGACTTGACCCCTGCTCGGAAATGTCCGTTTGTGGATATTTTCTGGTGGGGTCATTGGAGTGCACGCGTACCAGCCGTTCTGCAGCACCGGTCCTCGGAAGGACGCATCTTGGCAGCTTCCCGCCCTGCGAAGACCAGTCGTACGTCGAGCGCATTCGCTCCCCGCCGAGTTTCCTTCGGCCGGATCACCGAACACCTCGAGGTCCCCAACCTCCTCGCCATTCAGAACGAGTCCTTCGACTGGCTCGTCGGCAACGAGGCTTGGCAGGGCCGGTCGGCGGACGACCCGCACGCGCGCTCGGGTCTTGCGGAAATTCTCGACGAAATCAGTCCCATTGAGGACTTCTCCGGCACCATGTCGCTGTCCTTCTCGGCACCGCGCTTCGACGAGGTCAAGGCCTCGATCGAGGAGTGCAAGGAGAAGGACCTCACCTACTGCGCGCCACTGTTCGTGACCGCGGAGTTCACCAACAACACCACCGGCGAGATCAAGAGCCAGACGGTGTTCATGGGTGACTTCCCGATGATGACGCCGAAGGGCACCTTCATCATCAACGGCACCGAGCGGGTGGTGGTCAGCCAGCTCGTTCGTTCGCCGGGTGTCTACTTCGACAAGCAGCCGGACAAGACCTCCGACCGTGACCTGTCCAGCGTGAAGGTCATTCCCAGCCGGGGTGCCTGGCTGGAGTTCGACATCGACAAGCGCGACACGGTCGGCGTGCGGATCGACCGTAAGCGGCGGCAGGCAGTCACGGTGCTGCTCAAGGCCATCGGATGGTCCGCCGAGCAGATCCGTGAGAAGTTCGGCTGGTCCGAGCTGATGATGACCACGCTCGAGAAGGACCACATCGCCGGTCAGGACGAGGCGCTGCTCGACATCTACCGCAAGCTGCGTCCTGGTGAGCCGCCGACCCGCGAAAACGCCCAGACCCTGCTCGACAACCTCTTCTTCAACCCGAAGCGGTACGACGTCGCCAAGGTCGGTCGATACAAGTTCAACAAGAAGCTCAACCTCGACGTTCCGATCACCACCGGCACGCTGACCGAGGACGACGTTGTCGCCACCGTGGAGTACCTCTGCCGGCTGCACGCCGGTGAGGAGGGCTACGAGGCCGACGACATCGACCACTTCGGCAACCGGCGGCTGCGTACCGTGGGCGAGCTGATCCAGAACCAGGTTCGGGTCGGCCTGTCCCGGATGGAGCGCGTCGTCCGCGAGCGGATGACCACGCAGGATGTCGAGGCGATCACGCCGCAGACCCTGATCAACATCCGCCCGGTGGTGGCCGCGATCCGGGAGTTCTTCGGCACCTCGCAGCTGTCGCAGTTCATGGACCAGACCAACCCGCTGGCGGGCCTGACCCACCGGCGCCGGCTGAGCGCGCTCGGCCCGGGCGGTCTGTCCCGGGAGCGGGCCGGCTTCGAGGTCCGTGACGTGCACCCGTCCCACTACGGCCGGATGTGCCCGATCGAGACGCCGGAAGGCCCGAACATCGGTCTGATCGGCGCCCTGTCCACCTTCGCCCGGGTCAACCCGTTCGGCTTCATCGAGACGCCGTACCGGAAGGTCATCGACGGTCGGGTCACCGACCAGATCGACTACCTGACCGCGGACGAGGAGGACCGGTTCGTCAAGGCGCAGGCCAACGCGCCGTTGCGGGCCGACGGCACGTTCGCCGAGGACCGCGTGCTGGTCCGCCGTAAGGGCGGCGAGACCGAGGATGTTTCGCCGTCCTCGGTGGACTACATGGACGTGTCGCCGCGGCAGATGACCTCGGTCGCGACCGCGATGATCCCGTTCCTGGAGCACGACGACGCGAACCGGGCCCTGATGGGTGCCAACATGCAGCGTCAGGCGGTGCCGTTGGTCAAGGCCGAGGCCCCGCTGGTCGGCACCGGTATGGAGTACCGCGCCGCCGTCGACGCCGGTGACGTCGTCGTGGCCGATGTCGGTGGAGTGGTCGAGGACCTCTGCGCCGACTACATCACCGTCCACCAGGACGACGGCCACCGCCGGACGTACCTGCTGCACAAGTTCCGCCGCTCCAACGCCGGCTCCTGCGTCAACCAGAAGCCGGTGGTCTTCGAGGGCGACCGGGTCGAGGCCGGCCAGGTCATCGCCGACGGTCCGTGCACCGACGAGGGCGAGATGGCGCTCGGGCGCAACCTGCTCGTGGCGTTCATGACCTGGGAGGGCCACAACTACGAGGACGCCATCATCCTGTCGCAGCGTCTCGTGCAGCAGGACGTGCTCACCTCGATCCACATCGAGGAGCACGAGGTCGACGCGCGGGACACCAAGCTCGGCCCGGAGGAGATCACCCGCGACATCCCGAACGTCAGCGAGGAGATGCTCGCTGACCTCGACGAGCGCGGCATCATCCGGATCGGCGCCGAGGTCGTCCCCGGCGACATCCTGGTCGGCAAGGTCACGCCGAAGGGCGAGACCGAGCTGACTCCGGAGGAGCGGCTGCTGCGCGCGATCTTCGGCGAGAAGGCGCGCGAGGTCCGGGACACCTCGCTGAAGGTGCCGCACGGTGAGACCGGCACGGTCATCGGCGTGCGTACCTTCTCTCGCGAGGACGGCGACGAGCTGCCGCCGGGCGTCAACGAGCTGGTCCGGGTCTACGTCGCCCAGAAGCGCAAGATCCAGGACGGTGACAAGCTCGCCGGCCGCCACGGCAACAAGGGTGTCATCTCCAAGATCCTGCCGGTCGAGGACATGCCGTTCCTGGAGGACGGCACCCCGGTCGACATCGTGCTCAACCCGCTGGGTGTGCCGAGCCGGATGAACATCGGCCAGGTGCTGGAAACCCACCTGGGCTGGGTGGCCAAGACGGGCTGGAAGGTCGAGGGCGACGACGCCGAGTGGAAGCGCCAGCTCCAGGGGATCGGCGCGGACTCCGCCGAGCCGAACTCCAACGTGGCGACCCCGGTCTTCGACGGTGCCCAGGAGGAGGAGATCACCGGTCTGCTCGGGGCGACCCTGCCCAACCGGGACGGCAAGCAGCTGATCGACTCGTCCGGCAAGGCGCAGCTGTTCGACGGCCGCTCCGGCGAGCCGCTGCCGGACCCGATCGCCGTTGGCTACATCTACATCCTCAAGCTGAACCACCTGGTCGACGACAAGATCCACGCCCGGTCGACCGGCCCGTACTCGATGATCACGCAGCAGCCGCTGGGTGGTAAGGCGCAGTTCGGTGGCCAGCGCTTCGGTGAGATGGAGTGCTGGGCGATGCAGGCCTACGGTGCCGCGTACGCCCTGCAGGAGCTGCTGACCATCAAGTCCGACGACGTGCTCGGCCGGGTGAAGGTCTACGAGGCCATCGTCAAGGGCGAGAACATCCCGGAGCCGGGCATCCCGGAGTCGTTCAAGGTGCTGCTCAAGGAGCTGCAGTCGCTGTGCCTCAACGTCGAGGTGCTCTCCAGCGACGGTGTGGCCCTGGAGATGCGCGAGACCGACGACGAGGTGTTCCGGGCTGCGGAGGAACTGGGCATCGACCTTTCCCGGCGCGAGCCGAGCTCGGTCGAAGAAGTGTGACGTTGGGGTTTCGGGGCGGGGCGACCCACTCCGGGCGGTCAGGCTTGACCCCGCCGTGGGTCGCCCGCCCCGAAACCGAACCCGGTGAGCTGCTAGCGCAACAAGCGACGTGTGAGGGAATCGAACGTGCTCGACGTCAACTTTTTCGATGAGTTGCGAATTGGGCTGGCGACCGCCGACGACATCCGTCAGTGGTCGCACGGCGAGGTCAAGAAGCCCGAGACGATCAACTACCGCACTCTCAAGCCGGAGAAGGACGGGCTCTTCTGCGAGAAGATCTTCGGCCCGCAGCGGGACTGGGAGTGCTACTGCGGTAAGTACAAGCGGGTCCGCTTCAAGGGCATCATCTGCGAGCGCTGCGGCGTCGAGGTGACCCGCTCGAAGGTCCGCCGTGAGCGGATGGGCCACATCGAGCTCGCTGCCCCGGTGACCCACATCTGGTACTTCAAGGGCGTGCCGAGCCGGCTGGGCTACCTGCTGGACCTCGCCCCGAAGGACCTCGAGAAGATCATTTACTTCGCCTCGTACGTGGTGACGAGCGTGGACGCTGAAGCGCGTCACCGTGACCTCTCGACGATCGAGAACGAGATCCTCGCCGAGAAGCGGCAGTCGGAGAACAGCCGCGACTCGGAGATCGAGAAGCGGGCCGCCAAGCTGGAGGCCGACCTGGCCGAGCTGGAGGCCGAGGGCGCGAAGGCGGACGTCCGGCGCAAGGTCAAGGAAGGCGGAGAGCGCGAGATGCGCCAGATCCGCGACCGGGCCCAGCGCGAGATCGACCGCCTGGACGAGGTGCTGGACACCTTCCGCAAGCTGGAGCCGAAGCAGCTGGTCACCGACGAACTGCTCTACCGCGAGCTGCGGGACCGGTTCGGCGAGTACTTCACCGGTGGCATGGGCGCCGAGGCGATCAAGGCCCTGGTGCAGAACATGGATCTCGACGCCGAGGCGGAGAGCCTGCGGGAGACCATCCGCACCGGCAAGGGCCAGCGGAAGATCCGGGCGCTCAAGCGGCTGAAGGTCGTGGCTGCTTTCCAGAACACCCGCAACTCGCCGCTCGGCATGGTGCTGGACTGCGTACCGGTGATCCCGCCGGACCTGCGCCCGATGGTGCAGCTCGACGGTGGCCGCTTCGCGACCAGCGACCTGAACGACCTGTACCGCCGGGTGATCAACCGGAACAACCGCCTCAAGCGGCTGATCGACCTCGGCGCGCCCGAGATCATCGTCAACAACGAGAAGCGGATGCTCCAGGAGGCCGTCGACGCGCTGTTCGACAACGGTCGCCGGGGCCGGCCGGTCACCGGCCCGGGTAACCGTCCGCTGAAGTCGCTGTCCGACATGCTCAAGGGCAAGCAGGGCCGGTTCCGCCAGAACCTGCTGGGCAAGCGCGTCGACTACTCCGGCCGCTCGGTCATCGTGGTCGGCCCGAAGCTCAAGCTGCACCAGTGCGGCCTGCCCAAGCAGATGGCGCTGGAGCTGTTCAAGCCGTTCGTGATGAAGCGGCTGGTCGACCTCAACCACGCACAGAACATCAAGTCCGCCAAGCGGATGGTCGAGCGGCAGCGTCCGGTCGTGTGGGACGTGCTGGAAGAGGTCATCGGCGAGCACCCGGTGCTGCTCAACCGGGCGCCGACCCTGCACCGGCTGGGCATCCAGGCCTTCGAGCCGCAGCTGGTCGAGGGCAAGGCCATCCAGATCCACCCGCTGGTCTGCACCGCGTTCAACGCCGACTTCGACGGTGACCAGATGGCGGTGCACGTGCCGCTGTCCGCCGAGGCCCAGGCCGAGGCGCGGATCCTGATGCTGTCGTCGAACAACATCCTCAAGCCGGCCGACGGCAAGCCGGTCACCATGCCCACCCAGGACATGGTCATCGGGCTCTACCACCTCACCCACCTCACCTCGGGTGAGCGCGGGGAGGGCCGGGCCTTCAGCTCGGATGCCGAGGCGCGGATGGCGTACGACAACGGCGAGCTGCACCTCCAGGCGCCGGTCAAGATCCGGCTGCGGAATGTGGTCGAGGTCGACAACGGTGCCGGCGCGCAGCCGTGGACCCCGCCCGAGGGCTGGGTTCCGGGTGAGCCGCTGATCGTGGAGACGACCCTCGGCCGGGTGCTGTTCAACGAGACCCTGCCGCCGAGCTACCGGTTCGTGAACTACGAGATCCGCAAGGGGCAGCTCTCCGCGATCGTCAACGACCTCGCCGAGCGGTTCCCGAAGGTGGCCCTCGCGGCCACGCTGGACGGGCTCAAGGAGGCCGGTTTCCACTGGGCCACCTGGTCCGGGGTGACCATTGGCATGGCGGACGTCATCGCTCCGCCGCGCAAGCGGGAGATCCTGGAGCGGTACGAGAAGGAAGCCGACAAGATCGACCGGCAGTACCAGCGTGGTCTGATCACCGCCGAGGAGCGTCGCAGCGAGCTGATCTCCATCTGGACCAACGCGACCAACGAGGTCGCCCGGGAGATGGATCTCGCGCTGCCGCAGGAGAACCCGCTGTGGAAGATGATCAACTCGGGTGCTCGCGGTAACCTGCTCCAGCTCCGGCAGATCGCGGCGATCCGTGGCCTGGTGGCCAACCCGAAGGGCGAGATCATCCCCCGGCCGATCAAGGCCAGCTACCGGGAGGGTCTCTCCGTGCTGGAGTACTTCATCTCCACGCACGGTGCCCGTAAGGGTCTCGCGGACACCGCCCTGCGTACCGCCGACTCGGGTTACCTGACCCGGCGTCTGGTGGACGTCTCGCAGGACGTCATCATCCGCGAGGAGGACTGCGGCACCGACCGGGCCATCCCGATGCAGGTGGGTCAGCGCCTCGACGGCACTCTCGTGGTGCACGAGTACGCCGAGACGAGCGTGCACGCCCGTACGCTCGCCGACGACATCAAGGGGCCGGACGGCACCGTCGTCGCGGAGCGGGGTGCGGACATCAACTCGATCCTGGTCGACAAGATCGTCGCCGCCGGGGTCGACTCCGTCCGGGTGCGCAGCGTGCTCACCTGTGAGTCGAAGCTGGGCGTCTGCGGTGCGTGCTACGGCCGCTCGCTGCCGACCGGCAAGATCGTGGACGTCGGCGAGGCGGTCGGCATCATCGCCGCCCAGTCGATCGGTGAGCCGGGTACGCAGCTGACGATGCGTACCTTCCACACCGGTGGCGTCGCGGGTGAGGACATCACCCAGGGTCTGCCGCGGGTCCAGGAGATCTTCGAGGCCCGGATCCCGAAGGGCAAGGCGCCGATCGCCGACACCCCCGGCCGGATCCGGATCGAGGACGGCGAGCGGTCGCGCAAGATCGTCATTATCCCCGACGACGGCAGCGACGAGATCGTCTACGACAAGATCTCGAAGCGGGTCCGGCTACGGGCACACGACGGCGACCACGTCGACGTCGGCGAGAAGCTCACCGAGGGCACCATCGACCCGCACGAGCTGCTGCGCATCCTCGGCCCGCGGGCGGTCCAGGTCCACCTGACCCAGGAGGTCCAGGAGGTCTACCGCTCGCAGGGGGTGCTCATCCACGACAAGCACATCGAGATCATCATTCGCCAGATGCTCAAGCGGGTGACGGTCATCGACTCCGGCTCGACCGAGTTCCTGCCGGGTGTGCTGGTCGACCGGGCGCTGTTCGAGTCGGAGAACCGCCGGCTCGTCTCCGAGGGCGGCGAGCCCGCGGCTGGCCGCCCGGTGCTGATGGGCATCACCAAGGCCTCGCTGGCCACTGACTCCTGGCTCTCGGCGGCCTCCTTCCAGGAGACCACCCGGGTGCTGACCGACGCGGCGATCCACGCCCGCAGCGACTCGCTGATCGGTCTCAAGGAGAACGTGATCATCGGTAAGCTCATCCCGGCCGGTACCGGCATCAGCAAGTACCGCAACGTCCGGGTCGAGCCGACCGAGGAGGCAAAGGCCAAGGTCTACTCGATGACCGGATACCCGGAGACCGACTACGGCTTCGGGCCGGCGAGCGGCCAGGCGGTTCCGCTGGACGACTTCGACTTCGGGTCGTACCGCTGAGCCATGGGCACTGACGACGAGGCCCCCGGCGAATGCCGGGGGCCTCGTCGTCGGTACCGGCCGTTGTGACCCTGACATCTGTGAGCGTCCGCTGCGCAGGGCCGGCACCGCCAAGGGCGACGACCCGCACGCGGTACTGCGCCAACCGATCCGGCTCGCGCCGGGCATGATGGGGGCATGACGACCGTCGCCGGCCCGATGCCGGTCGCTCCGCCGCCGGGGCCGCCCCGGCATCCCCTCGACCCGGACCCGGTCCGGGCCACGAAGGCGCGGGCGGTCTTCGCACTCGGTCTGATGGGTGCGCTGACCGGTCTGTTCATCGGGGGAGTGGTGCCGGCCACGGTGGCGCTTCTGCTGGCCCGGCAGGCGCGCCGTGAGGCGTACGCGTCGGGGGGTTTCCTCACCGGCGCGGCCTGGCTGCGCCGGGGAGAGAGCCTGGCCTGGACGGGCCTGGTGCTGGCAGCGGTGGCCGTGGTCGTCGGGATGGTGGTCGGCGTGCTTCGGCTCGCCGAGGCGCCCTACGGCCAGGATTTCGCCCCGAACGTGAACTGACCGCCAGCTGTGCGTCGTCTCCCGCGCCGCACCCGATGTGGTGATCGGTAGCCTGACTTTGTCCACCGCGCGGCGGCGGACGCGGCCGATGAGGAGGATCCCCGTGACGGAACCGGCGCGCCCCGAGAGCGGCGAGTCCGCTCGACCTACCGCCGGGCGCCCGGAGGCCGAGACACCGGCCCCGAGCGGGTGGGCAGCGCCCGGATCCGCGCCAGCCTCCTTCACCGGGCACGCCCCGTCCTCGCCGCTACCGCCCGGCTCACCACCCCATCCGCCCGGACCGTTCCCGCCCGGATCGTTCCCGCCCGGACCGTTCCCCGGATCGTTCCCGCCCGGGTCGGCGAGCTTCGGGGCGTCGCCGGCTTCGCCCCCGACGCCGCCGGGCGGCCCGGCCGTCGGGGGACCATCACCGGGTTGGCCTGTCGGCCCGGGCTGGGGTGGTCACCGGGTGCCGCCGCCCCAGGACCGTCCACGGCCGCCGAAGCGGGTGGAGCCGGTGCCCGGCACTCCGTTCGCGATGGTGCACCTCGACGTGCCGCCGGTCACCTCGGGTCTGGCGGTCGGCTCGCTGGTCGGCGGGATCATCTCGATTCTGGTGTCGTTCCTGGTCATCTGCTTCGGTGCGGTCTCCGAGGGCGCCAACGGCGTCTGGGCAGCGGGAGCCTTCACCGCGCTGGGCGGCCTGGTCGGGGCCGGGGCGGTCGTCGTGGGTCTGTTGGGCTGGCGTCAGATCCGGCGACCGGCACCGCTGCCGGCGGTCCGGTTCACCGGCCGCGGTCTGGCCATCGCCGGAATCAGCTGCGGTGGCACCGGGCTACTGCTGAGCCTGCTGGGCATGGGGCTGGCTCTCCTGCTGGCGCTGGCCTGATCCGTCGGTGATGCCAGGCTCGGGGCTCAGCGGGGCGGTTTCCGGTGGAGCAGTTACACTTGCTTCCGTAGGTGCCCATCACGGGCGGGTGGAGCGACGGGGCCGGTCGCCGCACGGTGTGAAGTCCGGCGGGTCTCCCGTTTTGACCTGCGCGGCTGTGGTAGGTATTCTTCCCCCTTGTGCCCGGGTCTGCCCGGGCGAATCGTGCGTGCGCTGGATCCGGTTCGCTCCGGCATTCGGACAGCGCCACGAATGAGCAGAAGATCCGGCGGGCGGCGTCCGTGTGCCGGTGACAGACCCCGGGGCTCGCGCTCGTGCGCTGGACCCGGGACCGTGAGATGGGCGACACGCCCGACCGCGGGTGCCGGGACCTCCGCGAGGTGGCCCTGGTCGGAATGTAGGAGAGCCGATCACCAGATCGGCTGCGGCAGACAGTGCGGTCGCGAGAGCGGCCGAAGGGAGCGGAAAAACCCGGTGCCCACGATCCAGCAGCTGGTCCGCAAGGGCCGCCAGGCGAAGACGAGTCAGTCCAAGACCCCGGCGCTGAAGGGTTCTCCTCAGCGGCGCGGCGTGTGCACCCGTGTGTACACCACTACCCCGAAGAAGCCGAACTCGGCGCTGCGCAAGGTCGCCCGCGTCAAGCTCAGCAGCCAGATCGAAGTGACCGCCTACATCCCCGGTGTCGGGCACAACCTGCAGGAACACTCGATCGTGCTCGTCCGTGGCGGCAGGGTCAAGGACCTCCCCGGCGTGCGTTACAAGATCGTGCGCGGTTCGCTGGACACCCAGGGTGTCCGCAACCGCAAGCAGGCGCGCAGCCGCTACGGCGCGAAGAAGGAGAAGAGCTGACATGCCGCGTAAGGGACCCGCTCCGCGGCGGCCGCTGGTCGCTGACCCGGTGTACAACTCGCCGCTGGTCACCCAGCTGGTGAACAAGATCCTGCTGCGGGGCAAGCGCCAGCTCGCCGAGCGCATCGTGTACGAGGCCCTGGAGGGCTGCCGGGAGAAGTCCGGCACCGATCCGGTCGTCACGCTCAAGCGGGCGATGGACAACGTCAAGCCGACGCTCGAGGTGCGCAGCCGCCGTGTCGGTGGCGCGACCTACCAGGTGCCGGTCGAGGTCCGCCCCGCCCGGGCGACCACGCTGGGCCTGCGCTGGCTGGTCACCTACTCCCGCGCCCGGCGCGAGAAGACCATTGTCGAGCGGCTGACGAACGAGCTGCTGGACGCGAGCAACGGCCTCGGTGCCGCCGTCAAGCGGCGCGAGGACACGCACAAGATGGCCGAGAGCAACAAGGCCTTCGCGCACTACCGCTGGTAACAGCCAGGTCCCGGCGCCGTCGGGCGTCGGGACCGCCACCAGTTGTGTCGAGACGACGACAAGTTAGGGATTGAAGTGGCCGCCGCAGACGCGCTCGCCAACGTACGCAACATCGGCATCATGGCGCACATCGATGCCGGTAAGACCACTACCACCGAGCGGATCCTGTTCTACACCGGCATCACGTACAAGATCGGCGAGACCCACGAGGGTGCCGCCGTCATGGACTGGATGGATCAGGAGCAGGAACGCGGTATCACCATCACTTCCGCCGCCACCAAGTGCGAGTGGAAGGGCCACACGATCCAGATCATCGACACGCCCGGCCACGTCGACTTCACGGTCGAGGTCGAGCGGTCGCTGCGGGTTCTGGACGGTGCGGTCGCGGTCTACGACGGTGTCGCCGGCGTGGAGCCGCAGACGGAGAACGTCTGGCGCCAGGCCGACAAGTACAACGTCCCGCGGATGTGCTTCGTCAACAAGATGGACCGGACCGGCGCCGACTTCTTCCGCGCCGTGCAGATGATGATCGACCGGCTGAACGCCACCCCGCTGGTGCTCCAGATTCCGATCGGCGCCGAGTCCGACTTCATCGGCGTGGTCGACCTGGTCGAGATGCGCGCCCTCACCTGGCGTGGCGAGACCCAGAAGGGTGAGGACTACACGGTCGAGGAGATCCCGGCCGACCTGGCCGACTCCGCCGCCGAGTGGCGCGAGAAGCTGATGGAGACCCTGGCCGACGTCGACGACGCGGTGATGGAGAAGTACCTGGAGGGCGAGGAGATCTCCGTCGAGGAGATCAAGGCCGCCATCCGCCGGGCCACCATCGCCGGCAAGGCCAACCCGGTCTTCACCGGCACCGCCTTCAAGAACAAGGGCATCCAGCCGATGCTGGACGCGGTCGTCGCGTACCTGCCGTCGCCGCTGGACGTCCCGGCCATAGAGGGTACGGCCACCGACGGCGAGACTCCGATGCAGCGCAAGCCGTCGACCTCGGAGCCGTTCTCGGGCCTGGCCTTCAAGGTTCAGACCGACAAGCACCTCGGCAAGCTCACCTACGTCCGGGTCTACTCCGGCGTTGTCGAGTCCGGGTCACAGGTGGTCAACTCCACCAAGGACCGCAAGGAGCGGGTCGGCAAGATCTACCAGATGCACGCCAACAAGCGGGAGGAGCGCAGCTCCGCCAAGGCTGGCGACATCATCGCGGTGCAGGGTCTGAAGCAGACCACCACCGGTGACACCCTCTGTGACGCGGCGAACCCGGTCATCCTGGAATCGATGACCTTCCCGGAGCCGGTCATCGAGGTGGCCATCGAGCCGAAGACCAAGGCCGACCAGGAGAAGCTCAGCACCGCCATCCAGCGGCTGGCCGAGGAGGATCCGACCTTCCGCGTCAAGCTGGACGACCAGACCGGCCAGACGGTCATCTCCGGCATGGGTGAGCTGCACCTGGACATCCTGGTCGAACGGATGCGCCGCGAGTTCAACGTCGAGGCCAACATCGGTAAGCCGCAGGTGGCGTACCGCGAGACCATCCGCCGCACGGTGGAGAAGATCGAGTACACCCACAAGAAGCAGACCGGTGGTTCCGGCCAGTACGCCCGGGTGATCATCAGCCTGGAGCCGCTGCCGCTGGGTAACGACGCCCCGACGTACGAGTTCGCCAACGCCGTCACCGGTGGCCGCATCCCTCGGGAGTTCATCCCCTCGGTGGACGCCGGCGCTCAGGACGCCATGCAGTACGGCATCCTGGCTGGCTTCCCCCTGGTGGGCGTCAAGCTCACCCTGCTGGACGGCCAGTACCACGAGGTCGACTCGTCGGAGATGGCGTTCAAGATCGCCGGCTCGATGGCGATGAAGGAGGCGGCCCGCAAGGCCGACCCCGCGCTGCTCGAGCCGATGATGGCCGTTGAGGTCACCACTCCTGAGGAGAACATGGGTGACGTCATCGGCGACCTCAACTCCCGTCGCGGCATCATCCAGGCGATGGAGGAGCGCAGCGGCGCCCGTGTCGTCCGGGCCCTGGTGCCGTTGTCGGAGATGTTCGGCTACGTCGGCGACCTGCGGTCGAAGACCCAGGGCCGGGCTAGCTACAGCATGCAGTTCGACTCCTACGCCGAGGTTCCGGCCTCGGTGGCCAAGGAGATCATCGCCAAGGCGACGGGTGAATGACGCTCGCCTGAGCTGATCCGACGGTGGTCGCGGGAGGAGTTCCCCGACCGCGACCACCTCGGTCGTATTGCGTGAATTCCGGGCCTGTAGGCTTCATCGCCGCAGAACCCACAAAGCTCTCCGGCCGTCAGGCCGGAAAGGCTGTCGACAGAGTCCTAAGCGCCTCTACCAGGCGCACCGGGGCGAACGAACCAAGAAGTCCACAGGAGGACACCAGTGGCGAAGGCGAAGTTCGAGCGGACTAAGCCGCACGTCAACATCGGCACCATTGGTCACATCGACCACGGTAAGACGACGCTGACGGCGGCCATCACCAAGGTCCTGCACGACCAGTACCCGGAACTGAACCCGTACACGCCGTTCGACAAGATCGACAACGCGCCGGAGGAGAAGGCGCGGGGTATCACGATCTCGATCTCGCACGTCGAGTACCAGACCGAGGCGCGGCACTACGCGCACGTCGACTGCCCCGGTCACGCTGACTACATCAAGAACATGATCACCGGTGCCGCCCAGATGGACGGCGCGATCCTGGTGGTCGCCGCCACCGACGGCCCGATGCCGCAGACCCGCGAGCACGTGCTGCTGGCCCGCCAGGTCGGCGTGCCGTACATCGTCGTGGCGCTGAACAAGAGCGACATGGTCGACGACGAGGAGCTCCTGGAGCTCGTCGAGCTCGAGGTCCGCGAGCTGCTTTCCTCGCAGGACTACCCGGGTGACGACCTGCCGGTCGTCCGGGTGTCCGCGCTGAAGGCCCTCGAGGGCGACCCGGAGTGGGCCGGGCGCCTCATGGAGCTGATGAACGCCGTCGACACCGCGATTCCGCAGCCGGAGCGCGAGACCGAGAAGCCGTTCCTGATGCCGATCGAGGACGTCTTCACGATCACCGGTCGTGGCACCGTCGTCACCGGTCGCGCGGAGCGCGGCGTTCTCAAGCCGAACGAGGAGGTGGAGATCGTCGGTATCCGCGACAAGTCGCAGCGGACGGTCTGCACCGGCATCGAGATGTTCCGCAAGCTGCTCGACGAGGCCCGCGCGGGTGAGAACGTCGGTCTGCTGCTGCGGGGCATCAAGCGCGAGGACGTCGAGCGCGGCATGGTCGTCATCAAGCCGGGCACCGCGACCCCGCACACGGAGTTCGAGGCGACGGTCTACATCCTCTCCAAGGAGGAGGGCGGCCGGCACACCCCGTTCTTCCAGAACTACCGTCCGCAGTTCTACTTCCGGACCACGGACGTCACCGGTGTCGTCACCCTCCCCGAGGGCACCGAGATGGTCATGCCGGGTGACAACACCACGATGAGCGTGAAGCTGATCCAGCCCATCGCGATGGAGGAGAACCTCAAGTTCGCGATCCGGGAGGGTGGCCGCACGGTCGGTGCTGGTCGCGTCACCAAGATCATCAAGTGAGCTGGGTAACCCCGATTAGACCCGCCGCCGAGCGTGCGGCATACTAGTCAGGTTGCGCAACGACAGTTCGCCTCCTGTGTTCGGCTCACGCTGAACCTCCAGGCAGGCAGAGTAGTCGGGCGTAGGGTGGTTGGTGGCTTGTCCGCCAACCACCCTCGCGCGGCGTTCAGGTCGCGGTAGCGCGATCGACGCCTGGACCCACCGCGGGTCAGGATCGCTCCGGAGTCCCGGGGCGGAGTCCGGCCCAAGGGCGCGACACGCCCGACCGCGGGGGTGGGCGAAAAGGGTCTGTACCAGCCGGTACAGGCACCCGCAACAGAGCGGCATCGAGAGAAGGAACGGAAGCCACCATGGCGGGACAGAAGATCCGCATCCGGCTCAAGGCATATGACCACGAGGTCGTCGACTCCTCGGCGCGGAAGATCGTCGAGACGGTGACGCGTACCGGGGCGGACGTCGCGGGCCCGGTGCCGCTGCCCACGGAGATCAACCGTTTCTGCGTCATCCGCTCGCCGCACAAGTACAAGGACTCGCGCGAGCACTTCGAGATGCGTACGCACAAGCGGCTGATCGACATCATCGACCCGACTCCGAAGACGGTCGACTCGCTCATGCGCCTCGACCTGCCGGCTGGCGTCGACATCGAGATCAAGCTGTAGGGACCGGACACATGGACAGGCAAGTTAAGGGGATCCTGGGCGCAAAGCTCGGCATGACCCAGGTCTGGGACAACAACCGCGTTGTTCCGGTGACCGTGGTTCAGGCCGGCCCGTGCGTCGTCACCCAGGTTCGTGACGCCGACAAGGACGGTTACTCCGCGGTCCAGCTGGCGTACGGCGCGATCGACCCGCGCAAGGTCAAGAAGCCGCTTCGTGGGCACTACGCCAAGGCTGACGTGGCGCCGCGCCGGCACCTCGTCGAGCTGCGCACCGCGGACGCCGCGGACTACTCGCTCGGCCAGGAGATCACGGTCGAGGAGTTCCCGGCCGGCGCCTCGATCGACGTCACCGGCAAGACCAAGGGCAAGGGCTTCGCCGGCGTGATGAAGCGGCACGGCTTCCACGGTCTGCGCGCCAGCCACGGTGTCGAGCGCAAGCACCGCTCGCCGGGCTCCATCGGCGGCTGTGCCACGCCGGGCCGTGTCTTCAAGGGCACCCGGATGGGGGGCCGCATGGGCGGCGTGCGCTACACCGTGCAGAACCTGACCGTTCAGGCGGTCGACACCGAGAACAACCTCCTGCTCGTCCGCGGCGCCATTCCCGGCCCCAAGGGCGCGCTGGTCCTGGTCCGTTCCGCGGCCAAGGCGAAGAAGGGCGGTGTGGCCAAGTGACCACCGTTGACGTTCTCAACACCGAAGGCACCAGGACCGGCTCGGTCGAGCTGCCCGCCGACATCTTCGACGTGCAGGCCAACATCCCGCTGATGCACCAGGTCGTGGTGGCGCAGCTTGCGGCGGCTCGGCAGGGCACCCACAAGACCAAGACCCGGGGCGAGGTTCGCGGCGGCGGCAAGAAGCCGTACAAGCAGAAGGGCACCGGTCGGGCCCGGCAGGGCTCGATCCGCGCGCCGCAGTTCGCCGGTGGTGGCGTGGTGCATGGCCCCGTGCCGCGCGACTACAGCCAGCGCACCCCGAAGAAGATGAAGGCCGCCGCCCTGCGCGGTGCCCTCTCCGACCGGGCGCGTGCCGGCCAGGTGCACGTCGTCGAGACGTTCCTTTCCGGCGACAAGCCGTCGACCAAGGCCGCGCTGGGCACCCTCGCCAAGCTGACCGACGCCCGCCGGGTGCTGGTCGTGCTGAGCAGCACCGACGAGCTGAACTGGCTGTCGCTGCGCAACGAGCCGCGGGTGCACCTGATCGAGGCCGGCCAGCTCAACACGTACGACGTGCTGGTGGCCGACGACGTGGTCTTCACCAAGGAGGCCCTGGACGAGTTCCTGGGGCTGCCGACGGCAGGCGGCCAGTCGGCCGGGTCCGCCGAGACCACCGAGGAGGGTGGCAAGTGAGCACGATCGCCGACCCGCGCGACATCATCGTGGCGCCGGTCGTCTCGGAGAAGAGCTACAGCGAGCTGAACCGCAACTGGTACACCTTCCTGGTGCACCCGGACGCGAACAAGACCGCGATCAAGATCGCCATCGAGCAGATCTTCAACGTCCGCGTCCTGACGGTCAACACGCTCAACCGCGAGGGCAAGCGCAAGCGGACCCGTACCGGGTTCGGCAAGCGCAAGAACACCAAGCGGGCGATGGTGAAGCTGGCTGAGGGCGACCGCATCGACGCCTTCGGCGGCCCGGTCAGCTGAGGGGTTTGTAGACAATGGCTATCCGTAAGTACAAGCCGACGACGGCGGGCCGGCGTGGTTCCAGCGTCGCCGACTTCGCCGAGATCACCCGGTCGACGCCCGAGAAGTCGCTGCTGGCCCCGCTGCCGAAGAAGGGCGGCCGGAACGTCCACGGCCGGATCACCGCCCGGCACCAGGGTGGTGGCCACAAGCGGCAGTACCGGATCATCGACTTCAAGCGGGTCGACAAGGACGGCGTGCCGGCCAAGGTCGCGCACATCGAGTACGACCCGAACCGCACCGCGCGCATCGCGCTGCTGCACTACCTCGACGGCGAGAAGCGCTACATCCTCGCGCCGAAGGACCTGAAGCAGGGCGACCGCGTCGAGTCTGGTCCGGGTGCCGACATCAAGCCGGGTAACAACCTGCCGCTGCGCAACATCCCGGTCGGTACCACCGTGCACAGCGTGGAGCTGCGTCCCGGTGGCGGTGCCAAGCTGGCCCGCTCGGCCGGCGTCGGCATCCAGCTGCTCGGCCGTGAGGGCGCGTACGCGAGCCTGCGTATGCCGTCGGGCGAGATCCGGCGGGTCGACGTGCGCTGCCGCGCCAGCATCGGCGAGATCGGCAACGCCGACCAGTCGAACATCAACTGGGGTAAGGCCGGCCGGATGCGGTGGAAGGGCAAGCGCCCGAGCGTCCGTGGTGTCGCGATGAACCCGGTCGACCACCCGCACGGTGGTGGCGAGGGCAAGACCTCCGGTGGTCGCCACCCGGTCAACCCGCAGGGTAAGCCCGAGGGCCGCACCCGTCGTAAGGGCCAGCCGAGTGACCGGCTGATCGTCCGCCGCCGCTACGCCACGCGTAAGCGCGGCTGAGGGAGATAAGACATGCCTCGCAGCCTGAAGAAGGGCCCATTCGTCGACGACCACCTGCTCAAGAAGGTGGAGACGCAGAACGAGAAGGGCTCGAAGAACGTCATCAAGACCTGGTCGCGCCGCTCGACGATCATCCCGGACATGCTCGGGCACACGATCGCGGTACACGACGGGCGCAAGCACGTCCCGGTGTTCGTGACCGAGGCCATGGTCGGGCACAAGCTCGGCGAGTTCGCGCTGACCCGCACGTTCAAGGGTCACGAGAAGGACGACCGGAAGAGCCGCCGGCGCTGACGCCGCGGGCATACGGATAGAGGATCAAGGGGTTACAGCGATGCCAGGAAAGGGCGACGCTCCGGTGCTTCCGGGCGCGCGGGCGGTTGCGCGGTACGTGCGCATCTCGCCGATGAAGGCGCGCCGGGTGGTCAACCTCGTCCGCGGCCTGCCCGCGAAGGAGGCGCTCACGGTGCTGCAGTTCGCGCCGCAGGCTGCGAGCGAGCAGGTGTACAAGGTGCTCGCGAGCGCGATCGCCAACGCGGAGAACAACGAGCGGCTGGACCCCGACGCGCTGCTCGTCAGCGAGGCGTTCGTGGACGAGGGCCCGACCATGAAGCGGTTCCAGCCGCGGGCGCAGGGCCGGGCGTACCGGATTCGCAAGCGCACCTGCCACATCACCGTGGCGGTCGAGGCGGTTGCGCCGGCCGCGCCGAAGTCGGCGAAGAAGACGGCTCCGGCGAAGCAGACCGCGCCGGCTGAGACGCAGAGCGACACGGAGGGCGCCGAGTAATGGGTCAGAAGGTTCACCCGCACGGGTTCCGGCTCGGCATCTCGACCGACTGGAAGTCCCGCTGGTTCGCGGACAAGCTCTACAAGGACTACATCGGCGAGGATGTCAAGATCCGCCGAATGATGTCCAAGGGCTTGGAGCGCGCCGGCATCTCCAAGGTTGACATCGAGCGCACCCGCGACCGGGTCCGCGTCGACATCCACACCGCCCGGCCGGGCATCGTCATCGGCCGTAAGGGTGCGGAGGCCGACCGGATCCGCGGCGAGTTGGAGAAGCTCACCGGCAAGCAGGTGCAGCTGAACATCATCGAGGTGAAGAACCCCGAGTCGGACGCGCAGCTGGTCGCCCAGGGCGTGGCCGAGCAGCTCTCCAGCCGGGTCAGCTTCCGTCGCGCGATGCGCAAGGCGATGCAGTCGGCGATGAAGAACCCGATGTGCAAGGGCATCCGGGTGCAGGTCTCGGGTCGCCTCGGCGGTGCCGAGATGAGCCGTACGGAGTTCTACCGCGAGGGTCGGGTTCCGCTGCACACGCTGCGGGCCAACATCGAGTACGGCTTCTTCGAGGCCCGCACCACCTTCGGCCGCATCGGCGTGAAGGTCTGGATCTACAAGGGCGACGCGGTACCGGGTCGGGAGGCTCCGACCGAGGCTCCGTCGCGCCCGCGCCGGGAGCGTGGCGACCGCCCCGAGCGGCCGCGCCGTGGTCGCTCCGGCTCGTCCGGTACGACCTCCGGTGGCACCGAGGCCGGCCGGGCTGCCGCGACGACCGTCGCGCAGCAGGCCGAGACGCCGAGCGGCGAGTCCGTGGACGCTGGCGCTGTCGCGTCGGCCGCGTCCGCTCCGGCCGCCACTCAGCCGGCAGAAACGCAGCAGGAGGGCTGAGAAGATGCTGATGCCGCGCAAGCCTCCGAAGGGCTTCCGCAAGCCGCACCACCCGGACCGCAGTGGCGCGTCCAAGGGTGGCAACCGGGTGGTGTTCGGCGAGTTCGGGATTCAGGCTCTCGAGCCGGCGTACGTGACCAACCGGCAGATCGAGTCGGCGCGTATCGCGATGACCCGCCACATCAAGCGTGGCGGCAAGGTCTGGATCAACATCTTCCCGGACCAGGCCCTCACCAAGAAGCCGGCGGAGACGCGGATGGGTTCCGGTAAGGGCTCGCCCGAGTGGTGGGTCGCCAACGTCAAGCCGGGGCGGGTGCTCTTCGAGATGTCCTTCCCCAACGAGCAGGTCGCGCGAGAGGCGATGCGCCGCGCGATCCACAAGCTCCCGATGAAGTGCCGCATTGTGACGCGCGAAGTGGGTGAATCCTGATGGCAGCGGGCGTTAAGGCCGCCGAGCTGCGTGAACTCTCCCAGGAGGAGCTGGTCACGAAGCTGCGCGAGGCCAAGGCGGAGCTGTTCAACCTCCGCGTGCAGGCCGCAACCGGGCAGCTGGACAACAACCGACGGCTGCAGGTCATCCGTCGGGAGATCGCCCGGATCTACACGATCATGCGTGAGCGCGAGCTGGGGCTCTCGGCCGCGCCGACTGAGGTGACTGCAGGATGAGCGAGAACACCACCACCGCCACGCGGGGTCGCCGCAAGGTCCGTGAGGGCCTCGTGGTCAGCGACAAGATGGACAAGACCGTCGTGGTCGAGGTCGAGGACCGGGTCAAGCACGCGCTGTACGGCAAGATCATGCGCCGGACCAGCAAGCTCAAGGTCCACGACGAGCAGAACTCCGCCGGCATCGGCGACCGCGTCCTGATCATGGAGACCCGGCCGCTGTCCGCAACCAAGCGGTGGCGGCTCGTGGAGATCCTCGAGAAGGCCAAGTAGCGAAGGCTCGAGCTCGGCCGGGATCGGTCGGGCGCAGGTTCCGCCAGGCTCCGGCCGCCTCGGCGGCCGGAGAACCGGCAGACATAGGAGATAGACGTGATTCAGCAGGAGTCGCGACTGCGCGTCGCCGACAACACGGGTGCCCGGGAGATCCTGTGCATTCGGGTTCTCGGTGGCTCCGGTCGGCGCTACGCAGGCATCGGCGACGTCATCGTCGCCACCGTCAAGGACGCGATCCCGGGTGCCGGTGTGAAGAAGGGCGACGTCGTCAAGGCGGTCATCGTCCGCACCGCCAAGGAGAAGCGCCGGCCGGACGGTTCGTACATCCGCTTCGACGAGAACGCCGCCGTCATCATCAAGGACGGCGGGGACCCGCGCGGTACCCGTATCTTCGGCCCAGTCGGCCGTGAGCTGCGGGACAAGCGGTTCATGAAGATCATTTCTCTCGCGCCGGAGGTGTTGTGACCGTGAAGGTCAAGAAGGGCGACACGGTGGTCGTCATCGCCGGCAAGGACAAGGGTGCCAAGGGTAAGGTCATCGCGGCCTACCCGCGGCAGGACAAGGTCCTGGTCGAGGGCGTGAACCGGGTCAAGAAGCACACCCGAATCAGCACCACCCAGCGTGGCGCCAAGACCGGTGGCATCGTCACCCAGGAGGCCCCGATCCACGTCTCGAACGTGATGGTCCTGGACTCCGACGGCAAGCCGACTCGCGTCGGTTACCGATTCGACGAGAACGGCCAGAAGGTCCGCATCGCGCGTAGCACCGGTAAGGACCTGTGATGACCACGGCTACCGAAACGAAGACCATGCCGCGCCTCAAGGAGCGGTACCGCAACGAGATCGTGGCCCAGCTGCGCGAGCAGTACAACTACGGCAACCCGATGCAGGTGCCGCGGCTGGTCAAGATCGTCGTGAACATGGGTGTCGGCGAGGCCGCTCGCGACGCCAAGCTCATCGACGGGGCGGTCCGCGACCTGGCCACGATCACCGGCCAGAAGCCGCAGGTACGGCGGGCGAGGAAGTCCATCGCGCAGTTCAAGCTTCGCGAGGGCATGCCGATCGGCGCGAAGGTGACCCTTCGCGGCGACCGGATGTGGGAGTTCCTGGACCGGCTGCTCTCCATCGCGCTGCCGCGTATCCGTGACTTCCGCGGCCTCGACGGGCGCAAGCTCGACGGGCACGGCAACTACACGTTCGGTCTGACCGAGCAGTCGGTGTTCCACGAGATCGACCAGGACAAGATCGATCGCCAGCGGGGCATGGACATCACGGTGGTCACGACCGCCACGACCGACGACGAGGGCCGGGCGCTGCTGAAGCTCCTGGGCTTCCCGTTCAAGGAGAACTGAGATGGCCAAGAAGGCGCTGATCCTCAAGGCGGCCGCGAAGCCGAAGTTCTCGGTTCGCGCGTACACCCGCTGCCAGCGGTGCGGGCGTCCCAAGGCGGTCTACCGCAAGTTCGGGCTCTGCCGGGTGTGCATCCGGGAGATGGCTCACCGCGGTGAGCTGCCCGGCGTGTCCAAGGCTTCCTGGTAATAGCCCGGCGCGCCGCGCGCGTTAGCTGGACTGTCTCTTCGCCGTAGGCCTGCGAGAAAGCCGCGGGAACCCCGGCGAGAAAGGTTGACGAGTTTCATGACGATGACCGACCCGATCGCAGACATGCTCACGCGTCTGCGTAACGCCAACCAGGCGTACCACGACCGGGTGACGATGCCCTACTCGAAGATCAAGGCGAACATCGCCGAGGTCCTCAAGTCGGAGGGCTACGTCGCCACCTGGTCGGTCGAGGAGCCCGAGGAGGGCGCCGTCGGCAAGCGACTGGTCGTCGAGCTGAAGTACGGCCAGAACCGCGAGCGGAGCTTGGCCGGTATCAGGCGTGTCTCCAAGCCCGGTCTGCGGGTGTACGCCAAGTCGAGCGAGCTCCCCCGGGTGCTCGGTGGGCTGGGCGTGGCGATCATTTCGACGTCCCAGGGGCTGCTCACCGACCGGCAGGCCCGCAAGCGGAGCGTTGGCGGGGAAGTCCTCGCCTTCGTCTGGTAACGGGAGACAGGTAGAAATGTCGCGTATTGGACGTAAGTCGATCCCGGTGCCTGCCGGCGTCGACGTGACGATCGACGGCCGGACCATCAAGATCAAGGGCCCCAAGGGCGAGCTGTCGCACACCCTGGCCGAGCCGATCAGCATCGAGCGGGCCGAGGACGGGCAACTGAACGTCAACCGCCCGACTGACGAGCGCAAGGCCAAGGAACTGCACGGCCTCAGCCGTACCCTGGTGGCGAACATGATCGTCGGGGTCACCGAGGGCTACCGTAAGAGCCTGGAGATCGCCGGTACCGGTTACCGGGTCGCCGCCAAGGGCAAGGACCTGGAGTTCGCGCTCGGGTTCTCGCACCCGGTGCTGGTGCAGGCGCCGGAGGGCATCACCTTCACGGTGGAGAAGCCGACGCTTTTCCACGTGGCCGGCATCGACAAGCAGTTGGTCGGTGAGGTCGCCGCGAACATCCGGAAGATCCGCCCGCCGGAGCCCTACAAGGGCAAGGGCGTGAAGTACCAGGGCGAAGTGATTCGCCGCAAGGCCGGAAAGGCAGGTAAGAAGTGAGCGCCACGCTGCTCAAGCGCCGCCGCGGCGTCGCCGCCAAGCGTGCCGTCGGGCGTGCGCGTCGGCACTTCCGGGTCCGCAAGAACGTCAGCGGCACCCCCGAGCGTCCGCGTCTGGTCGTCACCCGTTCGCTGCGGCACGTCGTCGCCCAGATCGTGGACGACACCAAGGGGCACACCCTGGTGTCGGCCTCGAGCCTGGACGCCTCGCTGCGCGGTGCGGAGGGCGACAAGAGCGCCCTGGCCGGCAAGGTCGGAGCCCTGCTCGCCGAGCGGGCCAAGGCCGCCGGCATCTCCAAGGTCGTCTTCGATCGCGGTGGCAGTCGGTACGGGGGGCGGCTCGCCGCGCTCGCCGATGCCGCGCGCGAAGCCGGACTCGAGTTCTAGTTCCATGCGGGCCGAACGTGGATCGCAACTGACAAACCCCGTCACGAGAGAAAAGGAAGGCTGCTGATGCCTGGTCAACAGCGCCGTGGCGGCGGGTCCGGTGGCAACGAGGGTGGTCGCCGCGACAACCGCCGTGAGGGCGGCCGCGGAAACGCGCCCGCCGAGAAGACCCCGCACCTCGAGCGGGTCGTCGCAATCAACCGCGTAGCCAAGGTCGTGAAGGGCGGTCGCCGCTTCAGCTTCACTGCCCTGGTGGTCGTGGGCGACGGCGACGGCACCGTGGGCGTGGGCTACGGAAAGGCCAAGGAGGTGCCCGCGGCGATCGCCAAGGGTGTCGAGGAGGCCAAGAAGCACTTCTTCAAGGTGCCGCGGATCGGTCGCTCGATCCCGCACCCGGTGCAGGGCGAGGACGCCGCCGGTGTGGTGCTGCTCAAGCCGGCCTCCGCCGGTACGGGCGTCATCGCCGGTGGTCCGGTCCGTGCCGTGCTGGAGTGCGCGGGCATCCTCGACGTGCTCTCCAAGAGCCTCGGGTCGTCCAACCCGATCAACATCGTGCACGCCACGGTGGCCGCGCTGAAGGGGCTGGAGTCTCCCGAGGCGGTCGCCGCGCGTCGGGGCCTGCCGGTGGAGGACGTCGCTCCGGCCGCCATGCTGGCCTCCCGGGCGGAGGTGGCGTCCTGATGGCACGGCTGAAGGTCACCCAGGTCCGCTCCAACATCGGGACCAAGCACAACCAGCGTGAGTCGCTGCGTTCGCTCGGTCTCAAGCGGATCAACGACGTGGTGGTCAAGGAGGACCGGCCGGAGATTCGCGGCATGATCTTCAAGGTGAGCCACCTCGTGAAGGTCGAGGAGGTCGAGTAATGACGATCAAGGTCCACCACCTGCGCCCGGCGCCGGGGGCAAAGACGCCGAAGACCCGGGTGGGTCGCGGTGAAGGCTCCAAGGGGCAGAGCGCCGGGCGCGGTACCAAGGGTTCCAAGGCCCGGAAGAACATCCCGGCGGCCTTCGAGGGTGGGCAGATGCCCATTCACATGCGCCTGCCCAAGCTGAAGGGCTTCAAGAACAAGTTCAAGGTGGTCTACCAGGTGGTCAACCTGGACCGCCTCGCCGAACTGTTCCCCAACGGCGGGCAGGTCGGCCCGGCCGAACTGGTCGAGGCCGGCGCAGTCCGCAAGGGCCAGCCGGTGAAGGTCCTCGGCACCGGGGACCTCGGCGGTGTGACGCTCCAGGTTTCGGCGCAGGCGTTCAGTGCGTCGGCCAAGGAGAAGATCACGGCTGCCGGCGGCTCGGTAACCGAGCTCTGAGCTGCGCGAATGTGTGGTGCCCGCCAGTTGATCCCAGCTGGCGGGCGCCATGCTCTCCTTCGGGCCTGTGGGCCCGGTAATATCGGATCCGGTTTATGTAGCCGGACACATCTGCCAGGACCGGGATCGGGCTGTTAGAGTCCCTTCCCAGCCATGGATATCGGGCACTTGCCCGGCACCCACCCCGAACCGCCAGGGACGACCGGCGGCCCGCCTCGCGCAGGAGGAAGAAGTTGCTGTCCGCCTTTCTCAGTGCGTTCCGTACGCCTGACCTGCGCAGGAAGCTGCTGTTCACAGTCGGCATCATCGCGATCTACCGACTCGGCGCGACTGTGCCCAGCCCTGGTGTGTCCTACGGCAACGTGCAGAAGTGTCTACAGGCCGTCGAGGGATCGACCGGCGTCCTGAACCTGCTCGACCTCTTCTCCGGTGGCGCGCTGCTGCAACTCTCGGTCTTCGCGCTGGGCATCATGCCCTACATCACCGCGTCGATCATCCTGCAGCTGCTGACAGTGGTCATCCCGCGCCTGGAGCAGCTCCGCAAGGAGGGCCAGGCCGGCCAGGCGAAGATCACCCAGTACACCCGCTACCTGACACTGGGCCTGGGTGTCCTGCAGGCTTCGGCCTTCGTTGCGCTGGCCCGCTCCGGCCAGCTGTTCAACAACATGTGCAACGAGGAGATCATCCCGACCGGCATCGGCATCCCGGACTGGCTGACGCTCTCCATCCTGGTGATGACGATGACCGCCGGCACCGGTGTGGTCATGTGGCTCGGTGAGTTGATCACCGATCGCGGCGTCGGCAACGGCATGTCCGTCCTGATCTTCACCTCGATCGCCGCCCGGCTGCCCAGCGAGGGCTGGCGGATCAAGGATAGCCAGGGCTGGTTCAAGTTCTTCCTGGTCATCGCCCTGGTGCTGGTGATCATCACTGCGGTCACCTTCATCGAGCAGGCCCAGCGCCGCATCCCGGTGCAGTACGCCAAGCGCATGATCGGCCGGCGGATGTACGGCGGCACCTCGACCTACATTCCGCTGAAGGTCAACCAGGCGGGTGTGATCCCGGTCATCTTCGGCTCGTCGCTGCTCTACCTTCCGCAGCTGGCGCTCCAGTTCTTTGACCAGAACAACCCGGGCAAGACCCAGGTGTGGATCCAGAACAACCTGGTCGACCCGACCAGCCCGATCTACATCGCGGTCTACTTCCTGCTGATCATCTTCTTCACCTACTTCTACGTCTCGATCACGTTCAACCCGACCGAGGTCGCGGACAACATGAAGAAGTACGGCGGCTTCGTGCCGGGCATCCGCCCCGGTAAGCCGACCGCCGATTACCTGGACTTCATCCTCAGCCGGATCACGCTGCCGGGGGCGCTGTACCTCGCGATCATCTCGATCCTGCCGAGCTTCTTCTTCATCTGGCTGGACCGGCAGCAGTACATGAACTTCCCGTTCGGCGGGACCGCTGTGCTGATCATGGTCGGCGTGGCTCTCGAGACCAGCAAGCAGATCGAGAGCCAGCTGATGCAGCGGAACTACGAAGGGTTCCTGCGGTAGGATGAGACTGGTTCTGGTTGGCCCGCCGGGCGCGGGCAAAGGCACTCAGGCAGAGTTCATCGCCGCGCACCTCTCCGTGCCGAAGATCTCGACCGGGGACATCTTTCGGGCCAACGTGTCGCAGGGCACGCCGCTGGGCGTCGAGGCCAAGCGCTACATGGACGCCGGCAAGTTGGTGCCGGACGAGGTCACCATCAACATGGTGCGGGACCGACTGGCCGAGCCGGACGCCGCCGATGGGTTCCTCCTCGACGGCTTCCCGCGTACCACCCCGCAGGCGGCGGCGCTGGACAAGCTCCTCGCCGATCTGGGGACCGCGCTGGACGTCGTGCTGGAGTTGGTGGTCGACGACGACGAGGTGATCCGGCGGCTCTCCGGCCGTCGCACCTGCCGGGGCTGCGGCAAGATCTGGCATGTCGAGTTCGACCCGACCACCCGGGAGGGCATCTGCGACCGGTGCGGCGCCGAGCTGTTCCAGCGCGACGACGACAAGCCGGAGACCATCGCCGCCCGCCTTCGGGAGTACGCGGAGAAGACCGCGCCACTGGTGGACTACTACGGCGCCCAGGGCAAGCTGGTCGGCATCGACGCCACCGGCCCTGTCGAGGACGTCACGGTCCGCGCGATCGACGCCCTCCGATCGTACGGGGGCTGACGTCGGCGTAGTCGCCGGCCGGATAAGGTGCGAACGGCGGGGTACGTCCGCCATGCCTCGCTGTTTCGGCAACGAAAGGTAACGCCTCAATGCGTCGTCCCCAGCTGGACATCCAGCTGAAGACCCCCGAGCAGATCGAGAAGATGCGAGCCGCCGGCCTGGTGGTCGCGGAGGCGCTACGCAGGATGCGGGAGGCGGTCGCTCCCGGGGTGAGCACGGCCGACCTGGACGCGATCGCCGAGGCGACCATCCGCGAGGCCGGCGCCTTCCCGTCCTTCAAGGGCTACCACGGCTACCCGGCATCGATCTGCTCGTCGGTGAACGAGCAGATCGTGCACGCCATCCCGTCGCCCGGGCAGGTGCTCGCCGAAGGCGATCTGATTTCGATCGACTGCGGCGCGGTGCTCGACGGCTGGCACGGTGACGCGGCGATCACGGTCGGGGTGGGCGAGGTCGACCCGGCCCTGTTGCGGATGGCTCAGGTCGCCGAGGACGCGATGTGGGCTGGCATCGCCGCAGCCGCCCGTGGCGCGGCCAGCGGCAAGGGGCGGCTCACCGACATTTCCCACGCGGTCGAGAACGCGGTACGCAAGGCCGGCCGGTACGGCATCGTCGAGGGCTACGGCGGGCACGGCATCGGCACCGAGATGCACCAGGACCCGCACGTCCTCAACCACGGGCGGCCGGGTAAGGGCCCTCGTCTGGTGCCGGGCATGGCGCTCGCCATCGAACCCATGATCACCATGGGTTCACCGCGTACCGCGGAACTCGCCGACGGCTGGACCGTGGTCACCCGGGACGGGTCGCGGGCGGCGCACGTGGAGCACAGCATGGCGCTGGTGCCGGACGGGGTCTGGGTGCTGACCGCCCCGGACGGCGGACGGGCCCGCCTCGGCGATCTGGTCACCAGCCGCCAGCCAACCCAAACTTCTTGATCAACGTGGCTCAGGCTCCGTCTCAAGGGGGGCCGAGCCGCGGCTTCGCCGCTGTGGCGGCACGGTGGCATGCTTGCCGTTATGGAACGGCGGGACGACATGCGGGCAGCGGATTCGGACCGGCAGGTCGTCGCCGAACGGCTCCGGGCCGCCCTCGACGAGGGCCGGCTGCACCTGCACGAGTACGACGAGCGGCTGCAACGGGCCTACGCCGCCCGCACGTACGGCGAGCTGGATCCTCTGGTGGACGATCTGCCGCCACCGGGCGCGGTGGTGCCGGCGGCGGGCGCGGTGCCGGCTCGGCGGGAGGACGAGGAGCAGACAGCGGCGCTCTCCGGTGACCGGCGGGGCGTGACCGCGCGTTGGCTGGCCGGGCTCTGGGGGCCGTGGCTCCGCGTGGTCGCCATCACGGTGGCGATCTGGGCGGTCACCTCGCTGGGCACCGGCGAGATGCTGTATTTCTGGCCGGGCTGGGTGGCCGGTCCCTGGGGTGCGGTGGTGCTGGTCGCCACCATCACCGGCCTGGTCAGCGGTGAACCCCAACGGGCGGCGGCCGAGCAGGAACGCCGCCAGCGCCAGCGGGCGGAGAAGAAGGCGCTCAAGCGGGAGCGCAAAGCTCTCCGCCAGCAACAACTCGACGACGAGACGGCCTGAAAGTCACGTTTGTCCGACCGGTCCGGGCTCATTTGCCGGTCGGTTTGGCGACGGGGCGCAGGCGGGCGTACACTTTCTGATCGGCGCGCAGCGTCCACTCCGCCATGCCCACCAAGCGCTTCGGTGGGACGCGGAGCCGCGGCTGGCGCGGGCTATCTGATCTTGATCAGGCGCCCGTGTAAGACGTTGTGGGCCGTCCGGAGCAACCGACGTCAGGACAGCGGAGGACATGCCGAAAAAAGACGGAGCCATCGAGATCGAAGGTCGTGTCATCGAGCCCCTACCGAACGCCATGTTCCGGGTGGAGCTCGCCAACGGCCACAAGGTGCTGGCTCACATCAGCGGCAAGATGCGGCAGCACTACATCCGCATCCTGCCGGAGGATCGAGTCGTCGTCGAGCTTTCGCCGTACGACCTGACCCGCGGGCGCATCGTCTACCGCTACAAGTAATCCTGGCGACGGCCGGGAACGTCCCGTGTCCGTCTTCGATGTCCGGTGTCGCGCCACGTGGTGCCGGGCCAGATGGGAAGTAAGGCAACCGTGAAGGTCAAGCCGAGCGTCAAGCGGATCTGCGGCAAGTGCCAGGTGATCCGCCGGCACGGCCGGGTCATCGTCATCTGCGCCGACCCGCGCCACAAGCAGCGCCAGGGCTGAACCGTACCGACCGGCCGGGTGATCGACGGCCGGTCGAGGCGAAGCCAGGCAGCAGATCCAGCCAACACATTTCACATGCTCGTCCCAGCCGCGAGCGGTGCGCAGCGCGTACGCACTCGTGGTCGACCCCCGGTCGGAGGCCGGGGCCCGCTCGGGCAGCGACTGATCCTCCTCGCCGGCGCGACACCGCACCGGACGAGCGGAACGGTCGGTGGCGGGGTGGGACGGGTCCACACCTCCGGTAGAAAACACGAGGAGTACGCCCGCACATGGCACGTCTAGTCGGCGTGGACCTCCCCCGCGAGAAGCGGCTGGAGATCGCGCTCACCTACATCTTCGGCGTGGGTCGCACCCGCGCCCTGGAGACGCTCGCTGCCACCGGCATCTCACCGGACAAGCGCGCCCGGGACCTCACGGACGAGGAGCTGGTCCAGCTCCGTGATCACATCGAGGCCAACTACAAGGTTGAAGGCGACCTGCGCCGCGAGGTCGCCGCTGACATCCGCCGCAAGGTCGAGATCGGCTGCTACGCGGGCATCCGGCACCGCCGGGGCCTGCCCGTCCGTGGCCAGCGGACCCGTACCAACGCCCGGACCCGCAAGGGCCCGAAGCGGACGGTCGCCGGCAAGAAGAAGCCCGGCAAGAAGTAGTTCTTAAACCGGAATTCTGGTCGTTCTCCGCCGAGGTAGGCCGGGCTCCAACCGGAACCGGTGTCTACGGAATCAGCGTGGCGAAGAGCCAGAACCCGATCGAGAACCATCACAGGAGCGCACAGACTTATGCCACAGAAGGCTCGTGCCGGAGCCGCCGCCAAGAAGGTCCGGCGCAAGGAACGCAAGAACGTCGCCCACGGGCAGGCGCACATCAAGAGCACCTTCAACAACACCATCGTGTCCATCACGGACCCGACCGGTGCCGTCATCTCCTGGGCCTCCGCGGGCCAGGTCGGCTTCAAGGGGTCCCGCAAGTCGACCCCGTTCGCCGCGCAGCTGGCCGCCGAGGCCGCCGCGCGTCGGGCCATGGAGCACGGCATGCGCAAGATCGACGTGTTCGTCAAGGGCCCCGGCTCCGGCCGGGAGACCGCCATCCGTTCGCTGCAGGCGGTGGGCCTGGAGGTCGGTCAGATCTCCGACGTCACTCCGCAGCCGCACAACGGGTGCCGTCCGCCGAAGCGTCGCCGGGTCTGAGAGGTTAGAGAGAGATGGCTCGTTACACCGGTGCTGACTGCCGCCGTTGCCGGCGGGAGAAGATGAAGCTGTTCCTCAAGGGCAGCAAGTGCGATGGCCCGAAGTGCCCGTTCGAGTCCCGGCCTTTCCCGCCCGGGCAGCACGGCCGCGGCCGCACCAAGGAGACGGAGTACCTGCTCCAACTCCGTGAGAAGCAGAAGGCTCGCCGGGTCTACGGCGTGCTGGAGAAGCAGTTCCACGGCTACTACGAGGAGGCGGTGGGCAAGCCGGGCAAGACCGGTGAGGTCCTGCTGCAGATCCTCGAGTCGCGGCTGGACAACGTGGTCTACCGGGCCGGCTACGCCAAGTCCCGGGACATGGCCCGCCAGCTGGTCAAGCACGGTCACTTCACGGTGAACGGCAAGAAGGTCGACATCCCGTCGTACCGGCTCAAGGAGCACGACATCATCGAGGTCCGGGCGAAGAGCAAGGAACTCACCCCGTTCCTGGTGGCGCAGGGTGAGGCCGGCTCGCGGACCGTCCCGGCGTGGCTGGAGGCCATCCCGAGCCAGATGAAGATTCTCGTGCACTCGCTCCCGGCCCGCCAGGCGATCGACACGCAGGTCCAGGAGCAGCTGATCGTCGAGCTCTACTCCAAGTAAGGGCTCGTTGCGGTGGCCCGCCCGCTGGGCGGGCCACCGGAACAGTTCGTGTCGTGGGCGTCATATAGCGGGCGCCCCGGAAGAAAAGAGAAGGCATGCTCATCAGCCAGCGACCGACCCTCTCCGAGGAGCCGGTCAACGAGACCCGGTCCCGGTTCACCATCGAGCCGCTGGAGCCCGGCTTCGGCTACACCCTGGGCAACTCCCTGCGGCGGACGCTGCTGTCGTCCATCCCGGGTGCGGCGGTCACCTCGATCAAGATCGATGGTGTGCTGCACGAGTTCACCACGATCCCCGGTGTCAAGGAGGACGTGGTCGAGCTCGTCATGAACATCAAGGAGCTCTGCGTCAGCTCCGAGCACGACGAGCCGGTCAGCATGTACCTGCGCAAGCAGGGCCCGGGCGACGTGACCGCCGGCGACATCCAGCCTCCGGCCGGTGTCTCGGTGCACAACCCGGACCTGAAGCTTGCCACCCTCAACGGCAAGGGCCGGCTCGACATGGAGCTGACCGTTGAGCGGGGTCGGGGCTACGTCACGGCGGCGCAGAACAAGCAGGCGGGTGCGGAGATCGGCCGGATCCCGGTCGACTCGATCTACTCGCCGGTGCTCAAGGTGACGTACCGCGTCGAGGCGACCCGGGTCGAGCAGCGGACCGACTTCGACCGGCTGATCATCGACGTGGAGACCAAGCCGTCGATGGGTCCGCGTACCGCGCTGGCCTCCGCCGGTTCGACGCTGGTGGAGCTGTTCGGGCTGGCCCGGGAGCTGGACGAGACCGCGGAGGGCATCGACATCGGCCCGTCTCCGCAGGACGCGCAGCTGGCGGCGGACCTGGCGCTGCCGATCGAGGAGCTGGATCTGACCGTCCGCTCCTACAACTGCCTCAAGCGCGAGGGCATCAACTCCGTTGGTGAGCTCATCGGGCGTACCGAGGCCGACCTCCTCGACATCCGCAACTTCGGCCAGAAGTCAATAGACGAGGTCAAGATGAAGCTCGCCGGGATGGGTCTGGGGCTGAAGGACTCGGCTCCGAACTTCGACCCGGCGCACGTCGTGGACGCCTTCGGCGAGGCCGACTACGACACCGACGACTATCGCGAGACCGAGCAGCTCTAGTCCCCGCTGCCGCCACACCTGAGGAGCACCAAGCATGCCCACGCCCACCAAGGGCCCCCGCCTCGGCGGCAGCCCCGCGCACGAGCGGCTGATGCTGGCCAACCTGGCCACCTCGCTGTTCCAGCACGGCAGGATCAAGACCACCGAGACCAAGGCCCGGCGGCTGCGTCCGCTCGCCGAGCAGCTGATCACCAAGGCCAAGCGGGGCGACCTCGCCTCGCGTCGGCGGGTGCTGACCGTGGTCCGGGACAAGGACGTGGTCTACGCCCTGTTCGACCAGATCGCGCCGCGGTACGCCAACCGTAACGGCGGCTACACCCGGATCGTGAAGACCGGTCCGCGCAAGGGTGACGCCGCGCCGATGGCGATCATCGAGCTGGTCGAGGAGCTTCAGGTCGCCGAGCCCACGGCGAACCGGAAGGCCACCGCCCGCAAGGCCGCCCAGCAGGACAAGGTCGAGGCGCTGGCCCCGGCCGAGGAGACCCCGGCGCCGCAGCCGGCCGACCAGGACGCCGAGGCTCCGGTGTCGGCCTCCGGTGACACCGCCGCCGCCCGCGAGGACAGCGACCTGGCCACCGAGGAAGGCAAGGCCTGATCCAGGCCGTCGTCGGGCCCGGCATCCCTATCGGGGTGCCGGGCCCGACCCGTTCCTGGCCACTGCATTAGGAGGTACGACGTGGACGAGCGGATCCGGCTGCGGCTGGATGTCGCGTACGACGGCACGGGCTTCTCCGGCTGGGCCGTCCAGCCCGACCGGCGTACGGTGGCCGGGGTGCTGGTCGCGGCGCTGGATCGGATTCTCGGTGCCGGTACGGCAAGCGGGTTGACCGTCGCTGGGCGTACCGACGCCGGGGTGCACGCCGCCGGACAGGTCTGCCATCTCGACCTGCCCACCGAGGTCTGGCAGGCGCACGAGGACGCCCTGCTGCGCCGGCTGGCCCGGTTGCTCCCGCCGGACGTGCGGGTCCGGGCGATGACCGTGGTGCCGGCCACCTTCGATGCCCGCTTCTCGGCCACCTTCCGTCGTTACGAGTACCGGGTGACCGATGCGCCGTGGGGGGCGGAGCCGCTGCGCCGGCACGAGATCCTGGCCTGGCCGCGGGCGCTCGACCTGGACCGGCTCGCCGGCGCCGCGGCCGGGTTGGTGGGGGAGCACGACTTCGCCGCGTACTGCCGGCGCAAGGAGAACGCCACCACGCTGCGGGAGGTGACCCGGCTGGACTGGCGGCGCGACGCCGACGGCGTCCTCGTCGCCACCGTGCAGGCCGACGCGTTCTGCCAGGCGATGGTGCGCAGCCTGGTGGGCGCCATGCTGGCCGTGGGGGAGGGGCGACGGCCGGTCCAGTGGCCGGCCGGTCTGCTCACTCGGCGGGAACGTTCCAGCGAGGTGTCCGTGGCGCCGGCTCACGGGCTGACGCTGGTGGCGGTGGGCTACCCGGACGATCCCGCGGAGTACGCCCGCCGGGCCGAGGCGACCCGGCGGCTCCGGGTGCCGGCCGAAGCCTGACGACGCCCCTGACGGAGGTCGCCTCCCGGCTCGACCGGGCGGGTCGATGGGTGGGCGCGAACCGGGCGAGCGGCGGCCCCGGCCGCCGCTCAGTCCTGAGTCGACCCATTCTGGTCGCCGGCGCCCTCGGTGGGCCCGGCGGTCGGCTGGTTGGCGATCCCACCGGCGGCACGCCGGTCCAGCACACCCCGGTTCAGGTGCAGTTCGAGCAGGTCGAACAGGATCTCGCGAACCTTGGTGTCGCCCGAGCGGATCGTCGTGCCGTCGGTGCGGGCGACCACCGCGTACGCGAGGTAGTGGCCGCGTACCTGCCAGCCGACCCGGGCCGGTGCGGTGGCGATCCCCTCGGTCTCGTCACCCACCGGCAGACCGTTGAACCGGCCCTGTCGCTCGTCGAGGATCTGGCGGATCCGCTCCCGCGCCCGCTCGGCGCTGGACCGGTCGGTCAGGTTGAACAGCCCTGCGGTGACCAGATACTCCTCGTCGGGTGCGCGAAGCGTGGCCCGGACCACCTGGTTGCAGCCGAGCCGTACCAGCAGGTCGGCCATCTCGCCGGTGGCGGCCACCGGGCAACTGGCACTGGAGTGGGTACGAAGCACGTTGTATCCTGCGCGGCTTTCGCCGACCGCGAGGGTGCTGCCCGGGAAGACCTCACGAGCGGTGAGCGGTGCCTGGTCGGTGTCGCGGGAGTCGAGGTCGCTCGCCTCGGTGCCTCGGGTGGTCTGCACGGTGGGGTCGGGGGCCGCCGCCGGGTCGGTCGACTGTCGCCGGTCGAGCAGGGTGGCGGCGGTGAGACCGAAGAGCGCGAGCAGCACCAGCACGGCCGCACCGCCGATCGCCACCTGCCAGCCACGGCCACCAGCGGCGCGCGGCGCTGCTACGGCCGCGGCGGGTGGCGGTGGCGGTGGTGTGGCCGGCGCCGGTGGCGGTGGCGAGGCAACCGCAGCCGGTGGTGGGGCGGCCGGCGCCGGTGGCGGTGGTGGGGCGGCCGCGGCCGGTGGCGGGCAGGCCGGCGCCGGTGCCGGCTGAGGGCGCGACGGTGGTTGCGGTGCCGGCGGCGCGGATGGCGGTGCGGCCGAGGGCAGGATGAGCTGATTGGGGCGTGGCAGCGACGGCGCGGGGAAACGCGACGGGGACGGTCCGGCCGGGGGTGGCGCGCCGGGCGACTGCGCCACGGGGTCATCGTCCCGGTGCGAAACGTGGGCGTCCTCATCGGATTCGTACCGATAAACCATGTCATCCAGGGTAAGGATGTTTGTCCCTTTAGGTGGTAATTTCGGGGAAATGATGTCACCCGGTCGATGCGGCGCCCGCGGCTCCCGTCCCCGTCGGATGCTCTCCGACCCGATGCGAGAATGGCCGGCGTGACCGGGGACCACTACTTCACCGCCGAACCCAGCGCGCCCGCCCAGCCGCGCGAGGTGCGGTTCACCGTCGCCGGCCGGGACTACGTCCTGGCCTCCGCAGCCGGGGTCTTCTCAGCGGCCCGCCTCGATCCTGGCACCGCCGTGCTGTTGCGCAAGGCCGAGCTGCCGACCCCGGCGACCACCGGCGCGCTGCTCGACCTCGGCTGCGGGTTCGGCCCGATCACCGGCGTGCTCGCGACCGTCGCGCCGGCGGCGACCGTCTGGGCGGTCGACGTCAACGAGCGGGCGCGGGAACTCACCGCGACCAACGCCGCCCGGCTCGGCGTCGGCGGTCAGGTGCGGGTGGCGGCACCCGACGAGGTACCCGCCGACCTCGAATTCACGCAGCTCTGGTCCAACCCGCCGATCCGGGTCGGCAAGGACGAGCTGCACCAGTTGCTGCGGCGCTGGTTGCCCCGGCTGGCTCCGGACGGGGTGGCCTGGTTGGTGGTGGCCCGCCATCTCGGCGGCGACTCGCTGCAACGGTGGCTGGTCGAGCAGGGCTGGCAGGTCGAACGGCACGCCAGCCAGAAGGGCTTCCGAGTGCTCCGCGTCACCCGGTGACCCGTCGGTCCGGGTAATCGGTTGGCCGGCCGGCCGGGCTCCGGCAGGATGCCCGCGTGGGATACGTGGACGTGGCGGCCGTGGGGTACGCCCTACCGGACGGGCGGGAACTCTTCGCCGACGTGTCGTTCCGGGTCGGCGAGGGCGCCAAGGTGGCCCTGGTCGGCCCGAACGGCGCCGGCAAGACCACACTGCTGCGGATGGTCGCCGGCGACCTGCCAGTACCCACCGGCACCATCGCGCGCACCGGCGGGCTGGGTGTGATGCGCCAGTTCATCGGCATGATCGGTGACGAGTCGACGCTGGCCGACCTCGCGCTCTCGCTGGCCCCGCCGCCGGTGCCCGAGGCCGGTCGCCGGCTGGTCGAGACCGAGGCGGCCATGCGCGCGGCCGAGCTGCGCGGCAAATACAGCAGCGCCGCTGGCAAGGCCCAACTGGCGTACGCCGAGGCGCTCGCGGCCTGGGGCGAGGCTGGCGGGTACGACGCCGAGGTGCTCTTCGACACCGTCGCCACCATCGTCCTGGACCTGCCCTGGGACACCGCACGGCACCGCCCGGTCCGCACCCTCTCCGGCGGACAACAGAAGCGGTTCGCGCTCGAGTTGCTGCTGCGCGGCCCGGAGGAGGTGCTGCTGCTCGACGAGCCGGACAACTTCCTCGACGTGCCCGGCAAACGCTGGCTGGAGGCGCGGCTGCGGGAGTCCGGCAAGTCGGTGCTCTACGTCTCGCACGACCGGGAACTGCTGGCGCAGACCGCCGACCGGGTGGTCGCGGTGGAGGGTGGCAGTGCCTGGGTGCACCCGGGCGGCTTCGCGAGTTGGCACTCCGCTCGGGTCTCCCGCCACGCCCGCCTCGACGAACTGCGCAAGCGGTGGGACGAGGAGCACCAGAAACTGCGCGAGCAGATGCTGATGTACAAGCAGAAGGCCGCGTACAACTCCGACATGGCCTCGCGTTACCAGTCTGCGCAGACCCGGTTGCGCAAGTTCGAGGAGGCCGGGCCGCCGCCCGTACCGCCAAAGGAGCAGGACATCCGGATGCGGCTGACCGGCGGGCGGACCGGCAAGCGCGCGCTCGTCTGCGAGCAGTTGGAGCTCGACGGCCTGACCTATCCCTTCGACCTGGAGGTCTGGTACGGCGACCGGCTGGCGGTGCTCGGTGCCAACGGCACCGGCAAGTCGCACTTCCTGCGGCTGCTGGCCCGGGGCGGCACCGACCCCGACCCGGCGAACGTCCCGGTCGACGGCGCGGCGGCGCTCGCGCCGGTCGCGCACGACGGGGTGGCCCGGCTCGGCGCGCGGGTCCGGCCGGGGCATTTCTCGCAGACCCACGACCGCCCGGAGTTGATGGCGAAGACGCTGATCGAGATCCTCTGGCGGGGTGACGAGCACCGGGCCGGCATGGATCGGCACGCGGCGATGGCGGCGCTGAGCCGATACGAACTGGCCGGGCAGGGCGACCAGCGTTTCGGCACCCTCTCCGGCGGGCAGCAGGCGCGCTTTCTGGTGCTGCTGCTGGAGCTGTCCGGGGCGACCCTGCTGCTGCTCGACGAGCCGACCGACAACCTCGACCTGGCCTCGGCCGAGGCGCTGGAGGCCGGGCTGGCCGCGTTCTCCGGCACCGTGCTGGCGGTGACCCACGACCGCTGGTTCACCCGGACCTTCGACCGGTTCCTGCTGTTCCGCGGCGACGGCGAGGTGGTGGAGACGGACGAGCCGGTGTGGGACGTGGCGTGATCGAAGCCGGTGTGGAACGTGCCGTGATCGTCCGGCTTCCCGGCGTGCCGGGAGTCTCCGGCTCGGCGACCGTGCCCGGTCTGCCGACATATGGTGGATCTCGTGAGTGAGATGACCTATCGCCGGCTGGGCGACTCCGGGCTCGTGGTGTCCGTGGTGGGGATCGGCTGCAACAACTTCGGCCGCAAGCTCGACCTCGACGGCACCCGCGCGGTGGTCGACGCGGCCCTCGACGTCGGGATCAACTTCTTCGACACCGCCGACATCTACGGCGAGCCGCACGGCGCCTCGGAAACTCAGCTCGGCGCGGCCCTCAAGGGACGCCGGGACGACGTGGTGTTGGCGACCAAGTTCGGCATGTCGATGGGCGGCGACAACGGACGGGACTTCGGGGTACGCGGCTCGCGGCGGTACATCGTACGGGCGGTCGAGGCGTCGCTGCGCCGGCTGGACACCGACTACATCGACCTGTACCAGTTCCACGAGCCCGACCCGGGCACCCCGATCGACGAGACGCTGGCCGCCCTGGACGACCTGGTTCGCGCCGGCAAGGTGCGCTACCTGGGCAACTCCAACTTCGCCGGCTGGCAGATCGCCGACGCCGACTGGACGGCGAAGACCCGAGGGCTGACCCGCTTCATCAGCGCGCAGAACCACTACAGCCTGCTCAACCGGGACACCGAGATCGAGGTGCTGCCCGCCTGCGAGCGCTTCGGCCTCGGCATGCTGCCGTTCTTCCCGCTGGCCAACGGCCTGCTCACCGGCAAGTACAAGCGTGGCGAGGCGCCCCCCGCGGGCAGCCGCCTCGCCGGCGGTGGCCGGTACGCCCAGCGACTCGCCGCAGCCGACTGGGACACCATCGAGGGCATCGAGGCGTACGCCGCCGAGCGGGGAATCTCGATGCTGCACGTGGCGATCGGCGGGCTGGCCGCGCAGCCGGCGGTGACCTCGGTCATCGCCGGAGCCACCACACCCGAGCAGGTACGCGCCAACGCGGCGGCCGGTTCCTGGCAGCCCGCCGACCCCGACCTCAAGGCCCTCCGCGCCCTCCTGGACCGCTGACCCCGCCACGGCCCCCACACCAAACACCCCACCCCACCTCCGCGTCGATCTTGCACTTTTGGTCGCTGGTTCGCGCATTATGCCCGATAAGCGGCGACAAAAAGTGCAAGATCGCGGGTTGGGGGTGGGGTGGGGTGGGGTGGGGGGCCCGTCCGGGGGTGCCGGACGGGCCCTTGGAATCAGAGGCGGCGGCCCGGAGCGAGCCGGGTGGGATCACCACCGAGCCGGCCGGCGCCGTCGACCGACGCGCCGTCGTTGGCGCGTACGCCCGCCTTGCTGGCCGTGCCGCCGAGCCGGACGATCATCGCGTCCGCGTCCCGGATCAGCACGTCCCGGATCTCCGCCTCGGCGACCAGCTTGACGTCGCCGGCGAGGTCGCGGAACTTGACGAGTTCCTTGATCGCCTTGTCGTCCTTGCCCTTCGCCTCTTCCTTGCGGACCTTCTCGAGCTGGTTCGACAGCTGCTTGTGCCCCTGGTTCGACAGCCGCCCGGTCGCCTTGAACCGGTCCAGCAGGTTCTGCATGTCCCGGAACGAGGTGGTGACGAAGAACCGGACGTTCACGATGCTGGCGTTGCCGGCCTTGTCGGTCGCGGTCACGGTCAGCTCGTGCAGGCCCAGCGGCAGCTCGTACATCGCCTGGAGCGTGCCGTTGGCGTACGGCCGGCCGTTCAGCGTGCCGACCACCCCGGCGATGCCCGAGGTCGGGTCGACCGCCTGCCAGGAGACCCGGACGTCCTGGCTGTCGCCGTAGAGCTGCCCGTCGGCGATCCCGGAGACCAGCAGGGTCGGCTTGGTGCCGTCGATCCGCACCACCGCGGACTTCAGCGTCTCGGCGTTGCCGGCCTTGTCGGTGGCCCGGTAGAGCAGCTCGTGGGCCCCGTCACCGCTGATCTCGACCGGCTCGGTGTACGGCTGCCAGGCGCCGCCGTCCAGCGACCATTCCAGCAGCTTCACCCCGGCACCGGCGTCGGTCGAGGTGAGGACCACCGGAACTGCGCCGGCGTGCCAGCCCTCGTCGTTCGCCGGGGCGAACGCCGCGGTGCTGACCGGCGCGGTGGCGTCGATCTTGACGGTGACCTGCTTCGTCTCCTCCACGTTTCCGGCCTCGTCCACCGAGCGGAACCGCAGCACGTGCTGGCCGTCCCCGGTCACCTGCACCGGCTCGGTGTAGGTGGTCCAGGCGGTGGTGTCACCGAGCTGGTACTCGGTGCGCGCCACCCCGCTGCCGCCATCGGGGTCGGTGGCGGAGAGCGTGACGGTCACCGGCCCGGTGTGCCACCCCTCGACCGGGGTGCCGGACACCTCGGCGGTGGTCACCGGGGCGGTGTCGTCGCCCGTGCCGGCGCTGGTGAGCCGGAAGTAGTCGAACGACGCCGTCTTCGACGCGGTCTGGTTGCCGCTGAGGGTGAACAGGCCCACCTTCGGGTTCGCCCCCACGGCCGCGTTGGTCAACTCGGTCAACGCCGTCCAGGTGGTGCCGTCCGCCGAGTACGACCCGGTGAAGGTGTCACCCTTGCGGGTCAGCCGCAGGTACCACTCCGCCGAGGTCAGGTTCTCCGCACCAGGCTGCGGATTCTGGATCGTCCCGCCGATCTCGCTGCGCAGCTCGATCCGCCGCGACACCGGCTGGCCGGCCTGGTTGTCCACCACGAAGTCGAACTTCACGTAGTTGTCGTCGTCGGCGTACACCATCAGACCGGCCTGCTGGTACTGCTCGTCCAGCAGACTGCCGTCGATCTTGGTCTCCATCGTCCAGTCGCCGTTCGGGGCGTTCTGCAGGATGAAGTTCGTCGGCCCGGTGTTGTCGGTGCCGTAGATGTCGCCCTTGGGTACATCGATGTGCAGCTTCCCGCCGCTGACCCGGTAGGCGCTCGGGTCCTCGCGCAGAATCGCGTCCCACCGGCACTTGTCCAGCGCGTTGCCGGTGAACTCGTCCGACGGGTCAACCGGCCCGGCCGGCGCGTCCGGCGTGACCTGGAACCAGTCGAAGACCGCGTCGATCACCGGCGCGGTGGTGCCGCCGTTGAGCGCGAACAGACCGATCCGCGGGTTGGTGATCCCGTCAAGCACGGCCGACCGGCCGACCGGGGTGAAGTTCTGCCCGTCGGTGGAGTACGCCGCGGTCAGGTTCGTCCCGTCACTGATCAATCGCAGGTGGATGGTGTTGCCGGTGGGCGCGGGAGTGCTGTCGGCCGCCTCGTTGCGCGGGGTGCCCGCAGTCTCCCGGATGAACTCCACCTTCCGGTTGCCGGCGTACAGCAGCCCGACCTTGGCGTAGTTGTCGTCGTCGCCGTAGATGATCAGGCCGGCCTGCTGGTAGTCGGCGGCGACCGGCACGGTCACCTTCGTGGTGGCCTGCCAGGCTCCGCTCGGCGCGGCCTGCAGCACCAGGTTGGTCGCGTCGTTGCGGTTGCCGTACAGGTCACCCGCCGAGGTGGGCAGGCGCAGCGCGCCGTCGGCGACCGAGTACGACTGGTCCTCCCGAACCACCGTCGTCCACCGGTCCCGGTTCAGCTCGGTGCCGTCGAACTCGTCCGAACGGGCCCCGAAGCAGGACGTGTTCGGCGCGTCGACCTTCACCTGGACGGTGGCGTACCCCTTCGCGCCGCGCTTGTCGGTCACGGTCAGGGTGGCGGTGAAGGTGCCCGGAGTGGTGTACGTGTGGGTGGCGTCCAGGGTGTCCGCCGTACCACCGTCACCGAAGTCCCAGGCGTACGTGAACGGGGTGTCGTCCTCGGCGTCGGTGGCCGTACCCGAGAAGGCGACCGTGACCGGCGCGATGCCGGTGGTCGGGGTCGCCGTCGCCGTCACCACCGGCGGCGCGTTCTCGGTGACGCCCTTGCCGAGGAAGTCCATCCAGTTGACGTTGAACAGGCTTCCGGTGGCCCCGCTCGGCGACTTCGCCACGAAGTAGAGCGAGCCCTTGGCGTCGGCGTTCGCCGGCACCTCGGCGGTGACGTCGGTGTAGGTCTGCCAGGCTCCGGTGCCCGGCACGGCGACCGAGGTGACGAGCGGACCGTCAGCAGCGCCGGCGCGTACGTCGATCCGGCCGCCCGAGCCCGCCGAGGCGACCCGGAACCGGATGGCGTCGATACCGGTCAGGTTGGCCGGCTCGACCGACCACCAGTCGCCGTCCTCGATGAAGCCGATGTTCTGTCCGCCGCCGGCGCTGTCCCCGGTGGTCTCCTTCTGCACGCCGGGGTCACCGCCGCCGACGCTGTCCGCGGTCCGTCCGGTGGCGCTGTAGTACTCGGCCTGCTTCCGCTTGGGCTGGAGGATATGCAGCGCCCGGCCGGTGAGCGGCTCGGCGCCGCCGGCCCCACCCTGGTCGGTGTAGGTGGCCTCCAGGACGGTGAAGACGTTCGCCTCGGCGCCGTGACCGGCGGCGAGCTGGGTCTGCACCACACCCGAGCAGCCGGTGTGCTGCTCCAGCGGGTGGGCGTGCTCGTCGTGGCCGAGGAGCACCTGGAGCTCGACGTCGTTGCAGTCGATCTCGCCGTCCTCCGGGTCGGTCACCTTGATGGTGTACCGGACCTGGTCACCCCAGTCGAAGAAGCCGCCGTCCGGCGGGAACTCGATGGTGACCGTCGGCGCGGTGTTGCCGGCCGTGACCCGTACGTTCGCCACCGCGGTCCGCCCCTTGGGGTTGGTCACGGTGAGCTGAGCGTTGTAGTTGCCCGCCTCGGCGTACGTGTGCGTGGGGTTGGCCGCGGTGGAGCTTTGCCCGTCACCGAACGTCCAGGCGTACGTCAGCGCGCCACCGTCCGGGTCGCGGGAGCCGGCGCTGGAGAAGTTGACGGTCAGCGGCGCCGGCCCGGAGGTCGGCTCGGCGCTGGCCACCGCGATCGGCGCCCGGTCACCGGCGATGTAGTCGATCCGGTAGACCCCCGAGTTGTCGTTGTTGCCGCCGAAGCCGCTGCCCCACTCGATCAGGTACATCGCGCCGTCGGGGCCGAACTCGAAGTCCATCGGCCGGATGAAGGTCATCCCGTCGAGCAGGCGGTTGATGTCCACCAGGGACTTGCCGTCCCGGGTGACCTGCATGGTGTACATCCGCGACTGGTTCCACTCACCGAAGAGGGCCTTGCCGTCGTAGTACGCCGGCCACTTGCGGTCCGAGTCGAGGTTGGCGTCGTACCGGTAGACCGGGCCGCCCATCGGCGCGCCGCCGCCACCGATCTCCGGGAAGCGGGGGTTGGGGGCGTAGCCGTAGTCGACGGTGGCCGGGATGGCCGGCGGCAGGTTGGTCAGACCGGTGTTGTTGGGTGAGTCGTTCACCAGGTTGTCGCAGTCGAACTTCGGGCCGGACGGGCCGGAGGGGAACTGGTAGTCGTTGTACGCCCGGTTCGCCCCGTGGCAGTACGGCCAGCCGAAGTTGCCGGGCCGGTCGACGATGTTCCACTCCACCAGGCCCTCCGGGCCACGGTTCGGGTTGGCCGAGTTGGCGTCCGGACCGTAGTCGGCCACGTAGAGCACGTCGGTGGCGAGGTCGATGCCGATCCGGAACGGGTTGCGGAAGCCCATCGCGTAGATCTCGGGACGGGTCTTCTCGGTGCCCGGCGGGAAGAGGTTGCCGGCCGGGATGGTGTACGTCCCGTCGTCCTCCGGGTGGATCCGGATCACCTTGCCACGCAGGTCGTTGGTGTTGCCGGAGGTGCGCTGCGCGTCGTAGTCCTCGCGTCCCGGCCGCTCGTCGATCGGGGTGTACGCGTCGGACGAGAACGGGTTGGTGTTGTCCCCGGTGGCCAGGTAGAGGTTGCCGGCGGAGTCGAAGGTCATCGTCCCGCCCGCGTGGCAGCAGGTGTTGCGCTGCGTGTCGACCTGGAGGACGACCTTTTCGCTGGCCTTGTCGATGCGGTCACCGGTCACGGTGAACCGGGACAGGTAGTTGCGTGGGCCGCCGCCCGCCGGGGCGTAGTAGAGGTAGATCCAGCCGTTGTCGGCGAAGTCCGGGTCGAGCCGCATGCCGATCAGGCCGTCCTCGTTGCCGGTGAAGACGTCGAGGCTGAGAGCGGTGGCCGTGTTGCCGGTGTCCGGCTTGATGATCTGCACCCGGCCGTCGCGCTCGATGTAGAAGACCCGGCCGTCGGGCGCGACGTCCAGCTCCATCGGGTTGTTGGTGTTGCTGTCCAGCGTCACCTTCTCGAAGCTGCTGGTCAGCGAGGCGCGGCAGTCGGCGCCGCGCACCCCGGCCGCGGTCCGGATGCCGCCGAGCAGGTGCTCGAGGAACTCCGGCTCGGCGAACGACTCGCGGGTGTGCCCGCCGCCGGTGTACCAGGACCGGCCGCCGTCGTAGTCCTGGCACCAGGCGATCGGGTGGTCGTGACCCATCGCGCCGGAGCCGGGGGAGTAGCTGGTCTCGTCGAGGGTGGCCAGCACGTGCACCTTGCCACGCGGGTTGGTGCGGAAGTTGTACCACTCGTCGTACCGGGTCCAGCGCTCCGGCAGGTGGGCGGTGGACTCGTGCGCCGGGTCCTCCACCTTGACGGTGGCCGTCTGGTTGGCCGGGTGGTTGGCGAAGTACGTGCCCACCAGGTTGCCGTACCAGGCCCAGCTGTATTCGGTGTCGGAGGCGGCGTGGATGCCTGCGTACCCGCCACCGGCCTGGATGTAGCGCTCGAACGCCGCCTGCTGCTCGTTGTTGAGCACGTCGCCGGTGGTCGAGAGCCAGATGACCGCCTGGTAGCGGGCGAGGTTAGCGTCGGTGAAGGCGGCGCCGTCCTCGGTGGTGTCGACGGTGAAACCGTGCGCCGCGCCGAGTTGCTGGATGGCGGCGATGCCGGTGGGGATCGAGTCGTGCCGGAAAGCGGCGGTCTTGGAGAAGACGAGCACCGAGAACGGCTCGTCGGCCGCCGCCTTCGGTGCCTTGTTCGTGGCGGTCGTCGCGGCCTGCGCGACGGGAACGGCCTGGGTGGCGGGGGCGGCCTGCGCGGGCCCGCCGGCGAGCGTGGTTACCGCGAGGCCGAGACTGAGGAGGGTGGCTGTGATGGGTACGCGGGCACGGCGTGGTCGGGACACTCCGGTCTCCTTTGTCCTTGCGGGACAGGGGTCGCGGGGCCGGTTCGCCGAAGACCGTCCCAGGTGGAGCCGGTCCGGACGCCTTGCCGAGGTGCCCGTACCGGCATTATGTCGAGTCGCTGAACAAATTAGTCTTGCTGAATCGGTTCATGGCAAGGTCTCGATAGGTAACGTTTCTGCAACGCTGAGCGACATTCGCCTAGAGTCCACTCAAATCGCCGCGCCTGCCCAGGCGGTGCCGGCCTGCACCTCGTGAAGAGGCGCAGGCCGGCATCGGCATCGATGAATGGGCTGCGTCCGGCTGGTGCCTCGTCGTTGAACGTCGATCGGGTAATCCGGTCGGTTCTGAAATTGTCGTACGGGTGGTGTTGGCTTTGGTTCGTGCCTCGTCGTCGGGATCGGGATGCGCCTGCGGTGGTGCATCGCACCGCTCGTGTGGGGTTGCGGGTGACGTCGGGCAGCGGCGGCGGTGTTTCGGGTTGCTGCGGTCGGCCGGTGATGTGTGGGCCTGCGCGCTGGAGGTGAACGCTTGGCGGCGTGGGTATCCGCTGGAGCAGGTCCGCTCGGTCACTCTGCTGTGCGAGGGCGGCCGGCTGTTCCTCGACGTCACCGCCGAGATACCGGTAACGGTCTACCCGCCCGGTGAGGGGCCGCACCCGGGCCGGGTGGCGGGCGTGGATGTGGGAATCATTCACCCCTACGCCGTCGCCGGCCCCGACACGAAGGCGTTGTTGGTGTCGGGGCGGGCGATCCGCGCCGAGCATCGCATGCACCTGGCCGACACCAAAGCCCGCCGCCGTGCCGTCGCCCGCCGGGCACCGAAGCCAGGCCAGCGCGGGTCACGACGGTGGCGGAAGTACCGCGCCCGGGCCCGCCAGGTGCAGGGCCGGCACCAGCGCCGGGTCCGGCAGGCCCAACACGAGGCCGCCCGCACCGTCGTCACCTGGGCCGTGGGTCAGCGGGTCGGGGTGCTGCACGTCGGCGACCCCCGTGGCGTCCTTCAGGTGCCGGCGGGGCGGCGGCACAACCTGCGGCTACGGCAGTGGCAGATCGGCCGACTGTTGCAGGTCCTGATCGACAAGGCCACTCTCGCTGGCATCACCGTCCACCTCGTGGACGAGCGTGGCACCTCCTCCACCTGTCCCGCCTGCCGCCGGCGCGTGTCGAAGCCGCGTGGGCGGACCCTGACCTGCCCGCACTGTCGATTCTCGGGCCATCGTGACCTGGTCGCGGCGGCCACCATCGCCACCCGCACCCCGGGCGGCGGACCCACCACCCCCACGCCCGTTGTACTGCCTGGGGTGGTCACGCACCGTCGAGCCGGCCGGCACCTCCCCGGCGCCGGCCGATCCCGACGTGACCCCCGCCGCCCACCACCGGGCGGCGCGAGGATCAAAATGGCCGGCTGTGGCCCGCCCCACCACCCGGTAGGGAGTCGCTCACCACGTACGGTGAGGATCCACAACACCACCGAAACCCGGTGAACGTTAGTGGAAACAGCACTAGCTAACCAGGCGTGAGCCGGAAGTAGTCGAACGCGACCGCCTTCGAGGCGGTCTGGTTGGCGCCGAGGGTGAACAGCCCCACCTTCGGGGTCGTACCGACTGCGGTGCTCGTCAACGTCCCCAGGGTCGTCCAACTCGTGCCGTTCGCCGAGTACGCGGCGGTGAAGCTGCTGCCGCTGCGGGACAGGCGCAAGTGCCAGATCCCCTGGGTCAGTCCGGTGGCCTGCGGCTGCGTACTCTGCACCACCCCGCCGACCTCGCTGCGGAACTCGATCCGTCGCGAAACCGCCTGACCTGCCGCGTTGTCCGTGACGTAGTCGAACTTCAGGTAGTTGTCGTCGTCGGCGTACACCAGCAGACCGGCCTGCTGGTACTGCTCGTTGAGCAGGCTGCCGTCGACCCGGGTCTGGATCGTCCAGTTCCCGGCCGGGCTGTTCTGCAGGATGAAGTTGGTCGGACCGGTGTTGCTGGTGCCGTAGATGTCACCGTTCGGCACGTCGATGCGCAGCGCGTCGTCGGTGACCCGGTACCGGGTCGCGTCCTCTCGCACGATGGCGTTCCACCGGCACTTCTCCAGGCTGCTGCCGGTGAACTCGTCCGACGGCGCGGTGCCGCTGGTCGAGGCCTCCGGGGTGATCCGGAACCAGTCGAACTCGGCGTTCACCACCGGCGCGGTGGTGCCGCCGTTGAGGGCGAACAGCCCGATCCGCGGGTTGGTGATCCCGGCCAGGGCGGCGGACCGGCCGACCGGGGTGAAGGTCTGCCCGTCGGTCGAGTAGGCCGCGGTCAGGTTCGTCCCGTCGCTGGTCAGCCGCAGATGGATGGTGTCACCGGTGGGAGCGGCGGTGGAGTCCGCGCTGTCGTTGCGCGGTGTCCCAGCGCTTTCCCGGATGAACTCCACCTTGCGGTTGCCGCCGTAGACCAGGTCCAGCTTGGCGTAGTTGTCGTCGTTGCCGTAGAGGATCAGGCCGGCCTGCTGGTAGTCGGCCCGGGCCGCGACGGTGACCCGGGTGGTCGCCTGCCAGGCTCCGCTGGGTGCGGGCTGGAGCACCAGGTTGGTCGCATCGTTTCGGGTGCCGTACAGGTCACCCGCCGCGGTGGGCAGGCGTAGCGCACCCCCGGAGACCGAGAGCGACTGGTTGTCCCGCACCACGCTGGTCCACCGCTGACGATCCAGCGAGGTGCCGGTGAACTCGTCGGACCGTTGTGGCCCCTGCTCCACCTGGCAGGGATCGTTGCCCCCGGTCCCGTCGACCCGGATCGGCACCGTGGCCTGCGCCCGCGCGCCCCGGCTGTCGGTGACCGTCAGGGTGGCGGTGTAGTTGCCCGGAGTGGTGTACGTGTGGGTGGCGTTGAGCGTGGTCGCCGTCGCGCCGTCGCCGAAGTCCCAGGCGTACGTCAGCGGGGTGTCCCCGTCAGGGTCGGTCGCCGTACCGGTGAAGGTCACGGCCAGTGGCGCGGTCCCGCTGGTCGGGGTGCCCGTGGCGGTGACCGTCGGTGGGGCGTTGCCGCTCACCCCGGGGCCGACGAAGTTCATCCAGTTGACGTTGAACAGGGTTCCGGTGCCACGGTTGGGGTCCCGGGCGACGAAGTACAGCCCGCCCTCCGAGGAAGCGCCGTTGGGAATCTGCGCGGTGACGTCGGTGTACGTCTGCCATCCCCCGGTGCCGGCCACGGTGGCGGTGGTGATCAGTGGCCCGTCCGCGGCACCGGCGCGTACCTCGATCCGGCCGCCGGAGGTGGCCGAGGCCACCCGGAACTGGATCGACGTGACGCCGGTCAGGCTGGCCGGACTCACCGACCACCAGTCGCCGTCCTCGATCCAGCCGATGTTCTGCCCGCCGCCGGCGGTGTCACCGGTGGTTTCCTTCTCGACCCCGGCGGTGCCGCCGCCGGTGGCACCCGCCACTCGCCCGGTGGCCGAGAAGTACTCGGCCTCCTTACGCTTGGGCTGGAGGATCTTCAGTGCCCGGCCGGTCTGCGGCTCGGCCCCGTCGGAGCCGCCCTTGTCGGTGTAGGTCGCCTCCAGCACGGTGAAGACGTTGGCGTCCGCCCCGTGGCCGTCGGCGAGTTGGGTCTGCACCGTGCCGGTGCAGCCGGTGTGCCGCTCCAGCGGGTGGGCGTGCTCGTCGTGACCGAGCAGGACCTGGAGTTCGACGTCGTCGCAGTCGATCGTGCCGTCCTCCGGGTCGGTCACGCTGATGGTGTAGGCGACCTGGTCACCCCAGGCGAAGAAGCCGCCGTCCGGTGGGAATTCGATGGTGACGGTCGGTGCCGTGTTGCCGACGGTGATCGGCACGTTCGCCACCGCGGTCCGCCCCGCCGGGTTGGTGACCCGAAGCTGCGCGGTGTAGCTGCCGGACCGGGTGTACGTGTGGGTCGGGTTGGCCTGGGTGGAGGTGCCGCCGTCACCGAACGTCCAGGCGTAGGTCAGCGTCCCGCCGTCCGGGTCACGGGAGCCGGCGCTGGAGAAGCTCACCGCCAGCGGTGGCGCCCCCGAGGTCGGGTTCGCCGAGGCGACCGCGATCGGGGCGCGGGCACCGGCGGTGTAGTCGATCCGGTAGACGCCGGAGTTGTCGTTGTTGCCGCCGAAGCCGCTGCCCCACTCGATCAGATACAACGCGCCGTCGGGGCCGAACTCGAAGTCCATCGGCCGCACGAAGGTCATCTGGTCGAGGATCCGGTTGATGTCGACAAGCGACTTGCCGTCCCGGCTGACCTGCATGGTGTACATCCGCGACTGGTTCCACTCGCCGAAGAGCGCCTTGCCGTCGAAGTACGCCGGCCACTGTCGGCGGGACGAGATGGTCGGGTCGTACCGGTAGACCGGACCGGCCATGGGCGCTCCACCGCCGCCGATTTCCGGGAAGCGGCTGTTGCCGCCGTAGCCGTAGTCAACCGTGGCCGGGATGGCCGCCGGCAGGTTGGTCAGACCAGTGTTGTTGGGGGAGTTGTTCACCGGCGCGGCGCAGTTGAACTTCGCCCCGCTCGGGCCGGACGGGAACTGGTAGTCGTTGTACGCCTGGTTGTTGCCGTGGCAGTACGGCCAGCCGAAGTTGCCGGGCCGGTCGACGATGTTCCACTCGACCAGGCCCTCCGGGCCTCGGTTCGCATTGGTGGTGGTGGCGTCCGGGCCGTAGTCGGCGACGTAGAGCACGTTGGTGACCGGGTCGATGCCGATCCGGAACGGGTTGCGCAGGCCCATCGCGTAGATCTCCGGTCGGGTCCGCGCGGTTCCCGGGGCGAAGAGGTTTCCGCTCGGGATGGTGTACGTCCCGTCGGCCTGCGGCCGGATCCGGAGCACCTTGCCGCGCAGGTCGTTGGTGTTGCCGGCGGTACGCTGCGCGTCGTAGTCGGCTCGCCCGGAGCGCTCGTCCAGCGGGCTGTACCCACTCGACTCGAAGGGATTGGTGTTGTCCCCGGTGGCCAGGTAAAGGTTGCCGGCCGAGTCGAAGGTCATCGTCCCGCCCATGTGGCAGCAGGTGTTGCGCTGGGTGGGCACCTCCAGGACGACCCGCTCGCTCGACGGGCTGATCGTGTCACCGGTGACGGTGAACCGGGACAGGTAGTTACGGGACCCGCCCGCGCTCGGGGCGTAGTAGAGCCAGACCCAGCCGTTGCTGGCGAAGTTCGGGTCGAGCCGGATGCCGAGCAGGCCGTCCTCGTTGCCGGCGAAGACGCTCAGCCGCAGTGCGGTGACGGTCTGGCCGGTGTCCGGCTTGATGATCTGGACCCGGCCGTCGCGCTCGATGTAGAAGACCCGCCCGTCTCCGGCGATGTCCAGCTCCATCGGGTTGCTGGTGTTGCTGTCCAGCGTCACCTTCTCGAAGCTGGCGGCCCGGCCGGCACCGCAGTCGGCGTGCACCACTCCGGCGGCGGTCTGGATGCCACCGAGCAGGTGTTGCAGGAAAGCCGCGTCGGAGAAGGACTCCTGGGTGTGCCCGCCGCCGGTGTACCAGGACCGGCCACCGTCGTAGTTCTGGCACCAGGCGATCGGGTGGTCGTGCCCCATCGCCCCGCTACCAGGGCTGTAGCTGCGCTCGTCGAGCGACGCCAGCACCTGCACCTGACGGGAGCGCGGGTTGGTGCGGAAGTTGTACCACTCGTCGTAGCGGGACCACCGCTCCGGCAGGTGCCGGGTCGACTCGTGCGAGTAGTCCTCGACCTTCACGGTCGCCGTCTGGTTCGCCGGGTGGCTGTTGAAGTAGGCGCCGACCAGTTGGCCGTACCAGGCCCAGTCGTACTCGGTGTCGGAGGCGGCGTGCACACCGACGTACCCGCCACCGGCACGCACGTAACGCTCGAAAGCGGTCTGTTGGCTGGCGTTGAGCACGTCACCGGTGGTCGACAACCAGATGACCGCCTTGAACCTGGCCAGGTTGGTGTCGGTGAAGGCAGCACCGTCCTCGGTGGTGACGACGGTGAACCCGTTCGCCGCACCGAGTTGCTGGATCGCGCGGATGCCGGCGGGGATCGAGTCGTGCCGGAAGCCGGCGGTCTTGGAGAAGACCAGGACGGAGTACGGCTCCGCGTCTGCCGCGGCGACCGGGGCGGTACGGCCGGCGACCTGGGCGGGGCTGACGGCCTGGGCGATACGGCTGGCGGCCTGGGCCGGCGTGGCGGCGAGGACGAGTACGAGGGCGAGTAGCGCCACGGTCACTGGGGCGAGCGTTGCTCGCCCACGACGGGGTCGGGGCACGGAGTTCTCCTCTGTCGAGGGCAGCAGGTCGGAGTGGGCGGCGGTGGTCACTCCGCGTCGGTCCGAGCGCTCATACCTGACGGGCGAGGTCTCGGTGGCGAGAAGCCAATCCGATCATTCAATTTGCGTATGTCGATTAGCTTCGGGCAAGGCGCATCCTTGTAACGTTTGGGTAACGAGATGTTTCATAAATTGGCGCAAGTCGCTGTATGTCAGTGTCTTTTCTGGTCGTCGAGCCGTGAAAAGCCGGGATGCATCAGCTAGTCCCGGTCCGTCCGGCCCTGCCGGACGGGGTTGGCGCAGCCGGCGAAACGACGTACGGTGTCACCCAACGAACCCACGGGAGCCCGGTGCACCGGGCTGAGAGGGGGGCTGTGAGCCCCCGACCGTCGAACCTGATCCGGGTAATGCCGGCGCAGGGAGGAGAGTTGCCATGCCGTCCCTGGGACGACTGCATCTGATCACCGACACCCGACCCGGTCGGGATCCGCTGACCGTGCTGCGGGCCGTACTTCCGGTGGCCCACGCCGAGCTGGTCGTCCAGGTCCGGGTCGAGGACACCGCGACCGACCGGGAGGCGTACGACCTCGCCCGTCGGGTGGTCGCGCTCTGCGCGCCGTACGGGGTGCCCTGTCTGGTGAACGACCGCCTGCACGTGGCGTTGGCGGCGGGCGCGGCGGGCGGCCACGTCGGCGCGGCCGACCTGCCGGTGGAGGCGGCCCGCCGGGTGCTCGGCCCGGACGCCGTGCTGGGTGCGACGGCACGGGAACCGGTGTCGGCCGTGGCCGCGGTCGAGGCCGGAGCCAGCTACCTGGGCGTGGGTCCCTGCCATGCCACCACCACGAAGGACGGGCTGCCGCCGGCGATCGGCGCGGCTGGTGTCCGGGCGGTGGTCGAGGCGGTCAACGTGCCGGTGATCGCCATCGGCGGAGTGACGGCGGAGGGTGTGCCGGCACTGCGGGTTGCCGGCGCGTACGGCGTGGCGGTGGTCGGCGCGCTGTCCGGTGCCGCCGACCCGGCCCGTGCCGCCGCCGAGTTGCTCAGGGGGCTCTCGTGTTAAAAAGGGGCCCTTCCTCTACCGCAGGCGTTAATAGGGGGCCCTTCCTTACACCTGATGTGGCGGTGGTGGGGGCGGGGCCGGTGGGGTTGGCGATCGCGTGGAGGTGTGCGCAGCGGGGGCTGCGAGTCGCCGTGCACGACCCTGCTCCCGGGTCGGGGGCCTCGTATGTTGCCGCGGGCATGCTGGCGCCGGTGGCCGAGGCGTACTTCGGCGAGCGGGAGCTGACCGGGTTGCTCACCGAGTCCGCCGGACGCTGGCCAGGGTTCGCCGCCGAGCTGACCGAGGCGACCGGCGCCGACATCGGGTACCGGACCGAGGGCACGCTCATGGTCGGACTCACCGCCGACGACCTGGCCGAGGCGCGCCGGCTCTGGGCGTACCAGCAAGGGCTGGGGCTGCCCGTGACGCCGCTGCGCCCCTCGCAACTGCGCGAGCGTGAACCGGCGCTGGCACCCGGGGTGCGCGGTGGTGCGCTCGCCGTCACCGACCACCAGGTCGACCCACGCCGGCTGGTGGCGGCACTGCGGGGCGCCGCCGAGCGGGCCGGCGTGCTGCTGGTGCCCGAGCCGGTCCGGCAGCTCAGCGACGTGGCGGCCGGGGTGACCGTGGTCGCTGCCGGCTGCGGCGCGGCCGCCCTGACCGGGCTGCCGGTCCGGCCGGTGAAGGGGCAGGTGCTGCGGCTGCGCGCGTCGGGTGGCGGTCCGCCGGGCTTCCGGCACGTCATCCGGGGGTACGCCGACGGAGAGCACGTCTACCTCGTCCCGCGGGACAGCGGTGAGGTGGTGGTCGGTGCCACCGTCGAGGAACGCTCCGACGTGGACATCTCCGCCGGTGCGGTGCTGCGTCTGCTGCGCGCCGCGGTGGACCTGCTGCCCGAACTGGCCGAGTACGACCTGGTGGAGACAGTCGCCGGGCTGCGCCCGGGTACGCCGGACAACGCCCCGATCCTGGGGCCGCTGCCCGACCGTCCGGGTGTGCTGGCGGCGACCGGCCATCACCGGCACGGGATCGTGCTCACCCCGGTCACCGCGGATCTGATCACCGGCCTGATCACCGGAGAGGGGGCGGACGAACCGCTGCTCACCCCCTTCCGGGCGGACCGGTTCCGCATCCACTCCGCCGGGTCGGAGCAGTCGAGGGAGGACGACGCGTGGAATTGACGGTGAACGGTGTCGGGCGCGACGTGTCGGACGGGCTCACGGTCGCCGAACTGGTCCGGCAGGTCACGCCGCAGGAGCGGGGCGTGGCGGTGGCGGTGAACGGCGAGGTGGTGCCGCGTACCGGATGGCCGGCGACGGTGTTGAGCGGTGGCGACCGCGTCGAGGTGCTCAGCGCCGCGCAGGGCGGGTGAGCGGGGTGGATGTCGAGTCGACGGAGTTCGAGCTGGGCGGTCTGCGGTTCGGCTCGCGGCTGATCCTCGGCACCGGCGGGGCGGCCAACCTGCACGTGCTGGAGCAGGCGATCCGGGCGTCCGGCACCGAGTTGGTCACCCTGGCGCTGCGCCGGGTGGACACCGTCCCGGGTGGCTCGGGTGGCCTGCTGGATCTGCTCGACCGGTGCGGCGTACGGCTGCTGCCGAACACGGCCGGGTGCTACACGGCCGGCGAGGCGGTGAAGGTGGCCCAGCTGGCCCGGGACGCGTTCGACACCGACTGGGTCAAGCTGGAGGTGATCGGCGACGAGCGGACGCTGCTGCCCGACGGGGTGGAGCTGCTGCGCGCCGCCGAGGAGTTGGTCGCCGACGGGTTCACCGTTTTGCCGTACACCTCGGACGATCCGATCCTGGCCCGCCGGCTCGCCGATGTCGGCTGCGCGGCGGTGATGCCGGCCGGTTCGCCGATCGGATCGGGGCTCGGGGTGTCCAATCCGCACCACATCCGGCTGATCCGGCAGAGCGTCGACGTGCCGGTGATCCTGGACGCCGGGATCGGCACCGCCTCCGACGCGGCCCTGGCCATGGAACTGGGCTGCGACGCCGTACTGCTGGCCAGCGCGGTCACCCGCGCCGCAGACCCGGTGGCGATGGCCACCGCGATGCGCCACGCGGTCGCCGCCGGCCGACTTGCCTCCGTCGCCGGCCGTATTCCCCGCCGCTTTCACGCTCTCCCCTCCACCCCCGAAGAAGGTCGGCCCGACCTGTGAACCCCAGCAGTGCGGATCTTGGTGCGGAACTGCCCCTCCAGGGGCCGTTTCGTCCCAAGATCCCGCCGATCTCAGGCTTGGTGCTGCTGACGGACCGGCGTCAGGTGGCGGGCGGCCGGGCGCTGGTGGAGGTGGTGGCGGCGGCGGTGGCCGGGGGAGTGCGCTGGGTGGTGCTACGGGAGATGGATCTGCCGCGCGCCGAGCGCCTCGCCCTCGCCGCCGAACTGCGGCCGATCCTGATCGAGGCCGGAGGGATTCTCGCCGCCGCCGGCCCAGACCCGCTGCTCGACAACGCCATCGGCCCCGCCGGCACCACTGTCTGCGCCATCGGCTCACGCCCGCCGGTGGTCCTGCACCTGTCGGCGGGCGGTCCCTACCCGCCGCCGGATGCCGACCTGATCGGCCGGTCCTGCCACGACGAGGCGGAGCTACGCCAACTCAGCACCGAGGACTACGTGACCCTCTCGCCGGTCTACCCCACCCGGACCAAACCCGGCTACGGGCCACCCCTGCTACCCGGAGGGCTGGCCGACCTCATCCGGCTGAGCCCGGTGCCGGCCATCGCCCTCGGCGGCATCGAGACCCCGGCCCAGGTGCGCGCCTGCGTCGAGGCGGGTGCGGCGGGCGTCGCCGTGCTCGGTGCCATCATGCGCGCCCCCGACCCCCAACACACCGCCGCCGCCCTCACCACCGCCTTCCACGAGGCGACCACGGTCGGCCGCAGCCCCAACGCAAGCACCAAGGGAGAGACGTGACCCCCACGACCGTGCTCACTGTGGCCGGCTCGGATTCCGGCGGCGGCGCCGGCATCCAGGCCGACCTGAAGGTCTTCGCCGCGCTCGGCGCGTACGGCACGAGCGTGCTCACCGCGGTCACCGCGCAGAACACCAGGGGCGTTGACGCCGTCCTGCCGCTGCCGCCGCAGACCGTCACCGACCAGCTCGACAGCGTGCTGTCGGACTTCGCGGTGCGAGCGGTCAAGACCGGCATGCTCGGTACGCCGGCAGTGGCGGGTGCGATCGCCGATGCGGCGGCGGCCGGTCGCCTGCCGCAGTTGGTCGTCGATCCGGTGCTGGTCGCCACCAGCGGACACCGGCTCGGCGTGGTGGAGGCGGTGGAGCGGCTGCTGCCGTACGCCCGGGTGGCGACCCCGAACAGCGCGGAGGCCGCAGCCCTCACCGGCGCGCCGGTGACCGACGTGGCGGAGGCGACGGCGGCCGCCAAGGCCCTGGTGGACGGCGGCTCGGAGTGGGTGGTCGTGACCGGCGGTGACATGGCGGACGGGGATGAGGCGGTGGATGTGCTGCACGGTCCCGACGGGACGACTGTGCTGCGCGGTCCCCGGGTGACGACCCGGCACAACCACGGGACGGGCTGCTCGTTCTCGGCGGCCATCACGGTGCGGCTGGCGCTGGGGGATCCGGTGCCGGCGGCGGTCGCAACGGCAAAGGAGTACGTGACCCGCGCGCTGACCGGTGCGCGGGACTGGGAGTTGGGCGCGGGACACGGCCCCCTGGACCACTTCGGCTGGCCCGCCTGATCAGGGAGGTTGTCATGCAGGCACGTCGCAAGGTGTACGTCGAGGGTTCGCGGCCGGACCTTCGGGTGCCGTTCGCGGAGGTGGAGCTGACCGGCGACAACCCGCCGGTGCGGCTCTACGACACCTCCGGGCCGGGCTCCGACCCGGAGGTCGGCCTGCCTGCGCTGCGTGGGCCGTGGATCGCCGAGCGGGGCGATGTGGCGCCGGTGCGGGGTGCCGGCACCCCGCTGGGCGGGGCGGACGGAAAACGGCCGACGCAGATGGCCTACGCCCGGGCCGGAATCGTGACGCCGGAGATGGAGTTCGTGGCGATCCGGGAGGGCATGACACCGGAGTTCGTCCGGGACGAGATCGCCGCCGGGCGGGCGGTGCTGCCGCTCAACGTGAACCACCCCGAGTGCGAACCGGCGATCATCGGCAAGGCCTTCCTGGTCAAGGTCAACGCCAACATCGGAACGTCGGCGGTGACTTCCTCGGTGGCCGAGGAGGTGGAGAAGCTGACCTGGGCCACCCGGTGGGGGGCGGACACGGTGATGGACCTCTCCACCGGCAAGCGGATCCACGAGACCCGCGAGGCGATCGTGCGTAACTCGCCGGTGCCGATCGGCACGGTGCCGATCTATCAGGCGCTGGAGAAGGTCGGTGGTGATCCGGTGAAGCTGAGCTGGGAGGTGTTCCGGGAGACCGTCATCGAGCAGGCCGAGCAGGGCGTGGACTACATGACGGTGCACGCCGGGGTGCTGCTGCCGTACGTGCCGTTGGCGGTCGACCGGGTGACCGGCATCGTGTCGCGGGGCGGTTCGATCATGGCGGCCTGGTGCCTGGCGCACCACGAGGAGAACTTCCTCTACACCAACTTCCGCGAGCTGTGCGAGATCCTGGCCCGCTACGACGTGACCTTCTCCCTCGGCGACGGGCTGCGCCCCGGTTCGATCGCGGACGCCAACGACGAGGCGCAGTTCGCCGAGCTGCGCACCCTGGGCGAGCTGACGAAGGTGGCCTGGAAGTACGACGTCCAGGTGATGATCGAGGGTCCCGGGCACGTGCCGATGCACAAGATCAAGGAGAACGTGGACCTTCAGCAGGAGTGGTGCCATGAGGCGCCGTTCTACACGCTCGGCCCGCTGACCACCGACATAGCGCCCGCGTACGACCACATCACCTCGGCCATCGGGGCGGCGATGATCGGCATGTTCGGCACCGCCATGCTCTGCTACGTAACTCCGAAGGAGCACCTGGGGCTGCCCGATCGGGACGACGTGAAGGCGGGCGTGATCGCGTACAAGATCGCGGCGCACGCGGCGGACCTGGCCAAGGGACACCCCGGCGCGCAGGCGTGGGACGACGCGCTCTCCAAGGCGCGGTTCGAGTTCCGCTGGGCCGACCAGTTCAACCTCTCCCTGGACCCGGAGACCGCGCGGTCGTACCACGACGCCACGCTGCCCGCCGAGCCGGCGAAAACTGCGCACTTCTGCTCGATGTGCGGGCCGAAGTTCTGCTCCATGAGGATCACCCAGGACCTCAAGGAGTACGCGGCCCGCGGCATGAAGGAGAAGTCGGACGAGTTCCTCGCCTCCGGCGGTCGGATCTACCTGCCGCTGGCCTGACCTCCCGATCCTGAGCGGGTCGCCAGTGGTCTTTCCGGTGACCGTAGATTGCGATCGGGTGCCGGCGACATCCATCGCGGGCATGCCAGGACCGGAGGATGTGGCCGTCTGCTGCTGTCGAGCTGACCCGTTTGCGCTATCACGCCTGGGCCTCGCACGCGCCGTGATTCGTGGCAGTCGAAGCGCTCGACATGCCGGCCGAACACGTCGACTGGGCACCGCCGTCTTCTGCGGCGGTCCGAGTGTTCGTCATCAGTTGGTCGCTCGGGCGCTCGGCGAGGCGTCAGTCGCGGTGGTGCCGGCCGCTGGGTCGCAGCGAACGGCGGGTTTTCTTCGGCGCGGGCTCGTCGTCGGCGATCGGGCGGCTGAGCTCGGCCACCCAGTGCACGTACTCTTCGTCCTGGGCTGCCAGCGGTTCCTCGCGCTCGGCCGCCGTGGCATCGGAGCGCGACCCGCCGCGTCGGAACAGACCGCGCCGGCCGCTCTTGTCGCGGCGGTCGCCGCCGTCCGGCTGTGCCTCTTCCGCGCGGGCGGCGGGCGGTCTGGTGAACGCGGCTGACACATCGCGGATGGCAGCTGCCGGGTCGGTGGAGATGCGCGGAACGGGAGCGCTGCGGGTCGCCGCCGCGTCGTGCGCAGGATCCGGTCGGGCCGGACCGCCCGGTGGGCCGGGATCGGTTGCGATACCGGCTGGTGGTGCCTCCGATCCGGCGACCGGCTCCGTTCCTCCGGCCGATCGTGGCTCTTTCTGGTGGTCGGCCGGCTGCTCGGTCTCAGCCGGTCGTGGCTCCTTCTGGCCGGGGGCCGGTGGCTCGGCGTCGACCGGGGGGACGTGTTCGTCGACTGTGGGCAGCGGAGCGGGCTGCTGGGTGGGAGTGAGCTTCCACGTGGTCGCCCGGCCCAGGTCGGGCATCGGGAACTGGTGCCGGGGTCGTGGTGGCGCCTCGGCCGGTGTGGCCTCGCCCGCGCCGCCGCTGGTCGGGGTGCCGCTGGTCGGGGCGCTCTCCGGGGCTGTGGTCCGCACCGCTGCCGGAATGTCGCTGCCGTCGCCCACCGGCGACGAGTCGACCGAGGGCTCGACGGGCATGGCGTCCGCCGGTCGGTGGGGGCCGCCCTCGTCGATGCCCGGGCCGGCGAGGGTCGAGACGGCGGGGGGCGAGGCGGTGGGGGGCGAGGCGGTGGGGGTCGAGGCGGTGGGGGTCGAGCCGGTGGGGGGCGAGCCGGTGGGGGTTGGGGCGGCGGGGGTGGGGGCGACCGGGGGCGAGGCGGCGGGGTTGACCACATTGGCCGGCGGAGGTCCGGGCAGCGACGTGCCCGGCGTCGCTGGCGGGGTGCGTGGGGTGATCCGATCGTCTGGCCAGTGCCAGTGCGGTGGCGAGCCGAGCGGCTCCGCTTGCTGTGCGGTGTCGCCGCCGGCCAGCGGCAGTACGGGCGGTCGGCCGGCTGGCCGCAGCGGTTTCGCGGCGGTGGGCGTACTGGTGCTGGCGGTCGCATCCGGGCCGCGGCCGGTGGCGATGGCCGGGCTGGTGGGGGCGGTGGCCGGGCTGGTGCTGGTTTCCGCGCTGGTGCTGGGGCCGGTCGGCGTGGGCAGCGCTGGCGTGGCGGGCAGCGGCGGCAGGACTGCGCTCGGCTCGATGGCTCCCGTCGCCGGGGAACGGCCGGGCGACCAGGGCACCAGCGCGGCGGCGGCCGAGCCGAGCGCGCCGACGGCGACGGCGATCAGGGCCCCGTAGTACGGCGAAAGCTGGTAGCGATCACCAATGCCACCTGGCCCGGCGGCCAGGTAGGCGAACGCCACCAGCAGCGGTCCGGCGGCGCCGCTCGGCCCACTGACCAGCGGGGGATACCTGTACCAGCGGGCCAACCCTCCGGTCGCCGCACCGACCAGCAGGGTCAGCGTCGGCAGGATCAGCAGGGCCAGTTGCTGCGCCGTGTCGGCGTCGAGCCATGCCGGTTCCAGCACGCCGAGACGTACCGGGGCCAGCGGCCCACTGGCCCCCAGCGCCGGGGCGACCGCCAGCAGCGCCAGCAGCCACATCACCCCGGCGACGGCGGCCACGTTCCAGGCGAACGGTGGCCGCATCAGCACGGCCAGTGCGGCACCGACGCCGATCACCGCGCCGAGCATGGCGCAGATGGCCACAGCCCATACCGGATCGATCGTCACGACCTCGGCGCTGCGGGCCGGCTGCATGCACAACGGCGCCACGACCATGGCGCCCAGGGCGGCGCTGGCGGCGACGGCCACCTGCCGTTCGGTGCCGGTGAGCCGTTCGTCACGACGGGCCAGTTGCTCGGTGAGCATGGCGCCGGCTACGGCGGCGTTCATCACGAACCAACCGACCCAGACGAGCTGGGCCGGCCACTGGTTGGCGGTGGCGCCGGTGAAGGCGCCGGTGAGCCTGATGATGCCGAAGCCGAAGGCGAGGCCGAGCTGGCCGGCCCCGACCAGCAGGCTGACGCCGAACGCTGTGAGCATCAGCCGGATCAACGTCCGATGGGCCATGACCGGCACGTTACGGTCCGTCGCCACCGATCGCCACCGGCGCGCCGGAAAAGAACGGAGTAGCTGCTCGCGGCGGTTTTACTTGAGCTCGACCAGCCGGGCCAGGTATGTCGTGTCGCCGATGTTGGTGAGCATGTGCACTGCGCCCGGATCGCGGTAGACCACCCCGCCGGTGGGCTCGTCCGCATCGATCTTGACGCCGTCGACGGTCTGGATCACGTTCTTCGCGCCCTGCACGGCCACCACGAGGTACGGGTGGTCGTGCCGGTGCAGCGGCTGCCCCTCGCCCGGCTCCAGCCGGATGTGCCAGACCCGCACCCGGTCGTTCTCGAAGACGATCTCCTGGCCCACCGGACCGAGAACGAGGTCCGCCTCGGGCGAGTGAGGGTCGAGCGGTGATTCGGTCATCTGGTTCCCTTCAGTTTGGGAAGCACCTCGGCGGCGATGAGCTCCAGGTGATCCAGGTCGGTCAGGTCGATCAGACGTAGGTGGACCCGCTCGGTGCCGATCTCCGCGAACTCACCGATCCGGTCGACCAGCTGTTCCGGCGAGCCGACCACCTGGTCCTCGGGCGGCAGAGCGCTCTTGACGTTCAGGGGCGCGGCTCGTCGCCGGGATTCCGCGTCCGTCCGCCCGATGGCCACCACGATGCCGGCGGAGAGCATCAGCGGTGGGCGTCCGGTGGCGGCGCGATCGACCCGCTCCGACGCCTCCCGCGCCCGCTCGTACGCCTCGCTGGTCTGCTCGACGCTGGTGAACGGCACATTGAACTCGTCGGCGTGCCGGGCGGCCAGTTCCGGGGTGCGCTTGACGCCGCGACCGCCGACGATCACCGGCGGCCCGGGGGTCTGCACCGGCTTGGGCAGGGCGGGGGCGTCGATCAGCCGGTAGTGGTCACCGGTGTAGCTGAAGGCCGCGCCCGAGGGGGTGCGCCACAGGCCGGTGATCACTTCGAGTTGCTCGCCGAGCCGGTCGAAGCGTTCGCTGGTGCCGGGGAACGGGATGCCGTACGAGAGGTGCTCTCGGGCGTACCAGCCGGCGCCGATGCCCAGTTCGACGCGGCCGCCGCTCATCTGGTCCACCTGCGCCACCATGACCGCCAGTGGTCCGGGCAGCCGGAAGGTCGCCGAGGTGACCAGGGTGCCCAGCCGGATCCGGCTGGTCTCGCGGGCGAGCGCGGCGAGCGTCAGCCAGGCGTCGGTCGGGCCGGGCAGTGCCGGTTCGTCGCTCATGGACTGGTAGTGGTCGGCCCGGAAGAAGGCGTCGTACCCGCTCTCCTCGGCGAGTCGGGCGAACCGGAGCTGCTCGTCATAGCTGGCACCCCGGTGCGGCTCCGTGAAGACGGTCACCCGCACGTTCATCGCCTCTCCGCGCCGACGTTCGCCGGCTGGTCGCGTTCCATCAGCAGCTCGTGCAGGTCGGCGCTGACCTGGGCGACCTCCGCCAGGTGGGCGTTGCGGCCGAGGGTCCGGGGCCGGGGAATCGTCACCTCGACGACCTTGCGGATCCGGCCGGGGCGCGGACTGAGCACCACCACCCGGTCGGCGAGCAGCACCGCCTCGTCGATGGAGTGGGTGACGAAGACGACCGTCGCGCCGTTGCGCATGTGCACTCGTTGCAGTTCGCCGGCCAGTTCTTCCCGGGTGAGCGCGTCCAGCGCGGAGAAGGGCTCGTCCATCAACATCACCCGGGGGTCGCCGATCAGCGACCGGCACAGCGACACCCGCTGCTGCATGCCACCGGAGAGCTCATGCGGCAGCCGCTTCTCGAAGCCGGCCAGCCCGGCGACGTCCAGCAGTTGCCGGGCCCGGTCTCGGTGGTCCGCGCGCTTCCAGCCGAAGATCTCCACCGGCAGCAGGACATTGTCCAGGACTGTGCGCCACGGCAGCAGGGCCGGTCGCTGGAACAGCATTGCGATGTCCGGCCGTGGTCCGCTGACCGCCTTGCCGTCCACGGCGATCTCGCCCGAAGTGACCGGGATCAGGCCGGCGATCAGCCGCAGCAGGGTGGACTTGCCGCATCCGGAGCGGCCGAGCACGGCGACGAACTCGCCCTCGGCCACGTCGAGGTCGATTCCGCGCAGCGCTTCGACCCGGCCGGCGCGGCCGTCGAAGGTGCGCGACACCTCGGACAGACGGATCATTTCCGGCGAGCCTCCGCTGAGTGGGCGGTCAGAAATCCGCCAAAGGCTATCCGCCCGGACCCGTATCGCACCGTCCGGGGTGGACAACCCTTTGTATCCGTTCCGCAACCGGATACGCCTGGCGTCGCAAAGGTGATGTTCTCGTACGCTGTGCCCGCGAAGTGTCCCCCACGTACGCGGTGTCGGCTTCCGCCCCGGCTGCCGGTGCCGCCCGACAACTCCCTCCCGGCGGCTCGACACCCCGGCTGGAAAGGACAAGGTGCATTGATGAGAAGGCTGACCCGTACGGTCGCCGCGGCCACCATGGCCACCGCGCTCGCCCTGGTTTCGGCATGCGGATCCGACGACGCCGACGGCAAGGGCGGCGTGGGCTCATCCCTTGAGCAGGTGACCTACCTCACCTCCTTCGGCAACTTCGGGCGCGACTCGTACGCCTGGGTGGCCAAGGAGAAGGGTTTCTTCAAGGACGCCGGCTTCGATGTGGAGATCAAGCCCGGGCAGGGCACCGGCGCGGTGATCCAGACAATCGTCGGCGGGCAGGCGCACTTCGGCCCGGTGGACCTGACCGGTTCTCTGCTCCAACTCGGCAACGGTGACGCCAAGGACTTCGTCGCGGTGGCGGCCATCCAGCAGCGCACCATGGCCGCCATCGCCACCGTCGAGGGCACGGGCATCAACACCCCGAAGGACCTGGAGGGCAAGAAGCTCGCCGACACCCCCGGCTCGGTGGTCCGCAACCTGTTCCCGACGTACGCGCGGATGGCGGGCGTCGACCACAACAAGGTGACCTGGGTCAACGGGGAGGCCCAGACGCTGATGGGCACGCTGGCCTCGGGCTCGGTGGACGGCATCGGCCAGTTCGTCGTCGGCCAGCCGACCATCGAGGCGGTGACCAAGAAGAAGGCCGTCCTGCTGCCGTACAGCAACGTGATGACCGACCTCTACGGCAACGTGTTGATCACCTCCAAGCAGATCGCCAGCGAGAAGCCGGAGATGGTCAAGCGGTTCACCGCGGCGCTGCTCAAGGGTCTGGAGTACGCCCTGGCCAACCCGCAGGAGGCGGCGGAGATCCTGGCGAAGAACGCCGAGGCGGTGAACCCTGCCGCAGCCGCCGCCGAGCTGCAGCTGATGGCCGGTTACGTCCGCTCCAGCAACTCCGGCACCGCGCTCGGCACGCTGGACAGCGGTCGGGTCGCCAAGAGCATCGCGATCCTGCGTGGTGCCGGCGCCCTGAAGTCGGACCTCACCCCCGATCAGGTCATCGACTTGAATCTCGTGCCAAAGGCCTGAGGCTGACGGTACCGACACGGGGTGCGCCACACCGGGCGACCGGTGGGGCGTACCCCTTCCCTTGCCCGCGCCAGAGCACCCGAATCGCAGGAGGATCCCGATGACCGACGTGCGCCCACGGCAGCCGGAGGCGGCGCTCGAGCCCGCGCCGTCCCCGGCGACATCGCCCGGCCGGCGATGGCGCTCCGACGACCTGCGGCCCGTCGCCACCGCGGCGCTGCTGCCGGTCGCCGGTCTGCTGATCGCCCTCGGTCTCTGGTGGCTGGTCGCCCGGCTGGAGTTGATCCACCCCGCCGCCCTGCCGCCCCCCGCCGACGTGCTGGCGGCCTTCGCCGCGCGGCCGGAACGGCTGTTGGCGCACACCCTCGACACCACTGGCGAGATCCTGCTCGGCTTCGCGCTCTCCGCGGGGGCGGGAGTGCTGCTCGGTCTGGCGCTGGCCGCCTCCCGGACGGTCGAGCGGATGTTCACCCCGCTGCTGGTCGCCATCAACGCGGTACCGAAGATCACACTCGGGCCGCTGCTGGTGGTGGCGCTGGGCTGGGGCCAGAAACCCATCCTGACGATGGTGTTCCTGCTCTGCTTCTTCCCGATCGTGCTCTCCACCGCGACCGGCTTGACCACCACTCCGGCGGAGCTGGCCGAACTGGTCCGCTCCTACAACGCCTCGCGCTGGCAGGCGTTCCGCAAGGTCCGCTTCCCAGCCGCGCTGCCGCAGATCTTCGTCGGCCTCAAGGTCGCCATGCCGCTGGCCGCGATCGGTGCGGTGATCGGTGAGTTCCAGGCCGGGGAGAGTGGTCTCGGGTACGTCATCCAGCAGTACGCGGGCATCGGGGACACCGCCACCGCCTGGGCGGCGATCATGCTCGTGGCCGGTGTCAGCATCCTGCTCTACGCCGCGCTGGTGCTCCTTGAGCGCCGCAGCCTGCCCTGGCTGCGGGAGACCACCTCCAGCCGCTGAGTCAGCTCGCCAGCCGCCACCGACCATTGCGGGCCACCAGTGTGGTCAACGCCTGGGGCATCAGTCCGGAGTGGTTGTCCGGCGTCATCCGGATGGGCCCGGACAGGCCGTCCAGCTGGGAGGTCTCCAACAGGTTCCGGATGCCCTCCCGGTCGACCTGGCCGGCCTGCCCACCGGCCCGTAGTTCGGCATCGGCGATGAGCTGGACGGCGTCCGCGGCGAACGACGACGAGCCGTGGTATCCGCCGAAACGGGCGGTGTAGCCCTGGAACCACTGTCGGCGTGCGGCCTTCGCGGGCGTGGTGGCGATCACATCGTCGATCACCAACGTCTGGGTGAAGACCAGGGTCGCCCGCTCGGCGGCCTTGGCCGACGGGCCGAGGAAGAGGTCCCCCGCGGCCAGGGCGTCCAGGAACAGGCCGCCGGTGAAACCGAGGCGCCGGGCCGCGCTCGCGGCGAGCATGGCCTGCTCCGGCGGGGTCCAGATGACCAGCGCCTCAGGCGCGGCCGAGGTCAGCTGGTTGGCCTGCCGGTCGACCTCGGTGTCGGTGTCCCGGACCGACGCCTCGGCCACCACCTTGATGCCGGCCTTGTCGAATTCGCGGCGCAACGCCGTGGCGCCCTCCCGCCCGTAGGGGTCGTTGCTGCGCAACAGGCCGACCGTGTCGATGCTGCGTCGGCTCAGCTCGACGGTGAGCGCGCTGGCGTTGTCGGCCGGGTTGGGCGCCAGCTTGAACATGTATCGGCGGTCCGCCACCGGGTTGGCGACGGCGTCGGCCGCAGCGAGCGCGACGGTGGGGACCTGTTTCTCGTTGACGGTGCGGGCCGCGCCGACCGCGCATTCATGGCAGCCGCCCATGATGATGGCGCTGACTCGCTGGTCGTTGCTGAAATCGGCCACGTTGCGCAGCGACTCGCTGGCGTCGGAACGGTTGTCCTTCACCAGGAGTTCGATCGATCGGCCGTTCAGTACGCCCGAGGCGTTCAACTGATCGCGCTTCAGTTCCAGGGCCTGCCGGTACGCCTTTCCGACGCCGGCCGCCGCGCCGGACAGTTCCAGGTCGGCGGCGATCACGATGGGAGAGGTGTCCTGCTCCTGCCCACCGAACTGGCAGCCGGTGAGGGTGGTGGCCAGCAAGGCCGACGCGAGCGCCGCGGCGCTCGCGGAGCGGAACGTCGTCAACTGTTTCCTCCTGATGCGGCATGGTGCGTTGCCGGTCACCGGCGGCGCGACCATCCACAGTGGAGATTAGGGGTGCGCCTGCCGTACGGTGTGCGCGGAAGCCTGCAAAACCTTGCCAATGCCAGGCGCTGTGGTCAAGCGGGGCGATCGGCGGCGTTTCGGGACGCGAATCCCACATGTTGGGGTAACGCAATGTTTTCCGATGCTCACGCTCGCGACACGCGTGGCCACTCTGGAGGTACCTGCCCTGATCAAGGGCACCGGCGAAATGTAGGTATTAGTTGTTCCGATCAGTCGATGCGCGCCCTCCAACCGTTTTCTGCCCTCCTGCGGCTTCCCAAACACGATCCCGTCTGATGAAATCGCGGCCGGGCCACGCATGGCGCCGGCCGTCGCTGCCCCCACGGATCGACGGATCAGGCGTGGAGAAACCGACGGAGGCGATGTCGTGAGCACCGGACCGACGCCCCTGCCCGCCAGCGGTGACGCCGCGCAGACCGGACGCCCTCGGCTACCCCGTCTAGGGGACGTGCGGATCCGGTCCAAACTGGCGCTGATCCTGGTGGTTCCGGTCGCTGCGGTCATCGCACTGGCCACGGTCCGCCTGGTCTCCGTCGGTGCGGGGGCCTACGACGCGACTCAGGCCCGTTCGCTCACCGCGCTCTTCACCAACGTCTCGGCGCTGACGGACGACCTGCATGCCGAGCGGATGGCGGCCGCCGCCTACCTCGCCAGGCCGGGGCAGGAACAGGCCGACGCGTACAAGCTCCGGGTTCGCCGGACGCAGGAGCGGATCGACGACTACCGCGTCGAGCGGGCCAAGGTCGATGGGGCTCCCTCCGCCGTACGCGAGCGGCTGGCGGCCATCGACGAGCACCTGGACACCCTCGACGGCACCCGGCAGGAGATCCTCGGCCGGCAGCAGATGGAGGTGGCCGAGGCGGCCCTGCGCTACGGCGTGGTCCTGGCCGACCTGGTCGCCTACGGTGACGGGCTGGCCCAGTTGCCCGGTGAGGAGCGCCTGGCCGACAGCCGGCGGGCAGTTGCCTCGTTCGCCCGCGCCAAGGCGGCCGTCGCCGAGGAGGAGTCGGTCACGTTCACCGCGCTGTCCGCCGGTCGGCTGGACAACGAGCAGTTCTCCGCCTTCGTGGCCACGCTGACCGGTCAGCAGGAGGCGCTGCTGGCCTTCTCGCTGGCCGCCGACCCCGTCCAGCGCGCGCTGGTCGAACGCACCGTCTCCGGCGACGCCGTGGTGCTGGCCGACCGGATCGCCACCGACGTCAGCCGCTCGGTGAACCAGCGCTCACCGGTCACCGCCGAGGAGGCCACCGCAGCGATCGGCGCGGTGCACGAGCTGATGCGGTGGGCGGAGATCGAGTTGCAGGACCGCCTGCTCGACCAGGCCGAGCAGGCCCGCTCGGACGTCGTCCGGCAGGCCGTGATCGAGACGACGCTGGTGCTGCTCACCCTGCTCATCGCGGTGACCCTGGCGGTGGTGCTGGCCCGCTCGCTCAACCACTCGCTGCGCCGCCTGCGCGAGGGCGCCCTCTCGGTGGCCAACCACGACCTGCCGGAGGCGGTGCGCCGGCTACAGGAGATCGGCAACCTCAGCGACGGCAGCGTCGAGAAGATCGTCCGCGAGGTACGGGATCCGATCAAGCTCGACAACCGCGACGAGGTGGGTCAGGTCGCCTCGGCGTTCAACGTCGTACACCGTGAGGCGGTCCGGGTCGCGGCCGAGCAGGCGGCTCTGCGGGCCAGTGTCTCGGCCATGTTCCTGAACCTGGCCCGGCGCAGTCAGACCCTGGTCGACCGCATGATCGGTGAGCTGGACGCGATCGAGCGCGGCGAGGAGGACCCGAAGCGCCTCGCCCGGCTGTTCGAACTCGACCACCTGGCCACCCGGATGCGCCGTAACGACGAGAACCTGCTCGTGCTGGCCGGGGCGGACTCGACCGTGCCGCGCCGGGACGACGCGTTGCTGGTGGACGTGCTGCGAGCGGCGCAGTCCGAGGTGGAGTTCTACAACCGGATCGAGTTCGGCACGGTCGACACGGATGTCTCGGTGGCCGCGCACGCGGTCAACGACGTGGTACGGCTGGTGGCCGAGTTGCTGGACAACGCCACCCGCTTCTCGCCACCGAACACCACCGTGGTCGCCGACGGCCGGCGGATCCGGGACTACGTCCTCATCCAGATCGAGGACCGGGGCCTCGGCCTGACCGACGAGCAACTGGACTCGCTCAACCGGCGGCTCGCCGAGCCGCCGGGCGTGGACGTGGGGGCGTTCCGGCTGATGGGTCTCGCCGTGGTCAGCCGGCTCGCGGCCCGGTACGCCATCCGGGTCGACCTGCGCCGCAACGTCGAGGGCGGCATCGTGGCACAGGTCACCCTGCCCGCCGCCACGGTGGTCCTGCCGAACCGGAGACGTGAGCAGAGCATCACGAGGCCGCGCCAGCCGCTCGCGGTCGAGCAGGCCCCGGCGGCAGGGGCGAACGGCAGTGACCCGTTCGGCGGGGCGGGACGCACCACCACCACCACGCTGAGCGATCGGTGGCGCAGCGGCACGACGTCGACCACGCCCTGGCCGACCACCGAACCGGCACCGGAGCAGACCGGAGCCGACACCCGACCGCCGGCCTTCGCCGGCGGGTTCAGCGCCGGTACGCCCACCGTCGCCCAGCCGACCCTCGACCCGCTGCCCCGACGTGGCGCGAACCCCGAGCCGGCCACGCCCGTGCTGCCGGTGGGACCGGTCGCCGGTGCCGGGGCCGGCGCCCCGGCCAGCTTCGCCGAGAACACCAACCCGAGCTCCGGTGGTGCGGGTTACGGCGACTCGGCCTTCGGCGGTCTGGGGGCCAGCCTGGCCGCCACCGCCCCGGCCGCGACCGGACCGATCACCGCCCCGCCCGAGCCGCAGGCCGAGGCGCCGATCTTCCGGGAGATGGAGGCGGTCTGGTTCCGGGCGCACGGCGACGACGCGACCGCCATCTTCAGCCGGCCACAGTTCGACGAGCCGCCGGCGCAGCCGGCCGCTGGTGGCACGCCACCGGCCGTCGAGCCGACCCGGGGGCGGGAGCCGCTGCCCACTCGTACGCCGGGTGCGGCGGCCGGAACCACCACGCCACCGGCGGCCGACCCGCTGCCCGGCGCGGCATCGGAGGCGACGCCGCAGTCCGGCGGGCCGGCGGACGACGCCTGGCAGACGGCGGCTGACGAGGGCTGGTCGCTGGCCAGCCGGGCCGCCGAGCCCATCCCCGCCGGTACCACCCGCTCCGGCCTGCCGAAGCGGGTGCCGCAGGCGCAACTCGTACCCGGCGGGATCGAACCGCGTGGTGGGCCCGAACGGGGCCGCCGCACGCCGGACGAGGTACGCGGCCTGCTGTCGGCGTACCACCGCGGGGTTCAGCGCGGCCGGACGGCCGGCGCGAGTCAGAACAGCACCTCGACCAAGGAGACGAGCCGATGAACAGGCCGGCTGCCATGCAGGACATGGGTTGGCTGCTCACCAACTTCGCCGACAGCGTGGCGGGTATCGCCCATGTCGTGGCGGTGTCCGCGGACGGGCTGCTGCTCGCCTCCTCGCGCGACCTGCCGGCGGACCGGGCAGACCAGCTCGCCGCGATCACCTCCGGCGTGGTCAGCCTCACCGAGGGGGCCGCGCGGATGTTCAGCGCCGGTGGGGTGTTGCAGACGGTCATCGAGATGGACAGTGGCTACCTGTTCCTGATGTCAATCAGTGACGGCTCGTCGATGGCGGTGCTCGCGGCGCGCAGCTGCGACGTCGGCCAGGTGGGGTACGAGATGGCCCTGCTGGTGGAGCGGGTCGGCGCGGCGCTGGTACCGCTGCCCCGGGACGCGGTGCGGTCGTAACCCGTGCGGTGTGACGGCGGACGAGGAAGGAGGTGATCGCGGATGGAGCACCGGCGTGACCCACGCGGTGAGTTGGTGCGGCCCTATGCGGTCACCCGGGGCCGCACCGAGCCACGCCAGGACATCGCACTGGAAGCGGTGCTGATGGCCAGCCCCACCCAGATCGCCGAGTCGCGGTTCGCCGGGCATGACAAACATCGCATCGCGATGGTCTGCGAGGGCCGGCCCGAGTCGCTGGCGGAGATCGCCGCGTACACCCGGTTACCGCTGGGTGTCGCCCGGGTGCTGGTCGCCGACATGGTGGCCGAGGGCCTGTTGACGCTACAGACTGCCGCTCCCGCCACGGGATACGTGGAGCGGATGGAAATGCTGGGAAGGGTGCTGAGTGGACTTCGCGAGCTATGACCCCGCCGGGGCCCGCCAGAGCCGGGGAATCATCTCCGCGAAGATCGTCGTCGCGGGCGGCTTCGGTGTCGGCAAGACAACGCTGGTCGGTGCGATCTCCGAGATCACGCCGTTGACCACCGAGGCGGTGATGACCGCGGCGGGCGTCGGCATCGATGATCCATCGAAGGTGCCGGGCAAGGAGACCACCACGGTCGCCATGGACTTCGGCCGGATCACCATGGCGCAGGATCTGATCCTGTACCTCTTCGGTACACCCGGGCAGACCCGGTTCTGGTTCATGTGGGACGAGATCATCAGGGGCGCGGTGGGCGCTGCGGTCCTGGTGGACACCCGCCGGATCGCCGACGCGTTCGCACCGCTGGACTACTTCGAGAACCGCAACCTGCCGTACGTGGTCGCGCTCAACCGGTTCGACGGCGCGCCACAGTACGAGGTGGAGGAGGTCCGCGAGGCGCTGGCGATCTCACCGGACGTGCCGCTGGTGTTGTGCGACGCCCGGCGGCGGGAGTCCGCCAAGCAGGTGTTGATGACCGTCGTCGAGCACGCCATGCGACGCCTGCAGGCCGAGCACGATCGGGGCCACGCAACCCCGGTCGGCTGAGCGGCAATTTGTCGTTTTCTGGCGGCACGTCCCCGCTCGTCTCCACCTCCCCGGAGTTGCGGAAGACCGTTCTGACCTGCGAAGATATAGGGTCCCCTCGAATGTCACGCAGCGTGAAGAAAGCTTCACTTTGCGTGCTGATCACGGTCTGCGCCACCCGAGGGGCACGGAGGCAGCTCTCCGTCGACCACGGCGGCGTGCCCGCGCAGGGTGAGCAGGTGGCCGGCCGCCTTGATGGTGACCGCCCGCCGAGGCAGTTCGTCGACGAGCACCCGAACCAGTGCGCCGAGCCGGGCCCGGCTCGGCGCACTGACCGGTGCGCGCAGCGGGTCCTCGGCGCCGGGGCCGGCCTGCTCTCTGGCCTGGGCCGCACCGCCGCCGGCCGCCGGTGGGGACCCCGTTTTGACCGGCCGGTGGGCCTGCCGGTATCGTTTCCTGCTGTTGTACGACATCTGTGGGCGTGCCGCCTGAGGTACGCTTGGTCGTTCGTGCGCGCTGGTCCGGCCGGGAAGTCCTGGTCATCTCGGCGCGTGACCCCAGACCGACGACGAGACAAGGTAAACCTGTGCGTACGTACAGCCCGAAGCCGGGTGAGATCGAGCGTCAGTGGCACGTCATCGACGCCTCTGATGTCGTGCTGGGCCGCCTGGCCACCCACGCCGCCACGCTGCTGCGGGGCAAGCACAAGCCGACTTTCGCGCCGCACGTCGACACGGGCGACTTTGTCGTCATCGTGAACGCGGGCAAGGTCGCGCTGACCGGCAACAAGCGCCAGCAGAAGATTGCCTACCGTCACTCCGGATACCCGGGCGGCCTGAAGCGGGTCGGCTACGAGGAGCTGCTGTCCAAGCGCCCCGACCGGGCCGTGGAGCTGGCCGTCAAGGGCATGCTCCCGCACAACAAGCTCGGCCGTAAGCTGATCAAGAAGCTGAAGGTCTACGCCGGTGCGGAGCACCCGCACGCCGCGCAGCAGCCGGTGCCGTTCGAGATCAAGCAGATCGCGCAGTGAGCGCGGGCGAAGGAATCAGCATGACCGACATCACCGCCACCGAGGTTGCCCCCGAGGCTGCCGAGGCGCCGGCGCCCGTCGCCCGCGCGCCTCGTGGTGACCGCCCGATCCAGACCGTGGGTCGGCGCAAGGAAGCCATCGTCCGGGTCCGGATCGTGCCGGGCTCCGGCCAGATCATCTGCAACGGCCGGGCTCTGGATGCCTACTTCCCGAGCAAGGTGCACCAGCAGATGATCAAGGACCCGCTGGTCACCGCCGAGAAGGCCGAGTCGTTCGACGTCATCGCCAACCTGCACGGTGGCGGCACCAGCGGCCAGGCCGGCGCGCTGCGGCTCGCCATCGCCCGGGCACTGATCGTCAGCGAGCCGGACGACCGCCCGGCGCTGAAGAAGGCCGGCTTCCTGACCCGCGACGCTCGGGTCAAGGAGAGCAAGAAGTACGGCCTCAAGAAGGCCCGTAAGGCTCCCCAGTACTCCAAGCGCTGATCTCCAGCCGCATCTTGTACGTCTGACGAACGGCCGGTCCGCCTCCCCTCACCAGGGCAGAGGCGGGCCGGCCGTTTCGTTCTCTCTCATCGGGCAGTTCATCGGAGGTTGGCGGGTATGGGCCGGTTGTTCGGCACGGACGGCGTACGCGGGCGGGCGAACGCCGATCTCACCCCGGAGTTGGCGCTCGCGGTGGCCGTCGCGGCCGCCCACACCCTCGCTGAGTCGGATCGCAGCCGCGCTCCGCTGGCCGTGGTCGGCCGGGACACCCGGGCCAGCGGCGAGATGCTGGAGGCGGCCGTGGTGGCTGGGCTGACCAGCGCCGGCGCGACGGTCGTCCGGGTCGGCGTACTGCCTACCCCGGCGGTGGCGTTCCTCACTGCCGAGGCCAAGGCGGATCTCGGCGTGATGCTGTCCGCCTCGCACAATCCGATGCCCGACAACGGGATCAAGCTCTTCGCCGCCGGTGGCCACAAGCTGCCGGACGAGATCGAGCTGCGGATCGAGGCGGCCATCGAGGCCAACGCCACCACCGCCTGGGAACGTCCGGTCGGCGCGGGGGTGGGTCGGGTGCACGACCTGCTCGATGGCGCCGACCACTACGTGCAGCACCTCGTCGGGACGGTGCCGCACCGCCTCGACGGGATCAAGGTCGTGGTCGACTGCGCCAACGGCGCCGCCGCCGAGGTGGCACCGGCGGCGTACCGGGAGGCCGGCGCCGAGGTGGTCGCGATCCACGCCGAGCCGGACGGGCTCAACATCAACGACGGGTGCGGGTCCAACCACATCGCGGCCCTGCGTCAGGCCGTGGTCGAGCACGGCGCGCACCTGGGCATCGCGCATGACGGCGACGCCGACCGCTGCGTCGCGGTGACCGCCGATGGTGACGAGGTCGACGGCGACCAGGTGATGGCGATCCTGGCGTTGGCCATGCGGGAGGCCGGGACGCTCGCCGGGGACACTCTGGTAGCCACGGTGATGAGCAACCTGGGCCTGCGCCAGGCCATGTCCGCCGAGGGAATCCGGCTGGTCGAGACCAAGGTCGGCGACCGGTACGTGCTGGAGGAGCTGCGCGCCTCCGGGCTGGCGCTGGGCGGCGAGCAGAGCGGACACATCGTCATGCCGGCGTACGCCACCACCGGCGACGGGGTGCTGACCGGGCTGCACCTGATGGCGCGGATGGCGGCCACCGGCCGTACCCTGGCGGATCTCGCCGCCGTGGTGACCAAGCTGCCGCAGGTGCTGATCAACGTGCCGGTCGGCGACCGCACCATCGGCGCCTCCGCCCCCGCCGTTCGCGCCGAGGTCGAGCGGGCCGAGGCCGAGCTGGGCGAGAGCGGCCGGGTGCTGCTACGTCCCTCCGGCACCGAACCCCTGGTCCGGGTGATGGTCGAGGCCGCCACCGAGGCGACCGCCCGCGAGGTCGCCGAGCGCATAGCCACCCACGTCCGCACCGCCAGCCCGGCCTGAGGTGTAAGGAAGGGCCCCTTCTTAACGCCTCGTGTATAGGAAGGGCCCCTTTTTAACACCGGCGGGCAGTTACCTTCGCGGTGCGGCATTGCGTAACCGGGACACCGCCTCGGCGAGCACCTCCGGGCGTTTGCAGAAGGCGAACCGGACCAGCCGTCGGCCTGCCTCGGGGTCGTCGTAGAAGACCTGGGTGGGTACGGCCACCACGCCGCACCGCTCGGGCAGCGAGCGGCAGAACTCGACACCGTCGGAGCCGCCGAGGGCGGTGACGTCGACGGTGACGAAGTACGTCCCCTCTGGCGTGAGCACGTCGAAGCCGGCGTCGGCCAGCCCGCCGACGAGCTGGTCCCGACGGGCCCGCATGCCGGCTTCAAGATCGGTGAAGTAGGCGTCGGGCAGCGCCAGCGCCACCGCGACCGCCGGCTGCAGGGGCGCGGCGTTGACGAAGGTGAGGAACTGTTTCACCCGGAGCAGCGCCGACACCAGGGCCGCCGGGCCGCTGGCCCAGCCCACCTTCCAGCCCGTGCAGGAGAAGGTCTTGCCGGCCGAGGAGATCCGCAGGGTGCGGTGTCGCATGCCGGGCAGCGCCGCCAGCGGCACGTGCCCGGACGCGGCGTCGGCGAAGACCAGGTGCTCGTACACCTCGTCGGTGACGGCGTACGTGCCGTGCTCCTGGCACAGTTCGGCGATCAGCGACAGTTCGGCCGGGGTGAACACCTTGCCGGTCGGGTTGTGCGGGGAATTCACCAGCACCAGCCGGGTGCGCGGGCCGAACGCGGCGCGCAGCGCCGCCGGGTCGAAGGCGTACCGTCCGTCGGGGCCGGGGCGCAGCGTGACCGGCCGCCGCACGGCACCGGCCAGCGCGATCGAGGCGGCGTACGAGTCGTAGTACGGTTCGAAGCAGACCACCTCGTCACCCGGCTCGCAGAGGGCGAGGATCGCTGCGGCGACCGCCTCGGTGGCGCCGGCTGTGACCACCACCTCGCCGTCCGGGTCGTACTCCAGGCCCCAGAAGCGTTGCTGATGAGCTGCGACGGCCGCGCGGAGCTCGGGGATCCCGGGGCCGGGTGGGTACTGGTTACGGCCGGAGCGCAGCGCCTCGGCCGCGGCGGCCAGCATCTCCGGCGGGCCGTCGGTGTCTGGGAAGCCCTGCCCGAGGTTGACCGCGCCGGTGCGGACGGCGAGGGCGGACATCTCGGCGAAGATCGTCGTGCCGAACGGGCGCATCCGGCTCACCAGCGGGTCGGCATCGGTGCTCGTCACGCCCGTCAGGGTACGGGTGTGAGGTCTCGTCGCGCCCGGGCCGACCTGGGTGCTTTGTGACCCAGATCACCGCGCGATGCCCGATCGCTCAGATTGAGTGATTATTTACCCCCCTTTCGCGCAGATATCTTGAGCGAAACTGGTTAGGCTGCCACCCATGTGTGGAATCGTGGGGTACGCCGGTGGTCGACCGGCACTCGGCATCGTGCTGGACGGACTGCGCCGGCTGGAGTATCGCGGCTACGACTCGGCCGGCGTTGCTGTGGCCTGCGACGGTGAGCTGCTCACCGAGAAGAAGGCCGGCAAGCTGGCCAACCTGGAGAAGGTGCTCTCCGAGCGGGCCGCCGAGGATCCGACCGCCTGTGGCGCCAGCCCGATCGGCATCGGCGACGGCACCACCGGCATCGGCCACACCCGGTGGGCCACCCACGGCGGCCCCACCGACCGGAACGCCCACCCGCACCTGTCGCCCGACGGCCGGGTCGCGGTGATCCACAACGGCATCATCGAGAACTTCGCCAAGCTCCGTGCCGAGCTGGAGGACGAGGGTGTCCAGTTCGCCAGCGACACCGACACCGAGTGCGCCGCGCACCTGATCGCCAAGGCGCTGGCCGAGCTGCGCGCGGCCGGTCAGCCCGACGGGCCGCAGCTGCTCGCCGCCGCCATGCGAGTGGTCTGCCAGCGACTGGAGGGGGCGTTCACGCTGCTCGCGGTGGATGCCGCGGTGCCCGGCGCGGTGGTCGGCGCGCGGCGCAACTCGCCGCTGGTGGTCGGCCGTGGAAACGGGGAGAACTACCTCGCCAGCGACGTCGCCGCGTTCATCGAGCACACCCGCGACGCGGTCGAGCTGGGCCAGGACCAGATCGTCCTGATCACCGCCGACAGCATCGAGATCACCGACTTCGCCGGCCAGCCCGCCAGCGGCAAGGATTTCCACATCGACTGGGACTCCTCGGCCGCTGAGAAGGGCGGCTACGACTGGTTCATGCTCAAGGAGATCGCGGAGCAGCCGGAGGCCGTCGCCGACACGCTGCTCGGCCGGCTGACCGAGTCCGGCGAGATCATGCTCGACGAGGTTCGCCTCAGCGACCAGGATCTGCGCGACGTCGACAAAGTCTTCATCGTCGCCTGCGGCACCTCCTACCACGCCGGGATGGTGGCCAAGTACGCCATCGAACACTGGACCCGCATCCCCTGCGAGGTGGAGCTGGCCAGCGAGTTCCGCTACCGCGACCCGGTGCTGGACCGGTCCACCCTGATCGTGGTGATCTCGCAGTCCGGCGAGACGATGGACACCCTGATGGCGCTGCGGCACGCCAAGGACCAGAAGGCACGGGTGTTGGCCATCTGCAACACCAACGGCTCCACCATTCCCCGCGAGTCCGACGCGGTCCTCTACACGCACAGCGGGCCGGAGATCGCCGTCGCCTCCACCAAGGCGTTCCTCACCCAGCTGGTCGCCTGCTACCTGATCGGCCTGCACCTCGCTCAGGTGCGGGGCGTCAAGTACGCCGACGAGGTGGCGGCCGTGGTGGAGCAGCTGCACCAGGTGCCGGAGAAGCTGCGGGAGCTGCTCGGACGGATCGAGCCGGTCCGCGAGCTGGCCCGCGAGCTGCGCTCCGAGCCGACGGTGCTGTTCATCGGCCGCCACGTCGGCTACCCGGTGGCGCTGGAGGGCGCGCTGAAGCTCAAGGAACTGGCGTACATGCACGCCGAGGGCTTCGCCGCAGGCGAGCTGAAGCACGGCCCGATCTCGCTGATCGACCAGGGCACCCCGGTGATCTGCGTGGTCCCCTCGCCGATCGGTCGCGGCCTGCTGCACGACAAGGTCGTCTCCAACATCCAGGAGGTACGCGCCCGGGGCGCCCGCACCATCGTGATCGCCGAGGAGGGCGACCAGTCCGTCGTCCGGTACGCCGACCATCTGATCTACGTGCCGCGTACGCCGACGTTGCTCGCGCCGCTGGTGACCACCGTGCCGTTGCAGGTCTTCGCGGCGGAGATCGCCGCAGCCCGGGGACACGACGTCGACCAGCCGCGTAACCTCGCCAAGTCCGTCACCGTCGAGTAGTTGTCGGGTCACTGGCCCAGCACCACCCGTGCCATGCCGTCCAGGGCCGGATTGTCCGGATGCCAGTAGCCGGTGTGGCCGTACCGACCGCTGGGGAAGGTCCGGCCGCCGAAGGTCGGCTCGGCCGGGTCGCGTCCGAACCAGCGTTCGTCGCCCGGCCCGGTCAGCAGCCCGGTGATCGCGGCGACCGGGGAGGTGCCGAGCAGCGCCTGCCGGACCAGGTCGTCCGGCGGGCGGGTCAGCCGGATCACGTCGTCCGGCGCGGTGCTGGCCCACACCTGCCCCGGTGGCACACCCAGCTCGGCGGCGTGCGCCACGCCGACCCCGGGCGAGCCGAGGAAAACCAGTGCGTCCGCGGCGAGCCCGTGGTCGCGGGCGGTCGTGCCCACCACCAGTGATCCGTAGCTGTGCCCGAGCACGGTCTGCCGGGCCGGCGGGCCGTCGTGGGTGGCCCGCAGCCCCTCCTGGAACCGGTGCAGCGCCTCGCCCGCCGCGCGGGCCTGCCCGTCCCGAGCCGCCTCGTGGAGGAAATCCGGGGCGTCGTAGTCCAGCCAGAGCACCGCCGAGGTCTCCTCGCCCGGCGCCAACTCGGCACAGCGGGACAACACCCGGCCCGCCCGCCCCAGTTCGTCGGTGGCGTCGTCGAGCCCGGCGGTCATCCCTGGCACGTACGTCAGGACGCCGGTGGCGCGATCCGGATTGCCGAGCGCCACCACCGTCCGCCCCTCGCCGCCGACCTCCAGCCCGAGCAGGTAGGCCCGGGGTGGCTGGGGCGAGTCCAGCCGGGCGGCGAGCGCGTCCAGGCCGGCCAGGGCCGCGTCGACGCGGCGCAGCCCGGCCAACTCGGCCGGTCCGCGCGGCACCCGGGCCAGCAACCGGCCCCACTCCGCGCGCAGCTCCTCCCGTCGGGCCCCCAGCAGCGATCGGTTGGCCTGGTCACGAGCGTCGACAGGGATTCCGTCCAAACCGGCGAGCAGCTCGGGTTCGTGCTGCACGAGCCAGCGCCGCTGCGCCGGTGTGAGCCCGGCCCACCAGCGGTTGACCAGGGCGGGATCCGCATCCGGGGCGGGCCGGTCCGGTGGCGGCCGGACGACCCAGCCGGAGCCGGCGTCCGCCGCCAGTTGACCGAGTCGATCGGCGGCCTCCCGGTCGGCGGCCGCTGCCAGGGCGAGCGCGTCGTGGATGGCCGCAGCCACCGGGACCACCGTGGGACCGGCCCGGTCGGCCGGCACCCGGCTCGGATCGGGGCATGCCCGCCCCCACCGGTCGATCAGCACCCCGGCGGTGTCGGCGAGGGCCACCGCCGCAGCCAGCCGTGCCCGCGCGACCGCCAGCCGCGCGGCGAACTCGGCGAGGATCTGATCGACCTCGATCACGGCGGGCACGAGCGTGATCAGCTCGGCTCGCAGGCCCGACAGCCGGGACTGGGCTGACGTGCCGGCCCGGCCCGACCAGCCCGAACGCAGGGCCGATGCGTCCCCTGCCAGCTCACCGGCGCGCCGTTCGGCCAACCCGGCCAGGCCCGCCCAGGCCGTGCCGGCGGCCCGCCAGGCAGCCGGATCGGCTGTGGCGAGCTGCGCGTAGCCGACCCGTGCCGACGGCCGATCCGACGCCGAACCGGTCATCGACCCAGGCCCGACAGGCGGGTGGCGGCCCGTGCGTCCACCGACTCGTACGCCCCGGCGGCGGCGCGTATCGCGGCACCGGTGTCGGTGATCCGGCCGCCGAGTCGGCCGGCCCAACCGTGCACCGCCGCCTCCAGGGCCGCCAGCGCCACGGCTGCCGACCACTGCGGTGCGGGTGCCGCCAGTCCCGGCACACCGGCCACCAGCCCGTGGGCCAGCCGGTGGCCGGTGTCGCCGAGCGACCGCCCGACCCGGCGCAGCAGCTCCGGCCGCACAGTCAACTCCTCCTCGGTCATCCGCCCTCCCATCCCTGGCATCTGCGCCGACGACGCTAGGCCGCGCCGGGCACCGCGGGCGTGCCCTGTGGACAACCGGCGGTGGGCGTACCCCCGGACTGTCCACAGGCGTTGACCGGTGCGCGGCCGGCGGCTATCTTGCGGCCCTCGCACCGGTAGGGTGGGCCGCGTGATCGTCGCTGTCGGTATCGACGTCGTGCTGGTCGACCGGTTCGCCCGGGCACTGGTCCGCACGCCGCTGCTGGTCGAGCGGCTGTTCACCGAGGCCGAGCGGTACACCGCCGGTGGCGGTCGGCGATCCCCCGAGTCGATGGCGGCCCGCTTCGCCGCGAAGGAAGCGGTGGCCAAGGCTCTCGGCGCCCCGGCCGGACTGCACTGGCACGACTGCGAAATCGTGCCGGACTCCGACGGGCGACCCTGGTTGGCCGTCTCGGGCACGGTCGCCGCGGCGGCCACCGAACGCGGCATCAGTCGGTGGCATGTCTCGCTGTCGCACGACGGCGGGATCGCCTCGGCCATGGTGGTGGCGGAGAGCTGAGCGTCGGACGCGCCGGGCGCGGGAAACGAGGTGGGGCATGAGGCCGGTCTGGCGGGTGGCGGACGTGCGGACGGCGGAGAAGGCCCTGATGGCCACGCTCCCGCCCGGCACGCTGATGCAGCGCGCCGCCGCCGGGCTGGCCCGACGCTGCGCGCTGCTGCTGGCCGACCGGGGCGGGGTGTACGCCGCGCCGGTGCTGCTGCTCGTCGGCTCCGGTGACAACGGCGGCGACGCGTTGTACGCCGGTGCCCGCCTGGCCCGACGTGGGGCGGCCGTGTCGGCGTTGCTGCTGCGCCCGGACCGTGCCCACGCCGAAGGGCTGGCCGCGCTGCGGGCGGCCGGCGGCCGGATCGTGGACCGCCCGCCGGCCGTGGTCGACCTGGTGCTCGACGGCATCGTGGGCATCGGCGGCCACGGCGGGCTGCGGGAGACCGCCGAGCAGTTGGCGGCGAGCCTGATGCGGCACCGGGGCCGTGACGGTGAACGGGCGACGGTGGTGGCGGTGGACGTGCCCAGCGGCGTGGCGGTGGACACCGGGGCGGTGCCGCTGACCGCGTCCGGACGGCCCAACGCCGTACGGGCGGACGTGACGGTGGCCTTCGGCGCGCTGAAGCCGGCGCTGGCGGTCGGACCCGCCGCCGCGCTGGCGGGGCAGGTCGAACTGGTGGACATCGGGCTGCGACCGTGGCTGCGGGGCAGCCCGGCGCTGCGGGTCGTGGAGTGGTCGGACGTGGGCGACTGGTGGCCGCAGCTCGGCCCGGCTTCGGAGAAGTACACCCGGGGCGTGGTCGGGGTGGCCACCGGATCGTCGGCGTACCCGGGTGCGGCGGTGCTCTCCGTCGGTGGCGCGCTGGCCGGGCCGACCGGCCTGGTCCGCTACGCCGGGGGCGCCCGAGACGAAGTGTTGCGCGAACATCCCTCGGTGATCGCGTCCGGCCGGGTGGTCGACGCCGGCCGGGTGCAGGCCTGGGTCTGCGGCTCGGGGCTGGGCACCGACGAGCGGGCCGCCGCGGAGCTGCGCGCCGTGCTCGCCGCGCCGGTGCCGGTGGTGCTCGACGCCGACGCGCTGACTCTGCTGGTGGACGGCTCGCTCGCGGAGCAGCTGCGCCGGCGCGACGCACCCATCGTGGTCACCCCGCACGACCGGGAGTTCACCCGGCTCTGCGGCGAGGAGCCCGGCGCCGACCGGGTCGCCGCCACGCTACGCCTGGCCGCCTGGATGAACGCCGTGGTGCTGCTCAAGGGGGACCGCACGGTGATCGGCACGCCGGATGGCCGGGCGTACGTCAACCCCACCGGCACCCCGGCGCTGGCCACCGGGGGCACCGGCGACGTACTGGCCGGACTGCTCGGCTCGTTGCTCGCCGCCGGCCTCCCGGCGGAGCGGGCCGCCGCCGCGGCGGCGTACCTGCACGGCCTGGCCGGCCGCGAGGCGGCCCGCGGTGGCCCGGTCACCGCCTCGGACGTCGCGGCCGCGCTGCGTCCCGTGCTCGCTCGACTGACCACAGCGCGGACCTGGCCGGGGTGACCTGGGGGGATCCGCGCGGAAAGTAGGGTGGAGGCATGTGGCAGGCCGAGGTGCGCGTGGATCTTGACGCAATCCGGGAGAACGTGAGTCAACTGCGATCCGGCACCACCGCCGAGCTGATGGCGGTGGTGAAGGCCGACGGCTACGGCCACGGCCTGGTCCCGTCCGCCCGGGCCGCCCTGGACGCCGGGGCGGACTGGCTCGGCGTCTGCACCCTGGACGAGGCGCTGGCACTGCGCGCGGCCGGCATCGACGCTCCGGTGCTGGCCTGGCTGCTCGCGCCGGGACTGCCGCTGCACACCGGCGTCGCCGCCGACGTGGACCTGGGGGTGGCCAGCCTGCCGCAGCTCGACGAGACCGTCGAGTCGGCCCGGCACGCGGGACGCCCGGCCCGGCTGCACCTGAAGATCGACACCGGGCTGTCCAGGGGCGGGGCGACGGCCGCCGACTGGCCGGCCCTGCTCGACGCCGCCGCCAAGGCGCAGGCCGACGGGCTGGTCGAGGTGGTCGGGGTGTGGAGCCACTTCGTGTACGCGGACCTGCCCGGTCACCCGACCATCGACCGGCAGTTGGCCGTCTTCCACGAGGGCCTGGCCATGGTCGAGCGGGCCGGACTGCGCCCGCGCTACCGGCACCTGGCGAACTCGGCCGCCACGCTGACCCGGCCGGACACCCACTTCGACCTGGTTCGTCCAGGGTTGGCCGTCTACGGCCTCTCCCCGGTGGCGGGGGAGACCTACGGGCTGCGTCCGGCGATGACCGCCCGCGCCCGGGTCACGCTGACCAAGCGGGTCCCGGCCGGCTCCGGTGTCTCGTACGGCCACACGTACACCACCGAGCGCGAGGCGAACCTGGCCCTGGTGCCGCTCGGCTACGCCGACGGGGTGCCGCGGCACGCCTCGAACGCCGGCCCGGTGCAGCTCGGCGGAGCCCGCCGGACCATCTCCGGCCGGGTCTGCATGGATCAGTTCATGCTCGACTGCGGCGACGACCCGGTGGCCGCCGGCGACGTGGCCACCCTGTTCGGCGACGGCGCCGACGGCGAACCCACCGCCGACGACTGGGCCGAGGCGGTCGGCACGATCAACTACGAGATCGTCACCCGGTTCGGCAGCGCCCGGGTCCCACGGGTCTACGACGGTGAGTGATCGGCAACTCGTTCCCCGGCCGCGGACCGCCGCCGGGAAGGCGGCCGGTCTGGTCGGCGCCGCGCTCGGCGTGGCCGCCGCGGTGACCGCTGTCGGGGTCGCCACCGAACGCGCCCTGGTCCGTCGGCTGAAGGCCGACCCCACCGACCCGTACGCCGACGAGGTCTTCGGTGAGCAGTGGCACGACGTGGCGTACCGGTTGGAGATGCCCGACGGCACCGACATCCACGTCGAGGTGGTCGAGCCGACCCGCCCGGTCGAGGGCAACCCGACGGTGATGCTGGTGCACGGCTTCTGCCTGGACATGGGCACCTTCCACTTCCAGCGAAAGCTGCTCACTGAGCGGGGCGAGCACCGGATCGTCGCGTACGACCAGCCCGGGCACGGCCGCTCCGGGCGGCTGGAGAGCGGCGAGTACGACCTGATGGCGCTCGGGCACACGCTGCGCCGGGTGATCGACGAGGTCGCTCCGGACGGGTCCCTGGTGCTGGTCGGTCACTCGATGGGCGGCATGACCATCATGGCGCTGGCCGAGCTGTACCCGGAGATGTTCGGCGACCGGGTGGTGGGCACCGTGCTGATGGCCACCTCCGGCGGGCTGATGGCGGAGACGAAGCTGGTCGCACCGGCTCTGCTCGGCCGGGTCGGCGGTCCGGTGCTCCACATGGCCGGCAACGTCACCCGGTACGGCGGTGCGGTGATCGACCGGGCCCGCCGATCGACCAGCAACCTGGCCTGGCTGCTGACCCGCAGGTACGGCTTCGGCACCAGCCGGCCGAGCCCGGCGTTGGTGTCCTACGTGGAGGCGATGAACTCGCGTACCTCCGCCGACACGGTGACCCGTTATCTGCGTACCCTCGCCACGCATTCGCGGTTCCCGGCGCTGGCCGCGCTGGAGAGGACGCCCGTGCTGGTGATCGTCGGGGACAAGGACATGATCACACCAATGGTTCACTCGGAAGAGATCGTCCGGCGGTTGCCGCACGCCGAGTTCGTCAAGATTCCCGACAGTGGGCACGTGGTGATGCTGGAGCACGCCGACGAGGTCAACGCTGCGCTGATCCGCTTTCTCGACACCTGTGAAGGGGCACGGCGATGATCCGGGTCGAGCTGCCGACCGCCGCGGACACGCACGCCTTCGGGCGGCGGCTGGCCGACCTGCTGGGCGCCGGCGACCTGGTGCTGCTCACCGGCCCGCTGGGCGCCGGCAAGACCGCGTTGACCCAGGGCGTCGGCGCCGGGCTGGGGGTCCTCGGCGACATCACCTCGCCGACCTTCGTGATCGCCCGGGTGCACCGGCCGGACCCGACCGGTGGGCGGGGGGTGGCGCTGGTGCACGCTGACGCGTACCGGCTCGGCGACGCGAGCGATCCCCGGGCCGAGATCGACGATCTGGACCTGGACGCCTCGGTCGACGAGTCGGTGACCATGGTCGAGTGGGGCGAGGGACTGGTCGAGCAGTTGGCCGAGGCGCACCTGCGGATCCGGATCGACCGGCGGGACGACGACACCCGGGTCGCCGAGCTGGAGCCGGTCGGCGGCGACTGGGCGCGACGTCTGGCCGCCCTGGGCTGAGGGCTGTCGTACCCGATGCCTAGAGTGCGCGGGACGACTGCGAAAGGTTGCCGATGCCCGACGTTGCCCCGCTGGACCTGCTCGCCCTGCTGCCGGAGGGCTGGCGCGACGCCCTCACTCCGCACCTGGATCCGGCCCGCACGGCCGCGCTGGGTGAGTTCGTCGCCCGGGAGTACGCGACCGCCACGGTCTTCCCGCCGGTGGAGGATCTCTTCTCCGCCTATCGGCTCTGCGCGCCGTCGGATTGTCGGGTGCTGATCCTCGGCCAGGATCCCTACCACCGTGTCGGCCAGGCGCACGGGTTGAGCTTCAGTGTGCGCGAGGGGGTCTCGGTGCCGCCGTCGTTGCGCAACGTTTTCAAGGAGTTGGGCGAGGATCTGGGCGTGCCGAAGCCGCGTAGCGGCAATCTCGACGGTTGGGCGGCGCAGGGCGTGCTGCTGCTCAACTCGGTGCTGACCGTGCGGCAGGGCAGCCCCGGCTCGCACGCCAACCGGGGCTGGGAGGAGTTCACCGACGCCACCATCCGGGCGCTCGACGCCCTCCCGACGCGAGTGGTGTTTCTGCTTTGGGGCGGCTACGCGCGCAAGAAGGCGGCCCTGGTCAGCAACCCGCGGCACGTGGTGCTGGAGGCGGGCCACCCCAGTCCGATGAACCCACGCGGCTTCCTCGGCAGCCGGCCGTTCAGCGCGGCCAACAAGGCGCTCGCCGACGCCGGCCTGCCCACCATCGACTGGGAGCGGTCGGCTGGCTGAGCCTTGTGCTCCTCCCGCCACGCTGCCCGCACGTACCAGTGGTGGCATCCGCCTGGTTGGTCGGTGGAGCCGGTCGGACGACATCCCTTGACTGACATCGATCAATTGGATAACGATATCGGAAATAGATGCCGGCTTACGTCTTCAGTCTGGGGGTCAGTGGCGACGCAAAGTAGCAGTGGAGCACCCACACAACCGGCAGTCCGGCAATTCGCACAACCATGGCGCGGCATCGACGCGCGGTGACCGTCCCTCGACCACACGCACCCCGTCGATCACGTCACGCCGCCTCTCGCAAGGAGAAGCACGCCACCATGAACGAAGTCCCCACTCATCGCAAGAGTCGCCGACGCGGCCGCGTCAGGATGCTGGCTGCCG
>NZ_BOPC01000016.1 GCF_016863555.1 Micromonospora qiuiae | reverse complement strand
CCCCGGCCCGACCAACCCGACCACCCCGCCGCCCGGTGGCGGTACCGGCCAGATGATCGTCGGTCAGCAGTCCGGCCGGTGCCTGGACGTGCCGAACTCGAGCACCAGCAACGGCACTCAGATCCAGTTGTATGACTGCTGGGGTGGCTCGAACCAGCGGTTCACCCACACCTCGAGCAGGCAGCTGACGGTGAACGGCAAGTGCCTGGACGCTTCGAATCAGGGCACCAGCAACGGCACGCGGGTGATCATCTATGACTGCCACGGCGGCGCGAACCAGCAGTGGAACATCAACTCCAACGGCACGATCACCGGAGTGCAGTCAGGGTTGTGCCTCGACGCCGGTGGCAGCGGTAACGGGGCGATGATCCAGCTGTACAGCTGCTGGGGTGGAGCAAACCAGCAGTGGAGCCGCCGCAACTAATCCGTCGCTTCGGGGCCAGGCGCTGACGGGCCTGGCCCCGTGCCTCCTTGAGAACCACAGCAGTATTGAATTGATCGCTACGACCCGGCGGCGATGGCGGGCGGGCGTCCAAGGGCCGGAGGCGATGCGGCTAGGCTGGTTCACCGTGCTCGTACTGGTGGTGGACAGCTCGACCCCGGCGGTGACCGCGGCGCTCGTCGAGGTCACCGCGAGTGGCGTCACGACCCGGGCGCACCGGTGCACGGTCGACGCACGGGCGCACGGCGAACTGCTCGCCCCACAGGTGGACGCGGTGCTCGCCGACATCGGTGCCCGGCCGGCCGACCTGGGCGCGATGGTCGCCGGGCTCGGCCCCGGCCCGTTCACCGGGCTGCGGGTGGGGCTGGTCACCGCCGCCACGATGGGCCAGGTGCTCGGCGTTCCGGCGTACGGTGTCTGCTCGCTGGACGCCATCGGTCAGCCGGCGGCGGTCGGCGAGCCGGTGCTGGCGGCGACCGACGCGCGACGCCGAGAGATCTACTGGGCGGTCTACGACGGTGCCGGCGAGCGCATGGTCGGCCCGGAGGTCGACGCGCCGGCGGTCGCCGCCGAACGGGCCCGGGAGCTGGCCGTGACCGTCGCGGTCGGCGACGGTGCGCACCGGTACGCCGACGCGCTCGGGCTGCCGCTGCGCGTCGAGCCGCGCTACCCGGACGCGAACGCGCTGGCCGTGCTGGCCGCCGAACGCATCCGCGCCGGGGCGCCCGGGGAACCGTTGACTCCGCTCTACCTGCGTCGCCCGGACGCCGTCGCGGCGACCGCGCGCAAGCCGGTTCTGCCGTCGACGAGCCGCAGCCAAGGGCCGCCGCCAACGAGCCGCAGCCAAGGGCCGCCATGAGCGGGCCGCGGCTCGGGCGGTTCCGCTGGTGGCACATCGACGAGGTGCTGCCGATCGAGGTGGATCTCTTCGGCGCCGAACAATGGTCCGCCGCGATGTTCTGGAACGAACTGGCCCACGGGCATTTCTACCGGATCGCCACCGACGACGAGGGTGCGGTACTGGGCTACGCCGGGCTGGCCCTCGCGGCTCCGGACGAGGCGTGGGTGCAGGTTGTCGCGGTGCGTCGGGAGGCGCAGCGCCGGGGAGTCGGGCGCCTGCTGCTGGAGGCGCTGCTGGCCGAGGCCGCCCGGCTGGGCGTACGCACCGTGCTGCTGGAAGTCGCGGCGGACAACGCGCGGGCGCAGCGGCTCTACGCGATGTACGGGTTCGAGCCGATCGGCGTACGCCGCGGCTACTACCAGCCGAGCAACACCGACGCGCTGGTGATGCGGCGCAACCAGGACTGAGAAACCCAATGGCAGACGAACCACTGATCCTCGGCATCGAGACCTCGTGCGACGAGACCGGCGTCGGCATCGTACGCGGGCACACCCTGCTCGCCGACGCGCTCGCCTCCAGCGTGGACCAGCACGCCCGGTTCGGCGGGGTGGTGCCCGAGGTGGCCAGCCGGGCCCACCTCGAGGCCATCGTGCCGACCATGCAACGGGCACTGACCGAGGCGGGGGTGACGATCGCCGACATCGACGCGATCGCGGTCACCGCCGGCCCGGGTCTGGCGGGCGCCCTGCTGGTCGGCGTGGCGGCGGCCAAGGGGTACGCGGTCGCCGCCGAGAAGCCGATCTACGGAGTGAACCATCTGGCCGCGCACGTCGCGGTGGACACGTTGGAGCACGGCCCGCTGCCCGAGCCGTCGGTCGCGCTGCTGGTCTCCGGCGGGCACTCGTCCCTGCTGCTGATCGACGACCTGGCCCGGGGCGTGACGCCGCTCGGCGCCACCATCGACGACGCAGCCGGGGAGGCGTTCGACAAGATCGCCCGGCTGCTCGGTCTGCCGTTCCCCGGCGGGCCGTACATCGACCGGGAGGCCCGGGTCGGTGACCCGGCGGCCATCGCCTTCCCGCGCGGGTTGACCGCGGCGAAGGATCTCGCCCGGCACCGCTACGACTTCTCCTTCTCCGGCTTGAAGACCGCGGTGGCCCGCTGGGTGGAGGCGCGGCAGCGGGCCGGCGAGCCGGTCCCGGTCGCCGATGTCGCGGCCTCCTTCCAGGAGGCGGTCTGCGACGTGCTGGTCGGCAAGGCACTGGACGCATGCCGGAGCAACGGCGTCGAGACTCTGGTGATCGGTGGGGGAGTGGCGGCCAACTCGCGGCTGCGGGCGATGGCGGAGCAGCGGGCCGCCCGGCACGGTGTCCGGGTTCGCGTACCCCGGCCCGGGCTCTGCACCGACAACGGCGCGATGGTGGCGGCGCTCGGCTCGCACCTGGTCGCCTCGGGTGTCGCGCCGAGCCGGCTCGACCTGCCTGCGGATTCGGCGATGCCGCTGACCACGGTCAGCGTCTGAGGAAGGACGGCGACGTGATCGTACGGATGTGGGAGGCGCGGGCGGAGCCGTACGCGCTCGCCGACCTGATCACCTGGGTCTGCGACACCGCCCTGCCCGAGTTCGAGCACGACCCGCTGCACCTGTCCAGCGAGGTCTTCTCCTCCACCGACCACCGGGTCGTGGTGATCTCGAAATGGCGCAGCAGCCCCCGGCCGCTGCCCGATCCGCCGGTGATGCTGCTCGCCCGGCCCGCCCACTCGTGGGATTTCACCCAGGTCGACCGCTGAGCCGGGCATCGACCGGCCGGCTCAGCGGATGGTCACCGTGGTGGTGGCGGTGGAACGGTCGATTTCGCTGGTCCGGGCGCTGATCCGCAGCGTCCAGTCGCCTGCCACCGGGAAGTGGATCTCGGCGGTGACGTGGTGCGGCTCCAGCGCGAACACGTCAACCGTGATCGGTTCGATGCCCGACTCGGGCAGGGCGGCGGTGACGGTCCACTCCGCCACCGGCAGCTCCTTCGCCTGAGGCGTGTAGACGTAGGCGTGCAGGCTGTTCGGGACGCCGGCGATCGCCGGGTAGATGTCGAACTGAAGGGTGAAATAATCGGTGGTGAGCGACTGCGCGACGCCCTCCCGGGTCACCCCGTCGGCCGCCGTGCCGGCCGTACGACCCGGCGGGGTCTGCACCAGCACCGCGGTCAGCGCCAGCACCACTGCGGTCGCCGCGAGTTCGACGCCGGCCGCTCGGGCGACCCGCCGGGGCGATGTGGCGGCGACTCGCCGCCGGATCAACCGACGCTGCCAGGCCGCCACGGCCAGGACCCCGGCCAGCAGCGCGGCCTTGGCGCAGAGCAGACGGCCGTACGTGCTGCCCAGCAGCGCCGACGGCCGGCCCAACTCGATCGCAGCCTGAAGCACCCCGGCGGTGACGAGCCAGGCCACGGCCAGCGTGGCCCACCTCGACCAGGCCGGCAGGATCCGGGCGAGGACCCGCTCGTGGGTGCCCCGGAGCAGGAAGACGGTGAGGGCGAGCAGCCCACCGAGCCAGACGACGACCCCGGCGATGTGCACGGTGGTCAGCACGATGCTCACCGGCGGCACCGGCGAGGCGATCGGATGCCCGGCGAGTGGCCAGGTGAGCAGTCCGGCGACGCCCACCACGGCCAGTGCGCCGATCCGCCGACGTCCGGCGGTGCCCCGGGTGACCGCCGGCAGCAACGCCGCAGCGAGCGCGAGCAGCGCCAGGCGTGCGGCCAGCAGCAGCCCGACGTCGGTGTCGGCCACCGCACGCAGGTCGGCCAGGGAGAGTTGCCCGACCGGTGCGCCGACCACCTGTGCGGCCTGCCCGACCCAGGTGCCCACCGTGGCGGCGGCGACCAGACCGAGCCCGACCAGCGCCATGACCGTCGCGCCCCGCCGGGACCGTCGCCGGGGCCACAGGGACACGGTGAGCAGCGGCGGGCCGACCGCCAGCAGCAGGCCCAGGTAGCCGAGGTACTTCGCCACCGTCACCAGCGTCCTGGCCGGCGACTCGGCCCCGGTGCCAGGCGGCAGCGGCGGGGTGGCCGAGGGCGCACCGGCGGCGAAGGTGAAGCTGCCGGCGACCGGATGGCTGTCCGCCGAGATGACGCGGTAACTGACCAGGTAGGTGCCGAGCGGCCGGTCGGAGGCTCGCAGCGTGATCCGCATCGTCGCGTCCCGGACCTCCGGGTCACCGACGTTGATCCGCTTGCCGTCGGGCGCGAGCACCTGCACCCGACCGGGAACGGCGGCGATCGGTTCGCTGAAGGTCACCAGCACCTCGCGGGGCGCGTAGCTGAGAACCTCGTCGCGCTGCGGGGTGGTGTTCACCACGACGGCGTGCGCCGCCGCTGGTCCGGCGGGGCCCAGGGCGGCGCAGAGCGTGGCCAGGATCAGCCCGAGCAGGGCAACTGCCCGGGTGCGCGCAGCCATCGGTTGGCGGTTCAGGTGCGACGGAACAGGCGGAACGTGAGGAAACCGCCGACGCCGAGCGCGCCGAGGAAGATCGCCCAGATCACGGTGTTGCTGACGCCCACCTGCGGGCCGCTGTTGGCCTGCGCGGCGGCGAGCAGGCCGTCCTCGCCCGGGGCGGGCAGCGCGGCGGGCGGTAGTTCGGCATAGCGGACCAGGCCGGTGCTCTCCAGCATCACCATGTGGTCACCGACGAAGGTGTTGGCCGCGTTGGCCAAATCGCGGATGACGTCGTTGCGGGTGCTGGCCCGAACCGCGCCGATGACCGGGAAGATCTTGCCGTGCGCGACCCGGAGGCGGGTGACGAAGATCTGGTCGAAGCGGGCGCCGGTGGCGTCCTTCATCTCCTTCAGCCACTGCTGCTGCTCGGCGCTCGGCTGGTTCGGAATCACCGCGCCGAGCTTGTTGGCGGCCTCCACGGTGAGTCGGTCGAGTTCCTCGTGCTGCTTGGCGATCTCGGCACCGACCTCCCGGACCACCCGCGACTGCCCTTTCTCGGCGGCCATCTGCCCGGCGGGCATCTCCCAGAGCCCGGCCATCCGTACCCCGTCGAGCAGGGCCTGGTCGGCTGCGGCGAGTTGCTGGCCGACGGGCGCGGCCAGCGCGGTCCCGGGCAGCACGACGAGGGCTGCGGCGATCGTGGTGAGCAGCACCGCCAAGCGACGGGACCGATTGCCCTGCCGGCGACGAGCGGAATCCAGCGGTGCCATGTCTGCGGCGCCTCCTCGACACGAAAACCGATCAGCTACGCGACGGGCGCACCCGCATCCGCCGGCCGCCCGTCCGCACACTGGTACGGATTGTCTGGCCGATCAGTTCATCGTTTCCGAAACCGGCTCCTGTTCGTCCGGACGGCCGAGGTCAGCCGATGTCGAGAGGGTCGGCCAGCAGCCGCTCGAAGGCGAGTTCGGCAGCACCGATCAACGGGGCGTCCTCGCCGAGCTTCGGCGTACGCAGCCGCACGTGCTCCAGGCAGGCGGGCAACCCGTTGCAGTTGAGCCGGCTGCGGATCTGGGCGGCGGCGGCCAGGTAGAGATCACGCATCGTGCCGCCGAAGATGACCATCTCCGGGTTGAAGATGTTGACCAGGTTGGCCACGCCGAAGCCGAGCCAGTCGCCGGCCTGGCGTACGGCGGTCTGGGCGCGGGCGTCACCGTGGTCGGCGGCGTCGAAGACCTCCAGTACCGCGTCCCGTCCACGGGCGTCGGATCGACCGGCGGCCCGGAGCAGGCCGTGCTCGCCGATCTCGGTCTCCCAGCAGCCCCGGTTGCCGCACTCGCAGCGCGCCCCGTCCGGGACCACGACCATGTGCCCGACCTCGCCGCTGTAGCCGCCGTGCCCGGTCAGCCGCCGGCCCCCGGCGATGATCCCGGCACCTACGCCGACGTCGCCATAGAGGTAGATGACGTTGTCGCAACCGGCCGCCGCGCCCCGGGCGTGCTCGGCGAAGGCCGCCACCTCGGCCACGTTCCCGACCAGGACCGGCACGTCGACGCCGAGTTCGATGCCGAGTGCCGTACCGATCGGTTCGTCCACCCAACCGGTGGTCGGGCCGAGCCGGACCAGCCCGTCGTCGCGGCGTACCATCCCGCAGACCGCCACGCCCGCGCCGACGCAGACGGCATCCGCCGGTAGCCCGTGCTGCATCTCCTTGACCGCCCCGGCCAGCAGCGGCGCGACCTCCGCCGCGGTCAGGCCGCGCGGCCGATCCAGCGTCCGACGGTCGAGCACGGCACCGCCGAGACCGACCCGCGCGGCCCGCAGCCGGTCCACCTCGATGCTGCAGGCGTACGCGAAGACCCGGGCCGACTCGGGCCGGACGACCAGCGACGGTCGTCCGGCCCGGCCGGTCTCCTTCGGCGCACCTTCGGTCACCAGGCCGGCCGCGGCGAGGTCGGCGGTGAGCGCGCCGATGGTGCTCCGGTTCAGCCCCAGCGTGTTGGTCAGCTCGGCGCGGCTGGTGGCACCGTGCACGTGCACGTATCGCAGCAGGGCGCCGAGGTTCTGCCGACGGATCTCGTCCTGGCTGGGTCCTGCGCGCATGGGGCCTTACTGCTTTCGGTGGTGCGGATCAACGGTTGCCGGTGGCGGCGGCTCTTCGTCGGGACAGCGCGTCGACGCTGGCCGCGAGGAGCAGCACCACACCGGTGACCACGTACTTGACGCCCGAGCTGTAGCCCATCAGGCCCATTCCATTGTCGATCACCGCCACCACGGCGCCGCCGAGGACCGCGTCGAGGACCCGGCCCTTGCCGCCGAAGAGGCTGGTGCCGCCGATCACCGCCGCGCCCACGGCGTAGAGGAGCACATTGCTGCCGCCGGTGTTCGGGTCGACGGAGTTGGCCCGGCTGGCGGCGACGATGCCACCGGTCGCCGCCATCGTGGAGCAGATCACAAAGACCGAGATACGGATCCGATCCACGTTGATGCCGGCCCGGAGGGCGGCCTCCTTGTTGCCGCCGACCGCGTAGATGTGCCGGCCGTAGCTGGTGCGCTGGAGCACGAAGGTCCAGAGCACGAGCAGCACGGCGATGACCGGCACCACGATCGGCACGCCCTTCAGCGAGCTGATCAGCACGTTGCGGCTGCGCTCCAGGTTGAGCACGTAGACGGCGACGCCGAGGACGAGGGCCAGTACGCCGATGCGGGTCAGCACCATGGCCAGCGGGTCGTTGACCAGGCCCCGTGCGGCGCGCTTGCGGTAGCGCAGCAGTTGCACCACGGCGAATCCGGCGACCGCGAGCGCGACCAGGGCCCAGCCCAGCGCCGGCGGCAGGTTGCGGTTGGCGATCGCCACCAGCACCGGGTCGCGGACGGAGATGTTCCGTCCCTCCTCCATCAGCAGCAGCACCACGCCCTGGAAGGCGAGGAAGCCGGCGAGAGTGACCACGAACGAGGGAATGCCGACCTTGGCGACCAGGAATCCGAGCGCGGTGCCGATCACCATGCCGGTGAGCACGGCGGCGAGCACCGCGACGTACCAGGGGTGGCCAAAGACGGTGACCACGTTGGCCAGCACCGCCGCGCAGACGCCGCTGGCGAAGCCGGCCGACAGGTCGATCTCACCCAGCAGCAGTACGAAGACCAGGCCCATCGCGATCAGTGTGACCGCCGCGCCCTGGGTGAACAGGTTGGCGAAGTTGCCCGCGGTGAGGAACGACGGCCGCATGATCGAGAAGATCGTGCAGAGGACGAGCAGCCCGCCGACCGCGGGCAGCGCGCCGATGTCGCCGCCGCGTACCCGGCGCCAGTAGTCACGGGCGTGGCTGCCGATGGTGGGTGCCGACACGACGGCAGCCGGTCCCTCCTGCTTGACGGCGGTGGTGCTCATGAAGCGCCCTCCGTGGTGGTGCGGTCGGCCGATGCCGCGCCGTTGCCGTTGGCGCCCGTTTCGGCGGCGAGGCCGAGCCCGCCGGAGCGACCGGCGGTGATCAGCTCGACCACCTGGGCGTGGGTGATGTCGGTGGTCCGCACCTGGGCGACCATCTGGCCGAGGTAGAGCGCGGCGATCCGGTCGGAGACGGCGAAGACATCGTTCATGTTGTGCGAGATGAGCACGACGGCCAGGCCGTTGTCCGCCAGCCGGCGGACCAGTTCGAGCACCTGGGCGGTCTGCGCGACGCCGAGTGCGGCGGTCGGTTCGTCCAGGATCACCAGTTTGCTGTTCCAGAGCACCGCTTTGGCGATCGCCACCGTCTGACGCTGGCCGCCGGAGAGGCTGGAGACATGCTGGCGCAGCGACTTGACGGTGCGTACCGAGAGCCCGGCCAGGGTCTCCGCGGCCATCTGTTCCATCGTCGGCTCGTCGAGCATGATGCCGTTGCGCTTCTCGCGGCCGAGGAACATGTTCTGCACGATGTCGAGGTTGTCGCAGAGCGCGAGATCCTGGTAGACGACCTCGATGCCGAGCTCGGCGGCGTCGCGCGGGCTGTTGATGCTCACCGGACGGCCGTCGAAGACGAACTCGCCGGCGTCGGTCGGGTAGATGCCGCTGATGCACTTGACCAGGGTCGACTTGCCGGCGCCGTTGTCGCCGACGAGCGCCGTCACCTCGCCCGGGTAGGCGGAGAGGGCAACATCACGCAGGACCTGGACGGGACCGAAGCTCTTGTCGATCCCGCGTAGCTCCAGCAGTGGGGTCGCGGACACGGGGGTCTCCTTATTCCCAAAGGGAGATCGGGGCCCGTCCCAGCGGCGTCGCGCCGCCCGGCACGGGGTTGCCGTGCCGGGCGGCGCCGCCTGGGCGGGTGCGGTCAGCTGATGCCCGCGTCGGTGCAGAGCTTTGCGAAGTTGCCGGTGCAGACCTGTTCCTTGGTCACGTAGCCGTCGGCGATGACGTCCTTGACGTTCTCCTTGTAGATCGCCACCGGGGTGAGCAGGACGGACGGCACGTCCCGGCCACTCTCCGGGTCCTTGACCGTCTGGCCGGTCTCCTTGCGCTCGCCCTTGGCCAGCGCGATGGCCAGCTCGGCGGCGGCGTCCGCCTCCTTCTTGACGGCCTTGTAGACGGTCATGCACTGGTCACCGGCGAGGATGTTCTGCAGCGCCTGCGGGTCGGCGTCCTGGCCGGTCACCGGGACCTTGCCGTTGAGCTTGTTCTTCTTCAACACCGAGATGGCGGCGTTACCGAGGCCGTCGTTCGCGGAGAGCACTCCGTCGATCTTGCCGCCAGCCCTGGTGAGCTGCTGCTCGAAGATGGTCGCGGCCTGCGTGTTGTCCCAGGCCGGCACGGAGTCGTCGGCGACCTGGGTGTACTCGCCGGCGTCGAACTTCGGCTTGAGCACCGAGTCGTAGCCCTCCTTGAACAGGGTGGCGTTGTTGTCGGTCGGCGAGCCGTTGAGGTACGCGATCGCCGGCTTCTCCACCTTCGCGTCGGTGAGGCACTTGACCAAGCCCTCGCCCTGGAGCTTGCCGACCGCCACGTTGTCGAAGCTGACGTAGTACTCCGCCGAGCCGCCGAGGGTGAGGCGGTCGTAGTCGATGGTGGCCACGCCCTGCGACTTGGCCTTGTCCAGGACGGCCTTGCCGGTGCCGGAGTCCAGGTTGACGATCATCAGCACGGTGACCCCGCTGGTGATCATCTGGTCGGCGATGGTCTGGAAGGCATTCTTGTCGCCCTGCGCGTTCTCGATGACCGAGTCGACGTTGGCGGCCTTGAAGGCCTCCTCGAGGAACTTGCGGTCCGCGGTCTCCCAGCGGACCGAGGACGTGCTGTCCGGCAGGATCACACCGATCTTCGGGGTCTTGTCGGAGCCGTCCTTGCCGCCATCGGATTCGTTGGCGCAGGCCGTCAGGCTGCCGAGGGTCAGCAGACCCACGGCACCGATGGCGAGGAAACCCTTGCGCATGTGCAGGGTCCTTTCTCGAGGGTGAGAGCTGGTCAAGATGCGTTTTGTTGTGCCCGGCAACGTATTCCGCGCCGCGCGGCAACACAAGACCGCTGCGCCCCCGAGTTTGTTGTCGGCAGTAACAATTCGGCAACGTCAACGCCACTGACGCCGCGCCATCGTGTCGAAGATCAGGCGGTGGCCAGGCGAGCGGTGCGAGCGCCGGTGAGCGTGACCAGGTCCGCCGGGTCCAGTTCGACCTGGAGCCCTCGTCGACCCGCCGACACGTACACAGTGGGGTGATCGAGGGCTGAGGCATCGAGCACGGTGGGCAGTCGCTTGCGTTGCCCGAGCGGGCTGATGCCGCCGCGTACGTACCCGGTGACGCGTTCGGCCGTTGCGCGTTCGGCCAGCGTGGCCCGCTTGCCGTCCGCCGCTGCGGCAAGGGCCTTGAGGTCCAGCTCGCCGGTGACCGGCACCACCGCCACGGTGAGCATCCCGTCCACTTCGGCCACCAGGGTCTTGAAGACCCGCGCCGGTGCGACCCCGAGCACCGAGGCGACCAGCGCGCCGTAGTTCGGCGCGTCCGCCGGGACGTCGTACGGGTGGGTGCGATGGGTGACCCCCCGCTTCGCCAGCAGCACCGTCGCCGGCGTACCCCGTCCCGTCACCGTAGTGCCGCCAGGATGCCTCGCCGTTCCGGGCAGGGAGTAATGGCGGCCCACTTCCTGTCAGCCATGATCGTCTCCTTTGGTGAGATGTGTCGTGTGAGGACGGCGTACAGGTGTCGGGCCTACCCGACACCCGAACAAGCGGCGGTGTTGAACCGCACGTTCGGGTGGGTGCGTGTCGTCTGGAACCGTACTCTCGCTGCCCGGCATCGCCGCTGGCACGACGCCGATTGAAGCGGTACCAGCGGATGATGGCCCGCAGGAAGAAGGGCTCCGCGAACCGAGTCAAGGCCAAGCGGAAGATGGCGCGCCCCCACTCGCGGGTGCGCGACGCCCGCCGAGACTTCCTCCACAAGACCAGCACCGACCTCGTGCGTCGGTTCGACGCCATCGCCGTGGAAGAACTTGCCGTGGCGAACATGGTCCGCCGCCGCCGGGCTGGTGGAGACGATGAACGCCTGCGGAGCGGACGTCAGACACGAAGGTCCTTCCTCCGTGCTGTCTGCGATGAACCAGGAACCCTCACCCGCGAGAGTGGGAACCCCCCCACCTTCAAGCAGGGGAGGAAGTCAAGCCGTCAACCTAGTCCCCGTCCGCCCCTCGGGCCAGTGGCTCAGCGGCCGCCTGGTCCCCGGCCCGCGCCTCGGCCCAGGGGCTCTCGGTGGCTGCTGCCCGTGGGGCCGAGGGTCGGCAGACGAGCACCGCCGGTGCTCCGGCGACCCGGGTCAGCACCAGGCTCGCCGGTTGATCACCGGTCAGCCGCAGGTCGCGTCGGAGCCGTTCGGGTTCCAGCGCGGAGCCGCGCTTGAGGATCTCCACCCGGCCTACCCGGCGTTCCCGTAGCAGCGCGCGCAGTCGCTTGAGCGAGAACGGCAGCACGTCGGTCACCTCGAGGCAGCGAGCGTACGGCGTGGGCGTCGCGTCGTCGCCGTAGAGATAGGCGATCGTCGGGTCGGCCAGCGTGGCGTCGAGTTCGGCGGCCAACTCGGCGACCAGGTGTGCGCGGACCACCGCCGGATCCGGGTCGTACACGAAGCGAAGTACCGGCCCGACCGGCGCCTCGGCCCGCCCTGATCCGGTGAGCTGGTGGACGCTTTTCCAGCCGGCAGAGCGGTCGGGGGAGTGGTCGGCGGAGTGGTCGGCGGAGTGATAAAAAGGGGCCCCTTTACTACCGGAGGCGTTAACAGGGGGCCCTTCCTTCAACAAGGTGGCGCGGCGGGGGTGCTCGGCGAGTGGGCCGCACCAGAGGGTCGCCTCGACCAGGTCGCCGTCGACGCTGACCCACTCGGCTTCGGCGCCGGGCGGGATCAGGGCATGGTCGAGACCGGGAGCCACCTTCACCACCGTGTACGGCACCCGATCGGCCAGTCCGGCGACGAAATCCCACGGCGGCGAGTACGCGTTCGGGTCGAAGATCCGGCGGCCGGTGCCGGCCCGCCGCCGGGCGGGGTCGCAGAAGACCGCCTCGACCCGGGTCACGTCGAACGCGGTCGCGTCGCCGCACTCGACGGTGAACAGCTCGGCCAGCCCCGCCGCCCGCGCGTTCGCCTCGGCCAGCGCGGCGGTGACCGGGTCGGCCTCCACGCCGTACACCCGGATGCCGGCACGGGCGGCGGCCAGCGCGTCGGCGCCCAGCCCGCAACCCAGGTCGGCCAGGGTGGCCACCCCGGCGGCCCGGAGCCGCTCGGCACGGCGGCGCGCGACGACCTGCCGGGTGGCCTGCTCCAGGCCGGGCCGGGTGAAGAACATGCCGGCCGCCGACGGCCCGAACTTGCCGGCCGCCCGGCGGCGCAGTTCCGCCTGGGTGAGCGCCGCCGCCGCCAACCCCGCCGGCACCCCGGCGGAGCGGAGCGCGGCCGCCGCGGTCAGCGGGTCGCCGCCGGCCACCCGGGCTGCCGCGTCGAGCGCGGCCGACCCCTCGCCGGTACGCAACGCGGCGAACTGCTCCAGATCCACGCGCCCATTGTCCCGACCCACCCCGATGACCCACGCGGAGGGCAAGGCCGCCGGGACGCGGCGTGATCCTTTGCACTTCAGTGAGTCGACACGCCGATGTCCGAGTCACTGGAGTGCAAACGATCAATGTGCGGCCGACTGGGCTCGGCGGGGTGGCGGGGGTGGGCGGTGGCAGGGGAGGGCGGTGGGGGGATCAGGTGGTGGTGTGATGGGTGGCGACGAAGGCACGCCAGATTGCCGGGATGAAGGCGAGCACCTCGGCCGGTCGGGTCCTGGTGAAGGAGTGGCGAGCAGTGGCGACACGAAGGCGGGTGCGCTGGCACTCTCCTTGACGGAGTGCTAGCCGAGGAATAACCTGCGATTAGCACTCTCACCCTGAGGGTGCCAACGCTCGGGCCCTGGTGCCCGGGGGTTGAACGCCAGGCGGACCGGCACCCGCGACGACGGCCCCGCCCGGTGGCATGTGGCAGATTGACGCTGGTCGGCGTGCCGACCGGCAACGAAACCAAGTACCCCAGGAGGGTATGCCCGTGACTACCGCGACCAAGGTTGCGATCAAGCCGCTCGAGGACCGCATCGTGGTCCAGGCGAACGAGGCCGAAACCACCACCGCCTCGGGCATCGTGATTCCCGACACCGCCAAGGAGAAGCCGCAGGAGGGCACCGTCCTCGCTGTCGGCCCGGGCCGGATCGACGACAAGGGCAACCGTGTGCCGATCGACGTCTCCGTCGGCGACACCGTCCTCTACTCGAAGTACGGCGGCACCGAGGTCAAGTACGCCGGCGAGGAGTACCTGGTGCTCTCCGCCCGCGACGTCCTCGCGGTCATCGAGAAGTAAGCAACCGATCAGTGTCGTTGCCCCGGTCCGGCTCGCCGGGCCGGGGCAACGTCGCTTCGAAGGGACATTCATGGCGAAGATCCTGAGCTTCTCGGACGACGCCCGGCACCAGCTGGAGCACGGTGTCAACGCGCTCGCGAACGCGGTCAAGGTCACCCTCGGGCCGCGCGGGCGCAACGTCGTCCTGGACAAGAAATTCGGTGTGCCCACGATCACCAACGACGGCGTGACGATCGCCAAGGAGATCGAGCTCACCAACCCGTACGAGAACCTCGGCGCGCAGCTGGTCAAGGAGGTGGCGACCAAGACCAACGACATCGCCGGCGACGGGACCACCACCGCGACGGTGCTGGCCCAGGCGATGGTCCGCGAGGGCCTGCGCAACGTGGCGGCCGGCACCAACCCGGCCGCCCTCAAGCGGGGCATCGACGCGGCCTCCGCCAAGGTCTCCGAGGCGCTGCTCGGCAAGGCCGTCGAGGTCTCCGACAAGAAGTCCGTCGCGCACGTGGCGACGATCTCCGCGCAGGACGCCACCATCGGTGAACTGATCGCCGAGGCGATGGAGAAGGTCGGCCGCGACGGTGTGATCACCGTCGAGGAGGGCTCCACCCTGCACACCGAGCTGGACGTCACCGAGGGGCTCCAGTTCGACAAGGGCTTCATCTCGCCGAACTTCGTCACCGACGTGGAGGCGCAGGAGTCGGTCCTGGAGGACGCGTACGTCCTGCTCACCACGCAGAAGATCTCGGCGATCGAGGAGCTGCTGCCGCTGCTGGAGAAAATTCTCCAGAACAACAAGCCGCTGCTGATCATTGCCGAGGACGTCGAGGGCCAGGCCCTGTCCACCCTGGTGGTCAACTCGATCCGCAAGACCCTGAAGGTCTGCGCGGTCAAGGCTCCCGGCTTCGGTGACCGCCGCAAGGCGATGCTCCAGGACATGGCGATCCTCACCGGCGCCGAGCTGATCGCTCCCGAGCTGGGCTACAAGCTCGACCAGGTCGGCCTGGAGGTGCTGGGCAGCGCCCGGCGCGTCGTGGTCGACAAGGAGAACACCACGATCGTCGACGGCGGCGGCCAGGCCAGCGAGGTCGCCGACCGGGTCGCCCAGATCCGCAAGGAGATCGAGGCTTCGGACTCCGAGTGGGACCGGGAGAAGCTCGCCGAGCGGCTGGCCAAGCTCTCCGGCGGCGTCGCGGTGATCAAGGTCGGCGCGGCCACCGAGGTCGAGATGAAGGAGCGCAAGCACCGCATCGAGGACGCCATCGCCGCGACCAAGGCTGCGGTCGAGGAGGGTACGGTGCCCGGCGGCGGTGCCGCCCTGGCGCAGATCCTGCCGGTGCTCGAAGACGACCTCGGCTTCACCGGCGACGAGAAGGTCGGCGTGTCGATCGTGCGCAAGGCGCTGGTCGAGCCGCTGCGCTGGATCGCCCAGAACGCCGGCCACGACGGCCAGGTCGTGGTGCAGAAGGTCATCGGCAAGCAGTGGGGCCACGGCCTCGACGCCGCCGTCGGCGAGTACGCCGACCTGGCGGACAAGGGCATCATCGACCCGGTGAAGGTGACCCGTAACGCGGTCACCAACGCCGCGTCGATCGCCGGTCTGCTGCTGACCACCGAGAGCCTCGTGGTGGAGAAGCCGAAGGAGCCGGAGCCCGCCGCCGGTGGGCACGGCCACTCGCACGGCCACGGGCACAGCCACCAGCACGGTCCGGGTTTCTGACCTCTGTCGTACACCGGAAGTGGGGCGCGCCGTCGACGACGGCGCGCCCCACGCGTTTTTCCCGCCCGGCATCGTGGTGCAGTCACCCCGGACGTGGCGACGCCGCGTTTCCGGGTGGAAACGCGGCGTCGGAGCCGTCGTCAGGCGACGTGGCGCTGGGTGGGGACGTTGCGGGTGTACTGGTTGATCGGGGCGCCGTCGCCGGTGGCCAGGTTGGTCGACTTGTGGGCGCTGCCCAGTCGGGCCTCCAGCCGGGCGACGTCGACCCGGGTCTGCCGGCGGTCGGCGAGATCCTCCCAGCCGACCGCGAGCAGTCGCAGCCGTTCGGATTCGCTGAAGCCGCCCCACACGCCGTACGGCTCCCGCACGGTCAGGGCGTGCGCGGCGCACTCGGCGCGGACCGGGCAGGAGCGGCAGACCGCCTTCGCGCTGGACTCCCGACGCAGCCGGGAGGAACCGCGCTCGCCGTCGGGGTGGAAGAACTGGGCGCTGTCCCGGCCTCTACAGGCACCGAGCCGCTGCCAATCCCAGAGGTCGATGATGGGTCCGGGCAGTCTACGTACGTTCGACATCAGCACCCCTCCTCTCGCGCGGCACCGCGAGACGTATCTGTGGCCGGCAGTCCGGGCGGCGGGCCGCGCAGGCGCACCGTTCCCGGCCTGGCCCCTCGGTACCCGGGTCGCTCTCGACTCACACGTCTTTTGATCCAAAACATCCGGCGACTTGCGGCATATGCCCGATCTGTCGGAAAAGTGGAGAGGATTGCCCGGAACCTCCTCCTGAGCCCGCCCGGTCGTGGTCTGCTCATCCTCGGAGAGGAGATGACTGTGCGTACGGTTCTCGTGTGCGTTCGGACGCCGCTCGCGGCGCAGCACCTGACCTCGGCGGCGGCGCGGCTGGGATTGTCCGGTGCGGTTCGGACAGCCGTCTCCGATCCCGAGGTGATGCTGCGGTTGGCCGAGCGTCCCGCCGACGTGGTGCTCGTCGACACCGCGCTCACCCGGCCCGACAGCGCCGGCTTCGTCCGCCGGGTGCTGGCCCGCGCGCCGCAGGCCGCCGTGCTGCTGTTGGGCACCGAGGAGTCCGAGGCCGCGGCGGCGACCATCAGCGCCGGGGCACGAGGACTGATCCAGGGCGCGGACCACGACCTCACCAGCGCGGTCGCCAAGGCTCTGCTGCTGCTGGCCGCACCTGGGCGGGCCAACCGGCACCGGATCGCGGGCCCGGCCCGGGACGCCGCCGCGGTGGGCAGCCCGAAGCGGCCAGCGCAGACCGGCCGGCCCACCGGCGAAGGCGCTTCGGTCTGGCCGGCGGGCGATGCCCAGGGCGGCCCGGCGATGGTGCCGGCGCAGCGTGGCGACGACCCGGCCGAGCCGGATGCCGAAGACGCGACCGGTTCGGAGCGGCCCGCCCCGACTCGGCCTGACCGGTCGACGATCGGACTCACCGAACGGGAGCTGCAGGTGCTGCTCGGGATGGCCGAGGGCAAGAGCAACGCCGAAATCGGCCGCGAATTGTTCGTCTCCGAGGACACCGTGAAGACCCACGCCCGGCGATTGTTCCGCAAGCTCGGCGCCCGCGACCGGGCGCACGCGGTGGCCGCCGGCTTCCGCGCCGGGCTGGTCGCCTGAGCGTGGCTCAGTCGCCCGAGTCCGGCTCGTCCTCGTCGGTGCCCTCACTGAGGGTGTCGTGCACCCCGTCGGCGTAGCCCCGGGCGTAGTCCCAGGTGACGTAGTGGTCGGGGTCGGGGTCGTAGGCCGGCTCGTGCACCCGGGGGCGCCCGGAAGTCAGCAGATGGCGCAGGTTGCCGCGGAGCAGGTCCCAGTCGAAGTAGTGCGGCTCCCGGCAGTCCTCGCACTCGATCACGAGCCCCCGTACGCCGATCGGCGCGAGCAACGCCTGGTAGATCTCCAGGTCGGCCAGATCCTCGAGCACGTCCTGCCGCTCGACCTCGGTCAGCGGGTCGAGCGGATCGTCGCGGTCGGGCTCGTCCAGCCCGGCCGCCGGGTCGGTCGGGTCGCCGGTGAACGGGTCGATGGGCTCGTCGTGCACCCCCTCACCGTAGACCTAAGCATCCGCCGATGCCCGCCCCCGTCGGGTAACGACTCCCGACACCGCTCGGGCTGCCGGGCGCGGATGTCTCCCGGGCCCCTGGGTACGATGGGAGCGACGCACCCTCGCCCGGTCCTAGCCGGTGCCCACCAGTGCCACCTCACTGAAGCCCGTTCGAGCAGCTCAGGAGAGCAATCGTGGATAATTCGCCCCGCACCGACCTTTCCGCCGGCATCGAGGCCGGCGAGCTGGGCGGCCACCTGCCCGAGCTGCCCGCCGGCTCGGCCCGGGTGGTCCCGCTGGGGCTGACCTTCGACGACGTGCTGCTCCAGCCGGGCGAGTCGGACGTGGTGCCCAGCCGGGTCAACACCCTCACCCGGCTGACCCGCAACGTCACCCTCTCCATCCCGCTGCTGTCCAGCGCGATGGACACGGTGACCGAGGCGCAGATGGCGATCGCGATGGCCCGCCAGGGCGGCATCGGCGTGCTGCACCGCAACCTCTCGGTGGAGGATCAGGCGCTCCAGGTCGACCTGGTGAAGCGCTCCGAGTCCGGCATGATCACCAACCCGGTGACCGCCAGCCCGGACGACACGCTGCGCGAGGTCGACCAGCTCTGCGGGCGGTACCGCATCTCCGGCGTGCCGGTGGTGGACGCGCAGGGGCAGCTTGTGGGCATCGTCACCAACCGGGACATGCGTTTCGTCTCCGACCCCGCCACGCCGGTCCGCGAGATCATGACCCGGGCGCCGCTGGTCACCGCGCCGGTCGGGGTGAGCAAGGACGAGGCGCTCGCCCTGCTGCGCCAGCACAAGGTCGAGAAGCTGCCGATCGTCGACGGCTCCGGCAAGCTGCGCGGCCTGATCACCGTCAAGGACTTCACCAAGAGCGAGCAGTACCCGAACGCCACCAAGGACGACGCCGGCCGGCTGCGGGTGGCGGCGGCGATCGGTGTCGGCGAGGACGCGTACAAGCGGGCCCGGGCACTGGTCGACGCCGGCGTCGACGTGCTCATCGTGGACACCGCCCACGGTCACCAGCGGGCCGTGCTGGAGATGGTCAGCCGGCTCAAGAAGGACGTGAGCGTTGACGTGGTCGGCGGCAACGTGGCCACCTACGCCGGTGCCAAGGCCCTGGTCGACGCCGGTGCCGACGGGGTGAAGGTCGGTGTGGGTCCGGGCGCCATCTGCACCACCCGGATCGTGGCCGGCGTCGGCGTGCCGCAGATCACCGCGATCATGGAGGCCGCGCGGGCGGCCCGCCCGGCCGGCGTGCCGGTGATCGGCGACGGCGGCATCCAATACTCCGGCGACATCGCCAAGGCGCTGGTGGCCGGCGCCGACACGGTGATGCTCGGCAGCCTGCTGGCCGGCTGCGAGGAGAGCCCCGGGGAGCTGATCTTCGTCAACGGCAAGCAGTTCAAGGCGTACCGGGGCATGGGCTCGCTCGGCGCGATGCAGTCCCGTGGGCAGGCCAAGTCGTACTCCAAGGACCGCTACTTCCAGCAGGACGTGACCAGCGACGAGAAGCTGGTCCCGGAGGGTGTCGAGGGCCAGGTGCCGTATCGTGGGCCGCTGTCCCGGATGGCCCACCAGCTGGTCGGCGGCCTCCGCCTGGCGATGGGGTACGCGGGCGCGGAGAGCATCTCCGAGCTGCACGAGCGCGGCCAGCTGATCCGGATCACCGCGGCGGGGCTCAAGGAGAGCCACCCGCACGACATCCAGATGACCGTCGAGGCGCCGAACTACCACACCCGCTGACCCCCTTTCACCACCCCTGAACACATCTGGAGTCCCCCATGCGTGACGTCGTCGAAATCGGGCTGGGCAAGACCGCGCAGCGCGGCTACCACCTGGACGACATCGCCATCGTGCCGAGCCGCCGCACCCGGGACGTGGACGACGTCTCCACCGGGTGGCAGCTCGACGCGTACCAGTTCGGCATCCCCTGCGTGGGGCATCCCTCGGACGCGACGATGAGCCCGGCCTCGGCGGTGCGGCTCGGGCAGCTCGGCGGGCTCGGCGTGCTCAACGTCGAGGGGCTGTGGACCCGCTACGAGAACCCGACCAAGGTGCTGGAGGATCTCGCCGGCCTGGACGAGGACGCCCGCGCCACCAAGCGGCTCCAGGAGGTGTACGCCGAGCCGATCCGCCCGGATCTGATCACCGAGCGGGTCCGCGAACTGCGCGAGGGTGGTGGCACGGTGGCGGTGCGGGTCTCCCCGCAGCACACTCTGGCGCTGGCGCCGGTCATCCTCGACGCGGGCGTGGACATCCTGGTCATCCAGGGCACCATCGTCTCGGCCGAGCACGTCTCGACCACCGACGAGCCGCTCAACCTCAAGGAGTTCATCGCCGACCTCGACCTCCCGGTCGTCGTCGGCGGCTGCACCGACTACAAGACCGCGCTGCACCTGATGCGCACCGGCGCGGCCGGCGTGATCGTCGGCATCGGTGGCGACGAGTGGTCCACGACCGAGTCGGTGCTCGGCATCCGGGTGCCGATGGCCACCGCGATCGCCGACGCCGCCGCCGCTCGGCGGGACTACCTGGACGAGACCGGCGGCCGGTACGTGCACCTGATCGCTGACGGGGACATCCGTACCTCCGGCGACATCGCCAAGGCGATCGGCTGCGGTGCGGACGCGGTGATGCTCGGCGAGCCGCTGTCGCTCTGCGACGAGGCGCCGGCCGGCGGCGCCTGGTGGCACTCGGCGGCCAGCCACCCGTTGCTGCCTCGGGGCGCCTTCGAGGCCGCCGGCGAGCCGCTGGGCTCCATGGAGCGCCTTCTCTTCGGCCCCGCCGACGAGCCCGACGGCCAGCTCAACCTCTTCGGCGGTCTCCGCCGCGCCATGGCCAAGTGCGGCTACCGCGACCTCAAGGAATTCCAGAGGGTCGCCCTGGTCCTGGACCGCTGACCCAGAGCCGGGCGGCGATAGGCTCGGGCGATGAGCAGGGGGTTCGGGCCGCGGGGGCGGGTGGCGGTGGCGGTGGTGGCCGCGGTCGCGCTGGTCAGTTGTACCGGCCAGGGGCGAAACGACGACGGGTTCCGGCCGGGCAGCGTGGATCTGGCCGACCCGTACGTCCCGGGCAGCGGCAACGGCGGGTACGACGTCGCCCACTACCGGCTGGCGGTGCGCTACGACCCGGCGGACGACCGGCTCGCCGGCCGGGCCGAGGTCACCGCGACCGCGACGCACGGGCTGTCCCGGTTCAACCTGGACCTGGCCGGGCTGGACGTCAGCTCGGTTTCCGTGAACGGCGCCCCCGCCGAATACCAGCACGCCGACGGTGAGTTGGTCGTCACTCCCGGCGAAGGGCTCGCCAACGGCAGCCGATTCACCGTCGAGGTGGCCTACGCCGGCGTACCCGAGGCGATCACCGACGGCGTGCTGGGCAGCGGTGGCTTCCAGCACACCGAGGACGGTGCGATCGCCCTCGGCCAGCCCCACTCGGCGGCGAGCTGGTTCCCGGTCAACGACCACCCGTCGGACAAGGCCACGTACGACATCGAGGTGACCGTCCCCGACGGTCTCGCCGCGCTGAGCAACGGGGTGCCCGGCGAGCGGACCAGCACCGACGGCTGGACCACCTGGCGCTGGGCCGAGCGCTCGCCGATGGCGAGCTACCTGACCACGCTGGTGATCGGCGACTACCGGGTGGACACCGGCAGCCACAGCGGCAAGCCGCTGATCACCGCCGTGCCGTCGGGGTTGCCCGCCACCGGGCCGGAGGCCAGGTCACTGGCCCGCACCGGCGAGATCGCCGACTTTCTGGCCGACCGGTTCGGGCCGTACCCGTTCGAGGCGTACGGCGGCGTGGTGGTCTCCGACTCCCGCATCGGGTACGCCCTGGAGACCCAGTCGCGGCCGGTCTACGGGCCGGGCTTCTTCCGCAACGGCGAACCGAACTACGGCGTGGTCGTCCACGAACTGGCCCATCAGTGGTTCGGCAACAGTGTGGCGTTGGCCGGTTGGCGCGACATCTGGCTCAACGAGGGGTTCGCCAGCTACGCCGAGTGGATGTGGGCGGAGCACGACGGCGGGACCACCGCCCAGCGCAGCTTCGAGCTCCAGTACGCGGCGACGGACTGGTCGCGGCGCACCCTCGATCCCGGCGTGGGCCAGATGTTCAGCACCGCCGTCTACAAGCGGGGAGCGCTCACCGTGCACGCGCTGCGGCGTACCGTGGGTGACGACGCCTTCTTCGAGATCCTGCGGGCCTGGACCACCGAGCGCCGGGACGGCACCGCGACCACCGAGGACTTCGTCGCCCTGGCCGAACGGGTCTCGGGCCGCTCACTGGGATCATTCTTCGACGCCTGGTTGACCGGCACCACCCCGCCCGCCCTGCCCTGAATGAAAGACCGGGTCAGTCCGGCACCGTTAGCTTTGGGTGCTCGGCGAGGTAGGCGTCGACCCGACCGGCGCGCAGTTCGGTGAGGAAGCGGTGGCCGACCCGGGTCAGCTCCTCGCCCCGGTAGGCGTTGCCCCGCCCGACGGCGGCCCCCGGCAGGACCACCAGCGTGAGGGCGTCAGGGGTGAGGCCACCGAGGGCGTACGCGAATTCCACGATCCGCCGCCCGCCGACGTAGACCAGCATGTCCCCGAGCGCGCCGACCACCTCCTCGACCCGCTCCGGTTGGCGGGCCAGGTCCGCGTCGAGGATCTTCCGGACCAGCGCCCGGACCAGTTGTTGCTGGTGGCGCTGCCGGGTGTAGTCGCCCCCGGGCAGGTAGCGCTGGCGGGCGTAGTCGAGCGCCTGCCAGCCGTTGAGGTGCCGGTCGCCGGGCTCGTAGACCATCTGCGGCCCGGTGTAGCCGCCCACCCCGGGGCCCGGCTTCCGGTGCTTGCCGTCCGGCTGGCGGTGTCGCGACACCACCCGCTGGTCGACGTGGATGTCGACGCCACCCAGGCTGTCCACCAACTTGTCGAAGCCGCCGAAGGTGAGCACTGCGCCCGCGTCGATACGGAGGCCGGTGTAGTCGCTGACGGTGCGCCGCAGCAGCTCGTACCCCTGGGCGGGGTCCGGTCGCCCCGGCCGCTTCGGCACCCGGCTGCCGTAGCTCATCGCGTTGGTGAGCTTGGTCCGCCCGCCTGAGTAGCCGGCCGGTTCGAAGGCCGGGATGTCCACCACGAGATCCCGGGGGAGCGAGAAGAGGTACGCCCGGGACAGCCCGGCCGGCACGTGCAGGACGAGTACGGCGTCGGCGTGCGGCTCCCAACCGGGCACGCTGACCCGGGTGTCGATGCCGACCAGCAGCAGGTTCAGCGGGCCGGTGATGTCCGCTCCCGGCGGTGGGGTGCTCGGGGTGGGGCTGGGTTGCCCGCTCGGCGACGGGTCCGGGCCGGGCGCTTCGGCGGTCGGTGCCGCCCGGTCGGCGACGACCGTACGGGCCACCACCACCGCAGCGCCGGCCAGCAGGAGCACCGTGACCAGCCCGGCCAGCAGCAGGGTCACGCGTCGGCGGTTTGCTGCGAGCGCCATCGGCGCCTCCTTAATCCGATACCGCTCGAACGCGGTGAGGCGGGCCCGAGGTTGCGCCCTCGCCGGCGACGCCGGTGTGGCTCGCGGCAGCACGCGACCGGCGACGCCGGTGTGGCTCCCGGCAGCACCGCGCTGATCGGCCCCGGTGCATGATCACGCAGAAGTGCTTCTGGCGCGAGATCTACTCGCAGGTAATGATGGCTTCATGCGGTACGACGTGGTCGTCATCGGATCCGGCTTCGGCGGCAGCGTCACCGCGCTCCGCTTGGCCGAGAAGGGCTACTCGGTCGGCGTGCTGGAGGCCGGCCGGCGGTTCGCCGACGACGAGTTCCCGCAGACCTCGTGGCGGCTGCGTCGCTTCCTGTGGGCACCGCGGCTGGGCTGTTTCGGCCTGCAACGCATCACCCTGCTGCGCGCCGCTGACCGGCGGGCCGGCGGCGCGGTGCTGGTGCTGTCGGGCGCCGGGGTCGGTGGCGGTTCGCTGGTCTACGCCAACACCCTCTACGAGCCGCTGGACGCTTTCTACACCGACCCGCAGTGGCGGGACATCACCGACTGGCGGGCCGAGTTGGCGCCCCACTACGACCAGGCGAAGCGGATGCTCGGCGTCACCGCGTACCCGATCGTCACCGGTGCGGACCGGGCGATGCGGCGGGTGGCCGAGCGGATGGGGGTGGGGCACACCTTCCACGCCACCCCGGTCGGGGTGCACATCGGACGGCCCGGCGAGCGGGTCGCCGACCCGTACTTCGGCGGTATCGGTCCGGATCGTGTCGGCTGCACGCACTGCGGCTCGTGCATGACCGGCTGCCGTCACGGTGCGAAGAACACGTTGGTGAAGAACTACCTCTGGCTGGCCGAGCAGCTCGGCGTCCGGGTGCACGCGCTGACCACGGTCACCGCGGTCCGGCCGGTCGACGGCGGCGGTTACGCGGTGCACACCGCGCGCACCGGTGCCTGGCTGCGCAAGCGCCGGCAGGTGATCCACGCCGATCAGGTGGTCTTCGCCGCCGGTGCGCTGGGCACCCAGCGGCTGCTGCACGAGATGCGGGCCGGCGGCGACCTGCCGGAGCTCTCACCCCGGCTCGGCGAGCTGACCCGGACCAACTCCGAGGCGATCCTCGGCGCCTCGATGTCGCACCGACGGGCCCGAGCACGCGGGGTGGACTTCACCGAGGGGGTGGCGATCACCAGCTCGTTCCACCCCGACCCGCAGACCCACATCGAGCCGGTCCGCTACGGGCGGGGCTCGAACGCGATGGGGCTTCTCCAGTCGCTGCTGGTCGACGGCGGGCCGCACCGGCTGCGCCGCTGGCTGGGGCAACTGCTGCGGCATCCGGTGCTGGCCGCCCGGATGCTCTCGGTGCGAGGCTGGTCGCAACGTACGGTGATCGCGCTGGTGATGCAGTCGGCCGACAACTCGCTCACCACCCGCCTGCGGCGCGGCCCGTTCGGCCGCCGGCTGGTCTCCGGTCCGGGCCACGGCACCCCGAACCCGACCTGGATCCCGGCCGGCAACCGGGCTGTCCGGCTGCTCGCAGAGGAGATCGACGGTACGCCCGGCGGCGCGCTCACCGAGCCGTTCGACATCCCGATGACCGCGCACATCCTCGGCGGCGCGGTCATCGGCGCCACCCCGGCCGACGGGGTGATCGACCCCTACCACCGGGTCTACGGTCACCCCGGCCTGCACGTCGTGGACGGCGCGGCGATCTCGGCCAACCTCGGCGTCAACCCGTCCCTGACCATCACCGCCCAGGCCGAACGCGCCATGTCCCTCTGGCCCAACAAGGACGACCCCGATCCCCGCCCACCACTCGGCTCCCCCTACCGCCCTCTCACCCCCATCCCCCCACACCACCCCGCCGTCCCCCCACACGCCCCCGCCGCCCTCCACCCCTGACACCCCACCCCTCACCCTTCCCCTCCGCCCCCCCGCCCCCGCCCCGCCCCCGCCCCGCCCTCCGCCCCCGCCGGCCCCCGGCGATCTTGCACTTTCCGTCGGGATGAAAGGTGCGTAAGGTGCATAATGGCGACAGAAGCTGCATGATCGGCGAGGCGGGGGAGCGTGGCGGTGCGCGTGGGGCGCGCCCGTCACGGTGGGTAGGATTTCCGGCTATGAGCCTGCCGCGTCCTGTCCTCGTGGTCGACTTCGGTGCCCAGTACGCCCAGCTGATCGCCCGGCGGGTACGCGAGGCAAGGGTCTACTCCGAGATCGTTCCGCACACCATGCCGGTGGCCGAGATGCTGGCCAGGAATCCGGCCGCGATCATCCTCTCCGGCGGCCCGGCGAGCGTCCACGAGCCGGGCGCCCCGCAGGTCGACGACGCGCTGTTCCGCACGGGCGTGCCAATCTTCGGCATCTGTTACGGGTTCCAGGCGATGGCCCGCTCCCTCGGAGGCACGGTGGCGCGCACCGGCAGCCGCGAGTACGGCGGCACCCCGCTGCGTCCCCGCCTGCTCGACCCGGGCGTGCTGCTCCGTGACCTACCGGCCGACCTGCCGGTCTGGATGAGCCACGGCGACTGTGTCACCGAGGCACCGGAGGGTTTCACGGTGACCGCCGAGTCGGCCGGCGCTCCGGTCGCTGCTTTCGAGGATCTGGCCGGCCGGCGGGCCGGCGTGCAGTTCCACCCCGAGGTGGGGCACACCGCGTACGGGCAGGAGATGCTGACCCGCTTTCTTTACGAGATCGCCGGGATCGAGCCGACCTGGACGCCCGAGAACATCATCGACGAGCAGGTGGCCCGGATCCGTGAGCAGGTCGGCGACAAGGAGGTCATCTGCGGGCTGAGCGGCGGAGTGGACTCCGCAGTCGCCGCCGCGCTCGTGCACAGGGCCGTCGGTGACCAGCTGACCTGCGTCTTCGTCGATCACGGTCTGCTGCGTGCGGGCGAGGCCGAGCAGGTGGAGAAGGACTACGTCGCGGCCACCGGCATCAAGCTCAAGGTGGTCGACGCGGCCGACCGGTTCCTCGGCGCGCTGGCCGGGGTGACCGACCCGGAGCAGAAGCGCAAGATCATTGGCCGGGAGTTCATCCGGGTCTTCGAGGTCGCGGCCCGGGAGATCGCCTCGCACGGCGATGTCGAGTTCCTGGTGCAGGGCACCCTCTATCCCGATGTGGTCGAGTCCGGCGGCGGCCCCGGCACCGCCAACATCAAGAGCCACCACAACGTCGGGGGTCTCCCGGAGGACCTGAAGTTCGCGCTGGTCGAGCCGCTGCGCGCGCTGTTCAAGGACGAGGTCCGTACGCTCGGTCTCCAGCTCGGCCTGCCCGAGGCGATGGTCTGGCGGCATCCGTTCCCGGGGCCCGGCCTGGCCATCCGGATCATCGGCGCGGTCGACCGGGAGCGCCTGGACGTGCTCCGCCGGGCCGATTTCATCGCCCGTCAGGAGTTGAGCGCGGCCGGCCTGGACCGGGACGTGTGGCAGTTCCCGGTGGTGCTGCTGGCCGACGTACGCAGCGTCGGCGTGCAGGGCGACGGGCGCAGCTACGGGCATCCCGTGGTGCTGCGCCCGGTCTCCAGCGAGGACGCGATGACCGCCGAATGGTCTCGGCTGCCCTACGACGTGATCGCCCGGATCTCCACCCGGATCACCAACGAGGTGGCCGAGGTGAACCGGGTGGTCCTGGACGTCACCAGCAAGCCGCCGGGCACCATCGAGTGGGAGTGACGCCGGCTCAGGCCGGCGGTTGAGGAGCCGTCCGGGGCGCCGGCTCCGGGCCATCAGCCGACGGCCGTGGGGCGGGCTGCTGCGGGCCGTCAGCCGACGGCCGTGGGGCGGGCTGCTGCGGGCCGTGCTGCGGCGCCGGCGCCGGGAAGGGCCACGCGGGGTGCGGCGTGGGTCCCGCCGGTCCGGGAGTTTGCGCCGGGCCGTGCGGTGCCGGGTTCGGCGGCTGCGGCCACGCGGGTGCGTTGGCCGGCTCCTCGGGCATCAGGAACCACATGATCGGGTACGCGAGCGCGGCGATCCCGCCGGTCAGCAGCGTGGCGACGGCGAAGATGACGCGCACCAGGGTGGGGTCGACGGCGAAGTAGCGGCCGAGACCGCTGGCCACCCCGGCCACCATCCGGTCCGTGGTCGGGCGGCGTAGCTGCTTGTACGGGGCCTGAGATGTGGAAGTCATGCCTCAACGGTCCTCGCCTCGGCGCGCATCGACCTCGGTGACCGCCCGGATCAATACCCTGAACTGCGCCTCAGGGACAGTGATCAGTCAGGAATCCGACTCTCTTCCGCGTCTGTAGCGGGTCACGGGGAGAATTTGGCTCCGTGACCACCATGCTGGAGCCGCTGCGCAGGATCGCGGCATACGCAGTCTGTACTGATTCGGTAGACCGAGTGTTGCTGGTCCGCGCGTCGGAGCGCTCGGGCACACCCGGTACGTGGTCCCTGCCCGGCGGGGCGGTCGACCACGGCGAGGATCCGCAGCACACAGTCGTTCGGGAGACCGCCGCCGAGACCGGCCTGTCGGTGGCCGTCGCCGGCCTGCACGACGTGTTGGCCGACATGCGGGCCCTGCCCGAGCGTGGCATCACCATCCACACCGATCGCCTGGTCTACCGGGTCTCGGTGCGGGGTGGCTCGCTGACCGACCGGGTCGACCGGCCGACCGACCTGGCCCGCTGGTTCACCCTGGACGAGGCGCGACAGTTGCCGCTGCGCTCGTTCACCGCACGCGCCCTCGGGCTGCCCGCCGCCTCGGCGGACATCGTGCCCGACGAGCCCCCCGAGTTCCCCTCCTTCTACGCGGTGCCCGGTCCCGACGGGCTGCACCGGGCGCAGCGCTTCGCCGCGTACGCCGTGGTCACCGACCCCGACGGGCGAGTGCTGTTGACCCGGGTCGCCGACGGCTACCCGGGCGCGGGCTGCTGGCACCTGCCCGGCGGCGGCACCGACTACGGCGAGCAGCCGGGTGCGGCGCTGATCCGGGAACTGGTGGAGGAGACCGGGCAGACCGGGCGCCTCGTCGAGTTGCTCGGGGTCGCCAGCCACCGGGACGCGGCGTCGCTCGGCCCGGAGGGTTACCCGATCGACTGGCACGGCGTACGCGCCTTCTACCGGGTGGTGGTCGACAAGCCCGCCCCGCCCACGGTCGGCGACGTCGGCGGTTCCACCTGCGAGGCCCGCTGGTTCGCCCGCGAGGAACTCGGCGCCCTGCCCACCGACCGCCTCACCGAGGTGACCGCCGAAGCCGTCCAGGCCGCCCGCCTCACCTGACCCCCCCACCCCTCCCCCCCCACCCCCTCCCCCCCCGCCCCCCGCCCCCCACCCCTCCCCCGGTCATCCCGCCGATCATGAAGTTATTGTCATGACACGCCATGGCGGGCGGCGATAACTTCATGATCGACGGACGCCGGCGGCGGGGGTGGACGGGAGGGGCGCGGGGCGTGGAGCAGGTGCGGCGGGTCGGGGCGTACGGATTGGTGTGGGACACCGAGCAGGAGCGGGTGCTGCTGGTGCGGGGTTCCAGGTACGCCGACTTCCCCGGGGTGTGGTTGCTGCCCGGCGGCGGCGTCGAACACGCCGAGCATCCCGCTTCCGCGGTGGTCCGCGAGGTCGCCGAGGAGACCGGGCTGACCGTCGAGGTCACCGGGCTGCGGGCGGTGGTCGCGGACGTGGTGCCGTACCCCGCGCAGGGGGTGGCCCTGCACACCGACCGGTTGCTGTTCGACCTGACGCCGGTGGGCGGCGCGTTGCGTTCCGAGGCAAAGGGCAGCGCCGACCTGGCCCGCTGGTTGACCACGGCGCAGGCGGCCGAACTGCCGTTGCTGGCCTTCACCGCCGAGGCGCTCGGCCTGCCGGTCGTTCCGCTGCCGGCGGGTGCGCTCCGCCGCCGGGAGCCGTTCGCCGTACCCGACGCCGGCCGGCGGCTGCGCTTCGGGGCGTACGGCCTGGTCACCGATCCCGCCGATCGGGTGCTGCTCTGCCTGATCGCCGACGGCTATCCGGGTGCCGGGCGGTGGCACCTGCCCGGCGGCGGGACCGACCATGGCGAACAGCCGGTCACCGCGCTGCTGCGGGAACTGGTCGAGGAGTCGGGCCAACTGGGTCGGGTGATCGACCTGATCGGGGTGGACAATCTGCACAATCCGGCGGCGCTCGGGCCGGAGGGATATCCGATCGACTGGCACGGCATCCGGGTCGTCTACCGCGTCGTGGTCGACGTTCCGACCGAGCCGGCGGTGACCGAGCTGGCCGGTGGCTCGACTGCCCGCGCCAGCTGGTTCACCCGGGCCGAGCTGCGAGAGCTGCCGCTGACGGAGATCGCCGCCGGGCTCCTGCTGACATCGCAGTGACCGGCGTCGCAGCTGCCGGTCCCGCTCACGCCGGCCGGTGGTGACACCTCCGGTACAGTCGGAGAAGGATCGATGGCAGAAACGGGCGTTCCTACCCGGATGGGAACAACCCTGCGGTTCGCATGGTTAGGGAGACATAAGTACCGCCGGCAGCTATCGCCAATCTCCATTCCCTGTGCGATGGTGTACTCCGCAAAACGGCTGCCGGGCCAGAAAGGTCCGGCACGAGACAGCCGGGCACCGCCCTCGAGGCGGCCATCCGGTTATGGAGGAAACGTGCCGAGAGCCCCATGGCGCCGGCGTCGTACGACTGACAGCCCGCGTCCCGCAGGGCGAAGCTGGACGGGCCCGTTGCGCCGCAGTGGCACCCTTGCTCGTCAAGTCCTGCTGGTCCGCGTCGGCCGCCGAGGTGCGGAACTGCACGGCGTGCCCGACATGTTGCCCGAGCCCCGGTACGCGGATCGTCCGCGTCGCCGGTACGGCCTGCAACGGTTCCACCGCGCCGGGATCGAGACGGTCGCCCCGATCAGCCCCGCCGTCGTGCCGGCACCGCTGGCACCTGGCGTGGCGGACGAGCCGGTCGCGACATCCGTACCCTTGCTCCCCGGTGCGCGCACGCCCGCGCGGCGGATGAAGTTCGCGCTGGTCAACGCCTGCACCCTGGCCAGCCTGCTGCTCGGCATCAACGCGATCTTCGTGGCCATGCACGGCAACGTGCGGCTCGCCGCCTTCCTCCTCATCGCCTGCGTCGCCTTCGACGGCCTGGACGGCGCGCTGGCCCGCAAGCTCGGGGTCTCCAGCCCGTTCGGCGCCCAGATGGACTCGCTGGCCGACATGTGCTCCTTCGGCATCGCCGCGCCCGTGGTGGTGTACGCCTCGCTCGCCGGCGACGTGCCGGCGACCGCCGCCGCGGTGGCCGCCGCGCTCGTGGCGGCCTGCTCCGCGATCCGCCTGGCCCGGTTCAACGTCTCACCCTCCGACGGCCGGTTCTTCTCGGGAGTGCCGACCACGATGGCGGCGGCCGTGCTGGCCCTGATGGTGGTCATCGGTCTCCCGGTGCCCGGTGCGGTGCAGATCGCCGGCGTGGCGCTGCTCGCCTTCACCATGGTCAGCAGCTTTCCGTACGCGAAGCTCGCCCGGCTGGTCAAGCTGCCGCCGTGGGTCTGGCTCGCTCCGGTGATCGGCGCGTTGATCGACGTGCGGCTCACCTTCGGCCTGATCGTGGTGGGTTACCTGATCAGTGGGCCGGTGCTCTGGCTGCGCCAGCGCCGTACGATCTGATCTTCAAGACAGCAGCGAAAGAGAAAGGGCGTCGCGGTCGACCGCGACGCCCTCTCTCGTCAGATTGCCCGCTCAACGCCAGCGGGCGATGACGCTCGCTCCGCCGACCACCTTGTCACCCGGGCCGACCAGCGGCTCCGCCGCCTCAGCCGGAAGGTAGACGTCGGTCCGCGAGCCGAACCGGATCAGCCCGAACCGCTCACCCCGGGCGAGCAGCGCTCCGACCGGGGCGCGCTGCACGATCCGCCGGGCGATCAGGCCGGTCCGCTGCGCCACCACCACCGTGCCGTGCGTGGTGTCCAGCACCGTGTACGCGGCCACGTTGTGCTCCGCGTCCGGCTTCATCGCGTTGACGAACCCGCCGTCGGCGACGAAGTAGTCCACCACCTTGCCCGCCACCGGTGCGCGGTTGACGTGCACGTCGAGCACCGACAGGAAGACCGCGATCCGCAGGAACTCACCGTCGCCGAAGCGCTCGTCGTGCAGGCGCTGCACCGACAGCACCTGACCGTCGGCGGCGGCCACCACGGCCGACGGGTCCTCCGGTACGTCCCGCTCCGGGTCCCGGAAGAACGCCGCCACCGGCGCGGCGGCCAACGCGGGCAGCAGCCAGAGCTTCGACTTCGGTCGGGCCAGCCGGGTCAGCGCGGCCAGCCCGAGGGCGATGCCGGCGGCGGCCACCCCGTTGGAGTCGATGTGCATGCCGCGGGTGACCGGCACGCTCGACGGGCGGTAGGCCGGCGCGAGCTGCTCCGCCGCCGCGGCGTGCGCCGGGGTGAAGCGGAGCCGGTACACGCGTACCGGCGGGGAGTTGCGCAGCACCAGGTCGGCGCCGACGCCGTGCAGGGCGCCCTGGCGGTCCAGCTCGGCGGCGGCGCCGGCGGTCCGGCCGACGGCGGTGGCCACACTGAGCACTGCCCCGTCGGCCAGGTACTTGGTCAGCGTCTCGATGGCGCCACGGGTCTCCTCGGCGGTGCCGACGAACGCCTCGCCGGCGACCACCACGGCGGCCGGCTCGGCCTCGGCGAGGCTGTCCACGACGCGTACCCGGTCGGCGACCCAGCGGCCCTGTGCGGTGACGTGCTCCCGCAGCGCCGCGGCGCTGATCCGTTCGGCCGGGACCACGGTGAGGGTGTCGCCGGGCAGCAGCGCCTCGATTGCGGCGGCCAGTACGGCGGACTCCGGGGTCACGCCCACCAGCAGGGCGGCCTTGGGGGCGTTGATCCGGGCGAGCTCGGAGACGAGAGTACGGGCGGCGCGCTCGCCGAGGCGCGCCGGACCGGAGCGGCCAGGGGCGCGCGCGGCAGGGGACTGGGTCATGTCGATCGGGCTCCTGACAGGTAGAGGCGATTGACGCGAGATCGCCGCCCGGCGGGGCGGCCCGGCGCTCCGGCCAGCATAGGCGGCCGGCGACGGCTGCCGCATGGTCAGGCCGTCGAGCCCCGCTGACCCGGCGAGGGCGGCTCATCCTCGCCGGACAATTCGAGCGTACGCTCGGCACCCGGCCAAGGCGTGGGGCGCGGCTCGGTGTCGGTCGCCTCCGACCGGGGCATGCCGCCCGGGTCGGGCTCGCTGGCGTCCCACCGGGGGGAGCCACCCGGCTCCGGCGCCTCCGGGCCGGCGCTGCCCGCAGTGCCC
>NZ_BOPC01000015.1 GCF_016863555.1 Micromonospora qiuiae | reverse complement strand
GACGTGCCGGCGGTGCCGGACGTGCCGGCGGTGCCGATGTGCGGCTCGGGCGTTTCCGGCGGGGCGGCGTGACGGCCGGAGCGCAGTGCGCCGACCAGGCCGAGCCCGCCGATCAGGATCAACCCTCCGGCCAGGAACCAGCCGACCGGCGGCAGGACGAGGCCGAGCATCTGGGCGAGCAGCCACCAGGCGGCGAACGCGAGGAAGAGCAGCCCGAAGGCGAACGACACCAGATCGGTGCGGTGGAGCCTCACCGGGTCACCTCCATGTGTCCAGCGTTGACGTGCAGGTCCAGGCGTAGCTTTCCGCCGCCGGCCCCGTCCGCTCCGAGGTCGACGATTTCCGCGAGCCGATTGTCCAGGCCGCTGGCGCGGTGGCCGAAAATCTTGACGTCACCGGCGGCGATGTGCGCCACGGTGGTGACGTCCACGTTCGGCGGCACCACCACGGTCGCCTCGCCGAAGTTGATGACGACGCTGATCTCGATGTCCTGCTGGTCGAAGTCGATCGCGCGCAGGTCGAGCACCGCGTCGGCGAAGCTCTGCTCGTACCGCACGGCCAGTTCCCGGTGGTTGCTCGGCGCCCACGTCACGGTGCCGTCCACCCCGCGGACCCGGTCGTACGACTCGGCGATGGTGGCCACGCCCAACGCGGCGGCGGTCACCAGGCCGAGGGCGATCAGCCAGCGGGCCCGGCCGAACCAGGTGCCCACCAGCAGGCCGAGACCGATCACGGCGAGCGCCGCGGCGAAGTAGGCGGAGGCGCCGACCCCGAACACGTCGAGCAGGTCGAGGATGCCGACCACACCCAGGGCGACGAAGATCAACGAGAAGGTCACCGCGCCGAGGGCGGAGCGCTCGCGGGGCTTCTTGGGCGGCTTGGGCGGCTTGGGTCTGGCCGGCGGTGGGACCGGCATGCCCTGGCTGGCGTACGGGCCGTACGGGGCGAATGGGGGGCGGTAGGTCGGTGGCCCGGGTGGCGCGGTCGGGGCGCCGGCCGACGGCCACGGTGCCGGGGGCAGGTTCAGGGTGGGCTCCTCGGACTGGCCGGCAACCGGGGCTCCGGGCGGCGGGACGTGCGGGGTCGGGGTGTACGGCGGGAAAGCGGGCGCGGGCGGGGTGGTGACGAACCCGGGGTACGGCGGCGGGTACCCGGTCGGGGCGGGATGGCTGATCGGCGGCACCGGGCCGGTCGGTGTGCGCGGCGGCACGGGGCCGGTCGCTGCACCCGCTGTCGCGGTCGGCGGCTCGCCGGGCCGTGGTTCCCCTTGCTGGCGGTTGAGCAGCAGCGCGCCGCCGACCAGGATCGCCGCGCCGAGCAGCACCGCGCGGAACGCGTCGGTGACGATGTAGCCGAACCCCACCGCCACCAGGATGCTGAGCACGATCACGGTGACCGGGGACATGCTGGAGCGGCCGCGGCCCAGCATGGACTCGACCGGCGAGGCGCTGTCGCCCTCATTCGGGATGATCAGCCAGGCGGCGACGTAGACCAGGACACCGACGCCGCCGAAGAAGCCCAGCACCGCGAGCAACACCCGCCAGAGCACCGGATCGGTGTTGGTGGCCCGGCCGACGGCGGCGCACACGCCAGCCAGGTATCGGCCGTCACGGGGGCGGATGAGCCCGTACCGCGAGGTGAAGCCGGCACCACCGAAGGCGGTGCCCGGTCCGCGCCCCGACGGCGGGTCGTCCGCTCGTGGTGGCGGGCCGTCCGCTCGTGGTGGCGGGCCGTCCGCTCGTGGCGGCGGGGCGCCGGAGGGTGCGGTGGTGGTCGGCGCCCCGAGGCCCTCCGGGGCACCGGGCGATCCGGGCGCGGCCGGCTCGGCGGGCGTCTCCGGAGTCCGCTCCGGTTCCGTCGGACCCGGCCGCTGAGCAGCGTCGTCGGTCATGTCTCCGATCCTGCTGTGCCGGGCGCCCGAACGACCTCCGGAGGTGACCCTGACCCCACCCTGAGATCCGGCCTGCCGGAATGTCCGGGGCGTCCCCGTGGTCGGGCGGCCACGCCACGTGTGACGATCGGGACGAGCCGTCTCCTCGACCGCTGTCCCCGACCCGTCCTGACCAGGGAGTCCACGATCAGCGCCGTCAGCCAACCACCCCGCCTCTACCGCGCTCCGGAGCATCGGATGGCGGCCGGGGTGGCCGCCGGCATCGCCGAGCATCTTGGCGTCCCGGTGATCCGGGTTCGGGTCGCCTTCATGGTGTTGCTCGGGCTGAGCGGGCTCGGCCTGCTGCTCTACGCGGCCTTCTGGGCCGTGGTACCGGTGCGCCCCGGCGACACCGCCGTACCGCCCCGCCGGGACATCGGGCAACTGCTTCCGTTCGTCGCGATAGGGCTCGGCGTACTCCTGCTTCAGGTCCTGGTCTTCGACTCGATCGGCGCGGCCGGCACCGCGGGCTGGCTGGTCGCCATCATCGCGGTCGGCGCCGGGGTGATCTGGCACCAGTCGGCGCCGGAGCGGCGGCGCCAGTGGGGTGAGTCGATGCCGGTGCCCTGGCTCGGCGCGGTGATAGAGGAGAGCGACCGTCGCGCCTTCGTGCTCCGCTTCGTCGGCGGCGGGGTGCTGGTCGCGGTCGGCATCATCGGGGTCGCCGCCGTCTACTCCCCGGCGCAGAACCTGGATGCCGTGGTCAACGGGATCATCTTCGCGCTGGTCGGGTTGGCGGGCGTCGGCGTGGTGGCCGCGCCGGTGCTCTGGCGGACGTGGAACCAGCTCCGTTCGGAGCGCGAGGGGCGCATCCGCGAGCAGGAGCGGGCCGAACTGGCGGCGATGGTGCACGACCAGGTGCTGCACACCCTCGCGTTGATCCAACGCAACGCCAACGACGTGAAGACCGTGCAGCGACTCGCCCGTGGCCAGGAACGGTCGCTGCGCAACTGGCTCTACAAGCCGACCGCGTCGCCGACCGAACGCTTCGCGGCGGCGCTGGAGCAGGCCGCCGCCGAGGTCGAGGACACTTTCGCGATCACCGTTGAGGCCGTGGTGGTCGGCGACCGGGAGACCGACGAGCGGGTCGGCGCCCTGGTCGCCGCTGCCCGTGAGGCGTTGGTCAACGCCGCGCGGCACGCCGGGGTGCAGACCGTCTCGTTGTACGCCGAGGTCGAGCCCGAGCAGGTGAGTGTCTTCGTACGGGACCGAGGCGCGGGATTCGACCCGGATACCGTGGAACATCACCGGCACGGCGTGCGGGGCTCGATCGTCGGGCGGATGAAGCGGCACGGCGGCCGAGCGGAGATCCGCTCTCGGCCGGGGGAGGGGACCGAGGTCCGGTTGATCCTGCCGATCAGCCGGGACTCGGCCACGGCGGAAAGGGACAGATGATGGCCGAGCAGTCCACGCGACCGGTCGAGCCGGCGGGTACCGGGCCGGAGCGGCTGCGGGTGTTCCTGGTCGACGACCACGCCATGTTCCGCGCGGGCGTCCGCGCCGAGCTGGGAGCGCACGTCGAGGTGGTGGGCGAGGCGAGCACGGTCGCTGAGGCGGTCAGCCGGATCGCGGCCACCGAACCGGACGTCGTCCTGCTCGACGTGCACATGCCCGACGGCGGCGGCCGGGCGGTGCTGGAGGCGATGCGGCGCAGCCACCCCCAGGTGCGCTTCCTGGCGCTCAGTGTCTCCGACGCCGCCGAGGACGTGATCGGGCTGATCCGGGCCGGTGCCCGGGGTTACGTCACCAAGACCATCTCGCCGGACGAACTGGCCGCCGCGATCCGTCGGGTGGCCGACGGTGACGCCGTGTTCAGTCCGCGGCTGGCCGGGTTCGTGCTGGATGCCTTCGCCGCCCGTCCGGACGCTCCGGTCGCCGATCCCGAGCTGGACCAGTTGACCAACCGGGAACGCGAGGTGCTGCGGTTGCTCGCCCGGGGGTACGCGTACAAGGAGATCGCCCGGGAGCTGTACATCTCGATCAAGACGGTCGAGACGCACGTCTCCAACGTGCTCCGCAAGCTTCAGATGTCCAACCGGTACGAACTGTCCCGGTGGGCTGCGGATCGACGGTTGGTGTGACTCCGGACCGCGCCGGGGGCTGATCAGCCGGGCAGCCAGCTCGGCCGCCCGGCTGGAGTTGATGTCATCCGTTCGGGTAGCATGCTGGGCATAAGTGGCGCGATTCACGTCATGGTTCCGGGTTGTCCGGATGGCCGCCGACGTCGTCCTGCCAATCGTCCGTTCAGGCGCAAAAATGCCTTGACGGCCAGCTCATAGCTTCGTCCGGCGGGCGCTGAAAGCGACTCCTGGTGGATGTCGACCCCGTCCCGGGCGGGTATCGGCTTGATAACACGCCTTTCGGCTTGGGCGCATCGGGTGTCACAGTGGCAGGCACTCACACCCCCTCGTGAGCCGAGCGCCCTGAGGAGGCACTCCCATGCGCGGGAAATTCCTGAAGGTGGCGGTCGTAGCGACCGCCACCGCCATGTTGGCCACCGCCTGTGGCAGCGGTGGCGACAGCGACGACGCCGGCCAGGCCGGCGGTACGCTGCGCGTCTACAATGCGGAGCCGGCGTTCCTGACGCCTTCCGGCGGTGACGACGAGCCGTCGCTGTATGTGATCCGCCAGCTGTATCGCGGTCTGGTCAAGTACAACGCAGACACCTCCGCGGTCGAGCTGGACCTGGCCGAGTCGGTCGAGTCGGACGACCAGAAGGTCTGGACGATCAAGATCAAGAGCGGCTACACCTTCGACAACGGTGAGCCGGTCAACGCCGACGCCTTCATCCGCTCGTGGAACTACGCCGCTTACGGGCCAAACGCCCAGAACAACGGCTACTTCATGAAGCGGATCGCCGGCGTCAAGGACCTCCAGCCCGAGGACCCGGACGGCGACGGCCCGAAGAAGGCCCCGGAGCCGGCGACCAAGGAACTCGCCGGCCTGAAGAAGGTCGACGATCTCACCTTCACCGTCGAGCTGGACGCCCCCTTCTCCGGCTTCCCGACTACGATCGGCTACCCGGGCTTCTTCCCGATGGCCCAGGCGTGCGTCGAGGACATCGCCAAGTGCAACGAGACCCCGATCGGCAACGGCCCGTACAAGATGGACGGCAGCTGGCAGCACAACGTTGCGATCAACCTGGTCCGCAGCGACAGCTGGAAGGGCGAGCCCGGCAAGCCGGACCGCATCGAGTACCGCATCTTCGCCGACGTCGACGCCGGCTACGCCGCCTTCCAGGCCGGTGAGCTGGACGTGATGTACACCCTGCCGCCGGCCCGCTACAAGGAGGCCAAGCAGCAGTACGGCGACCGGATGTTCGAGCTGGCCGGTGACAGCTTCACCTACGTCGGCTTCCCGATCTACAACGACGACTTCAAGGATAAGCGGATCCGCCAGGCCCTCTCCCTGTCGATCGACCGCCAGTCCATCATCGACGCCGTCTTCGACGGCCGGAACGCGCCGGCCACCGGCTTCGTCGCCCCGAGCTTCGAGGGCGCCCGGGAGAACGTGTGCCAGTACTGCACCAAGGACGTCGAGAAGGCGAAGCAGCTGCTCGCCGAGGCCGGCGGCTGGCCGGCCGGCAAGAAGCTGACCCTGTGGGCCAACGCGGGCGCCGGCCACGACCAGTGGCTGCAGGCGGTCGGTGACCAGATCAAGGCCGCGCTGGGCATCGACTACGAGCTGAAGGTCAACCTGCAGTTCGCCGAGTACCTCGAGACCGCGGACAAGAAGAAGTTCACCGGTCCGTTCCGTCTCGGCTGGGGCCCGGACTACCCGTTCCTGGAGACCTTCCTGTACCCGCTGTACGGCACGGGCGCGGGCAGCAACAACTCGGGCTACAGCAACGCCGAGGTCGACGCCCTGCTGAAGGAAGGCGACGCGGCCGAGTCGATGCAGGCTGCCATCCCGTCGTACCAGAAGGCGGAGGACATCCTGGGCGAGGAACTGCCGGTCATCCCGATGTGGTGGCGCAAGGAAGGGGCGATCTACAGCGAGAACGTGGACCAGTTCGTCTGGAACAAGGTCTCGGACGCCGACTACGGTGCGACCTCGCTGAAGCAGAAGTCCTGATCCAGCCGTAACACGACGTGGCGGCAACGATCACCCCACCAGGGTGATCGTTGCCGCCACGTCAGCGCCGAGAGGAGACCCCGAGATGGGGCGCTACGTCATCCGACGGTTGCTCCAGTTCATCCCAACTGTGCTGGGCACCATGTTTCTGCTTCACTACATCACCTCGCTGGCGGTTCAGTTCAGCGGAAACCCGGTGCGGGCGCTCTTCGGTGACCGGACCCCGCCGCCTGCGCTGCTGCAAGCCATCACCGAGCGGCTCGGCTACGGTGACCCCTGCCTGGACCGTAAAGGCGACCCATGCCTGTGGCGGGCAGCGGAGGACGGCGGAGGTTGGTTGGGCACGGGCTACGAGCCCGGCCTCTTCTTCGACCGTCTCCACGGCATCTTCTTCAACTTCGACTTCGGCATCAACCTGCGCCAGCAGGAAGTCACCGACCTGGTCTCGAACGCCATTCCGTTCACCCTCAAGCTGCTGGTGATCGCGATCGTCTTCGAGGCGGTCGTCGGCATCGCGGCGGGTGTGCTGGCGGGTCTGCGCGGCGGCAGCTTCCTCGACTACATGGTGAAGATCAGCACGGTCTTCGTCATCTCGGTGCCGATCTTCGTGCTCGGCCTGGTGGTGCGGGAGTTCGTCGGGGTCAAGTTCGGCAACGTGCTGCGGGGACAGGACTGGATCCCCGACCTGATCTCCGTCGGGGTGTTCAGCCCCGTGTTCAAGCCCGACTACCCCTTCGCCAGCCTGATCATCCCCGGCATGGTGCTCGGCTCGGTTTCGCTTGCCACCACCGCCCGGCTCACCCGGACCAGCATCATGGAGAACGTCCGGGCCGACTACGTGCGCACGGCCAAGGCCAAGGGGCTGACCAACAAGCGGGTCATCGGCGTGCACACGCTGCGCAACTCGCTGATCCCGGTGATCACCTTCCTCGGTGTCGACATCGGCGCGGCGATGGCCGGCGCGGTGGTCACCGAGACGATCTTCAACGTGCCCGGCATCGGTCGGCTGGTGACGATGTCCGCCCGAACCGGCGAATCGTCGGTGGTGATCGGCGTGGTGACCATGCTGGTGCTGGTCGTCCTGCTCGCCAACCTGCTGGTTGACATTCTGTACGCCGTACTCGACCCGAGGATCCGCTATGAGTGACGGCGTCGTAGCGAGTGACCCGGCGGGAGACCCCCGCCCACGGCAGGGCAGAGCGAAACGAGGTGTGGACATGAGCGAGCGGAGCGAGCGAATCGTCAGGCTCAGTGCGGCGCTGCCTCATGGCGGCACGGAGCGAAGTGGGGTGCCGGCATGAGCGATCTGACGAGCGCAGGCACCGCCGTCGGTGGCGGACCGGTCTCCGGCGACGGCCCGCTGCCGGACCAACCGGCCACCGGCGGGAAGCAGCGCAGCGGCAGCCTGTGGGCGGACGCCCGCCGGCAGTTGATGCGCGACCCGACCTTCGTGATCGCGCTTCTCTACATCCTCGCGGTCGGCTCGATGGCGGCCTTCCCGAAGTTGTGGACCAGCCAGGACCCCCGGGACTGCACCACCGACCGGTCCCGGCTGTCCCCGAGCGCCGAGCACGTGTTCGGCACCGACATCCTCGGGTGCGACTACTACTCGCACGCCATCTACGGTGCCCGGCCTTCGATGATCATCGCGATCATGGCCACCGGTACGATGATCGTCATTGGTGGCACCCTCGGACTGCTCGCCGGCTACTACGGTGGATGGGTCGACACGATCATCTCCCGGGTGATGGACGTCTTCCTCTCGCTGCCGTTCCTGCTCGGCGCGATCGTCTTCCTCACCGTCATCAAGCGGCAGAACGAGTTCACCATCGCCATGGTGCTGTTCCTGCTGACCTGGCCGGTGATCGCCCGGATCATCCGAGGCAGCGTGATCTCCTCGAAGGATCTGGACTACGTGCACGCCGCGAAGGCGGTCGGTGCCCGCAACGGACGGGTGATGTTCCGGCACATCCTGCCCAACGCGATCGCCCCGATGCTGGTCTACGCCACCATCGTGCTCGGCTCGTTCGTCGCCGCAGAGGCAACGCTGACCTACCTCGGCGTCGGGTTGCAGCCGCCTGCGCAGTCCTGGGGCATCATGATCAGCACCCACCAGGTCTACTTCCTGGAGGACCCGTGGCTGTTGCTCTTCCCCTGTGGTCTGCTGGTGGGCACCGTGCTGTCCTTCATCCTCATGGGTGACGCCCTGCGTGACGCCCTCGACCCGAAGTTCCGGTGAGCGTCATGACTGATGTGAACGTCAAGCTGGACGCGCTGGCGGGCGTCGACCCGAACGCGCTGCCGCTGCAGGTCAAGAACCTGCACGTGGAGTTCCGTACCCGCAACGGAATCGCCCACGCCGTCAACGGGGTGAGCTTCGACCTGCGGGCCGGCGAGACCCGGGCGATCCTCGGCGAGTCCGGCTGCGGCAAGAGCGTGACCGCGCAGGCGATCATGGGCATCCTGGACAGCCCGCCCGGCTTCGTCACCGGTGGGGAGATCCTCTACCGCGGCGTCGACCTGCTGAAGCTGCCGGAGTCCGAACGCCGCAAGGTGCGGGCGAACCGGATCGCGATGATCTTCCAGGATGCGCTCTCCGCGCTGAATCCGGTCTTCACCGTCGGCTTCCAACTGGCCGAGCTGTTCCGCATGCATCGCGGAATGTCCCGCCAGGACGCCAAGGCGCGCGCCGTCGAACTGCTCGACCTGGTCAAGATTCCGGCGGCCAGGCAGCGGGTGAACGACTACCCGCACCAGTTCTCCGGCGGTATGCGGCAGCGGGTCATGATCGCGATGGCGCTGGCCCTCGACCCCGAGGTGCTGATCGCCGACGAGCCGACCACCGCGCTGGACGTGACCGTGCAGGCCCAGATCATGGCGCTGCTGGCCGAGCTGCAGCGGGAACGGAACATGGGCCTGGTGCTGATCACCCATGACATGGGTGTGGTGGCGGACGTGGCGGACCGCATCTCAGTCATGTACGCCGGCCGGGTCATCGAGGAAGCCAGCGTGGACGACATCTACGCCAGCCCGGCTCACCCGTACACCAAGGGTCTGCTGGAGTCGATCCCGCGCCTGGACCTCAAGGGCCAGGAACTCAGCGCGATCAAGGGCCTGCCGCCGGCACTGACCAACATCCCGCAGGGTTGCGCGTTCAACCCCCGGTGCCGGTACGCCCAGGAGGTCTGCCGCGAGGAGCCGGCGCCGCCGCTGTACCAGGTGTCGCCGAGCCGGACGGCCGCCTGCCACTTCTGGAAGGAGGTCAAGGGCGATGAGTGATCTGGTGCTGGAGACCAGGAACCTGGTCAAGCACTTCCCGCTGACCCGGGGAGTCGTCTTCAAGAAGCAGTACGGCGCGGTGCGTGCGGTCGACGGGATCAACCTGGAACTGCGCCGGGGCGAGACGCTCGGCATCGTGGGCGAGTCCGGCTGCGGCAAGTCGACGTTGGCCCGGATGCTGGTCGGGTTGGAGACGCCGACCTCCGGCGACCTGTTCGTGCAGGGTAAGAACATGTCCAGGGTCGGTGCCGAGGAGCGGCGCCGGGGTCGGCGCAACATCCAGCTGGTGATGCAGGACCCGTACACCTCGCTGAACCCGCGGATGACCGTCGGCGACATCATCGGTGAGCCGTTCGAGGTGCACCCGGACGTGGTGCCCAAGGCCAAGCGGCGGGCCAAGGTGCAGGAGCTGTTGGAGCTGGTCGGTCTCAACCCCGATCACATCAACCGCTACCCGCACCAGTTCTCCGGCGGTCAGCGGCAGCGCATCGGCATCGCCCGGGCGCTGGCGCTCAACCCGGAGATCATTCTCTGTGACGAGCCGGTCTCCGCGCTGGACGTCTCCATTCAGGCGCAGGTGATCAACCTGTTGGAGAAGCTCCAGGACGAGCTGGGCCTGTCGTACATCTTCATCGCCCACGACCTGTCGGTGGTCCGGCACATCGCCGACCGGGTCGCGGTCATGTACCTCGGGAAGATCGTGGAGATCGGGACCGAGGACGAGATCTACGAGACCCCCACCCACCCGTACACCCAGGCGCTGTTGTCAGCGGTGCCGGTGCCCGACCCGAAGTTGCGCGGGCAGCGGGACCAGATCGTGCTGACCGGCGATGTGCCGTCGCCGGCCGATCCGCCGTCGGGCTGCCGATTCCGCACCCGCTGCTGGAAAGCCCAGGACATCTGCGCCGAGCAGGAGCCGCTCCTTCAGATCCGGGAAAAATCCGGCCACCCGAGCGCCTGCCACTTCGCCGAGGTACGCGACGTGGTGCACGCGACGGAGTAGCCACACAGACGCCGTCGAGCCCGACCATCCGTACCGGGATCGGCGGTGAAGGTAGTGCCTCCTCAATGATCCGGGGCGTCGGCCGTCATGAACGGCCGGCGCCCCGGTCCTGTGCTTTGCCTGGCGCGGCTGGCTGGCGTCCGGAGCCGGCCGGTGCGGGCGACGGCATGCTGCCCGGAGCGGGCCGCGGTGCGGTGCTCAGAGCGGGCCGCAATGCGGTGCTCAGAGCGGGCCGCGGCCGGCCCGCAGGAGCAGCAGGGCGAGTTGCGTGCCGTCGGCACCGAGAGCGGAGCGGAAGCGTTCCAGGATCTCCTGCTCGCGGGAGAGCACGAGCCGGGTCCCGCCGGAGGCCATCCGGGTCGTACCGACCTCGCGGGACAGCTCGGCCCGCTCCTGCCACAGCTCGATGAGGGTGCGATCGATCTCGTCGATACGTACCCGGATCTCGGCGATCCGGGCGGCAGCGCCCGGCTCCGTGGTGCCGGTGCCCGGGTTGGCCGGCTCGGGTCCGGGGCCACCGGCCGGGCCGTTGCCATTCGAGGTCACACCGGATCCGGCCCGGGCGCCACTCTGCTCCATCACGTCTGTCATCTTCGGGTACCTCTCACGGTCTGGTGCCCGGTGCCCGGATCCCGGGACGAGCAAAGCCCCGGACTCCGAGGAGCCCAGGGCTTTGGCAGGTCTTGTCGATCAGGCGCGACCCACGGCAGCCGGACTCCCGGTGCCGTAGAAAAAGTAGAAGCGCTGGTCGAACACGCCGTTGAGTATGCCGCCCGGCCGGGTGGCGCGCAAGGGAAACGTTAAGAAGGGGCCCTTCCTCTACCGGAGGCGTTAATAAGGTGCCCTTCCTTACGGCATAGACTCGGCTGGCGATGCGTCCTCTCTTTGAAATTCCCTCGTCCGAGCCCGCCCCGGCTCACCGGGCCGTGCCCGGCCGTCTCGACCCGCTGCAGTTGGTCGAGGGCCTCAACGGCCCGCAGCGGGACGCGGTCACCCACGCCGGTTCGCCGCTGCTGATCGTCGCCGGCGCCGGTTCCGGCAAGACCCGGGTGCTGACCCACCGGATCGCGTACCTGCTCGCCGCGCGGGACGTGCACCCGGGCGAGATCATCGCGATCACCTTCACCAACAAGGCCGCCGGCGAGATGAAGGACCGGGTCGCCGCCCTGGTCGGTCCGCGCGCCCGGCTGATGTGGGTCTCCACCTTCCACTCCGCCTGCGTACGGATCCTGCGGGCCGAACACGAGCACGCCGGCCTGAAGTCCACCTTCTCGATCTACGACGCCGACGACTCCCGCCGGCTGATGCAGATGGTCGCCCGGGAACTCGACCTGGACCCGAAGCGCTACCCGGCGCGCGGCCTGGCCGCCCAGGTCTCCAACCTGAAGAACGAGCTGGTCGACCCGGAGACCTTCGCCGCCCGGGCCAGCGGGCCCAACGAGCGGGCGCTGGCCGAGGCGTACGCGCTCTACCAGCGACGGCTGCGCGAGGCGCACGCGCTCGACTTCGACGATCTGATCATGATGACGGTGCACCTGCTCCAGTCGCACCCGCACGTCGCCGAGACCTACCGCCGCCGATTCCGCCACGTGCTGGTCGACGAGTACCAGGACACCAACCACGCGCAGTACGTCCTGATCAAGGAGCTGGTCTCCGGCACCGAAGGGCTCGAACCGGCGGAGCTGTGCGTGGTCGGCGACGCCGACCAGTCGATCTACGCTTTCCGGGGCGCGACGATCCGCAACATCCTCGAGTTCGAGCGCGACTTCACCGACGCCCGCACCATCCTGCTGGAGCAGAACTACCGCTCCACCCAGACCATCCTGAACGCGGCGAACGCGGTGATCGACCGCAACACCTCCCGCAAGCCGAAGCGGCTGTGGAGTGACGCCGGGGCCGGCGAGCCGATCGTCGCGTACGTGGCCGACACCGAGCACGCAGAGGCGGACTGGGTGACCCGGGAGATCGACCGGCTGGTCGACGCGGGGGAGGCCCGCCCGGGTGACGTGGCGGTCTTCTACCGCACCAACGCGCAGTCCCGGGTCTTCGAGGAGGTGTTCATCCGGGTCGGCCTGCCGTACAAGGTCGTCGGTGGGGTGCGCTTCTACGAGCGCAAGGAGGTCCGCGACGCGCTGGCCTACCTGCGCGCGGTGGTCAACGACGACGACACGGTCAGCCTCCGGCGGATCCTGAACACGCCGCGGCGAGGCATCGGCGAGCGCGCCGAGGCGTGCGTGGAGGCGCTGGCCAGCCGCGATCGGATCTCCTTCGGCGCGGCGCTGCGGCGGGCCAGGGACGCGCCGGGCATCTCCACCCGGGCGGCCAACGGCATCGCCGAGTTCGTCGCGCTGCTCGACTCGGCGCGGGAGTTGGCCGCCGAGGGCACTCCGGAGGAGGTGCTGGAGGCGGTGCTGACCCGCTCGGGGTACCTGACCGAGTTGGAGGAGAGCCTCGACCCGCAGGACGCCGGGCGGCTGGACAACCTCCAGGAACTGGTCAGCGTCGCCCGCGAGTACACCGAGCGGATCGAGGCGACCGGCGCGGAGGGGGAGCGGGCGACCGTGGCCGGCTTCCTGGAGCAGGTCGCGCTGGTCGCCGACGCCGACCAGATCCCCTCGGACGACCCGGAGCACCAGGGCGTGGTCACCCTGATGACGCTGCACACCGCGAAGGGGCTGGAGTTCCCGGTGGTCTTCCTGACCGGCCTCGAGGACGGCGTCTTCCCGCATCTGCGCTCTCTGGGCGACAGCCGGGAGTTGGAGGAGGAGCGGCGGCTGGCGTACGTCGGCATCACCCGGGCTCGGCAGCGGCTCTACCTCTCCCGGGCGGTGACCCGTTCGGCCTGGGGGCAGCCGGCCTACAATCCGCCGTCCCGGTTCGTCGAGGAGTTGCCGCCCGAGCTGGTTCGCTGGGAGCGGACCGAGGGGTCGTACACCTCATGGGGTGGTGCCGGTGGCGGCGTGGGTGGTCGCGCCGAGCGGGCGAGCGGCTTCAGCGGCGGCACGCCCAGGGCTGCGCAGCTGGCGCGGAAGCTCGGCGTGGACGGCAGCCGGCTGGCCACCGCCAGCGAACTGCCCCAGGGCCCGAAGGTGACGGCCGGGGATCGGGTGAACCACCAGCGGTACGGACTGGGCCGGGTGGTGGCGGTGGAGGGCCACGGCCCCGGCGCGCGGGCGCAGATCGACTTCGGCGATCAGACACTGTGGCTGGTGCTGCGGCACGCCCCGATCGAGAAACTCTGACACGGTCATTTCCTGGAGGGCTTGACGCGACGGTGACCCTGCCGTCCGACCTGGTGTCCTCCGGCATGGCCGACGGCGCCCGCCAGTCGTACGACGCGCTGGCCAGCTACCTCGCGAAGCTCGCCTGATCTGGAACGATGGTCAGCAGGCCACGTCGATGCCCCGGGCGCGCAGGAAAGGCGCCGGGTCGATCTGGTTCCACATCTGCCCCTGGTGCACCTCGAAATGCAGGTGCGGGCCGGTCGAGTCGCCCGTGGAGCCCTCCAGGCCGATGGTCTGCCCGGTGCTGACCTTGTCGCCCACGCTCACCCTGGCCGTGCTCAGGTGGGCGTAGTGGGTGAAGTAGCCGTTGCCGTGGTCGACGAAGACGGAGATGCCGTACCCGTCACCGACGTCGCCAGCCTTTGTCACGGTGCCGCCGAAGGCGGCGCGGACCGGGGTGCCGGCGGGCAACGCGAAGTCGATGCCGGCGTGCAGGGTGCCCCAGCGAGGGCCGTAGCACGAGGTGATGGTGGCACCGGCCATCGGGATCACCCAGGACGCCTTCGGGGCCTTGCTCTTGGTCGGCTTCGGCGTGGCCTTGGCGGTCCCGGTGGCCTTCGGGCTGGGCTTGGTGCTCGGGCGCGCGCTGGCGGTCGGACTCGCCGACGGGGTCTGTGTCGGGCTGACCGGCGTGGCGGGGACGGCCGGTTCGCGGGCCGACCGGTCGGCCCGCTCGGCGGCCTCGGCGCGAGCCTGCGTGTCGAGGGCGACCGGGCTGGGGGCGGGACGGTCATCGCGGCTGGCCATGGCGACACCGCCAAGGCCCAGCCCGACCAGGGCGACCGCACCGATGACCAGGTAGCGGCCACGCGAGCCGATACGGCGCCGGTGCCGGGCCGGGGCGTCGGGATTCTTTCGGTGCGGGGTGGAGCTGTTGTCCTGCACGACGGGACCTCACTGGATCGAGTGGTACGTGACCTCGAAATCCTGGTGTCGGTCCGGCACGCCCTGGGTATCGGGGTGGTGCCGGTGTCGGTGCTGGACGTCGTGCCCCGTCCGGGTCTGTCCGCCGCTGAGGTCGACTGACCGGATCGGAGATGGCGGGGAGCCGTGACCTTCGCCACAGTCCCGCCTGTGACGTGAGATACTTTCTCGGTTCGATGGCATAACAAAACCGCCCGGGTCGATCGATCCGGGCGGTCAGCGGGCGTTACCAGGCGTCAGTCCTCGACTACCTCGCTGTAGATTGCCTCGACTTGTAGCTTGATGTCCACTCCGCGTTCCTGCAGCCACGGCACCGGGTCGAGCGGCTCGCCCTTGACATGGATCTCCAGGTGCAGGTGAGAGCCGTACGAGTGACCCGTGTTGCCGACCAGGCCAAGCTGGTCGCCGGCCTTGACCTGCTGGCCTTCGCGGACGCTCAACTCGTTGGAGTGGCCGTAGATCGCCTCGCTGCCGTCCGCGTGCTGGACGATGACCGCGTAGCCGTACCCGCCGAACCAGCCGGCCTTGGTGACCGTGCCAGCGTGGATCGCGACGTACGGGGTTCCCTCCGGGGCGACCAGGTCGACGCCCGTGTGCAGCTTGCCCCAGCGGATGCCGTACGGGGAGTTGAAGTCGTAGCCCTGTAGGGGCAGCAACCAGACTCCGGAGTCGGTCTCGCTCTGCGGACCTCCTCGGCTGTCGCGGGACGCCCGCTCGGAGGCGTCGACGCGGTCCGCCGCGCCCTGGCTGCTGATCGATGCCTGCCGCAGCTCGTCGAGCACCGACGGGCTGACGTCCTTGGCGTCCGGCAGTGCGCCGGCCCCCAGGGCCACCACACCGGCACCGACGAAGGCGGTGGTGACGACCGCGGCGTAGCGGCTGCGTGGGGGGGTGGGTACGCGGCGGCGACCGCGATATCGATCCGGCTCAGACGACAGGCGCTGGCGCACGCATACCCTCCGTTGTCGGGGTTCCGAGGCGGTTCGACCGGCGTCCAGATCAGGGACCGAACGGCGGCTGACCACGTCGTCACCCGTCCGTAGGCCTGATGACAACCGTGCACACGTTAGCCAACCGTCAGTCGAGTCACAAGCCGGAACGCCGAATTCGCCGCTCCGTTCTGTCCGATTCCGTCCGTTATTGTCATGGTCCGGGAGGCTGGAGAGGTGCCCTGGTTATCCGCCGTTCGTCGCACACCGTGACCGAACGGCGGAGTCGTCCGGCTTGACGCGGCCCGCGTCGCTTGTATCTATGCGTGAGGTGATGGTGGCGCCCGGTTTCGCCGTCCTCGCGTGCCACCCCTTCCCGCCCCGTACGCGGCCGGTTCCGTGCCTGGTTCTGGGGTCCGGCCGGTGGCCGCCCCGTTCCCGCGCCCCGGCCTGGCGCGTTACCGTTCGTTCAGCTGAGTCCCGTAGAGCCGGTGAAAGGGATGCGCAGATGAGCTCTCGTGTTCGGGTCGTCGTCGCCAAGCCGGGCCTGGACGGCCACGACCGTGGCGCCAAGGTGGTGGCACGCGCGCTCCGGGACGCCGGCATGGAGGTCATCTACACCGGCCTGCACCAGACGCCGGAGCAGATCGTGGAGACCGCGATCCAGGAGGACGCCGACGCGGTCGGTCTGTCCGTGCTCTCCGGCGCGCACCTGACGCTGTTCCGTCGAGTGCTGGAGCTGCTCGACGAACGGGATGCCCGGGACATCGTGGTCTTCGGCGGAGGCATCATTCCCGACGCCGACATTCCGGAGCTGGAGCAGCTCGGCGTGGCCAAGATCTTCACGCCGGGCACGACGACCCAGTCCATCGTGGAGTGGGTCCGGGAGAACGTCACCCAGCCGGTCGGTTGACCGACCGTCCGCGAACCGGATTGCCAAAAGGGGAGGGGCCGGACGCACCCCTCACACGCCCGGCCCCTCTATGCACGATGCCCCGCCGCCACCCCTCGACCGACAGGGCATCGGCCGTTTCTCGCGTCTTCGCGCTGTTCAGCGCGCCGACACCTGACTCAACGACGCCCTCGGCCGAGGGTTACGCACAGCACCCGACATGCGATGTCGGCCAGGCAAGACTGCCCGAACGGGTGAGTCGGTCGACTCCCGCTGCGGCTCGGTGACGCAGCGTGGGCTGAGGTTGTGGATTACCGCACACCGCGCACCCGATCGGCTGCCGACCGTGCCCGCATCGCTAGGCTGCGCCCAATGAATCCTTTCCAACCTTCCTTACGCTTCGGGGGGCCGTAGGGTCGAGACGCGGTCGCGCGGCTCGGGTTGTGCGGGATTCACCGGCCTGCTTCAACTTCAACTGATGTCAGGCGTTGCACTGTTTTCTTTCCATACGCTTGGTGGCGGCGCGACGGTGCGCCGCAGAGACGGGACGGGACGCGCAATCGTGGACCTGTACGAGTACCAGGGGCGGGACCTGTTCGAGCGGCACGGGTTGCCCGTGCTCGCCGGCGGCGTCGCCACGACCCCGGAGGAGGCCCGCGCGATCGCCGAGCGCCTCGGCGGCCGGGTGGTCGTCAAGGCGCAGGTGAAGGTCGGCGGGCGAGGCAAGGCCGGCGGCGTCAAGCTGGCCGAGGGCGCGGAGGAGACGGTGGCCCGCGCCACCGACATCCTCGGCATGGACATCAAGGGCCACACGGTCCACAAGGTCATGATCACGGTGACCGCCGACGTGGCCGAGGAGTACTACTTCTCGTACCTGCTCGACCGGGCGAACCGCACCTTCCTCTGCATCGCCAGCGTGGCCGGCGGCATGGACATCGAGCAGGTCGCCGCCGAGACCCCGGAGAAGGTCGTCAAGGCCCCGATCGACGCGGTCGAGGGCGTGGACGAGGCCAAGGCCCGGGAGATCGTCACCGCCGCCGGCTTCCCGACCGAGCTCGCCGACCAGGTCGTCGAGATCGCCGTCGGTCTGTGGAAGGCGTTCGTCGCCGAGGACGCCACGCTGGTAGAGGTGAACCCGCTGGCGAAGACCAAGGACGGCAAGCTGCTGCTGCTGGACGCCAAGGTCTCGCTGGACGAGAACGCCGGCTTCCGGCACCCGGACCACGAGGCTCTGGTCGACCAGGCGACCGTGGATCCGCTGGAGCAGGCCGCCAAGGAGAAGGACCTCAACTACGTCAAGCTTGACGGCGAGGTCGGCATCATCGGCAACGGCGCGGGCCTGGTCATGTCGACGCTCGACGTGGTCGCCTACGCCGGCGAGCGGCACGGCAACGTCAAGCCGGCCAACTTCCTGGACATCGGCGGCGGCGCGAGCGCCGCGGTGATGGCCAACGGCCTGGAGATCGTGCTCTCCGACCCGTCGGTCAAGAGCGTCTTCGTCAACGTCTTCGGCGGCATCACCTCCTGCGACGCGGTCGCCAACGGCATCGTGCAGGCGCTGGCCCTGCTGGAGGAGCGCGGCGAGCAGGTGACCAAGCCGCTCGTCGTGCGCCTCGACGGCAACAACGCCGAGGCCGGTCGAGCGATCCTCGACGGCGCGAACAACCCGCTGATCGAGCGGGTCGACACCATGGACGGCGCGGCCGAGCGGGCCGCCGAGCTGGCGGCTGCGGGGGTCTGACGACATGGCTATCTGGCTGACCAAGGACTCGAGGGTCATCGTCCAGGGGATGACCGGCTCCGAGGGTTCCAAGCACACCCGGCGGATGCTCGCCGCCGGCACCAACGTCGTCGGTGGCGTCAACCCGCGCAAGGCGGGGACCACGATCGACTTCGACGGCACCGAGCTGCCCGTCTTCGCCAGCGTCGCCGACGCGATGAAGGACACCGGCGCCGACGTGACCGTCATCTTCGTACCGCCGCAGTTCACCAAGGGGGCGGTCGTCGAGGCGATCGACGCCGGGATTCCGCTGGCCGTGGTGATCACCGAGGGTGTGCCGGTGCACGACACGGCCGCCTTCTGGGCGTACAACGTGGCCAAGGGGGAGCGGACCCGGATCATCGGCCCGAACTGCCCCGGCATCGCCTCCCCGGGCGCCTCCAACGCGGGCATCATCCCGGCCGACATCACCGGCGCCGGCCGGATCGGCCTGGTCAGCAAAAGCGGCACGCTGACCTACCAGATGATGTACGAGCTGCGCGACATCGGTTTCTCGACCTGCGTCGGCATCGGCGGTGACCCGATCATCGGGACCACTCACATCGACGCGCTGGCCGCGTTCGAGGCCGACCCGGACACCGACGCCATCGTGATGATCGGTGAGATCGGTGGCGACGCCGAGGAGCGGGCCGCCGAGTTCATCAAGGCCAACGTCACCAAGCCGGTGGTCGGCTACATCGCCGGCTTCACCGCCCCGCCCGGCAAGACCATGGGCCACGCCGGTGCCATCATCTCCGGCTCGGCGGGTACCGCCGACGCCAAGAAGGCGGCGCTGGAGGCGGTCGGTGTCAAGGTCGGCAAGACGCCGACCGAGACCGCGAAGCTGATGCGCGAGATCATGTCCGCCGGCTGATTGAGCTCGACGTGTCGCTGAGGGGCCGGCCGCGCGGTCGGCCCCTCAGCGGTTCCAGTACGGGTGGTAGCCGGCCGCCCGCAGGATCAGGCTGCCGACGATGTTGAGCACACCCACGGCGATCGCCACCCAGCCCAGCACCGGCGACTTTCCGTAACGTCGCGCGTCGCGGATCGACAGCCAGCCGAAGACGATGCCGAGGATGCCGCAGCAGAGCAGCCCGGTCACGATGCCCAGCACGCCCCAGAGTGTGGTGCGGTCCCGGCCCGCAGGCGGCGGTGGAGGTGGTGGATACGGAGCGTTCACGACTTCCCTCCGGACATCAGTGGGTCACGGCCCCTCCTGCCGAGGCTAGACCGGTCCGTGCGATGCCACACCCGATCAGCCCGAATAAGAGCGCCTGGCCGGGCCACTCCACCTGCCCCGCCTTGCCCGCAGCGCCCGGTTGCCGGTCTCGCCAAACCCCGGGTGGGCCCGTGTCGGACAGCCGACGCCGACGCGGCATGCCAGAGTAGAGCCGATGTCCTTTGTCACCCCTGACCAGCCTCGCCGGGCCACCGACGGCCGGGGAGCCGGCGCCCGACCGCCCGGCCGCGCCGGTCCGCCGCGTCGAGTGCCCCTGCCGCGCGAGCCCACCGGTCGCAGCCACGCGCCGCTCGTGGTCGCCGCGCTGGTCGCCGCCGGTGGGGCCGCCCTCACCTCCTGGCTGCCGGTGGCCCTCGTACTCTGGCTGTTCCAGCTCAGCGAGGGCAGCGCCAGCCTGTTTGGCGCGGTGCGCGCCGGGGCGGCCGGCTGGTTGCTCGGGCACGGGGTGCCGCTGGTCACGGAGAGCGGCCCGCTGGCCCTGACACCGCTCGCGGTGACCGCGCTGGCGCTGTGGCGGCTCACCCGCGCCGGGGTGCACGTCACCCGCGCGATCGGGGCCCGCGGCAGCCGGTCACCGAGCCGCACGGCCGTCGCCGCGGTGGCGGTCGGTGTCGCGTACGCCCTGCTGGGTGTGCTTGCCGCGATGCTGCTCCGCACCGGCGGGCCCAGCGCGTCGGCGGTGCGGGCCGGGCTGACGCTCGCCGCCCTCGGCACGCTCGCCGCCGGCGTCGGTGCGGCCCGCACCAGCCGGGTGGCCGACGTGCTCGCCGCTTCAGCGCCGGTGCCGGTACGGGAGGGGGTGCGGGCCGGACTGGTGGCCGGGCTGGCGTTGCTCGGTGCGGGCGCGGCCGTGGCGGGCCTGGCCGTGGCGACCGGCGGCGGCGACGCGGCCGATTTGATCGGCGCCTACCGCACCGGCGTGGCCGGGCAGGCCGGTATCACCCTGGTGAGCCTGGCCTACGTGCCCAACGCCACTGTCTGGTCGACCAGCTATTTGCTCGGCCCAGGGTTCGCCGTGGGCACCGACACGGCGGTGCGCACCAGCGAGGTCGCGATCGGCGCACTGCCGGCCCTGCCGTTGTTCGCCGGGCTTCCCAGCGGGCCGGTCGACGGCCTCTGGTCAGCCGCGATCCTCGCACTCCCGGCCCTGGTGGGGATGGCCGTCGGCTGGCTGCTCGCCCGCCGGTTGCTCCGGGCGCCCGCCGCCGGGCGGGCGCGGGTGGGCTGGGTTTCGCTGCTGTCCCCGGCCGCGCTCGCCGGGCCGGTGGCCGGCCTGCTGATGGGCGCGGTCGCCGAGGCTTCGGGTGGACCGCTCGGCACGGGCCGGCTGGCCGAGGTCGGCCCGGTCGGCTGGCAGGTGGCGCTCGTGGCGACCGTGGTCATCGGCGGCGGCGCACTGCTCGGCGCCGCTGTCACCCGCTGGCTCACCCGGCACGCCACCTGATCTGTCCGGCGGCTGGAAAAACGGCCGAGGGGCACCCCGATGCTCCGGGGCGCCCCTCGAATCCAGCCTGCTCCGGGCTGTCACGGCAGGGTGAAGTTCACCGCCAGCAGCCCGAAGTACCCCAGGGTCAGCAGGATGCCGATCGCCCCGCAGATCAGACCGGCGAGGGCCTGTCCCGAGTTGCTGGCCAGGCCCTGGTCGGCCTTCTGCTTGCCGAGCCACCCGGTGATCACCGCGGCCAATCCCAGCGGGACGCCGAGGTAGCAGCAGTTCAACGGGATCGACGCGATGCCGAGGATCATCGCCACCAGGCCGAGGGTGTTCTGCTGACCGCTCGGCCCGGCGAAACCGGCGTGTGGATACATCGGCGTGCCGCCGTACGGCTGTCCGGCGTACGGGGGCGGGTGGGGCTGCCCGTAGGCCGGAGGCTGGCCGACGGGCAGCGGCGCGTACGGGTCGTACGGCTGCCCCGGGGTGGGCGGCTGCTGGCCGTACGGATCGGTCGGGGGCGTGCCCTGATCGGCCGGTGGCGCGTACGGGTCGACCGGCGGCGTGCCCTGATCGGCCGGCGGAGCGTACGGGTTGGCCGGCGGCGTGCCCTGATCGGCCGGCGGAGCGTACGGGTTGGCCGGCGGCGGGGCGTACGGGTTGGCCGGCGGCGGCGCGTACGGGTTGACCGGTGGTGGAGCGGTCGGGTCCCCGTACGGCGGCTGCTGGCCGTACGGGTCCTGACCAGGGTTGTCGGACTGCATCCGGCTCAGTAGCCCAGGGCGCTGTTGCTGGCCGCGCTGAGCACGACACTGCCCAGGCAGCACAGCAGGCTGACAGCCCACAGGCTGATGCCGACGATCAGGGCCCACTTGGACCACTTCTTCGACTCGGCTGCCGCCGCCTGGGCGCCGGCGTAGTCTCCCTGCTGGAGCAGCGGGTTGACCTTCGAGGCGTTGATGATCGCCGGGATGGCCAGCGGCCAGAACAGGAAGATCGAGACGATCGACATCGTCATGTTGTTGTCGACCTGCTGAGGCGGCTGAGAGGGGTATCCGGGCTGCATGACGAGAGCTCCTCACGTGTGTTCGCAAAAGGGGTGCGGGCCGCAGATGTGCCGGTCCGGGCGCCGGCAGCGTACCCGGTCCGCGCGACTCCGGTAGTCAGCGAAGGGGTCAGGCCCAGCCTCCGGACGTCCACCGTCCGCCGGATAGGGTGTGCCGGTGACCGAGCCCGCCCGCATCGTCGTCCTCGTCTCCGGCTCCGGGAGCAACCTACAGGCCCTGCTGGACGCGACCGCCGACCCGGCGTACGGCGCACGGGTGGTCGCGGTGGGCGCGGACCGCGACGGGATCGCCGGGCTGGACCGGGCCGCCACGGCAGGCGTACCCACCTTCGTGGAGCGGGTCAAGGACCATCCGACGCGCGAGCGGTGGGATGCCGCGCTCACCGCGCGGGTCGCCGAGCACCGACCCGACCTGGTCATCTCCGCCGGTTTCCTGAAACTGGTCGGCCCGCATTTCCTCGCCGCCTTCGGCGACCGCTACCTCAACACGCACAACACCCTGCTGCCGGCGTTTCCCGGCATCCACGGCCCGCGCGATGCCCTCGCATACGGCGTGAAGGTCACCGGGGCGACCCTCTTCTTCGTCGACGCCGGAATGGACACCGGCCCGATCGTCGCGCAGGCGACCGTGCCGGTGCGCGACGACGACGACGTCGACACGCTCACCGAGCGCATCAAGGAAGCCGAGCGGCAGCAACTCGTCGAGCACGTGGGCCGGCTGGTCCGCGAAGGCTGGACGATCACCGGGAGAAAGGTCACGATCGGAGTGGGATCCATCCAGGACGGGCGCCGTCCGATCAGGCGGGCACTGGTCAGCGTCTACGACAAGAAGGGCCTGGCCGAGCTGGCCCGGGCGCTGCACGCCGCCGGCGTCGAGATCGTCTCCACCGGCAGCACCGCGTCGACGATCGCCGGTGCCGGGGTGCCGGTGACCGCCGTGGAGCAGGTGACCGGCTTCCCGGAGATCCTCGACGGCCGGGTGAAGACGCTGCATCCCGCCATCCACGGCGGCCTCCTCGCCGACCTGCGCCGGGAGGCCCACGCCGCCCAGCTCGACGAGCACGGCATCGCCGGGATCGACCTGCTGGTGTCCAACCTGTACCCGTTCCAGGCCACCGTCGCCTCCGGAGCGAGCCAGGACGAGTGCGTCGAGCAGATCGACATCGGCGGCCCGGCGATGGTGCGCGCCGCCGCCAAGAACCACGCCTCGGTGGCGGTGGTTACCGACCCGGCCGCGTACCCGATGCTGCTGGCCGCGCTCGATGCCGGCGGCTTCACCCTGGAGCAGCGCCGGGCGCTGGCCGCCCGGGCCTTCGCGGACATCGCCGAGTACGACGTGGCGGTCGCCGACTGGTTCGCCGCCACCCTCGCCCCGGCCGCCGACGGCTGGCCGGAGTTCGCCGGGCAGGCGTTGCGCCGGCAGACGGTGCTGCGCTACGGCGAGAACCCGCACCAGGCCGCCGCGCTCTACGCCGACCCGGCCAGCCCGTCCGGTCTCGCGCAGGCCGAGCAGCTGCACGGCAAGGAGATGTCGTACAACAACTACGTCGATGCGGACGCCGCGTGGCGGGCGGCGAACGACTTCGCCGACCAGCCGGCGGTGGCGATCATCAAGCACGCCAACCCGTGCGGCATCGCGGTCGGCGCGGACGTGGCCGAGGCGCACCGCAAGGCGCACGCCTGCGATCCGGTCTCCGCGTTCGGCGGTGTGATCGCGGTGAACCGGCCGGTCTCGGTCGAGTTGGCCGGGCAGATCGCCGAGATCTTCACCGAGGTCGTGGTGGCGCCCGGGTACGAGCCCGGTGCGGCCGAGGTGCTCCAGGCCAAGAAGAACATCCGCTTGCTGCGGGCGCCGGAGTTCCAGCCGTTGCCGGCCGAGTGGCGGCAGGTCACCGGCGGCGTACTGGTGCAGTTGCGGGACGCGATCGATGCCGAGGGCGACGCTCCGTCGACCTGGCGGTTGGCCACCGGCGAGGCGGCCGACGCCGCGACCCTGGCCGACCTGGCCTTCGCCTGGCGGGCGGTGCGGGCGGTGAAGAGCAACGCGATCCTGCTGGCCCGCGACGGCGCCACGGTCGGCGTCGGAATGGGCCAGGTCAACCGGGTGGACTCGGCCCGGCTGGCGGTCAGCCGGGCCGGCACCGACCGGGCGCGCGGCGCGGTCGCGGCCTCGGACGCGTTCTTCCCGTTCGCCGACGGCCCGCAGATCCTCCTGGAGGCTGGCGTCCGGGCGATCGTGCAGCCCGGCGGCTCGATCCGCGACGAGGAGGTGATCGCCGCCTGCAAGCAGGCCGGCGTCACGATGTACTTCACCGGCACCCGGCACTTCTTCCACTGAGTTGTTAGGAGGGGCCCCTTTCAATACACGAGGCGTTAAAAGGGGGCCCTTCCTTACGTCCGGACCTCGGCGAAGTGGCAGGCGGAGGGGTGCGGGTCGGCGGCGCGCGGCACGGCCTGCGGGGCCTGGATCGCGCAGATTTCCTGGGCCTTCCAGCAGCGGGTCCGGAAGTGGCAGCCCGACGGCGGGTCGGCCGGCGACGGCACGTCGCCGTGCAGCCGGATGACGCTGCGGCGCCCGCGAGCGTCCGGGTCCGGCACGGGGGCCGCGGAGAGCAGCGCCTGGGTGTACGGGTGGGTGGCCCGCTGGTAGATCTCGTCCTCGGTGCCGATCTCCACGATCCGGCCCAGGTACATCACCGCGACCCGGTCCGAGATGTGCCGCACCACCGACAGGTCGTGGGCGATGAAGATGTACGACAGCCCGAATTCGTCCTGGAGTTCCTCGAGCAGGTTGATCACCTGCGCCTGGATGGAGACGTCCAGCGCGGAGACCGGCTCGTCGCAGACGATCACCTCGGGCCGCAGCGCGAGCGCCCGGGCGATGCCGATGCGCTGCCGCTGGCCGCCGGAGAACTGGTGCGGGTAGCGGTTGATGTGTTCCGGGTTCAACCCGACCACGTCGAGCAGTTCCTGGACCCGGCGCTGGCGGCTGCCCTTCGGGGCCGCCTCCGGGTGGATCTCGAACGGCTCGCCGATGATGTCGCCCACCGTCATCCGCGGGTTCAGCGAGGTGTACGGGTCCTGCATGACCATCTGCATGTTGCGCCGGATCCGGCGCAGCTCGGACCCGGACGCGGCGAACAGGTCACGCCCGGCCAGGGTGGCCCGGCCGGCGGTCGGGTGCTCCAGCCGCATCAGCAGCCGGGCCAGAGTGGACTTGCCGCAGCCCGACTCACCGACGATGCCGAGCGTCTCGCCCCGGCGCAGCTCGAAACTGACCCCGTCGACGGCCTTGACCGCGCCGATCTTCTTCCTGAACAGCACCCCCTGGGTGATCGGGAAGTGCTTGACCAGGTGGTCGACGGAGAGGATCGTCTCGCCCCGCACCTTGGTCGGGCTAGCGGGTGCGGTCATCACGTACCTCCTGTGCGAAGTGGCACGCGCTGGTCCGGCCGTCGCCGAGGACCAGGTCGTGCGGCACCACGTCCACGCAGACCTGCTGCGCGTACGGGCACCGGGGGTGGAAGGGACAGCCGCTGGGGATGCGCATCAGGTTGGGCGGCAGGCCCCGGATCGTGGCGAGCTTCCCGCCGCGCTGATCCAGGCGCGGGATCGAATCCAGCAACCCCTTGGTGTACGGGTGGGCGGGTGCCCGATACAGCGAGCGGACGTCGGCGTGCTCGACGATCCGGCCCGCGTACATGACCGCGATCCGGTCTGCGACGTCGGCGACCACGCCGAGGTCGTGGGTGATCAGGATCATCGCCATGTCCAGGTCGCGCCGCAGGTCGGCGAGGAGGTCCATGATCTGGGCCTGCACGGTGACGTCGAGCGCGGTGGTGGGCTCGTCGGCGATCAGCACCTTCGGCTCCATGGCCAGCGCCATCGCGATCATCACCCGCTGGCGCATGCCGCCGGAGAACTGGTGCGGGTAGTCACCGAGGCGCTTGCTCGCGGCCGGGATCTGCACCAGGTCCATCAGCTCCACGACCCGGCGGCGGGCGTCGGCGCGGGACATGCCGAGCCGCTGGCGCAGCGTCTCGCCGATCTGCCAACCGACCGGGAAGACCGGGTTCAGCGCGGAGAGGGCGTCCTGGAAGATCATCGCGATCTCTCTGCCCCGCACCTGCCGGCGCTGCTCCTCGGACAGGCTCAGCAGGTCCCGGCCCCGGTAGCGGATCTGGCCGGCGGTGATGTGGGCCGGCGGGCTGTCCAGGATGCCCATGATGGCCTGGGCGGTGACGGACTTGCCGGAGCCGGATTCGCCGAGCACGGCGAGCGTCTCGCCGGGGTCGAGGTGGTAGCTGACCCCGTTGATCACCTTGGCCACGCCCTCCTGGGTGCGGAACTCGACGTGCAGGTCGCGCAGATCGAGCAGGTGGCCACCGGGCGGGGTGGCGGAGGCCGGTGTGGGTTGGCTCATCTGAGTCGTCACCGCAGTTTCGGGTCGAAGGCGTCCCGGATGGCGTCGCCGAGCATGATGAACGCCAACACGGTCAGCGCGAGGAAGGTGGACGGGACCACCAGCGGGGTCGCCGACTCCCGCATGTGCACCCGCCCGCTGTTGATGTCGATGCCCCAGGAGATGGTCGGCTCCCTCAGGCCGATGCCGAGGAACGACAGGGTCGCCTCGGCGGCGATGAAGGTGCCGAGCGCGATGGTCAGCACCACGACCGCCGGGGCGAGCGCGTTCGGCAGGATGTGCCGCCACATGATCCGGCCGTTGCCGGCGCCCAGCATCCGGGCCGCGGCCACGTAGTCCTGCTGCCGGGCGCTGATCACCGAGGAGCGCACCACCCGGGCGGTGGTGGTCCAGCCGAGCACCGCGAGCACGAAGATGACCGCGGCGAGGCGCACCGTGGCGCTGTCGGCGGCGACCCGCTTGAGCAGCACGATCGCGGCGAGCAGCAGCGGGATGCCGAGCACGATGTCGATCACCCGGGAGAGCACCGCGTCGACCCAGCCGCCGAAGTACCCGGCCAGCATTCCGACGACCAGGGCGATCGCGCCGGTCAGCAACGCAGAAAGGGCACCGACCAGCAGCGACGCGCGCGCCCCGTAGACCGCTCGGGCGTACGTGTCGCAGCCCTGGAAGTCGTACCCGAAGACGGCCCCGCCGGACGGTGCGGCGTGCTGCCGGGAAAGCGCGCAGTCGGTCGGGTCGTTGCTGGTGAATAGCCCAGGCACGGCCGCCATCGCGGTCACCAGCAACACCAGCGCGAGGCTGATCCAGAAGATCGGCTTGCGGCGCAGGTCGCGCCAGGCGTCGCCGGCCAGGCTGCGCGGCTTGCGGAGCCTGACCGCTGTGCTGCGCTCACTCATAGCGGATCCTCGGGTCGAGAACGGCGTACAGGATGTCCACCACCAGGTTGGCGACGAGGTAGACCACGACGAGCACGCTGACGATGCCCACCACCAGCGGGCCGTCTTCGGTGCGGATGCCGCGGAAGAGGTTGAAACCGACGCCCGGGATGTTGAACACGCCCTCGGTGATGATCGCGCCGCTCATCAGGTTCCCGAGTTCGACGCCGAGGAAGGTGATCACCGGGATCAGCGAGTTGCGCAGCACGTGCACGCTGACCACCCGGCGGCGCGGCAGGCCCTTCGAGCGCGCGGTCCGCACGTAGTCGGCGCGCAGGTTCTCGGCCACCGAGGTACGGGTCAGCCGCAGGGCGGTGGCCAGGGAGAGCGACCCGAGCACGATGCCGGGCAGCAGCAGCGCGTAGAAGTCGGGGTCGGCACCGGCGGTGGGCGGGAAGAGTTGCCACTTGACGCCGAGGAGGTACTGCGCGAGTGGGGCGAGCACGATGGTCGGGATGCCGAGCACCAGCAGCGTCAGCAGCAGGGTGGCGTTGTCGAAGATGCTGGCCCGCCGGATGCCGGCGAGTACGCCCGCGGTGACGCCGAAGATGACGGCGACCGCGATGGCGATCAGCGCCAGCTTGATCGTGACCGGCCAGGCGGCGGCGAGGATCTCGCCGATCGACCGCCCGGTCAGCGACTCACCCAGGTCGCCCCGGAGCAGGTTGGAAAGGTAGTCGAAGTACCGGTAGAAGAAGCCGCCGACGCCGGTGGCGTCCAGGTGGTACTTCTCGGTGAGGTATGCCCGCTGTGCCTCGGTGACCGGCCGTTCGCCGGCGAGGGCCTGAATCGGGTCGCCCTGACCGGCGAACATCAGCGCGTAGACGATCAGCGTGGTGCCGAAGAAGGCCACGATCATCTGGAGCAGACGCCGCACGATGAAGCGGAACATACTTGGCAATCTCTCTGGAAAAGGACGAATCACATGACGGGTCGGGTCACCTCGCGATGACCCGACCCGTCGTACGCGGTGTTACTTCACGGCCTCGATCTGGAGCAGGTCGATCCGGTCGAAGACGTCCATTTCGACGTTCTTCACCTTGGTCGAGTGCCCGAAGTTGTTCTGGCCGTACCGCAGCGGGATCACCGGCAGATCCTCCGCCAGCACATCCTCGGCGGCCTGGTACTTCTTGATCGCCTCGTCCTCGCTGGGAGCGCTGACGCCCTCGGCGAGCAGCCGGTCGAACTCCGGGTTGCGGTAGCCGTAGTAGTTCGATGAGCCGTTGCTGGTGAACAGCGGGCCCAGGTAGTTCTCCATGGACGGGTAGTCCATGACCCAGCCCAGCCGGAACAGGCCGACCGGCTCCTTGGCCTTGACCTTGGTCAACAGGTCGGCGAACTTCGGCTCGGCGTTGCCCACGCAGTCCACACCCAGGTTGGCCTTGAGCTGGTTGCAGGTGGCGTCGATCCAGTCCTTGTGGCCACCGTCGCCGTTGTACGACAGGGTGATCTTCGACGGGCCGCCTGCGGCCTGGTAGAGCGTCTTGGCCCTGGCCGGGTCGAACTCGCCCGCCGCACCGATGGTGTTGCCCCGGTATCCGGCGACGACCGGCGAGACGAACGAGCGGGCCGGCTGCTGCGAGTCCTTGAAGATCGACCGCGTGATCTCCTCCCGGTCGATCGCCATGGAGATCGCCTTGCGCACGTCCGGGTTGCTGAACTCCTCCTGGAAGGTCGGGAAGGAGAGGAAGTGCAGCGACGACGCGGGGCTCTGCTTGAACCGGTCGCCCAGGTCGACGGCGGCGGTGGAGAGGTTCTCGGTCGGGACGGTCTTGATCACGTCGAGGTTGTCCGACAGCACGTCCGCGTACGCGGCGGTCAGCTGCTGGTAGATGCGGAACTCGACGCCGGCCACCTTCGGCTGCTCACCGGGGTAGGCGTCGTAGCGCTCGACCTCGACCTTGGCGTCGTGCTGCCAGGTGCCCTTCATCTTGAACGGGCCCTGGCCGATCGGCGCCTGCTCGTACCCTTCGGCCAGCTCGCCGGGCGCCGAGAACGCGGCCTTCGGCAGCGGGTAGAAGGCGATGTAGCCGAGCATCGACTTGAACTCGCTGTACGGCTGGGAGAGCGTGACCGTGAAGGTGAGGTCGTCGACCTTCTCCAGGCCGCTGAGCGTCCGGGCCGCGGGGGTCTCGCCCTGCAGGTCGTCGTACCCGGCGATCTTCTCGAAGAAGTAGCTGGAGTTCTGGCCGTTGGGGCCGTACGCGCCATAGTTCCAGGCGTCGATGTAGTTGTCGGCGGTGACGGCCTCGCCGTTGTGGAAGGTGTAGCCGTCCTTGAGCCTGATCGTCCAGGTGGTGTTGTCCTCGGACGTGATCGACTCGGCCGCCACCTCGTACGGCTTGTGCGCCTCGTCGTAGTCGACGAGCGGGCTGAACAGGGCGGCGAGCACCTGGGAGCCGCCGGTTTCGTTGGTGTTGCTCGGCACCAGGTGCTGCGGCTCGGCGATCTCGATCCGCACGGCGGCGTTGGGGTCGCTCTCGCCGGATCCGCCGTCGCCGCCCGAGCCGCAGGCCACCAGGCCCAGGGTCACCGCGAGCGGGAGGGCGGTCCAGGCGGCGAGCCTACGAACACGCATTGAACCTCCTCATCTCATTACGCTGCGCAGTCAGGCCCGGCATCTGGGTAACTCTGCGCAACGACGGGCAACGGTAGGTCGTACACCGCGAGTCGACCAAATGGGACTGAGCTGCGGCTGGTCGATGCTGCTGTCGGATTGGGGGTATTCGTGCCCGGCCGTCCGGACCGGGGTTGAGTGACCACGCAATAGGTCACTCAAAGTGACAATCAACACGTCACAGAAAGTAGCGTCTTGGTTCGAGGTTGCCGGCCGGCGTGGTCGACGGAGCCGGGCGTGAGACGATCTGAGGCGTGACGGCGACGCTTCTGGACGGCAAGGCGACCGCGGCGGAGATCAAGGACGAGCTTCGGACGCGGGTCAAGGCGCTAGCGGAACGGGGCGCCGTGCCGGGGCTGGGCACGGTGCTGGTCGGATCCGATCCCGGCTCACAGGCGTACGTCAACGGCAAGCACCGCGACTGCGCCGAGGTCGGCATCGCCTCGATCCGCCGGGAGCTGCCGGCCGACGCCACCCAGGAGCAGGTCGACGAGATCCTCGCCGAGCTGAACGCCGACCCGGCGTGCCACGGCTACATCGTGCAGCTGCCGCTGCCGGCACAGCTGGACACGCAACGGGTGCTTGAGCTGATCGACCCGGACAAGGACGCCGACGGTCTGCATCCGGTCAACCTGGGTCGGCTGGTCCTCGGCTACGACGCGCCGTTGCCGTGCACCCCGCGCGGCATCGTGGAACTGCTCCGCCGGCACGAGGTGCCGCTGCGCGGTGCCAACGTCGCGGTGGTGGGCCGGGGCAACACCGTCGGCCGCCCGCTCGGGTTGCTGCTCACCCGGCGCAGCGAGAACGCCACCGTGACCCTCTGCCACACCGGCACCCTCGACCTCGCCGCGCACACCCGCTCCGCCGACATCGTCATCGTCGCCGCCGGCGTGCCCGGCCTGCTCACCGCCGACATGATCACCCCGGGCGCGGTCGTGGTCGACGTGGGCATCACCCGGGTGATCGGCCCGGACGGCAAGGGCCGCTACACCGGCGACGTGGACCCGGAGGTGGCCGAGGTGGCCGGCAAGCTGGTGCCGATGCCCGGCGGCGTCGGCCCGATGACCCGCGCCATGCTCCTCACCAACGTCGTCGAACGCGCCGAACGCGGCTGAGGTGTAAGGAAGGGTCATAACCCTCCGCCCCTGGCCTGATCGGTGCCAGGATGGCTGATACCGTCCGGAAAACCGACTGGTTACAGGGAGTGGGACGACCATGGGTAAGAAGGTCACTGTCGTCGGCGCCGGCTTCTACGGCTCCACCACCGTGCAGCGCCTGGCCGAGTACGACGTCTTCGACACCGTCGTGATCACCGACATCATCGAGGGCAAGCCCGCGGGCATCGCCCTCGACCTCAACCAGTCCCGCCCGGTGGAGGGCTTCGAGACCAAGGTGGTCGGGGTCACCACCGGCCCGAACGGTGAGGGCTACGAGGCCATCGAGGGTTCGGACGTGGTCGTCATCACCGCCGGTCTGCCCCGCAAGCCGGGCATGAGCCGGATGGACCTGCTGGAGACCAACGCCAAGATCGTCCGGCAGGTCTCCGAGAACGTCGCGAAGTACGCCCCGAACGCCGTCGTCATCGTCGTGTCCAACCCGCTGGACGAGATGACCGCGTTGGCGCAGATCGCCACCCAGTTCCCGCGCAACCGGGTGCTCGGCCAGGCCGGCATGCTGGACACCGCCCGGTTCACCAACTTCGTGGCCGAGGCACTGCAGGTGCCGGTGAAGTCGGTGAAGACGCTGACCCTCGGTTCGCACGGCGACACCATGGTCCCGGTGCCGTCGAAGAGCACCGTGAACGGCAAGCCGCTGCGCGAGGTCATGCCGGCCGAGCAGATCGAGGACCTGGTGGTCCGGACCCGCAACGGTGGTGCCGAGGTGGTGGCGCTGCTCAAGACCGGCTCGGCGTACTACGCCCCGTCCGCCGCCGCCGCCCGGATGGCCAAGGCTGTGGTGGAGGACTCCGGCGAGGTCATGCCGGTCTGCGCCTGGGTCGACGGCGAGTACGGCATCTCCGGGGTGTACCTGGGCGTGGAGGCCGAGATTGGCCGCCAGGGTGTCCGGCGGGTCGTCGAGACCGACCTGGACGCCGACGAGTTGGCCGCCCTGAAGGAGGCCGCCGAAGCCGTCCGCGCCAAGCAGGCCGACATCTCCAGCATGTGACCAGTTCGCTGACAGCGCCCCGCGCCCCGCGCCCCCCGGTCGCGGGGCGCTCGCCGTTGCAACCCCGCCGCCGCGGATGTTAATAGGGGGCCCTTCCTATACCGCAGGCGTTAACAAGGGGCCCTTCCTTACACCTGGGTTGGGCGAACTGGTGGCCGCGGCGTTCTCCGTCGAGGCGGGTCCAGTACGCTCGTACTGCTTGAGCACGTGTCCCCCGAGAGGAGCGCCGGCCGATGGCGAAGATCAAGGTAAACAACCCGGTCGTGGAGCTCGACGGCGACGAGATGACCCGGATCATCTGGAAGCAGATCCGGGAGCAGCTGATCCTGCCCTACCTCGACGTCGACCTGCACTACTACGACCTGTCGATCCAGCACCGCGACGCCACCGACGACCAGGTCACCGTCGACGCCGCCAACGCCATCAAGGAGCACGGCGTCGGCGTCAAGTGCGCCACCATCACCCCGGACGAGGCCCGGGTGGAGGAGTTCGGGCTGAAGAAGATGTGGCGGTCGCCGAACGGCACCATCCGCAACATCCTCGGCGGCGTCGTCTTCCGTGAGCCGATCATCATGTCGAACGTGCCGCGGCTCGTCCCGGGCTGGACCAAGCCGATCATCATCGGCCGGCACGCCCACGGCGACCAGTACCGCGCCACCGACTTCGTCGTTCCCGGGCCGGGCACGGTGACCATCACCTACACCCCCGCCGACGGTTCGCAGCCGGTCGAGATGGAGGTCGCCAACTTCCCGGGCAGCGGCATCGCGATGGGCATGTACAACTACGACGACTCGATCCGGGACTTCGCCCGGGCCTCGTTCCGCTACGGCCTGGACCGCGGCTACCCGGTCTACATGTCGACCAAGAACACCATCCTCAAGGCGTACGACGGCCGGTTCAAGGACATCTTCGCCGAGGTGTTCGAGAACGAGTTCAAGGCGGAGTTCGACGCCGCCGGTCTCACCTACGAGCACCGGCTCATCGACGACATGGTCGCCGCCGCGCTGAAGTGGGAGGGCGGGTACGTCTGGGCGTGCAAGAACTACGACGGTGACGTGCAGTCCGACACCGTCGCGCAGGGCTTCGGCTCGCTCGGCCTGATGACGTCCGTCCTGCTCTCGCCCGACGGCCGCACCGTCGAGGCCGAGGCCGCGCACGGCACCGTCACCCGGCACTACCGGCAGTGGCAGAAGGGCGAGAAGACCTCGACCAACCCGATCGCCTCGATCTACGCCTGGACCCGAGGCCTGGCCCATCGGGGCAAGCTGGACGGCACCCCGGCGGTCACCGAGTTCGCGAACACCCTGGAGCAGGTCATCGTCGACACCGTCGAGAGCGGCCAGATGACCAAGGACCTCGCGCTGCTGATCTCGCGGGACGCCCCCTGGCAGACCACCGACGAGTTCATGAACACGCTCGACGAGAACCTGGCGCGCCGCCTGGCCGCCTGAGCCACCGCAGCACCCTGTCGAGCCCGCCGACGCATCCGAGCACCGGCGGGCTCGACGCTTCCGGTACGCCGGGCCGCGCGACCCAGCCGAAGGCGCGTCACCCGGGCCTGTGCACCTCGTTGTACTGGCTGGACGAGATGCCAGTCCCGTCCCGGAAGGTTGACCGTGACCGCCGCCCGGCATGAATGCCGAGCAGCCAGCCTTCCCGGCTGTCCTACACAGCCAGCCGTCCCTTCCCTGCGGGGGGCCCTGTCCCGGGCCCCCCGCGCCCTGCGTACGGCCCCAACTCCCTGCTTGCGGGCTTCGAGGGGCCCGCAAATCGGCGGTCGGTCCAGCGGCGGATGGTCAGGCGGCGCGCAGCAGGGCGGCAGCGCGTTCCGGGGCGACGTCGTTGATGAAGACGCCCATCGCCGACTCCGACCCGGCCAGATACTTCAGCTTGTCCGCCGCCCGTCGGATGCTGAACAGTTGCAGATGCAGATGGCCCAGTTCGCGGTCGACGCGTACCGGCGCCTGATGCCAGGCGGCGATGTACGGCATGGGCGTGCCGAACAGCCCGTCGAAGCGGCGCAGCAGGTCCAGGTAGAGCGGTCCGAAGGCGTCCCGTTCGGCGTCCGTCAGCGCCGGAATGTCGGGCACCGGCCGGTGCGGCGCGAGGTGCACCTCGAACGGCCAGCGGGCCGCTGCCGGCACGTACGCCGTCCAGTGTTCGTTCGCCGCCACCACCCGCTCGCCGGCCTCCCGTTCGGCGGCCAGCACGTCGGCGTAGAGGTTGCGCCCGCCGGTGCGCTCGGCGTGCCGGCGGGCCGCGGCCAACAGTGACCGGGTACGCGGCGGGAGGAACGGGTACGCGTAGATCTGCCCGTGCGGGTGGTGCAGGGTCACCCCGATCTCCACGCCCCGGTTCTCGAAGCAGAAGACCTGCTCGACCCCGTCCAACTCGCCGAGCACCGCAGTCCGGTCGGCGAGCGCGTCGAGCACGGTCCGCACCCGGCTCGGCGGCAGGTCGGCGAAACAGGTGTGGTGGTCGTCGGTGAAGCAGACCACCTCGCAGCGCCCCCGGCCCGGCCGGACCGGGGTGAACGGGGTGATCTCGTCCGGCTCGTCGACCACCCGCCCACTCAGTGCCGGGAAGCGGTTCTCGAAGACCACGACGGCGTAGTCCGGGGCGGGAATCTCGCTGAGTCGATCCGCCGTGGAGGGGCAGAGCGGGCACTGGTCGGCCGGCGGCAGGAAGGTCCGCGTCTGCCGGTGCACAGCGAGCGCCACCCACTCGTCGGTGAGCGGGTCGTAGCGCAGCTGGGAGGCGGGCGGAGGAGGAGGCAGCTCCCGGCGGTCCGGCTGGTCCCGGACGGCGTCGTCCCGCTCGTCGAAGTAGATCAGCTCCCGGCCGTCGGCCAACCACATCTCGGTGCGCTTCATCCCGCTACGACCCCCGATCAGAGCGACGGCAGGCGGGGCTCGACCCAGCCGGTCTCGTTGAGGTGGTGCAACACCGCCTGAACCGCCTCGTCCACGCCGAGGTCCGTGGTGTCGAGCACCAGCTCGGCGTCGGTGGGTTCCTCGTACGGGTCGTCGACGCCGGTCATGCCGGTGAGCAGGCCGGCGCGCGCCCGCGCGTACAGGCCCTTGCGGTCGCGTCGCTCACAGACCTCAAGGGGCGTGGCGACGTGCACCAGAAGGAATCCGGCGCCCGCCGCGACGGCCATCGCCCGGGCCGCCGCCCGGGCCTGTGCGTACGGCGCGATCGGGCAGCAGATGGCGATCCCCCGGTGCCGGCCGATCTCGGCGGCCACCCAGCCGATCCGCCGCACGTTGGTGTCCCGGTCCGCCTTGCTGAACCCCAGCCCCGCGGTCAGCTCGCGGCGCACCACGTCGCCGTCGAGCAGGGTGACCGTACGCTCGCCCTGCTCGCGCAGTGCGTCGGCGAGGCCGCGGGCGATGGTCGACTTGCCCGAGCCGGAGAGCCCGGTGAAAAAGACCACCAGACCCCGGTGCCGCCGGGGCGGCCTGGCCCGGCTCAGCTCCTTCGCCACCGCCGGCGGCGTGTGCCACTCGGGCAACGGGAAGCCCCGGTCGAGCAGGTCATCGATCTCCTGGTGGGTCAGGGCGAGCCGCCGGTTACGCGGCGGGATGTCCTCCCGCCAGCGCCACTGACCGTCCCGGTTGTCGTAGGCCAGCTCGCGCGGCACCAGCACCCGCAGCCCGGCTCCGGAGAGCATCTCGCCGGTGGAGAGCAGGTGGGTGACGCCGTACGCGGCGCAGACCCGGGCCCGCAGCAGCGCGTCGCTGATCTCGTCCGGCCGGCGGGCCAGCGGCACGGCGACCAGGGTCGCCGGCGGCATCCGGTCGCGGGCGGCGAAGACGCTGCGCACCAGCGCCTCCTGCGGCAGTCCGCCGGTGCCGTCCTCACCCACCGGAATGATGACCAGCAGGTGTGCGCTGAGGGTACGCACGGCGTGCGCGATCTGGGCCAGCTGCGGCCGGTGCAGCGGCCGGTCGGCGATCACCCCGAGCACCCGGCCCGGTGGCAGCAGCGCGCGCAGCTCCTCGGGCGTACGCCGCAACCGTTGGAACGGCCCGTGCCCGCCGTCACCGAGCCGGCGGAGACCACCGCCGACCCCCGCCACCCCCTCGCGCACCTGCCACGCGTCGGTCACGTCCAGCGCCGCGACCGGCGCGCCCTCACCGTCGGTGAGCACGATCGCGCGGCGGCCCGGGTCGTCGAGGTCGAGCTGCTGGAGCAGCGCCGGGGGCACCTGGAGCGTCACCGCCACCGGCCACGGTGCGCCGTCGGCCAACCGGCCACGCCGGCTCACCGAGACCAAATCGGCTCGGGTCATGAAGCCGGTCAGCGGCGCGTACGCACCGGTCAGCAACAGCTCCAGATCCGCGAGCTCGCCGGGACGTGGCGTGTACGTCGGCGCGTCCCGAAGCACCTCGTCGGGCAGCACCCACCCGTTGCTCATCGAACCCCCAACCACGGCGACCGGCACACAGTTTCGCAGCCGCCCGCCGATCGGTCGAGAGCGCCACCGTTGCCGCGCCCTCTAGGGGTGGCCGGCGGAGCGAATCAGGGAAACCTAGGGCCGCTACCCGGGCCGCAGCATTGCCGAATTTCTCTAGGCTGTCGGCGTGACACTGATCGCAACCGAGTCGTTGACGAAGGTCTACGGCGGCGGGGTCACCGCGCTGTCGGAGCTGACCGTCGCGGTCGAGCCAGGGATCGTCGGCCTGGTCGGCGCCAACGGCGCCGGCAAGTCCACGCTGATCAAGCTGCTGCTCGGCCTGCTGACCCCGACCGCCGGCCGGATCCAGGTGCTGGGGCTCGACCCGACCGCCGACGCCGCGTCGGTGCGCGCCCGGGTCGGTTACATGCCCGAGCACGACTGCCTGCCCCCCGACCTGTCCGCCGCCGAGCTGGTCACCCATCTCGGCCGAATGAGCGGCCTGCCGCGTACCGTCGCCCGGGAACGGGCCTCCGAGGCGCTGCGCCACGTGGGGCTGCACGAGGAGCGGCACCGCCCGGTGGGCGGCTACTCCACCGGCATGAAGCAGCGGGTCAAGCTCGCCCAGGCGCTGGTGCACGACCCCGACCTGCTGCTGCTCGACGAACCCACCAACGGCCTCGACCCGGCCGGCCGGGACGCCATGCTCGCCCTGGTGCACCGGATCGGCACCGAGTTCGGGATGTCCGTGCTGGTCTGCTCGCACCTGCTCGGCGAAGTCGAGCGGATCTGCGACACCCTGGTCGCCATCGACGGCGGGCGGCTGCTGCGTGCCGACAACATCGCCGCGATGACCTCGGCCACCGACGTGCTCGCCGTCGAGGTCAGCGAGGGCACCGAGGCGCTGGCCGCCCGGTTGGCCGCGCTCGACCTGCCGGTCAGCCGGGAAGGGCAGCTGCTGCTCGTCCCGCTGGCCGACCAGGGCACGTACGACCTGATCCTCGGCGCGGTGGCCGAGCTGGACCTGCCGCTGCACCGGCTGGACCAGCGCCGGCACCGGGTCGCCGAACTCTTCGCCCGGAGGGAGAGCAGCCATGCCTGAGCCCACGGGCGTGATCCACGACATCGGCTACCAGCGTTACACCGGCCTCCGACTCGGCCGTCGGCAGGTCTTCGGCGCGCTCTACCTGCACGGGGTGCGCACCGTATTCGGGCTGGGGCGCAGCGCCAAGGCCAAGATCTTCCCCTGGCTGGTGGTCGGCATCGTCGGGATGGTGGCCGCCGCGGTGACCGCGATCCGCACCCAGATCGGCGAAGTGGTCATGACGTACGCCCAATTCGCCGACGCGATGAGCTGGCTGGTCATCTTCTTCGTCGCGGTGGCCGCGCCCGAACTGGTCTCCCGCGACCTGCGCAGCGGGGTGCTCCCGCTGTACTTCTCCCGGCCGCTGCCCCGCGCCGACTACCCGCTGGCCAAGCTGCTCGCGCTGGTCACCGGGCTCTGGCTGCTGCTCGGTGCGCCGCAGCTGGTGATGTTCCTCGGCGGCGCGTTCACCGCCGACGGAATGCGAGGGGTCTGGGACGAGCTGCTGGACCTGCTGCCCGGGCTGCTCTACGCCGGACTCTGGGCGGTGATCTTCGCCTCGGTCGGCCTGCTGATCGCCTCGCTGACCGGCAAGCGGGCCTTCGCCGCCGGCGGGATCGTAGCCGTCTTCCTGATGACCACGCCGATCGTCGGCGTCCTGTCGATCCTGCCCTCGCAGACCGCCAACCAGTTGGCCGGCGTCGCCTCGCCGCCCACCCTGGTGCAGGGGGTCGGCCTCTGGGCGATGCGCGACCTGCTGATCACCGACCAGGACGGCGTCGGCCCGGACCTCGGCCCCTTCGGCCCGGTGTACGCGCTGGTCGCCGTCGCGCTCGTGGCGGCCTGCGTCGCCCTCCTGCTCGCCCGCTACCGGAAGGTGGCCGCACGATGACCACGACAACCTCTGCCGCCGCGCCGGCCACGGCCACCAGCACCCTCGACCTCGCCGGGGTCTCCCGCTGGTACGGCAACGTGGTGGCGGTCAACGACGTGAGCATGAGCCTCGGCCCCGGGGTGACCGGCCTGCTCGGCCCGAACGGCGCCGGCAAGACCACACTGCTGCACATGATGGCCGGTTTCCTCGCCCCCTCCCGGGGCGCGGTCACCCTCGACGGCCGGCCCACCTGGCGCAACCCGGCCGTCTACCGGCGACTCGGGCTGGTCAGCGAGCGGGAGGCGGTGCACAGCTTCCTCACCGCGTACGAGTTCGTGCTGGCCACCGCGAAGCTGCACAAGCTGCCGGACCCGCAGGCCGCGGCCCGGCGGGCGGTGGCGATGGTCGAGCTGGAGGGCGCGCAGGACCGCCGGATCGGCACGTACTCCAAGGGCATGCGGCAGCGGGCCCGGGTGGCGGCGGCGCTGGTGCACGACCCGCAGGTGCTGCTGCTGGACGAGCCGTTCAACGGCATGGACCCGCGCCAGCGGCTGCACATGATGGAGTTGCTGCACTCGCTCGGCGACGCCGGCCGCACCATCCTGTTCAGCTCGCACATCCTGGAGGAGGTCGAGCAGGTCTCCGGCACCGTGCAGGTGATGGTCGCCGGGCGACTGGCCGCCTCCGGCGACTTCCGGACCATCCGTCGGCTGATGACCAACCGGCCGCACGTCTTCGCCATCCGCTCCACCGATGATCGGGCGTTGGCGGTGGCCCTGATGGCCGAGCCCTCGGTCAGCGGAGTCGAGCTGGGCCGCGACGGCCTGACCGTACGGGCCGGCGACTACGGCGCCTTCACCCGGGTGCTGCCGAAGGTCGCCCTGGCCCGAGGCGTACGGGTACGCCAGCTGATCCCCGAGGACGAGTCCCTGGAGAGCGTCTTCTCCTACCTGGTGGAGGCCTGATGTCCACTGTCGCCTGGATCACCGCCCGCGGGCTCTTCGGCCGCCGCCGGTTCCTGTTGCTGCTGCCCCTGCCGGTGTTGCTGGTGGTGCTGGCCGTACTCTCCCGCGGGTTGGGGGTGGCACCGTCGGACTGGGGGCCGCCGGTGCTGGTCGGCCTCGGGCTGGCCGTGGTGCTGCCGGTGGTCGCGCTGATCGTCGGCACCGGCGTGCTCGGTGCCGAGATCGACGACGGCACTGTGGTGCACGTGCTCACCACGCCGCTGCCGCGCTGGCAGATCGTACTGCCGAAGCTGGCGGTGGCGGCCGGTGTCACCGCGGCCACCGTGGCGGCGCCCCTGTTCGCCGCGGGCCTGCTGGCCGATTCGGTACGCCTCGGTCTGGCCCTGGCCGTCGCCGCGTCGGCCGGGGCGCTGGCGTACTCGGCGCTGTTCGTGGCAGCCAGCCTGCTCACCCGGCGGCCGGTGCTGCTCGGCCTGGTCTACGTGCTGATCTGGGAGGGGCTGCTCAGCAACGTGCTCGCCGGCAGCCGGGTCTTCTCCATCCAGCACTACGTGATCGCCCTCGCCGACCGGCTCGCCCCGACCGAGCTGCTGCACACCACGGTCTCCATGCCGCTGGCGGCGGTGATGATCGCGCTGGTCAGCATCGGCTTCAGCCTGCTCGCGATCGACCGGCTGCGCGCCTTCTCCGTCGCCGGCGAAACCAGCTGAGGTGCAAGGAAGGGTCCCCTTTTAACGCCTCTGGTAGAGGAGGGGCCCCCTATTAACAGCCTGCGGTCGATCCCGCGCAGCGCGTGTTAAAAGGGGGCCCTTTCTCTACACCAGGCGTTAAAAGGGGGCCCTTCCTTACAACTCACACCTGGTCGGGCACGGAAATACCCAGCCGCCACTGGTGGTGCAGGGCGGCGTACCGGCCACCGTCGGCGATCAGCTCGGCGGGCGGGCCGTCCTCGACGATCCGCCCGCCGTCGAGGACGAGGACCCGGTCGGCGATCTCCACCGTGGAGAGCCGGTGCGCGATCACCACCGCCGTCCGGTCCCGCAGGATGGTGCCGAGCGCGCGCTGCACCAGGCGTTCGGTCGGCACGTCCAACGACGAGGTGGCCTCGTCCAGGATCAGCACTGCCGGATCGGCCAGGAACGCACGGGCGAAGGCGACCAGTTGGCGCTGCCCGGCGGAGAGCCGGCCGCCGCGCCGGCGTACTTCGGTGGCGTACCCGTCGGGTAGCGCCGCGATGAAGTCGTGCGCACCGATCGCCCGCGCGGCGGCCGTCACGGCGGCGTCATCGGCGTCCGGGCGGCCGAACCGGATGTTCTCCGCCACGGTGCCGCCGAACAGGTGCGTCTCCTGGGTGACCAGCACCACCGCGCGGCGCAGCTCGGCGTCGGCCACCTGGCGCAGGTCCACACCGTCGAGCGTGACCGTGCCGTCGAGCGGGTCGTAGAACCGGGCGAGCAGCTTGGCGACGGTGGACTTGCCAGCGCCGGTCGGCCCGATCAGCGCCACGGTCTGCCCGGCCGGGATGGTGAGGTCCAGCCCGGTCAGGATCGGTGCGTCCGGCCGGTACCCGAACGAGACCTTCCGGAAGGTGACCGCGCCGCCGGCCGGGCCGCCGCTCGGGCCGCCAGTCGGGTCGCCGGTCGGGCTGCCGGTCGCGTCGCCGGTCGGGCTGCCGGTTGCGTCGCTCGCCGGGCGGCGGGGCAGCGGGACAGGATGAGTTGGTTCGGCGACCTCGGGGCGCTCGTCGAGCAACCCGGCGAGCTTCTCCAACGCCGCCGTGGCCGATTGCAGGGAGTTGTAGAACTGGCTCAGTTCCTGCATCGGGTCGAAGAACCGACGCAGGTAGAGCAGGAACGCCGCGAGCACGCCGACCTCGATGTGCCCGTCCAGCACCCGCGCGCCGCCGTAGCAGAGCACCACCGCCACGGTGACGTTGCCGATCAGCTTGATCCCCGGCGAATACGTCGCGATCAGGCGGAACGCGTGCCGGCTGGAGCGGCGGTAGTCGTCGTTGACCGAGGCGAAGATTTCCTGGTTGCGGGCCTGCCGGCGGTACGTCTGCACGGCCCGGATACCCCGCATCGACTCGACGAAGTGCACGATGACCAGGGCCATCGCCTCGCGGGTACGCCGGTAGGCGGCGGCCGACGCCCGCGCGAACCAGCGGGACAGCCAGAACAGCAGCGGGAAGGCGAGCAGAGTGACCGCAGCCAGCGGCAGGTCCAGCCAGAGCAGGATGCCGGCCACCGAGACGATCGTCAGTACGGCCATCACCAGACCCTCGACGCCCCCGTCGGCGAGTTCGGCGATCGATTCGATGTCGCTGGTCAGCCGGGAGATCATCCGACCCGAGGTGTAGCGCTCGTGGAAAGCCACCGGCAGGCGCAGGAAGTGCGCGTACACCCGATGGCGCAGGTCGAGCAGGACGGCCTGGCCGATCCGGGCGGAGAGGGTGAGGAAGCCACGGCGGGCCGCGTACTCGATTCCGGCCGCGGCGGCGAACGCGGCGGCGACGGCGACCAGCGGGCCGGGACGGCCGGCCCGCAGCGGTTCGATCGCCCGGTCGATGCCGAGCATCACCAGGTACGGCCCGGACATGGCCGCAGCGTTCTGGGTCAGCAGCAGCGCGACGGCCGCGCCCAGCCGCCTGCGGTGCGGGCGCAGCACGTCGGCCAGCAGCGCCCGGCTGCGGGCGCGTAGCCGGGCCACCGCCTCCGGGGAGGTCTCCTCGGCCAGGCTGCGGTCGGCGTGCGGATCGGCGGCGACCCCCCGCCAGTGGGCGGCGGTCATGAGCGCACCAGCGGGCAACCGTCCGGTGCCGGCTTGGCCGGTGCCCGGGGAGGTGGCGCGGACGCCGGCTCGGCGGTGAGCAGCGCGCGGTAGGCCGGCACGGTGGCCAGCAGTTCGGTGTGTGGCCCGACGGCGGTGATCCGGCCGTCATCCAGCAGCGCCACCCGGTCGGCGAGGCCGATGGTGGAGGGCCGGTGCACCACCAGCAGGGCGGTCATGTCCCGCAGCACCCCCTTCAACGCCGACTCCACCGCCGCCTCGGTGTGCACGTCGAGCGCGGAGAGCGGATCGTCGAGCACGAGCACCGCGGGCCGGACGAGCACCGCCCGGGCCAGAGCCAGCCGCTGCCGCTGACCTCCGGAGAGCGACAGGCCCTGCTCGCCCAGCCGGGTCCGCAGGCCCCACGGCAGGTCGTACGCAAACTCGGCCCGGGCCAGCACGAGCGCCGCCCGCACCTCGTCCTCGCCGGCGTCGGGGCGGCCCAGAGTGAGGTTCTCCCACACCGACATGGAGAACAGCGTCGGCTCCTCAAAGGCCATCGCGACCAGCTGGCGCAGCGAGGCCAACCGCAGGTCGCGCAGGTCGTGCCCGTCGAGGGTGAGCCGGCCCGCCTCGACGTCGTGCAGCCGGGGCACCAGCGACAGCAGAGTGCTCTTGCCGCTGCCGGTGGCACCGACCACGGCGATGGTCTCGCCGGGTTCGACGGTCAGGTCGATGCCGCGCAGCACCGGCTCGGTGGTGCCCGGGTAGCGAAAGGTGACGCCCTCGAAGCAAAGCCGGCCGCGTACCGCGCAGCGCGGCAGGGCGACGGCGTGCGGGGCGTCCATGATGGCCGGTGGGCTGTCCAGCACCTCCTGGATGCGGTCGGCGGCGGTGGCCGCCTCCTGACCGTTGGCGATGATCCAGCCCAGCGACTGCACCGGCCAGATCAGCATCAGTTGGAGGCTGACGAAGGCGACCAGTTGGCCGACGGTGAGCCGGCCGTCGGCGACCGCCGCAGTGCCCGCCACGAGCACGATGCCCAGGGTCAGGTTGGGCACCAGATCGAGCCGGGCGGAGGTACGGGCGAGCAGGCGACCCTTGCCGACCCCGATGTCGTGCAGCGTCCGGGTGTCGGCGACGAACCGGTCAATCAACTGTGGCCCCCGGCCGTACGCCTTCATGGTGCGCAACCCCTGCGCGGTCTCCTCGACCAGGGTTGCCACGTCGCCCTGCTGGTCCTGCATCCGCCGAGAGGCGGTGTGGTAGTGCCGGCCGAAGCGGCGGGCGATCAGGAACAGCGGCGCCGCGCTGGCCGCCACCAGCAGGCCCAGCACCGGATGCAGCCGGATCAGCAGCACCACCACGACCAGGTAGGTGACCAGGTTCAGGACGAGGAAGAGCAGGCCGAAGGAGAGAAACCGGCGCAGCACCGACAGATCGCTGGTGATCCGGGAGAGCAGCTGACCGGAGGGCCACCGGTCGTGGAAGCTGGCCGGCAGCCGTTGCAGGTGGGCGTAGACGTCGTCGCGGATGGCCGCCTCCATGGCCACCGAGGAGGACGACTGCACCCACCGGCGTACGAAGATCAGCAGGGCTTCGGCCAGGCCGAACAGCAGCGCGAGCCCGGCCAACTGGAACAGTCCGGCCAGATCCCGCCGGGCCACCGGCCCGTCAACCACCTGCTGCGCCACCAGAGGCACAGCGATGCCCGCCCCGGTGGCGGCGAACCCGGCCCACATCAGCCAGCCGAACTGCACGGCGTGCGGGCGCAGGTAGTGCCGCAGCCGCCAGAGATTGCGCAGCGGATGTCGTCCGACCTCGCCCCGGTCGGCCGGGCCGCTGTCGCTCCGCGCAGCCACCATCCGACGGTAGCGAGAACATGAGGGTGACGCCCTCAGCCGGATGGTTGACGCGTGGCCGGCGTGGCCGCGTGGCGAGGTGGCCGCGTAGCGGGGTGGCGGGGTGGCGGGGCGGCGCGGTGCCGTGCGGCGGGGTGGCGGGGTGGCGGGGTGGCGGGGTGCCGCGTGGCCGGGTGGCCGGGTGGCCGCGTGGCGCTAGTCGCGGCCTTCGTGAGCGAGCAGCCATTCCTTCACGGGCAGCCCCCAGCGGTAGCCGCCCAGCGTCCCGTCGGTGCGCAGCACCCGGTGACAGGGGACGAAGAGGGCGGCGGCGTTGCGGGCGCAGGCCGCCGCGGCGGCACGCACCGCAGCCGGACGGCCCGCCAGTGCGGCGTACCCGGTGTAGGTGACCGGCTGGCCCGGCTTCACCCCGCGCAGCACCTCCCAGGCGTGCGACATGAACGCCCCGCCCGTGTGCTGCTCGACCGGTACCGCGTCGATCGCGGTCAGCTCACCGTCGAGGTACGCCGCGACGGCCGCAGTGACCGGGCCGAGATCGGGGCGCTGGCGGAGTTCGCCGCGCAGGCTCGCGTGGATCAACGGCAGCAGGTCCGCCGGATCAGGGGTGAAGCCGGCGGCCCGTACCGCGCCGTCCGGGCCGGCGAGGATGGTGAACGGGCCGGCGGGAGTGCCGAGGGTGGTGCTGTCGATGAACGTGCTGCGCACGCTTTCCTCCAAAGTCGTGTTCACGCTGCTCTCCAGAGTCGAATCACCGCGTACGAACGCCAGGGACGCCAACGGGCGGCGTACGCGTCAAGGGCCTTCGGGTAGTCGGGGAGGCTGAGGGCGGCGGCGCCCCGGCGCACCGCAAGATCGGTGGAGAGGAACGCGTCCGGGTCGCCGAGCGCACGCATCGCCAGGTAGCCCACTGTCCACGGCCCGATTCCGGGGATCGCCAGCAACTGCCGTACCGTCTCCTCCCGGTCCCCGCCCGGCGCCAGATCGAGCCCCTCGTCGACCACCGCCCGGGCCACCCCCCGAATCGCCTCCCGCCGCCCCACCGCCATCCGAAACCCCGAGTCCGGCACCTGCAGCACCTCCTCCGCACCAGGAAACCCCCGCATGGACTCACCCTCACCGCTGTTGACCAAGTGGTTTGCGTCATCGGCGCGGCGATTCTGAACGCAATCCTCTTGATCAACAACGCCCTGGGCGGCGGTCCGGGGGGTGGGAAGGTGGGCGAGGAGGTGGGTGAGGGTGGTGCGGGCTGAGGTGAGGGAGACCTGCTGGGTGGCGATGGCGCGGACGGCGATCTCGAAGCCGTCGACCGCGCGGGGAACGCGTACGCCGGGTTCGGCGGCCACCGCCGGGGTCAGGGCCGGGGCGGTGGCGAGGGTCTGGTCGATGGCGACCGGGTCCGCGTCGAGGTCGAACAGGCGCCGGCAACGGGCCACGGCGGGGGCCAGGTCGCGCAGGTCGGTCAGGCGCAGCGTGGCCGCGACATACCCGTCCGCCGGGGTCAGGGCCGCCTCGCCGGTGCCGTTCGGCAGCCGCAACCCCCGGCGGTACGTCCCGTCGCGTACCTCGTCCACCCCGGGCAGCGTGCGTCGGGCGAGAAAATCCAGCAGCGCGGCGGCGTGCAGCGGAGGACGGTACGCCAACCGCAGGGTGACCGTGCCCGCCCCACCGATCGTCGCCCGACGGCCAGCGCGCAACTGCGACGGTGCCACCCCGTAGACCTCGCGGACCGTGTCGTTGAACTGCCGGACGCTGCCGAACCCGGCGGCGAACGCGATCTCGGCCAGGCCCAGCCCGGTGGTCTCGATCAGCGTACGGGCGGTCTGTGCGCGTTGGGCCCGGGCCAGCGCCAACGGCCCGGCACCGAGTTCGGCCCGCAGCATCCGGTGCAGGTGCCGTTCGGTGTACCCGAGCCGAGCCGCCAGCCCCGGCACCCCGTCGCGGTCGACCACCCCGTCGGCGATCAGCCGCATCGCCCGCCCCACCACGTCGGCGCGGACGTCCCACTGCGGGGAGCCGGGGGAGGCGTCCGGCCGACACCGCCGGCAGGCCCGCAGCCCTGCGCTCTGCGCCGCCGCCGCCGAGGGAAAGAATCGGACATTCTGCCGCTTCGGTGTCATCGCCGGACAGGACGGCCGGCAGTAGATCCCGGTCGAGGTCACGCCGGTGTAGAACCAGCCGTCGAACCGCTGGTCACGGCTGTCGACGGCCCGGTAGCACCGCTCAAAGTCCAACTCCACACCACCGATCATGCGCCCACCCCCGAACCCGCATCTGGCGGCTTTCAGACCTGGCCGTTGTGTAAGGAAGGGCACCTTATTAACGCCTCGTGTAGAGGAAGGGCCCCGTATTAACAACCGGCACCGGCATCGGCACGGGCACGGGCATCGGCATCGGCACGGGCACCGGCACGGGCACGGGCACGGGCACCGGCACCGGCACCGGCACCGGCGTGCGCCGTGCGGCGTGCGGTGCGGCGGGCGTTCCGGCAGTGACCGGCAGCGACGAGCAGCCCTTCCGTGATGGCGCCAACGGTTCAGCTCGACAGGGCGGTGGGGGGTACACGTGTGCGGCGTACGGGAAAGTGTCGGTTGTGGTCGGTAGCGTGCGGCCATCAACTCAAGAAGGGGTACGGCGATGGTGAGCGTGGCGGGTCGGGCGGCGGCGTCTACAGACGGGCACCCACCGCTGGACACAGCCGTGGTCCAAGGTTTCTACGACCGGATGCGGGCGGTCGCTCCCGCCGCCGTCGGGGCCATCGAGCGGGACCGCGCCGGTGACCCGGGCCGGGCCTTCGGCGACACCGCCTGCGGCCGGCTGCTGCGCTCGCTGGACCGGGACGGCGTACGGGCGCTGGGCATGTGGGTGCACCACTGGTGCATGCGGTTCTACGACGACGACACCCGAGCCGGGCTCCGGCTGCTCCGGGAAATCGCCGGCCGACCGGGGCTGGGGTGGACGGCCGACGAGATCAACTGGATGCTTCGCGAGTCACGCACGGCCGGCTCCGCCGCCGACGCCAGGTTCACACTGCCGCTGGCCGCCGCCGCCGAGCTGGCCCCCACCGACCTGGCCCCCACCGCACTCCCCATCGGCATACCTTCCCCCCGAAAACCCCACCCGAACCCTGATCGTTGACGGCCCAGCCGCGCGACACGCCGTCGAGCGAGTAGCTCAGCCGTCACCGATCCGGTGGAGGGACGCCGGGGTGGGCGGCGAAGTCGCCCACCGCTGGGCATCAGCGTCGGGCAGCGGCGTAAGCTGGCTCGTCGTGAGTCTCACCATCGGCATCGTGGGCCTACCCAACGTCGGCAAGAGCACCCTGTTCAACGCGCTGACCAAGAACGACGTGCTCGCCGCGAACTACCCGTTCGCGACAATCGAGCCCAATGTCGGCGTGGTCGGGCTGCCGGACGAGCGGCTGGACAAGCTCGCCGAGATCTTCGGTTCGCAGAAGGTGCTCCCCGCCCCGGTGTCGTTCGTCGACATCGCCGGGCTGGTGCGCGGCGCCTCCAAGGGGCAGGGGCGAGGCAACGCCTTCCTCGCCAACATCCGTGACGCCTCAGCGATCTGCCAGGTCGTACGCGCCTTCTCCGATCCGAACGTGGTGCACGTCGACGGAAAGGTCTCCCCGGCGGACGACATCGAGACGATCAACACCGAGCTGATCCTCGCCGACCTCCAGACGCTGGAGAGGGCGCTGCCCCGGCTGGAGAAGGAGGCCAAGCTCCGCAAGGACCGGGCCGCCGCCGTGACCGCCGCGAAGGCCGCCGTCGAGGTCCTCGACAACGGCACCACCCTGTACGCCGGTGCCGCCGCCGCCAGGATCGAGCTGGAGCACCTGCGGGAGCTGCACCTGCTCACCACCAAGCCGTTCCTGTACGTCTTCAACGTCGACGAGGCCGAGCTCAACAACGCCGAGTTCCTTGACGAGCTGCGGGCGCTGGTCGCCCCGGCCGAGGCGATCTTCATGGACGCCAAGATCGAATCCGAGCTGGTGGACCTGCCCGAGGAGGAGGCCCGCGAACTGCTGGAATCGATCGGGCAGTCCGAGCCGGGGCTGAACCAGTTGGTGCGGGTCGGCTTCCGCACGCTCGGGCTCCAGACGTACCTCACCGCCGGGCCCAAGGAGGCGCGGGCCTGGACCGTCCCGATCGGCGCGACCGCGCCGGAGGCCGCAGGGGTGATCCACTCCGACTTCCAGCGCGGTTTCATCAAGGCCGAAGTGGTCTCCTTCGAAGACCTGGTTGCGGCCGGCAGCATGGCGGCGGCGAAGGCGGCGGGCAAGGTCCGCATCGAGGGCAAGGAGTACGTCATGCAGGACGGCGACGTCGTGGAGTTCCGCTTCAACGTCTGAGTCCGGCCCTTCGGGCGACTGTGGCCGGCGTCGGTGGTGCGCTGCTGCTCCTCGGCGGTGGCGCGTACCTGATCGCGGCCATATCCGCCTTCTTCCTGCTAGCCGTCGCCATCCGCATCGTAGCCCGATAGCCGTCTGTCGCAGCAAGATCTGCATCAGTCGAGGCGGTAGAGGCGGCGCTGATTGCATCGACCGGCAACCATGGCAGCCATTGATTCCTATTCAAGGAGGGGCACATGGGCATCGCTCGGCGGATACTGCTCGCGATGGCGCTCGCCGTCACCGCGACGTTGCTGGTGCCAGCGACGTCGGCCAGCGCCGCTGGCCAGCCGGTGACGATCTGTTTCCGGGTCGGCGAGTTCAACGGCATGCCGATCTTCGACTGCCACACGATTGTGCTGCCGGACTTCAAGCCGAAGCCGATCGGACCGGACGGATGCCTGTCCTGTCCGCCGGTCTTCGACCTGTGGGACCAGATCCACCCGAAGGAGCGTGTCGCGTATCTGGACCAGTTGGGTCGAGGGCTGTCGTTGTTGGGGGAGGCGGCGCAGTGCGGGGATCCCGGGAAGGCGGCGGCCCTGCGGAAGCTGGCGACGGAGAGCTTCCTGTCGTCGGCGAAGCTGTTGAACGGCTCGGCGGTGAAACTCGCCCAGGTCGGCTGGGCGGATCTGAAGAACGGGAAGTTCTACGCTGACCCGACTCCGCAGCCGAGCCTGGAAGCGAGCGGGCAGCACCTGGTGGCCGGGCTAGGGCTGATGCAGAAGTCGCTTCTCGACGTGCATCCGGAGACCAGCATCAAGGAGGCGATGGCTCGCTTCGACCTGGCGTACAAGGAGCTCGGAGCCCTTTTCGCCGGGTGATCTTTCAGCCGATTCCAGTGGCCTGATGCAAGATTGACACCAGGGCCTAGCGTCCACATCGGAGAGACGGCCGGCAGCGCGAGCGCCGGCCGCCTCTTCTGTCGGTATCGCATCTTCCAAGGAGGCCCCGGTTGACGACCACGACTTCCGTACGGAGCGGGCGCCGACCCGCGAGAGCCGCCCTCGCCGCCGCCACCGCCGTGGTGACCGCATCAGCCCTTGCGATCCTGCCCGCGTCGCCGGCCTCGGCCGAGCCGGCGCACCTGAACGACTGCCGCACCAACGCCCGGGCGAGCTACGTGGACGTCAACTCGTGGTTGGCCAGGGGCAACTACACCGACGCGTGGCGGGCACCCTACGGCATCCGGAGCGGGGACGCGCTCCAGATCAGCGCGACCGGCACCACCCGCATCGACTACTGGGGCGCCAACAAAAACGTCGAGGGCGACCCTCACCTGGCTCCCGCCGGGTGGCCGCTGCCCGGCGAGCGGCAGTACATGCTGATGGGCCGGCTCACCACCGGCTACGTGTGGCACGACGCGCGGAACCGCTACTACGAGCCGGAGGAGTGGTTCCCGGTGGGCGCCAACAGCGGCTGCCTCGGCATCGTCAGGTTCTCGGTGAGCGGCACGCCGAAGCTGCAACTCGGCATCAACGACCCGAACATCGGCGACAACGGCGGCGGCCCGTACGTCACGGTCCGCCAGTGGTGGTAACCGACAAACCCGTATCCCGCACAAGGAGACCATCGTGACAGCCACGACTTCCAAGCGCCGCGGGCGCTCGTTGATGAAGGCCCTCGCCGCCGCCACCGTCGCATTGACCACATCAGCTCTTGCCGTGCTGCCCGCCTCGCCCGCCGCGGCGACTCCGGCGCACGTGAACGATTGCCTCACCAACCTCCGGCCGAAATACGTGGATGTCGACCCGTGGCAGGCCAGGGGCAACTACTTCGACGTGTGGCGGGCGCCGTACGGCCTCGGCGACGGGGACGGGCTGCGCATCACCGCGACGGGTACGACGCGCATCGACTACTGGGGGACCAACAAGAATGTCGAGGGCGACCCGACTCTTGCACCCGCCGGGTGGCCGCTGCCCGGCGAGCGGCAGTACATGCTGATGGCCAGACTCACCTCCGGCTATGTGTGGCATCACGTGCGGAACCGCTACTACGAGCCGGAGGAGTGGTTCCCGGTGGGTGCCCACAGCGGCTGCCTCGGCATCCGCTTCATCGACGTGCCCGGGGGTATCACCGCGCCGAAGCTGCAGTTCGGCATCAACGACACGAACGTCTACGACAACGGCGGCGGCCCGTTCGTCACAGTCCGCCAGTGGTGGTGACCTGAACCCAGCCGCAGCAGGGATCTTGGTGCGAAAGTGCCCCCGGGAGGGCGCTATCGCACCAAGATCTCCATCAGCCGAGGCGGCTTCCCACCTGTTTTCGGCACTCCGCTGTTCGCTGGCCGACCCCACCGGAGCCGGGTGGTCACATCCAGATGTACTCCTCAGCGATGGCGCCATCGCGCCACTTCGCCACCGTCACCATCCGGCTGCCGTCTTCGAACTCGCCCACCACGCAGGTCCATTCGCCCGACCCGAAACCGATGGGGTGGGACTTGATTTGCACGGGTGTGCCGCCGGTTTGCTGGGCGAATGCCTTCATGGCGTCGATGTGCTCCTGGATGCCGTGGGTCGGTGGCTGCCCCTTCAGGTCCACGAGCACGTCATCGGTGTGGTAGTGAGCGAACACCCCATTCCAGTCCGCCGGGTTCCACCCCTTGAAGTCGAGCTCGTCCATGCCCTTCAGGTTGCGGGCGACCTGGTCATCGGCCATGACGCAACCTCCTTCCAGACCCTTGGCAGCACGTCTGGCAGTGAGCCTACGGAGACTTTCTGTATCAATCAGGCGAATACGGCGAGTCGGGCTCACCAAACGATGACCCGACCAACGTCCATGGCGCGGCACCAGCCGTCAGCCGGCGACGGATCAGCCGTTGCGGAGGGCGTCGTCGATGCCGGTTTCGCGGCGTCCGAGATGCACCGGGTCGCGGTGGGAGATTACGTCCAGCGCGGCCTTCACGCTGGCGCCGTACTCCCGGGCGGAGGCGATTTGCCAGGCCCGGCCGTACTCCCGGGTCGTCTCGTCGCCCACCCCGATGGCGTCCACGCCCAGGTGCCGGCAGATCGTGACGGCACGGGCCAGGTGAAACTGCTGGGTTACCACGGTCGCCCGCTCCACCCCGAAGATCCGCTTGGCGCGGGCACACGAGTCGTACGTGTCGAAGCCGGCGTAGTCGAGCACCACCTTGTTGGTGGGCACTCCCCGCTCGACGAGCCAGCGTTGCATCGCCTCGGGTTCGTTGTACTCGTGGCGCATGTTGTCGCCGGAGACCAGGATGGCCTGGACCTTGCCGGCGGCGTACAGCTCTCGGGCGATCTCCAGCCGGGCGGCGAGGAACGGCGCCGGCGTGCCGTCGGCCTGGACCCGGGTGCCCAGCACCAGCGCGACCGGCGCCTCGGGAACGCTCTGGACGGTGTACATCCGCCCTTCAGCGCCGGACCGGATCCAGCTCACGCTGCCCCAACTCGCGGCGGCCAGCACCACCGCGCCGACCGCGCCTGCCAGCACCGCCCGGCGCAACCAGCGACCACGGCCGTTCTCCCGGACCGCACGCAGCCGGCCCAGCAGGCACGTGCGAATCCCCATGCGGATCAGTATCCCAGTCCGCCGCCGAGCGCCGGCCGGAACCAGTCGCCGTTCGCCCGCCTCGTGCTACCTTCGGCCGCAGCGTCGCGTGTCGGTGGCAGGCCGTGTCAGGCATGGAGGCGCCGGACCGAAGGGAATCGATGACGATGTTCGTCGTACCTTCGTCCCTCACCTATGGGTGAGGGCGAGAAGACCAGGCTGGTGGCGTGGAGCAATGAGTTGCGCCGTGTGCACGACAGGCTTCGCGAAGCACTGACCGTGACCCAGCAGGCGCTGGCCGCTGGTGAGCCGGCTGAGCCGGCGACCAGAGAGTTGTTGTTGTTCTGTCACGGGTTCTGTGCGGCGCTGACCGCCCACCATGAGGGCGAGGACCGTGACCTGTTTCCGGCGATCGCCGAGCAGTACCCCGAGCTGCGGGAGACGCTGTATCACCTGCGTCAGGACCACTCGATGATGGCGCAGCTGCTGGCCGGGCTCCAGGCCGCGGTCGCCCGGGCCGCCCCGCCCGCGGAGCTGGCCCGGCACCTGGAGGGGCTGGCAGCAATCATGGAGTCCCATTTCAGGTACGAGGAACGCCAACTCCTGACCGTCCTGGATACCCTCTCCCTGGACACCCACCCGGATATCGTCCTGGGCCCACTCTAAGGATCTTGGTGCGAAACTCCCCCTGAAAGGGCGCCATCGCACCAAGATCTGCATCAGTTCCGGCGGTAGACGGAGATGTGGGAGGCGCTGTCGGGGGTGAAGGGGGTGCGGTTCCAGTCGGAGGTGTCAAACCGAGTTGGGCGAGATGGCTTGTTGCGGTCGTGGCGCGAGGATCTGGCTTCCGGTAACGTGCCACGGCATGACCGTCCCGGCTGCGCGGCTGAGCAGCCCGGCCGACCTGCTACCAACGAACTTGGATTCCCCCAGCACGGCCGGTACCTACTCGACCTTGATGAGGTCAAGGCGGCGTTCGTTGAGGCGGAAATCTTCCAGTCGTCCACGACGCGTCGCGACTGTTGGCAGGGCCTCCTCAACTACCTTCAGATGTGGCGATCGTTCGAGGATCGGCTCGGCCAGACCGTAGGTGATGAAGGACTGATCATCAGCCTGTGGCTCGGCGGAAGTTTCATCAGCACCGTCAAACTTGACCCCCGCAATGTGGATCTTGTGGTGTTCATCGACGGCGGCGCGCTGACCAGAGCCGACGAGCAGGGCATCAGACACAAGACCCAGATCAGCAAGCTGACGAGCCGGGGACATCTTGAGCGGTTACTGCGGGTAACGCCTACGGTCGTTCCTTATTACTACCCTGGGACGCCCTGGCAGAGAGACCCGTACGGCGGTGACCAGCAGCAGTACTTGGTCATGCGGGGATGCTTGGACGACTGGTGGACTCGGACGCGCCCCGAGGGGGAAGCTAGAGGGGCTCCAACACCTGAGAGCGGCAAGTGGGTTCGTGGCTACGTGGAGGTGAGGCTGACGTGAGCAAGCAACCTCGCCTTCGGCGTTCCGAACGCTCGCCCGCGTCTACGCCCGTTCACCCTGATGTAGACCTGGCCGAGGTTGACCGTCTGTGGGAAGCGATCGAGGCCCCGGAAGATCCGGCACTCTCAACAGACGAGATCTTCGATAGGAATTATTACGAGACGATCGCATCCTACGATGAGTCGACCCGACTTACCCGCCGACTCGACCTGACAGTGTCAGGGCAGGAAGTAAGCACTGGGAGCCTTGATATCGACATTGCGGAGGACATACTTCGCGCATTCTCGATGGAGGTCAACGGCGCAGCCAGCGCTCAAGGAGTTTCTGATGTTCCAAAACTGGAGCTTGCTGGAGTCTCGCGTGGTAGCGCCATCCTTCACCTAGTCGCTAAGGAAGACGAGAGCCGCCCGGCGAGCGACGAAATACCAATCACCGCAGACCATCTTGATGCCTTGCTTGAGCGCATCACTCGACTGCATGACGTTGCCGAAGGAGAGGGCGAACTTCCGACAGTTCGGCAATGCGGCGTCGCTCCTCAGAGGCCTGCACGAACTGACCAAAGCCTTGGACCAGCACAACCTGGACCTACGCATGCGATGGCGCTCAGGAACAGGAGTGCATCGGCAATCTTCTCTCACGGACCGCGCGAGAGCCCATGTCCGAAGCCAGTGGGAAGACCAGGTCGAGAGCGAAACACGGCAAATCGCCGGCCGAGTGATATCAATGGACCTCGGCGGCACATTCGATGTGAAAACCAGCACCGGCCGAGGGAAGCGATATGTGATCCACGTCGAAGGCGAGGAGAGCCTGTTGCGTCTCAACATCAGCCTCGGAGACCTGGTGCATGTGACCGTCGAATCCAAGACGCGTGTAAACCGGCTTGGTATCGCCAGCCCTCCTCGGTATGAATTTCTTGGTTTTGTTGCCTCGGAACCCACCCTCGACAACAGTTAGATTACGACCGTGCATGACGTCATCAACCTCGATCCGTTCAGAGGGTTTTGCTCCCTGCTTGGCCCTCTGAACGGGGGAGGTTGAGTCAGTCGACGAGGTAGTGGGCTTCGATGTAGGCGACGGTGGAGTCGTACGGCTCTCCTACCGGTTTCAACATGTAGCGGCGGAAGACGGCGGCGGTGGCGCGGCGGACGCCTCGGTTGCGGGCGTCTGCGTTGTCCCATGTCTGAGCGAGGGTTCGGGTGACGACTTGGTCGATTTCCTCGGCCAGGTTCCGCTCGGTGATGGTGAGGCCGGGCGGTGCGTGGTCGTGGATGATCCGTGACAGGACGCCTACGTGGTCGTCGTCCAGTACGACGACGGCTTCGTTGGGTGCAAACCGGCGGCGCCCGGATCTGGCCGAGAGTAGTACGCCGAAGCATTCGCGATCAATCCGCTGATCGTGCGCCGTCTCGCCAGGTCGCCCCGACCCCGTAACCACCAGATTAATCAACTCGGTTTCGGCGGAATGGCGGGATTCTGACGTCGGGATGCCACAACGCCGTCGAAACGGCGGCCACGTCACACCCTTCGCTACACGCGCCACTCCTACTCATAGACCTTGGACAGTTTCCGTTCCGGCTGAACGGAAACTGTCCAAGGTCTGCATACCGTCTCCTGCGATCTGGGAGACCCGGGGATAGCCCTGCGCTCGCCCCAACTTTGCACACCCGCAAGACAAGCGATGCGCGCTCATGGCGCGATTCGGGCACCGACTCGACTCCACCCAGCGTGAGTAGCGGAAGGGCGGCGCACCAGTTCGCCGGATTCGATCTGGTTGCGCACGAGGTCAGCGAGTAGACCGGGGTGTGCGAACGCGGATCGATGCTCATGTAGCCAGGCAGTTCAATCCGATGTGGGGCGAGTGAGTTCCACCTCGTCACCGGGGAGAACCTCGGTCCTGCCCTTGGCGTCGCGGATCTCCAGCACCGGCACCCCCTCGTCGAGTCCAAGGTGTTTGCGTTCGGCGCCGGTCGGCATCCGGGCGATCGCCGAGTTACCAGCGGCAAGCTCGATCTTCGTGCGCTCGGCGATTTCGCGTACGTAGCTGCCGTGCCCGCGCTGAGTGCGAACGAGTCCTTCGGAGCGCAGGAGCGCGACGGCCATGCGGACTGCCTCTCGGCCGATCCCGTACTCCTGTGTCAGCCGCGCCTCGCTCGGTAGGAGGCTGCCCGGACTGAGTTCGCCGGCTTCGATCCGTTGCCTCAGTAGGTCGGCAAGCTGCACATAGACCGGCGTGTGCGAACGCGGATCGATGCTCATACCGAATCAGCCTTGTCCCCCTAGGGCCAGACATCAGGACGCGCCCCCGTGGGGTTGTGCCCCTGACCTCACGTCCGTATAGTTCCAGTCACTTTCGGTGTGCGGATGAGAAATCAGGCGGCATCCGCCTCCGGTGAACTGCTCTGTGGCCGTACTGCCGTTGGGCTGCGGTCTCAGGGCTGTGGGCACCCGCCTGCCCGGGTTGGCGGGTGCCCACCTGACGAGGGCTACGCGGCGAAGGGGAACAGGTCATGCGCTTCTTCGGGCGAATCAGCCGGCGCGAGCAGGCCAGCCGGCACGAGCAGGCCGATCGGCATGCGCAGATCGGTCAACACCAGCAGGTTGGCCAACAGCAACGGGTCGGGCGGCATCAGCGCGTCGGGCGGCATGCGCTGGGTGGGGGAGTGGCGTCGGTGGGGCGGAACCAGCGGCCCGGGTACTACAGGTCGGCGGCCTGCCCGCCGTTGCGGCCCTGGCAGGTGCGGGCGTGGCGGTTCCGGGCCTGCCGGTTCGGGCGGCGAGGGCTTGACCCGAACGAGGTGCACGAGTTCCTCGACCGGGTGGCCGACGACCTGGCCGCTGTCTACGACGCGCTGGGCAACAGCGTGCAGGAGGCGGTCCGGTTCCGGGACGCGCTGCGCGGTTGGCAGTCCGAGCAGGCGCGTCGCCTGAACGCGGGAGGGCGGTACTGATGCCCGCGCGTCAGCGGTTCGTCATCCACCTGCCGGTGGTCGCCGGGGACCTGAGTGTCGCCGTACGCCTGGCTCGGGTGGTGGCCCGCTGGTCGAGTCTGCTCGCCGCGACCGACCCCGGCGAGACCACCGTGTCGGCCGAGGACGAGCAGGGCGTACGCCATCGGGTCTTCTGTGATCTGCGGCTGCCCGGCAATCGGCGCTGTCTGCTGCGGGCCGGCCACGACGGACCGTGCGCCCGGCGGGTGCGCCGATGAGCGGCCCGTTGGGAGAGCGTCCCGGACCGCCGACGGGCGGCCCGTTGGGAGAGACGCCGCTCGAGCCGTCGACTGCTCCGGTGATCGACTGTGCGACCTGTGCCGGCGCGGGGACTGTGACCGAGGCGTGCGGGTGTGCCGACGGTGGTGACCGGTTGCTGGTGGGGTGGCGGGAGGAGGTGGGGCGGGCGTACTCGGAGTGTCAGCTCTGCGGCGGCGTCGGTCGGGTGACCGGGGACTGCGTGGACTGCCGGCGGACCGGCCGGCGGCGGGCGCAGCTGGTGCTCACCGTCGCCGACCTGGACAGCGGCGCGGTGGCGTCGGCGAACGTCGTGCCGGGCAGTGCCGAACCGACCCCGGCCGCCCGGGGCGGGTGGTGCCTCGACCTGACCGCGCTGGTACGCGACCTGACCGCGATCGCCACCGGCACAGGCGCCGCCGCCGGCACGAGCACCACCAGCGCGGCCAGCGCCACGAGCGCCGCCACCACGAGCACCGCCGCTGACAGCGCTGTCACCGGCGAGGACGTGCTGCGGGAACGGAACCGGCCCTGGGAAGCGGCCACGCTGGTCGTGCCACTCGGTCGAGCGTGGCGGCCCGGCCTGCCGGCGCGGCGACGGTGGGCGTTGGAGGCCGAGGCGATTGCCCGGCACGTACACCGGCCCTGGTGGTTGCTGCTGGCCCGGTCGGCCGCCGCGCCCGCCGAGGAGCCGGACGCCCGGCTGGGACGGCTCTGCGAACTGGCCGACCTGTTCCGGCTCGACCTGGTGGTCGAGGCACGCCGGCACAGTCGTGGCGACCCGACCTGGCACGTGCGGTACGAGGTGCCCGGCGGGGAAGTGCCCGCACAGACACCCGCCCACTGGCCGGATTTGACCACGGCGGTCGCCGCGACCACGGCCGCCGACGCGCTGTTCGGGCTAGGGGAGCGCGGGTCGGGCGCACCCGCGTACACCATGTTGCCCAGCGACCGGGCGCGGACCGCGCGGCCGGAGGTGGACCTCGCGCGGCTCGCCCGCCGGGTCGCCGCCGACCTGCGCCGGGCGCAGGGGGCCCAGGCGCGGTCTGGCGGGACGGCCGCTGGTGGCACCTGCGGCTCGTGGTGGGCGGCAGCACGATGGTGCTCACCCAGCGGGACACCGGGCAGGTGGCGCGGCAGCCGGTCACCGTGCTGCGGCGCGTCGCCGAGCCGCCCGCGCCGAGCTGGCAGGGCGTGCCGATTCCGTACGCCTCGTGCCCCGACTGCGTGCCCGGCGGCCACCTGGTGCGCTGCGACTGTCGGGGCGAGGACGCCGCGGCCGAGCCGGACTGCCGGCTCTGCGGCGGGGCCGGGTTCGCGCCGGTGGCCGGCGGGTGCGCGCGTTGCCGGGGCAGCCGCCGCCGGTACGCCGCGCTCACCGTCACCGTGACCGACCTGGCGGGCCGCGCGGAGCACCAGCTGTGGCTGCCGGGCGACGGGCCCGAGGTGGGCCCCGACCATCGGCTCGACGGCCCGTACCGGCTCGCGGACCGGGCCACCGATTTCGGCGTACGACCGGAGGATCTCACCGAGGCCGACGGCGGCCAACCGCTCGCCTACGCGCTGCGGGAGGGGATGGTGCCGTCACCCGGACCGGACCCGCAGCGGCGGTTCGTGGCCTCGGCCGCCGCCGGTCGGCCCGGTGCCCGGCTGATTGTGGTGGCCCGCCGCCCGGACGTGCCGCCCCTGGCGGAGCTGGTCCGGCTCGCCCACGGGCTGACGCTGTCGGTGCTGGTGGCAGCCGGCGACGAGCGACCGGCCGGGCTGTCGTGGCGATGGTCGGTGTCGCTCGTGCACAACGGCACCGGACCCGGGCCGGGCGACCGGCCGCATCAGCCCACAGTCGAGGCGGCGGTCGACTTCTGCCTGCGGTTCCTGGACAACGTGGCGCGGGACGCGGTGCCACCCGACCCCGACGTGCCGATCCCCGTGCCGCAGGCCCCGGCCAACGCCGCGCCACCGGACCCCGTGCCCGGAATCGAGGTGCTGGCGTCACAGCACGCCGGCGGTGAGGTGGCGGTGGAACTCGGCCAGCATGCCTGCCGGGTCCACCTGCGCGGACCATCGGGCTGGCGGCAGATCGCCTGCGCGGCGACGCTCGGCGCGGCGCTGCGCGGGCTGGGCCTGGTCAGCTGACGGTGACCACGGCGCTACCCGGCATGCAGCTACCTGTGTCGGGGGTGGCGGTGATCCTGGCGACGGCGCCGGCGCTGCCCGGTGCGGCCGACACGGTGATCCGGTGTTCCTGGTTGCCGGGCGGCGAGACGGTCGGCGTGACGCTGACCCCCGGGTCGCCGGTCACCGTCAGGATCAGACCGGGCGTGCTGCCGCAGACCGACACGAACGTCATGGTCGTCGAGCCGCCCTCGGGGACCTGCACCTGCGACGGACAGCCGATCACCATGGCCGCCGGGGGTGGCGGCGCATGCCCGAAGTTGACCGTACGCGAGTCGGCGGTAGCGGCCGGGGAGACGGTGACGACCCGCGCGAAGGTGGTGTGTCGTGCGGTGCCGCGCAGCGCCGGGTGGCTGGGCGGAACGTCGATCGCGTACGGCGCGTGGGCGTCGCTGCCGACGAACTGGCCGTTGACGTAGAACTCGACCCGATCGATGGTGCCGACCCGGGTGCTCGCCTCGGCGGTCAGCCGGACCGCGCACACCGACACGAGGATCGCGCCCTCGCCCGGGCTGGTCAGTGTCACCTGCGGCGCCGGCCGCGGCCTTCCGTTGGTGGCGGCTGGTCCGGTGGCTGCGGCGGCGGCTGCTTCGGCGGTGGCGGCGTGGGCCGGTCCGGTGGCCGCGACGGTGGCCAGGACGAGGGCGGCAACCGCGCCCGCGGCTGCCCGCCGCCAGCTTCGACGTGTTTCACAGTGGTGCGACGACTGGGGCATTGGGCTGGTCCCTCCGACTCTGCGGGCGCCCGCCCGCGCACCTCACTCTCGTGCTTGGCATCTTCGCACCGAAGATTATCGATGCATAGAGTCGGTTCGTCGCTCAGCTGATGTAGTGCAAAATCACGTTGTGCACGTGGTGGCTCTTCTGGTCACCCCGGAACTCCACCTCGTAGGTGTGACTACCGACGTGGATGGCGATGGCGCCGGTGGAGAAGAACGAACCGCCCCAGGACTTGTTGCTGACCACGCTCACGCTGGTGATCTTCGAGTACGGGATGCTGGTGATCGCGTACCGCTTGCCGATGAACGAGCGGTCCTGGATGATCACGCGCCGGTCGGTCAGCCCGATGAACCCGGTGCCGGTGCCGACAGCGTCGTACACGGCGATGATCTGTTCTCCGTCGAGCAGGCCGCTCTGGATCTGCTGGAACTGTTCCTTACGGTCGTACGTCGCGTTGGCCATGCGCCTCACGGTAGGCGGCCCGCGCCAGCCACCCGATCTTGCTGGGGGGCAGCCTGATCAGGCGATCCGGTCGGTCTGGTTGGCGTCGCTGGCGTGGATGGTCTGGTTGGCGTGGCTGGTGTCGTGGTCGGCCTGGTTGGCGTGGACGGTCTGGTTGGCGTCGCTGGCGTGGATGGTCTGGTTGGCGTCGCTGGCGGCGCGGACGAAGGCGCGGATCCGGGCGGTGGTGCGGTCCTTCCGCCAGACCAGACCACGCTGGATCGGCGGCGCGTCACGGATCGGCACGTACGCCACATCGGGGCGCGGGTGGTAGCGGCGGGTGTGCTCGCCGACGGGCAGCACACCCCGGCCCAGGGCGACCAGCGTGAGCATCTCGGAGAAGGTTTCGCCCACCGGTCCCTTCGGCACCGGGCGGCCGGCCGGGGTGTGCTCCGGCGTACGGTCGCGTTTGAAGCTGGCGGAGGTGGCCGCCGGATACTGGACCACCGGGTGGTCGCCGAGCACCTCCAGCGGGACCGACGCCCGCCGGGCCAGCGGGTGCCCGGCCGGCACCGCGAGGACCCGGGGCTCCTCGATCAGCGGCGGGCCGCAGGCCATGCCGTCGAAGGGGTACGCGGCGATGAGCAGATCGACCGACCCGTCCTCCAGGCTGCTCCGGGAGCTGTAGAGCTGCACCTCCCGCACCTGGACCTGGCACTCCGGGTGCCGCTCGGTGAACAGCGCGACGGCCTTGAGCAGCACCGGCGCGGTCCACTCGCCGAGAAAGGCGACGCACAGCCGCCCGGTCACGCCGCGTCCCGCCTCGGCGGCCCGGCGGACCGCCTCCTCGATCCCGGTGACCAGCGGCGCAATGTCGTCGGCGAGCTGCCGGCCGATCGGGGTGAGCCGGACGACCCGGCTGGTACGCGCGAACAGCGGTGCGCCGATGCGACGTTCGAGTGCGCGGATGACCTGGCTGACCCGCCCGGTGCTGATCCGGAGGCGCTCGGCCGTCCGGCCGAAGTGCAACTCGTCGGCGAGGGTCAGGAAGGCCTCCAGCTCGTGGCGTTCCAGCACGTCGCCTCCCGTCGTTGAGTCTCGCTAAACAATAGTGCTGCGATCGGGTCTTGGTCTGGGTGCGCGTCCGGCGGAGGCTGAGACGGACACACCGATCTGAAAGGGAACACCATGAACCTATGGCGAGGGCAGGACGTGCCCGACCCGTCCGGCCGGCTCGTACCCGGCGCACGGCGGCTGGCTTCGGTCAAGCTGCGGACCGCCGCCGACGTCGACCAGGAGCTCTTCACCGGATGGCTGCGCCGGGCGTACGAACTGGAGGCGCTGTGAATGCCGCGCGAGTAATCGGATTCGACCACCTTGTGCTCGCCGTCGCCGATGTGGAGCGCTCCCTCGACTTCTACTGCGGCCGGCTCGGCCTGGCACCGGTCCGGGTCGACGAGTGGCGTGCCGGGAGGGCCCCGTTCCCCTCTGTCCGGGTGAGCCCGGAAACGATCATCGACCTGGTCAAGGGGGAGCGGGGCGGAACGAACGTCGACCACTTCTGCCTGGTGGTCGAGCCGCTGGACTGGGCGGATGTCGTCGCCTCCGGCGTCTTCACCGTCCTGGAGGGGCCGGTTGGCCGCTTCGGTGCCCGGGGCAACGCCACTTCCGTGTACGTGCGGGACCCGGACGGCAACTCCGTCGAACTGCGGTGGTACCCGCAGGACGTCGACCGGTAGCGTCCAGCCCCGCTCACGTCCCACCGGATGCGGGCGGGCCTGACCGGTCGCGCCGTTACGGTCAGGACTCGGTGACCGCTCGGTATGCGTCCTCGATGCGGGCCGCCAGCAGGACCTCGCCCTCGGTGAGCGGGGTGCTGCCGTGCCCGACGCAGATTTGGGTGCGGTCGGCCCGCCGACTGATGTCCGGCCGCAGATGCAGCGCGTCGGCGACCACCTTGACCCGCTCGGTCAACGCCGCGTGCTGGGTGTCGTCGATGACCAGGGTGCGTCGGATCTGCTCGCCCTCGCGTTTCCACCCGTTCAGTAGGGTGAGGGCGTCGCTGAGGTAGTCGTGCTTCGCGCGACCGCCGAACAGCGCACGCATCACCGCGCCTCCCAGGCTTCGTTGCCGGCTTGTGGCCAAATCGTCGCCGCCCCGTGTCTTGTCGGTGCCTCTAGTTTTACGTCGCACGGGGGGTGTGTCCACGCCCACACTTCTGGGATTCCTGGCCTGATGGTCAACCACGCTACCCAAACCGCCATTTGATCTGGCACGCTGGACGCCCGTGCAGACCGAACGGCCTAATAGTGGCGGGCAGGCCGCCCGGCGGGATCTGAAAGTTGTCGTCGGCGCGGCCATTATCGAGGATGGGCGGGTGCTGGCCTGCGCCCGGTCCGCCCCACCCGAGGTGGCGGGCAGGTGGGAGTTCCCCGGCGGCAAGGTCGAGCCGGGAGAGAGCGAGATAGCGGCGCTGGTGCGCGAATGCGCCGAGGAACTCGGCGTGCGGGTGGAGGTCGGCGAGCGGGTCGGCCGCGACGTCCGGATGGCGCACGGCCGCTCCGTGCTCAAGGTGTACGCGGCCCGCCTGCTGCACGGCGACCGCCCCCAGCCCCTGGAGCACTCGGAGCTGCGCTGGCTCTCCGCCACCGAACTCGACACGGTCCCCTGGCTCCCCGCCGACACCCCCATAGTCGCCGCCCTCCACCCCCTCCTCTAACCACCCCCACCCCCCTCCCCACCCCCCTCCCCACCCCCCTCCCCACCCCCCTCACCCCCTCCCCACTCCGTTGATCATGAGGTTAGCGGCGAAGTTGATCTCCTTTACTGCCGCTAACCTCATGATCAACGGGGTCGGGCAGGGGGTGGGGTGGGGTGGGGGTGGGGTGTTAGGGGCGGGGGGTGGAGAGGGCTTGGCGGACTATCCAGGGGATGTAGGCGGGGTCCAGGGTGTCCTGCCAGGTGAAGCGGAGGACCGTCCAACCGGCGTTGACCAGCCGGTTCTGGCGGCGGCGGTCGGCGAAGAGCGCCTCCGGGGTGCCGTGCACGCCTCGGCCGTCCGCCTCCGCGATCACTCTTGGGGCGCGCCAGCCGAGGTCGCCGATGCCGAGCAGGTATCCGTCGTCGTCGCGTACCTCCAACTGCAACACGTCTGGCGGCACCCGGCCATCGACGCAGCGCAGCCTGGCGCGGGTCTCCAGCGGAGACTGGGCCCGCCCATCCGCCTCCGCGAGGTAGCCACGAGCGGCTACCGCGCCCCGCCGGCGCCTGATCCGGCGCGCGATCGACGACAGATCGTCTTCGCTCAGCAATCCTCGGTTCAATGCCGAGTCCAGCACGCAGACGGCCGGGTAGCGCCCGGCGCGCAGGATGACGTCGCTGACCGTGGAGATGGGGTCAGTGAGCCGCAATCCGCTCAGACTGACCAGCGATTTCGCCGGGTGCTCAAGTTGGTGCAGCACGACGTTGGGTTGCCCGACCCGCACCCGTTTGGCGGCTGCCCCCGGTAGGCCGACGTGGATCTCGTCGGACGACGGCAGGCCGGCAATGTCGTGGAGCTCGGCAGCGGTGCCGAGGACAGCATGCGCAGCTGGCCCCAGCGACAGCAGTACGGCCCGGATCTGCTGGCGCCGGGACGGCTCCACCGCCGCGACGGGCTGTGGGAGGTAGACGGCTCGGGCGAGCGACTGCCACCGCCCGAAGGCGACAAGGTTGTCGACCTCGTGCCGGGTGAAGCCGTGCTCCAGTGCCTGCTCACGGCAGACGAGCCCATCCTGCCGCCCCGCAATCCAACGCAGTCGCCCCTGTCGATCCACCACCCCCGGAGCCTGGCGTACCGCCACCGCCCACCGCAGCCCCTGTGGATAACCCCCACCCCAACCCCTGTGGATAGCCCACCCCCACCCGCCCAACCGGGCGGTTGATCATGAGGTTAGCGGCAGTTTAAGAGATCAACATCGCCGCTAACCTCATGATCAACGCAGAGAGGGGGAGAGGGAGAGGGAGGGGGTTAGTGCTTTTCGTCCTGTTGGGGGTGGGCGAAGTTCAGGTGTTCGGGAGGGAGGGGGAAGGTGACGTCGTCGCCGAAGGGGGAGGGGGCTGCGGCGCGGTCGAAGGTGAGCTCCGTCAGGGGGAGCCGGCCGCTCGCGTCCACCGCGGGGGCGGTCGGCTTCGGCACCTCACGGTGCCAGTTGACACCCTGCTGGGCCTGCGTCTCCGACTTGGCGTCGTGCGAGCCACCCGCGTGCGAGTGGGTACCGCCACTCGGAGCGTGCGAGCGCACGGCGCCTGGGGAGTGTTCGCTGGTCACGAAGGTCTGAGGCACCTGACCCCTCCGGAAGATCTTGCTGCCGAGCCACACAAGTGGATCGTACCTGCGGTCGACGACCCGTTCCTTCATGGGGATGATCCCGTTGTCGGTGATCTTGATGTGCTCGGGGCAAACCTCGGTGCAGCACTTGGTGATGTTGCAGAAGCCCAAGCCCTGTTCTGACTGCGCGTACTCCTTGCGGTCGCTTTTGGTGTCCAGCGGGTGCATGTCCAGCTCGGCGGCGCGGATGAAGTACCGCGGCCCGGCGAAGGCCGATTTGTTCTCGTCGTGGTCACGGATCACATGACAGACGGTCTGGCACAGGAAGCACTCGATGCACTTGCGGAACTCCTGCGAGCGTTCCACGTCGACCTGCTGCATCCGGTAGTCCCCGGGGGCCAGGTCGGCCGGCGGCGCGAAGGCCGGGGTCTCCCGCGCCTTCTCGTAGTTGAACGACACGTCGGTGACCAGATCCCGGATGACCGGGAAGGTACGCAGCGGGGTCACCGTGATCGTCTCGTTCTCCTCGAACGTCGACATCCGGGTCATACAGCCGAGCTTGGGCAACCCGTTGATCTCCATGGAGCAGGAGCCGCACTTGCCCGCCTTGCAGTTCCACCGGCAGGCCAGGTCGGGCGCCTCGGTGGCCTGCAACCGGTGGATCACGTCGAGGACGACCTCGCCCTCGTTCACCTCGACCGTGTAGTCCTGCAGGTCGCCACCGTCGGCGTCGCCTCGCCAGATCCGGAACTGGCGCTTCGTACCCATCAGCGATTCTCCTTCTCGGCGGCGCCGGCACCGGCGGCATCGGCGGCGGTGGCAGCAGCGGCGGCCTTGGCGTCGGCGGCGGCGAGGGCGTCGAACTCGGCGAGCTCCTCGTCGGTGAGGTACTTGGCCAGCTCCGCGCGGTCGAACAGGCTGATCAACTCGGTGCGCATCTTCGGCAGCGGCTTGCGGTCCAACCGGACGGTGTCGCCCTCCAGCGAGCAGACCAGGTTGATCCGTCGCCACTGCGGATCCATCGTGGGGTAGTCCTCGCGGGTGTGTCCGCCGCGCGACTCGCGGCGTTCCAGCGCCGCCTTGGCGGTGCACTCCGAGACGACCAGCATGTTGCGCAGGTCCAGCGCCAGGTGCCAGCCCGGGTTGTAGCGCCGGCCGCCGGACGCGCTGACCTTCGCCACCCGCTCGCGCAGCTCGGCGAGCCTGCCCAAAGCGTCCTCCAGCTCGTTTTCCCGCCGGATGATTCCGACCAGATCCCCCATCACCGCCTGGAGGTCCTGCTGGAGGGTGTACGGGTTCTCGCCGGTGTCCCGCTGCAGCGGCGCCAGCGCCGTCTCCACGGCGGTCTCCACCATGCTCACCGCGACCCGGGGCCGGGCGGCGAGCTGGTCGACGTAGGTGGACGCGTGGCCCCCCGCCCGCTTGCCGAAGACCAGCAGGTCGGACAGGGAGTTGCCGCCGAGCCGGTTGGAGCCGTGCATGCCGCCGGTGACCTCACCGGCGGCGAACAGACCACGCACCGAGCCGTACGCGGCGCCGCTGTCCGGGTCGACCTCGATGCCACCCATCACGTAGTGGCAGGTCGGGCCGACCTCCATCGGCTCCTTCGTGATGTCGACGTCGGCCAACCCCTTGAACTGGTGGTGCATCGACGGCAGGCGACGGCGGATCTCCTCGGCCGGCAGGCGCGAGGCGATGTCCAGGTAGACGCCGCCGGCCGGCGTACCCCGACCCGCCTTGACCTCGCTGTTGATCGCACGGGCGACCTCGTCGCGGGGCAGCAGCTCCGGCGGGCGCCGGTTGTTGTCCGGGTCGGTGTACCAGCGGTCCGCCTCCTCCTCGGTCTCCGCGTACTGCTTGCGGAAGACGTCGGGGACGTAGTCGAACATGAACCGCTTGCCCTCGGAGTTCTTCAGGATGCCGCCGTCGCCGCGTACCGACTCGGTGACCAGGATGCCCTTGACCGAGGGCGGCCAGACCATGCCGGTGGGGTGGAACTGGAGGAACTCCATGTTGATCAGGGTCGCCCCGGCGCGCAGCGCCAGCGCGTGACCGTCCCCGGTGTACTCCCACGAGTTCGAGGTGACCTTGTAGGAGCGTCCGACACCGCCGGTGGCGAGCACCACGGCGGGTGCCTCGAAGAGGATGAATTCGCCGGATTCCCGGTAGTAGCCGAAAGCGCCGGCGATCCGGTCACCATCGAGCATCAGCTCGGTGATGGTGGTCTCGTCGAAGACCCGGATCCGCGCGTCGTACGAGCCGTGCGTGCGCCTGTCCTCCTGCTGCAGCGAGACGATCTTCTGCTGGAGGGTGCGGATCATTTCCAGGCCGGTCCGGTCGCCGACGTGCGCCAGCCGGGGGTACTCGTGGCCGCCGAAGTTGCGCTGGGAGATCTTGCCGTCCTTCGTACGGTCGAACAGCGCGCCGTACGTCTCCAGCTCCCAGATCCGCTGCGGGGCCTCCTTGGCGTGCAGCTCGGCCATCCGGAAGTTGTTGAGGAACTTGCCGCCGCGCATGGTGTCGCGGAAGTGCACCTGCCAGTTGTCCCGGCTGTTCACGTTCCCCATGGCCGCGGCGGCGCCACCCTCGGCCATCACCGTGTGCGCCTTGCCGAACAGCGACTTGGAGATGATGGCGGTCTTCTTGCCGGCCAGCCGGGCCTCGATCGCCGCGCGCAGGCCGGCGCCGCCGGCCCCGATAACGACGACGTCGTAGTGGTGTCGCTCGATGCGAGTGGTAGTGGTCGTCATGTCAGAAGGCCCTTAGTTGATGAACCGCAGGTCGGAGATCCACCCGGCGGCGACGGACATGACGTAGAAGTCGGTCAGCGCCAGCGTGCCGAGGGTGATCCAGGCGAGCTGCATGTGCCGGACGTTCAGCCAGGAGACGAAGCCCCAGGCCCGGTAGCGCACCGGATGTTTGGAGAAGTGCTTCAGCCGCCCGCCGATGATGTGCCGGCAGGAGTGGCAGGAGATGGTGTACCCCCAGAGCATGATCACGTTGCCGAGCAGGATCAGGTTGCCCAGGCCGAACCCGAAGCCGTCGGGGCTGCGGAAGGCCAGGACCACGTCCCAGCTGTTGATCAGCGAGATGACCACCGCGAAGTAGAAGAAGTAGCGGTGCGAGTTCTGCACGATCAGCGGGAACCGGGTCTCACCGCCGTAGCTGGCGTGGCCGTCGGGCACCGCGCAGGCCGGTGGCGAAAGCCAGAACGACCGGTAGTACGCCTTGCGGTAGTAGTAGCAGGTCAGCCGGAACAGCAGCAGGAACGGCAGGGTGAACGCGGCGTCCGGGATGATCCACCAGCCGGGCAGGTACTGCCCGAAGTGGGAGGCCTCCGGAATGCAACGGTCGGTCACGCACGGCGAGTAGAACGGGGTGAGGTAGTGGTACTTCTCGACCCAGTAGTGGTCGTGCATGAAGACCCGGACCGTCGCGTACGTGATCCACGCGCCGAGCCCGATGACGGTGGCCAGCGGCGCCAACCACCAACGGTCCGTCCGCAACGTCTTCGCCGCGATGGCGGCGCGTGCCCGCACCCCTCGCGGGTTCGTTGCCGATGATGTCATTCGTGTCGTCTCCCTGACGGGGCCCTCAACGGGCGGCGGAACACTTCCGGCCGGCATGCGGACCGGCGAACCACCGCCCGCTTGCCGGGTCACGCGCACACCAACGACCGCGCCGGGCGTACCGGAGCAGCTAAGTGACACACGTTACGCCGATCTAGGCGGGCCGTCCGCGCAAGGCAGTGTCCCGTGTGTCCCGCTCTTTGGAAACCCCACGGTCAATATCGTGATGTGAGCGTACGAAAAAGATCGACAAGCGGTCAGCCGGACGCGCCGCCGGTGAAGTTCCAGGAGGCCAGCCGCAGCGACGGCGCCTCCCACCAGGCACCGTCCCAGCGATCCGGCACTCGGACCGAACGCCGGCCCACCTCCAGCACCGCGCCGGGCCCGAGCGCCCGCGGGTACGACTCGGTGAACCGCAGGTCGCGTACTGCCCGGGTGACCTGGCCGTCCTCCACCAACCAGACGCCGTTGCGGGTCAGACCGGTGACCACCAGGCGTTTCGGTTCGAGCACTCGGGTGTACCAGAGGTCGCTGACCAGCAGGCCGCGCCCCATCCGGGAAACCAGGGCAGCGGTGTCCGCATCGGTCACCGCGCCAGCCCCGCCGCCGGTTGCGTTCGCGCTGCCTGCGCCCTTGGTGCTGGCCGCGCCGGCCGTGCCGGACGGGACGAGGCGCAGGTTGCGCGGGATCGGGCCGAAGGTGGCGCTGCCGGCCCAGGCGTGACCGGTCGACTCGGCACCGGACTCGGCGGCGCTGCGCCGGTCGTGCACCACGGCGGTGGTGGTGCCCGCATCCACCAGGGTCAGCGCCCGGGCCGGTGTGCCCTCCAAATCGAACGGCAACCCGGAGGCGCCCAACGGATCGTCGACCAGGGTCACCGCCTGATCGAGCTGGGCCACGCCGGGCTCGGCGAACGACTGCCGCTCGGCGTACCGCTTGCCGTTGAAGCCGTACCAGGCCAGGTTCTCCAGCAGGTCCGCCACGGCGGCCGGCTCCAGGACCACCGGGTACCGCCCGGGCGGCAACTCCACCGGGTCGGCCGCGGCCCGGGCCTTCGTCGCGGCCCGGCGCCCCAACTCGGCACCGTCGAGATCGGCCAGCCGGTCGACCCAGTGCCGGGCCGTGCCGTCCGCACCACCGATCCGGGCTATCCCGTCCATCGCCGCCTCGGCCGCGTACCCCTGGGCCGCGTGCCCGGCCGAGTTCGCGAAGCCGGTCGCGTGCAGCGCCGTGCGGCAGTACCCCGCGGTCTCCAGCCCGCCGGCCGCGTCGACGAACGCCCGGACCAGAGCGGCCCGTTCGTCCGGCCCGGCGTACCCGGTGGCCGCGTCCCACTCCGGCGAGGCGGCCACCGGCACGGGCGGCGTGAGACCGGGCCAGGCCGGGTCGGTCGGGGCGAACCGGACCATCGCCAAGACCCGCTCCACCAGCGCGGGTAGGCCGCCGGGAACGGCACCGTGCGCGCTGCCCGCGGCGGTACGCCCGGCCAGGTGTACGCGCAGCTGGATCTCCATTCCGGACTCGGCGACGTTCTGGTGGATCGCGGAGTTGGCGAACCGGGTCAACGCCAGCTCGGCCCGGGTCACCAGCACCTCGGCCTGCGCACCCGGCCCGGCCAAGCGAGTGACCAGCTCCACCACCTGACCGGCGACGTCCAGTTCGGCGTCGTCGGCGGCGGTCACGCCTGCACCCCCACGCGGACGTTGCGGAACCGGGCCGGCGCGGCCGGGTGCCCGGTGTGCCCGACCTGGCCGGGCTGGCCCTTGCCGCAGTTCGGAGTGCCCCAGGAGACGATCTCGTCGGAGAGCATGTCCATCGAGCGCCAGAACAGCGGCCCGATGCCGGTGTAGGTCGGGTTACGCAACATCCGCCCCCGCCGGCCGTTGCGGATCTCCCACCCGATCTCGCAGCCGAACTGGAAGTTCAACCGTTTGTCGTCGATGGACCAGGAGCGGTTGACGTCCATCAGCACCCCCTCGTCGGTGGCGGCGATGATCTCCTCCAGCGTGTGCGGGCCGGGCTCCAGGCCGACGTTGGTCATCCGCACCATCGGCAGCCGCGCCCAGCCGTCGGCGCGTACGCTGCCGCCGTAGTCCAGGCCCGCGACGGCGGCCGAGTCCCGCCCGGCCAGCACGCCCACCCACCGCCCGGCGCGGACCGCGTCGCGCTTGACCGCGGGCGAACCCTCGTCGTCGTAGCCGAAGCTGCCCAACGCGCCCGGGATGGTCGGGTCGATGGTGATGTTCATCAGGTCGGAGCCGTAGCGCAGCGAGCCGAGCTGCGTGAGATCCAGCCACGAGGTGCCGGCGAAGGCCGCCTCCCAGCCGAGGATGCGGTCCAGCTCGATGGCGTGCCCGACCGACTCGTGGATCTGTAACGCCAACTGCTCGCCGCCGAGGATCAGATCGGTCTCGCCGGTGGGGCAGAGCGGCGCGGTGAGCAGCGCCCGCGACTCCTCGGCCATGCGCGCGGCGTGGGCGGTCAGGTCGAGCGAGTCGACCAGCTCCCAGCCGGTGGTGCCGTACTGGCCGCGGTGGCTGGGCCAGGATCGCCGTTGCGTCTCGCCGTCGCCGATGGAGGTGGCCGAGATGCCGGCGCCGCACTCGCGGATGCGCTGGTCAATGCGGTGCCCCTCGCTGGAGACGAACCACTTCGCGGTGTCCCAGATCTGGTAGAGGCCCTCGGCGAGGTCGGCGCCGTGCTCGGTCATCGTGCCGGTGGCGGCCACCAGCAGGTCGCCCTTGGTGGACAGTGAGACACCGAGTGGGTCCACCTCGCAGGCCGAGGACCAGCTCCCCGTGGTCGGCGTGGAGCCGATCAGGTCGACCGGTGGGCCGGGGACCAGACCGCTGGCTGCGGCAATACGGGCGGCCCGGTGGCCGGCGTCGCGGGCGGCCCGCTCGGACAGTTCGGGTACGGCCTGGAATCCCCAGCTGGATCCGACCAGCGCGCGTACGCCCAGCCCGAGACTCTCGTCCTGGGTGAGTGCCTCGACGTCGCCGTTGCGGGCCGACATCGACTCGTAGCGCCGGTGCATCACCCGGGCATCGGCGTACCGCGCGCCCGCGTCCAACGCCGCCTGCACCGCAGCGCCGGCCACATCGAACTCGCTCACGCCGGCGCTCCATATTGCCCGGGTTTCGCTCGCTGCCGCTCAACCATGGCCCGACCCTAAGCGAACGGCCCGACATTCGTCAGAGGACGAGATCCTCCGGCCAGATCGTGGCGCGGACCGGTGAGCACAGCTCCAACGCCCCGCCCCGCTTGACCACCTGCTGCTCCTTGCTTTCACGCAAGGTGGGTGCGGAGGAAGTCCAACTCCAGGCGGAGGAGGCGTTCGGAGAGGCCGTCGGCGGCCATGTGGGTGGCACCGGTCAGCGGCAGCACCGAGTGCGGCCGGCCGGTGGCCACCAACGCCGCCGACAGGCGCAGCGTGTGCGCCGCCACCACGTTGTCGTCGACCATGCCGTGCACCAGCAGCAGCGGCCGGGCCTGCGCCGGGTCGGTGACCGGCTCGGCGGCCAGTTCCACCAGCGAGTGGTGCGCGTAAATGTCCTCGCCGTCGGCCGGCAGACCCAGATAACGCTCGGTGTACGCGGTGTCGTACAGCGCCCAGTCGGTGACCGGCGCCCCGGCGATCCCGCAGCGGAACAGCTCCGGGTGGCGCAGCACCGCGAGCCCGGCCAGCCAGCCGCCGAACGACCAGCCGCGTGCGGCGACCCGGCCGAGGTCCAGGTCCGGGTGCTTGTCGGCGAGCGCGTGCAGCGCATCAACCTGGTCGAGCAGAACCACGTCGGCCACCCGCCGATGGATGGCCTTCTCGTACGAAGGTGCGACGCCCGGCGTGCCCCGGTTGTCGATCACCACCACGGCGAAGCCGGCGTCGGCCCACCACTGCCGTTCCAGCCAGGCCGACCGTGCGGAAACCACCTCCTGGTGCCCCGGCCCGCCGTAGACGTCCAGCAGCACCGGCAGCCGCCGGCCGGTCACGTGGTTGTCCGGGTAGAGCACCGCCGAGGGCAGCCGCCGGTCGGTCACCCGTTCCAGCAGCGGCAGCGGAGAGTACGCCGGGGTGGCGGCCAGCGACCGCAGGGTGGCCACCTCCCGGTCGCCCTTGGACACCGTCCACCGGGTGCCCGCGTGGTCGAGTGAGGCGCTGCCGACCACCAGCACGTCCCCACCGACTGCGGCGACGTGCCAGCCGGCGTCGGTGGTGAGCCGCCGGGCGTCCACGCCACCGCCGATGCTGGTGCGTACCCGGTACAGGTGCTGCTCGCTCGGCTCGCCGTCGCTGGCCTCGACCAGCAGGTCGGCCGGGCCGGTGCTGGCGGAGAGCCGGCCGACCACCCGGCGCACGTACAGCGAGGGTGGGGTGAGCAGGGTGCCGTCGGCGAAGAGGCACCGTGCGTCGTACCCGTCGTGGGCCAGTTCACCGCCGACCAGCACCCGCCCGTCGGGCAGGTGGGCGGGCGTACCCGGAATCGGATCGACCCAGCGCGGGTCGGCCAGTTCGGCGTGCACCTGGGTCTCGCCGGTGCGGGGATCGACCGCCAGCACGAGGCCGTGCTGCTGCGACCGGCGCAGCACGGTGATCAGCGGGGCGCCCTCGGCCCAGTGCACGGCGGTCAGGTACGGGTAGGTTTCCCGGTCCCAGTGCACGTCGACCCAGCCGCCGTCGAGATCGAGCAGGTGCAGGCTGACCTCCGCGTTCGGACCACCCGCCACCGGGTACGCGACGCTGACCGGCGGGCTGGCCGGCTGCGCCGGGTCGTGCAGGTGCCAGCGGGGCAGCCGGGACTCGTCGACCCGGGCGGCCAGCACCGACCGCCCGTCCGGCGCCCACCAGTACCCGCGGTGCCGGCCGAACTCCTCCGCCGCGATGTGTTCGGCCAGCCCCCAGATGACCCCGGAGTCCTCGCCGGCCAGGATCGTGTCGGTACCGTCGGCGTCCACCACCCGCAGCTCGCCGCGGCGTACCCCTTCGGCGTCGTCCGTCACGTACGCCAGTCGCTGACCGGTGGGATCGGGACGGGGGTCGAGCACCGGCCCGGCGGCGGGCACCTCGATCACGTCGCCGTGCACCAGGTCGGCCCGGAACAGCCGGCCGGCCAGCGCGAACACGGCCACCCGGCCGGCGCCGTCGAGGGCGTACGAGCCGATGCCGGACGCGTTCAGCCGCAGCCGCTCGCGGCGGGCCCGTTCCCCGGGACCGAGCACGCCGGGGTCGGCGTCCGCGCCGAGCAGGGTGGCCGGGCAGGCGAGCAGCTGCTCCTCGCCGGTGGCGACGTCCAACAGCCAGAGTGCGTCGGCCGGATCCTCCGGTCCGGCGGAACGCAGAAAGACCACCCGAGCGCCGTCGTCGGCCACGGAGACGGCGCGCGGCGCCCCGTGGCTGAACCGACGGGTGCGGGCGGCCAGCTCGGGAAAGTCCACAGGCCAGATCGTAAGCGGGCGTCGAGCCCAATGTGAGCGACCTGCGCGGACGCGTTGAGGCCGCCAGGCGCAAACCGCCGGTTAGAGTGACCTTCGTGACGACGCTGCCTGACCGCCGCCTGCTGCTGGTCCACGCGCACCCCGACGACGAGTCCATCGGCACCGGCTCGACCATGGCCCACTACGCCGCCGCCGGTGCCCACGTCACCCTGGTCACCTGCACCCTGGGCGAGGAGGGCGAGATCCACGTGCCGGAGTTGGCCGGGCTCGCCGCAACCGAGGCGGATCAGCTCGGCGGGTACCGGATCGCCGAGTTGGCCGCGGCCTGCGCGCAGCTGGGCGTCACCGACCACCGCTTCCTCGGCGGGGCCGGTCGGTACCGCGACTCCGGCATGATGGGGCTGCCCACCAACGGGCATCCCCGCGCGTTCTGGCGGGCCGACCTCGACGAGGCCGCCGGCTTCCTGCTGGAGGTCATCCGAGAGGTACGCCCGCAGGTGGTGATCACCTACGACGAGAACGGCTTCTACGGCCACCCCGATCACATCCAGGCGCACCGGGTGACGATGCGGGCCGTCGAGCTGGCCGAGGCCGAGGGGATCGCCCCGGCGAAGGTCTACTGGACGGCGATGCCGCGCAGCGTCCTGGAGGCGGGCATGTCGCACTTCGAGGAGTCCTCGGACAACCCCTTCGCCGGCATCTCCGACGCCACCGAGCTGCCCTTCTGCACTCCGGACGAGCAGATCGCGGCGCGCGTCGACGCCACCGAGCAGCACGCCGCGAAGGAGGCGGCGATGCGTGCGCACGCCACCCAGATCCCCGCCACCTCCTGGCTGTACTCGATCGCCGGCAACTTCGGCGCCGAGTTCATGGGGGTGGAGTACTTCACCCTCGCAAAGGGGACGAAGGGGCCGGGCAGCGGGCCGTACGGCTGGGAGTCGGATCTTTTCGCCGGGCTGGATTCCGCCGATACGCCAAATCGCATCCCGGTCAGCTCGGCCGGCCAGCGGTGACTCTGCCCGCCGCGATGCCGGTCGCCCCGCAGGAGCAGGCCCAGCAGCCGCCCCGGCCGGCCCGGCTGCGGCGGTGGGTCGACCTCGGGTTGCGGACGGCCGGCGGGCTGGTCGCGGTCGTCGCCGCGGCGGTGACCGCGGTCCTGGAGCTGCTGCTCGCCCCGCTGCGGATCGGCGGTTATCTGACCGGGGTGGCGGTGCTCGTGGCCGTGGTCGCCAACATCGCGCTGAGCTGGTTCGCCGTCGAGGCGGTCGGTCGCCGCTGGGCGGTGGCGCTGCCGGCGTTGCCGTGGGTGGTGATCATGGTGGTCGCCGCCGACCGGACCGCCGAAGGGGACGTCCTGCTGGTCGGCAACTGGGTCGGGCTCACGCTGGTGGTGGCCGGCGCTATGACCTTCGCGGTGGTGGCGTTCCGGTCCATCGTGGCTCCGCCACCGGGTCCCGGCCGGTACTGACGAGGCCATGCGACGAGTGGTACATATTCCTGCCAGGAGACCTCGCCATCCGGGCGGGGATGTGGCGGGAGGTGTGCGATGGGGCAGCGGTGGCGCGCGCTCGTGGTGCTGGCGATCGCGCTGTTCGCGGTCAACGTGGTCGCCCGGCTGATCATCCGGTTCGCCTTCGACGGTGACGAGATGGCCGCCGATCGGGTGACCCTCGGGATGTTCGTGGTGATCGGGCTGATCCTGGGTGGGGTCGCCTTCAGCTGGGGTCAGCGGCACCCGGTGAGCCAGTGGGGCGTCGAGGTGGCCGGCGCGATCGGCGTGGCGCTCCTGCTGACCATGCTGATCGGGCCGTTGCTGGTCGGCCAGAGCCCGTTCGCCTCCGGCAGCGCCACCTTTTTCTGGCAGGTCGTGCTCTACCTGCTCGCGGCCACTGCCGGCACGTTCCTGGGCTACCTGCTCCTCACCACGCTCGGCCGGGACCACCGCTCGCAGGCCCTCAAGCGCTACGCCGAGCGCGCCGGCACCAAACCCCGCCGGATAGTCCGCCGCTAGAGAGATCGGCAATAGGTGGGCCCGGGGTGGTGGGTCCGGGCGTGGTGGCTGCTGTGCCTGGGGCGTGGACGGCGCGGGTTGCGGCATGTCGGGGTGTTGGGGTGCCCAGGGCGGGCGCGGGTTGCGGCATGTCGGGGTATCCGGCCCTGTGGGTATCCGCCCGATTGCCGGTCGCTCGCCCAGACCTCGGTCACGGGTACCGCCTAGACCTCAGTAGGGTCGGGTTCGGCCGCTGTCGAGCTGAACCGCATACGCTATCGCAGGCATGGTCGACCGATCGGCAGGTCGGCCCAGCGACGCGAAGCATCCCACCGCCGCCGATCAGGGTTTCGAAGTCTCGTACGGAGGATCGTTCAGGGTTTCGAAGCGTTGCACCGGCGACCGGTCACCGCGATCCGTTGACGCATTCAGCTCGACAGGGCCCTACCCGGTGGTCGAGCACCGACGCCGCTGTGGTTGTGGTGGACCGCACCCGAGAGCACCGTGTTCGACCTGGACCGGCTCTGGCGGGCCTATCTACGCCGCTTCGATCTTGAGCACACCTTCCGGTTCTTCAAGCAAGTCCTGGGCTGGACCCGCGCCCGGGTGCGTACTCCCGCCCAAGCCGACCGTTGGACATGGCTGATCATCGCCGCATACGCACAGTTACGCCTGGCCCGCCAACACATCGATGACCTGCGCCACCCCTTGGGAGAAACCCCTACCGCCACACCGACCACCCAGCCCGCTACGGGTCCGGCGAGGATTCCGCCGCATCCGCCGTGCTGTTGACATTCCCGCCCGCGCGGCGAAACCCACCCGACCCGGCCCAGGCCGGCCTCAAGGTCGCACCTCCGTACCGGCTCCACCCCACCCCGCCGGCAAGAAAACCCGCAAAAAGGACATGCCACGGCGAGGAGGAAGGTAAGGGTGGGGCTGGCGGACATGTCTCCGCCGACCCCAAACAGGTTAAAACGCAAGCTAAGAGAGACCGGCAGTAGGTGGTGGTGGCGGGGTTGGGGTCCAGGCCGGTCCCTGGGGTGGTGGCGGGGCGGGATGCGGGATGTCGGGGTGTTCGGGCCGATCGGGCGGGCGCGAGTTGCGGCATGCCGGGGTATCTCGTCCTCTGAGCGGCGCGAGTTGCGGCATGTTGGGGTGTGTGGGGTCGCTGAGGCCGCGAGTTGCGGTATCTCGTTCGCAGATCACGAGGTGCGGCATCCTGCGTGACGATGCCGGATGAGAGCGGCTCAGGCTGGCCGGCCGGTGGCTGCGCGGGCGGCCAAGGTGGCCACCGTCCTATTGCCAGTCGCTCTCCCTAACTGCCGTTAACCTCCTGATCAGCTGCACGAATTTTCTCGGCCGGGTCAAGGACCGGGTGAGTGAGGTGGGGCGACGCGGGTGAGGTAGGTGTGGTGGGTGGTGAAACCCAACCTGCGGTAGAGCGCACAGGCGGCCGTGTTGCGCTGTTCCACCTGGAGGAACGCGTCAGTCGCCCCGATCTCGGCGGCCCACTCGGCGAGCGCCCGGATCAGCCGGGTGGCAAGTCCCTGCCGGCGGGCGGCGGGGAGCACCTCGACCAGCCACAGCCCCAGCCAGCGGCCCTGCCCGGTGACCGTGCCCCGGCCGGCGGCGACCAGCGTGCCTCCGTCGTACGCGTGGGCGAAGCGGACCTGGTCAACGGCGGTGAGCACGTGCCGGGCGGCGGCCGGCGGTCGGCCCTTGCTGCCGGCTGCCACCGCGAGCCAGTCGTCCGATGGTGCGGCAGCCAGCTCGACCAGCCACCCACCCGGCGTCGCCGCGAGATCGGGCCTCCCGCCCGACGCCGCGATGAGGGCGGCCAGCGGCATGGTCTGCACCAGCACCGTGGGGCGGCTGTCCCAGCCTCTCCGGTCGAGTTCGGCGCCGACCGGCGCGGCCAGCGGCAGCGGCGTGTTGACCAGGGCAGGTTGGCCTCGATCGGCGTACCAGCGCTCGACCGCGTCGAGCGCGGACGGCAGCGGCCGGTCCGGGTCGCCGACGGGCAGGGCCGAGTTGGCGCGACCCGTCCAGCCGTCAGCGGCGCGCAGCAGCCAGTCGCCGAGCCGGGCCCGGGTGGGCGCCGGCCACCCCTCGTCGGCGGCGAGTTCCAGCTCGGTGACGGCGGCGACGCTCGGCCGCCGGTCGGCGGGCACCCGCTTCGCCCGGTGCACCTCGGCGAGCGGTACGCGCAGCCGTCCCTGACGGGTGGTCAGTGTGAGATGGGTCTCGGTCAGCTCGACCAACTCGCCGAGAGCATCGGAATACAGCGGGCGACCGGCGCGTAGGCCCACCACACGGCGGACCACGACCCGGTGTCCCACGTCCCGCTCTCGGAGCACGATCGACCTCCTCCCCGGCGAGATACTAGGCTCTTAGCGTCGCGTGTGATCGCGGCGAGTCTTGCGGAGGAGAAGACCGGTGACCTACATCATCGCCGAGCCGTGCGTGGATGTACTCGACAAGGCATGCATCGAGGAGTGCCCGGTCGACTGCATTTACGAGGGCAACCGGATGCTCTACATCCACCCCGACGAGTGCGTCGACTGTGGTGCCTGTGAGCCCGTCTGCCCCGTCGAGGCGATCTTCTACGAGGACGACGTTCCCGAGCAGTGGAAGGACTACACCGCCGCCAACTACGAGTTCTTCGAGGACCTGGGCTCGCCCGGTGGTGCCTCGAAGATCGGCAAGGTGGAGAAGGACGCGACCTTCGTCGCCGCGCAGCCGCCGCGCGGCGAGGGCCACTGAACCGGCCCGCGCCGGTCTCGTCGCGCCTGCCCGAGTTCACCTGGGATGCCCTGGACGCCGCGGCCGCGCTGGCCGCGGCGCATCCGGACGGGCTGATCAACCTCTCCATGGGCACGCCGGTCGATCCGGTGCCGGAGGTGATCCGGCGGGCCCTGGCCGACGCGTCCGACGCACCGGGTTACCCGCTGACCGCTGGCACCCCGGCGTTGCGGGCCGCGATCGCCGCCTGGGTGGCCCGGGCCTGTGGGGCCGGTGTCGACGGGTTCGGGGTGCTGCCGACGATCGGCTCCAAGGAACTGGTGGCCTGGCTGCCCACGCTGCTCGGGATCGGGCCGGGCGACATCGTGGTGGTGCCGTCGATCGCCTATCCGACGTACGAGGACGGGGTCCGGCTGGCCGGTGCCACCACCGTACGCGCCGATTCGCTGACCGCCGTCGGCCCGACCTCCCGGGTACGCCTCGTCTGGGTCAACTCGCCGGGCAACCCGACCGGCCGGGTGCTGCCCGCGACCCATCTGCGCAAGGTGGTGGACTGGGCCCGGGAGCGCGGTGCGGTGGTCGCCAGCGACGAGTGTTACCTGCCGCTGGGCTGGGACGCCGAGCCGGTGTCCGTGCTCTCGCCGGAGGTCTGCGGCGGCTCGTACGACTCGGTGCTCGCGGTGCATTCGCTCTCCAAGCGCTCCAACCTCGCCGGCTACCGGGCCGGTTTCGTCGCCGGCGACCCGGCGTTGGTGGCCGAACTGCTCAAGGTCCGCAAGCACGCGGGGATGATCGTGCCCACGCCGGTGCAGGCGGCCATGGTGGCTGCGCTGACCGACGAGCGGCACGCCGACGAGCAGCGGGAGCGCTACCGGACGCGGCGGGAGACGCTACGCGCGGCGTTCACCGGTGCCGGTTTCAGGGTGGAGCACTCCGAGGCGGGTCTCTATCTCTGGCTGACCCGAGGTGAGGACTGCTGGGACACGGTCGACTGGCTGGCTCGGCGAGGCATCCTGGTCGCCGCGGGCGTCTTCTACGGCCCCGGTGCGCGCCAGCATGTTCGGGCGGCGCTGACCGAATCCGACGAGCGGATCTCGGCCGTCGCCGCCCGCCTCAGTTCTCGTTGATGCGTTCGAAGACCGCCAGGAGGTTGTCCCGGCTGCGCTTCTCCAGCAGGACGCTGCCGTACAACTCCTTCATGGCGATCATTTTGCCGTCGTGCAGCATTAGCTCGGCCCGCAGCGGGATTTCCCTCGTCACGTTCACCGACACCATCTCCTCATAGGGCAGGAAGCGGTGGCTGGCGGCCAGGTCCGCCACCGGTGCCGACTCGAGCAGGGCGGTGAGGCGCTTCTCGCCGTCGCCGGCCTTGCCCGGGTTGCCGACCAGGATCAGACCGCGGTCGAGGATCAGCAGGTCGTGCTCCACGTCGTCGATCTTCACGTTGCCGATGGCGCCGATCACGCCGGCGTTGTCGGCGGTGGCGCGGCTCTGCACCACGGTCGACACGGCCGGGTCGATGCCGAGTTCGGCCAGCCGGGCCAGCGCCTCGTCCAGGGTCTGCGGGTCGACCGCGAGCTTGGCGATCTCGGCGAGGTCCAACGGCTCGCCGTCGGTGCCGATGAACCGGGCAGGGCCGGTCCAGGACAGCTGCCAACGGGCGCGGCCGGCGCGGACGGCGGCGTTGTCCAGCAGCAGCTCCATCGGGCCGGCGAAACGGACCGCGCCGAAGAGGTCGTCCGGGGCGAGCCCGGCCTGCCAGCCAGACTGCACGTACGCGCCCATGTAGAAGTTCCAGGCCGCCAGAGCCCGACGGCCACCGCGCCGAGCGCGACGATCAGCGGCAGCATCAGTTTGCTCGCCGCCAGGCCGTTGGTCTTGCTGGCGATGAGGTAGAAGAGTGCGCCGACGGCAACGAGTTGGAGCAGCGCGACCACGTAGAAACCGATCAACATGACCACCGAGGCGAGTGCCCGGTATGTCGCGGCCATTGTTGTGTCCTTCCCCGTCGAGGGCCCGCCCCCGACGGCGGGCAGCGCACGGGACCGTACGACGTGGGGGTTGGCCGGGCAACCCCCGACCGGTCCGGACCGGTCATTTTGGAGAAGGCGCGACGCAGCGGCCAGGATCGGGTGTCCGCGGGCCCGGACGGTATTCTCGGCGCGGGCTTCGCGCGGGGCCGGCCGGTCCCGTACCCGAGCAGTGACGCCGAGGGGTGCCAATGGTGGATGGGCCCGATGCGCCGTTGCGGGCGGCGGTGGTCGGCACCGGCCTGATCGGCGGGTCGATCCTGCTGCGGCTGCACGCCGCCGGGGCGGACGTGATCGGCTGGGACCCCGACGAGGCGACCCGGCGGCAGGCCCGGTCGGCCGGCGTACCGATGGCGGAGCGGCTGATCGACGCGGTGGCCGGGCGGGATCTGGTCTTCCTCGGCGGGCCGCTGCCCACCCTGCCGGCGACGTTGGTCGAGGTGGCTGCGGCGACCGGTGCCCAGTGCCTGCTCACCGATGTCGGCAGCACCAAGGCGGAGTTGGCGGCGTACGCGGCGGCGCAGGGCCTCACGCGCCGGTTCGTCCCCGGTCACCCGATGGCCGGCACCGACCGGGCCGGCCTGGTCGCGGCGCTGCCCGAGCTGTTCGACGGCGCTGCGTGGGTGCTCTGCCCCGCGCCGGACGGGTTGGCCGCGTTCCGCCGGCTCGCTGTTGTGATCACCGAGGTCTTCGCGGCCCGGGTGGTGCCGATGGCGGCGGATCGGCACGATGCCGTGGTCGCTCTCGCCTCGCACGTGCCGCACCTGCTCGCCGGGGCGCTGGCCGGTGCGGCCGAGCGGTCACCGCTGCGCGACGCGGTCCGCGCGCTGGCCGCCGGCAGCTTCCGCGACGGGACCCGGGTCGCCGGCACTCCGCCGCAGCGGACGGCGAACATGCTGACCGGCAACCGCGAGCAGGTGCTGGCCGCGCTGGCCGAGGTCACCGCGTACCTCGACGAGCTGGCCGCCGCGCTACGGGCCGGAGACGGGGCCACCCTGCGCGCCCGGTACGCCGAGGCCGGCACCACTCGCCGGGCCCTCGCAGCACGGCTGTACGACGAGCAGACCCGATCGTTCCGCACGGACGGTGCGCCGGCCGACGAGATGACCTGGCTCTGCGAGGTCGGCGCCAGCGGCGGCCACCTGACCGCCTGCCGAACCACCCCCACCACCGTCTCCTACAGCGCTCACCTCCCTCACCCCACCTGATCGTGGGACGCCGATGGGCGTGATGCGGGGGACGCCGATAGGGTGAGGGCATGGTGGACGGACCGGTGGTGTCGGTGCGCGGTGAGGCGTACCGCGAGATCGATCCGGAGATCGCCCGGTTCACGGTGACCGTGCTGGCCCGCGACCGCGACCGGGAGGTCGCGCTGACCCGGCTGGCCGAGCGGGCCGCTGCGGTCCGGGTGCTGCTCGACGCCGCGGAGCCGGCGATCGACCGCCGGGAGACCGGCGATCTGCGGGTGCGACCCGAGACACGGCGTTCCGGCGAACGGGTGGTGGCCTGGCACGGTTCGGTGGTCACCACGGTGACGGTCAGCGACTTCACCGCGCTCGGCGAGCTGATGCTGCGCCTGGCCGACCAGGACCAGGTCGAGGTGGCCGGGCCGTGGTGGTCGCTGCGGCCGGACAGTCCGACCTACCGCCAGGCTCGGCAGGCCGCGCTCGCCGACGCGCTGCGACGGGCCCGGGAGTATGCTGCGGCGCTCGATGCACAGGTCACCGACCTGATCGAGCTGGCCGACGAGGGCGGCACGGCGCAGCCGATGATGGCGCGGATGGCGTTCGACGCCGGTGGCGGCGCGGCCGGTGGAGCGCCGGAGCTGGAACTCGACCCGCAACCTCAGGGCGTGCACGCGGCCGTACGCGCCCGGTTCGCGATCAGCCGTCCGGTCCTGTCCTGATGCCCGCCGCCCGGGTGCTGCCGGTCGAGGAGCTGGTGGAGCGGGCCCGAGCGCTCGCCGACGCCGGCTCCCGGCAGTTGCTCGGCATCGCCGGTGCCCCCGGCGCGGGCAAGTCCACCCTGGCCGAGCAGGTGGTGGCGGCGGTCGGCCCGGCCGCCCGGCTGGTGCCGATGGACGGTTTCCACCTCGCCCAGACCGAGCTGCGCCGGCTGGGCAGGTCCGCGCGTAAGGGTGCCAGCGACACCTTCGACGCCAACGGGTACGTCTGGCTGCTGCGGCGCCTGCGGCGCAAGGAGCCGACCTCGGTCTGGGCGCCGGAGTTCCGCCGGGACCTGGAGGAGCCGATCGCCGGGGCGATCGAGGTGCCGCCGGAGGTCCGGCTGGTGGTGACCGAGGGCAACTACCTGCTGATGCGGGACTCGCCCTGGGGCGAGGTGCGCTCGCTGCTGCACGAGGCGTGGTTCCTGGACATCGACGCGGAGCTGCGGCGGCGCCGGCTGGTCGCCCGGCACGTGGCCCATGGGCGGCCGCCGGCCGAGGCGCAAGCCTGGGTTCTGGGCAGCGACGAGGTCAACGCGGCGCTGGTCGCCGACACCGCAGACCGGGCCGACCTGGTGGTACGCCTAGCCGAGCCCCCGCCTGGGTGACGGCACCGTACGCCGGAGCATCCAGGCGACCCGGGACCGTTCCCGCTGGAACTCGGCGGCCTCCGGATAGCCGCCGTGGCTGCGGATCGGTGGATCGGCGACCTCGCCGTCGCTGGGGTGCAGCGCCTCGGGGTCGGTCACGGCCACATCGCGTTCCCCCGCGGTGACCGGCCAGCCGAGCGGGTCGGTGTCGCGCCAGAAGTTCGTCCACCCGGTCTCGCCGGAGGGCCGGCTCAACGCGCGGGTCAGTGCCGGCAGCCGGTCCGGCCCGAAGTACGCGGGGAAGATCCGGCCGTAGAGCCGGGTCAGCTGGCAGCCGTAGGAGAAGAACCAGATCCGCCGCCGCCAGCGGTCGGGCAGTTGCAGGATGACCGCGGTGCAGATCACCGTGCCCTGGCTGTGACCGGACAGGATGATGCCGTCCATTCGACGTGGGTCGTGCTCGGTCAGCGCGAGCAGGCCGGCGGTGCGGGTGAGCAGTTCGGGCACCGCCCGCTCGGCGTAGCTCGGTGGGGCGAGCGGGTGCGCGGCGCGCGGCCAGAACGTTCCCACGTCCCAGACCACCCCGACCGATCGCCGCACCGTGTTGTTGCGGAAGACGAGCAGGCCGAGGGCGGCGATCGCCACCGGCAGCCAGCCGAGCAGCGCGTCACCCACGTCGGTCACCAGCCTGATCAGGGTGGCGGCGCCGGTCTCCGACATCGGGTAGGGGCAGGCGGGGGAGAGGACGGCGACACAGGCCAGGGCGGCGAGCACGGCCATCGCGGTGGCGTACCAGCCGATCAGGCGGATCGCGTGTTCGCCCACCAGCCGGTGTAGAGCCCGGTGGTTGCTGACGTCCCGCCCTCGGCGCAGGTCGTGTGCGGTGAGCGATCCGCCGGTCTTCAGTTCGGCGTACTCCTCGTGCCGCAACTGGTGGAAGAGCACGAAACCGCGGAGCGCGACCAGGGTGAGCAGCAGCAGCGCGCCGCCGAAGCAGAGCGCTGCCCAGGACACCGGCGTGGGCGGTACGACCACGACGGCACCGCCGCTGTTCAGCCGGTCCGTGATCCAGTAGAACGCCCCCGCGCAGTAGGCGAGACAGAGAAGCCAACCGAACCCGGCGATCACGGCGGGGGCCTGACCGCGCCAGGCCAGGCCGGTGTGGGGCCCGAGCGCTGGCTGCTCCCCGGCGGTGGGCCGGGCCCGCGGCAGCAGCAGGCCGGTCGTGGCGAGGGCCAGCAACGGTACGGCGAGCTGCCACACCTCAAGCGGTGCCGGCGGCGCGGCGGGCAGCCAGCCGTGGCACCAGGCGGCACCGAGGACGATCAGCACCGTGGCGATCGCGGGTGCCACGCTGCCGCGGCGCCCGGAGCGGGCGGTCGCGCCGATGGCGATGAGCAGCAGCAGTTGGCCGGTGACCAGCCAGGCGAGGATCCGGTCGAAGCCCGGCAGCGAGCGATCCTCCAGGCAGCCGGGCAGGGATGGCTGCCCGCCGCACCCCGATGGTGGCCGCAACGCCGCCAGTGGGGCGCCGGCGGGACCGTCGGGCAGCATCAGCAGCAGCAGGGTGCCGGCCAGCCCGACCCCGGTGAGCACGATGACCGTGATACTCCACGGCCCGAGCGGGGTGGCCCCGTGGCGCCGGGTGAGGAAGGGGCGGCCGAGCGCGACCAGCGTGATCACCAGTACCGCGAGGAGCGTCGCGGCACTGGTCCAGGCGACCGGCGCGCGCGCATCGTGCGGCGGATCCAGCACCAGTACGGTGCCCAACGGCACCGCCGCCGCCACCGCCGTGCCGGTGCACAGGTGCAGCACGGCGGCACGCCGCAGTTGCCCCTCACCCCACCAGAACGTGGGATCTTCGAGGGGGTTGGCGAGCGGTCCGGCGGGCGGCTTCGGTGCTGGTGGCTGCTCCTGATCCGGCTGGCCGACGGGCCGGTCGGCGTCGACCGGTGCGAACGGCTGACGTACCGAGGCGTTCGACGGGTCGGCGGGCATCACCGCCTCGTACTGATAGGTCCGCCAGGCGACCAGGCCGAGCACCGCGATCAGGGCGAGCGGCGCGGCCAGACCGACGGCGAGCGTCCGACCACCCTGCTGCCACCAGGCGTCGGCGAGGAACTCCCACGGCCCGGGGACGCGGCTCAGGCAGGTCTCGTCCACGCACTGCCAGCCGATCAGGTCGACCCCGACCCCGGTCAGTGCCAGCACCAGCGTGCCGGTCAGGCTCAGGCAGAACAGCCGGATGAGCCAGGCCGTGATCCCGGATCGGCTGGCCAACCGCTCGTCGGCCGGGTCGGCCGGAATATCGGGGCGGGCGTGCAACGCCACGTTGGCCAGGGTGAACGGCAACAGCAGCGTCCACAGGGCCCGCTCCACGTCCCGTGCGGTCCGGGCCCCGGAGGTCAACTGCCCCCAGCTGTACGCCTCGACGGCGATCGGGTCGGATGGCGAGGCCGTGGGGGAGCGGTAGAAGCCGGTGACCGGACTGCCAGCGACCAGCCGTGGCTGGGGCGCTTCGCCGCCCGGTCCGGGTGTCAGTCCGAGGGCTTCGGCGGGCGGCGTGTTTGACACTCCGTGTACGCGCAGTTCGAGGATTCGGCCGCCCATGACAAGCCTCCTGGTGACGACTCCATTACCCAGAGTGCTCGTCTTTGGCGTGAAGCGCCACCCCCCGGAAGCAGTATTTGTGCAGGTGCAGGCTTAGTTGATCTCGCGTACCGGGCGTGCGGGTTGCCCGCCGCTACCACGTTGTCCGGCAGGTCCTGGGTTGCCGCGGCGCCCGCTCCGACGACCGTGTTCTCACCCACGGTGACCCCAGCGAGGATGATCGGGCCGCCGCCCTCGTGGACGTCACCTGTCCGATCATGCCGCCGGCCGGGGTGGCGTGGAGTTCCCTTCTCGTTTCCTTGACTCTCGCCTACATACTCGGTATGCACATCTGATGGGTGTCGATGACTTCCTCATCGACCGAGACGCTCCAGGAAGGAGGATCAGTTGCTACGGAACAGCAAACTGATCGCCGGCGGACTCGCGCTGGGCCTGCTGCTCGGGGCACCGGGCACCGCCACAGCCGCGCCGCACCGACCGGCCGCACCGTCATCTGCCCAGCTCACCGAGGCGCGGCCGGCGGAACGCGGCCAGCCGGCCACCGTCACCCTGATCACCGGTGACCGGGTCACCGTCAACGCCTCCGGAGCGGCGAGCATCCGGCCGGCCGAAGGCCGCTCCGACATCCACTTCCTGACCCGGCGGGAGCGGGGCCACCTCTGGGTGCTGCCGCAGGACGCCCTTCCGCTGATTCGCGACGGACGGGTCGACCGGCGGCTGTTCGACGTGACCGGGCTGATCGCCGCCGGTTACGACGACGACCGCCGCGACAACCTACCGTTGATCATGACCTATGAGGCGGGCACGGCCCGGCGTAGCGGCCCGCCCGGCGGGGTGCGGGTCACCCGCGAGCTGGCGGCCATCGGCGGTGTCGCGGCCACGGCGGACAAACAGGAGGCGGGTCAGGTGTGGGCCGCCGTCGCCGGTGCGGGCGCCCGGGTCGACGCGGCGCAGGGTGTCGGGCGGATCTGGCTCGACGGCCGGCGACACCTGACGCTGGAGCACAGTGTGCCGCAGATCGGCGCCCCCGCCGCTTACCAGGCCGGTTTCACCGGCCAGGGCGTACGGGTGGCAGTGCTGGACAGCGGCGTCGACGCCGCGCACCCGGACCTGACCGGGCGCGTCGCCGAGGCGCGGAACTTCACCGAGGAGGCCGACCCGGGCGACATCGTCGGGCACGGCACCCACGTCGCGTCGATCATTGCCGGCAGCGGTGCCGCCTCCGGCGGCCGTTACCGGGGCGTGGCGCCGGACGCGACCCTGCTCTCCGGGAAGGTCTGCGAGGAGTACGGCTGCACCGAGTCCGCCATCCTGGCCGGGATGCAGTGGGCCGCTGTCGACCAGCAGGCCGACGTGATCAACATCAGTCTCGGCGGGGCCGACACGCCGCAGGTCGACCCGCTGGAGGAGGCGGTCAACACGCTGACCGAGCAGACCGGGGCGCTCTTCGTGATCTCGGCCGGCAACAGCGGCAGGGCCGGCACGGTCGGCTCGCCGGCCAGCGCGGACGCGGCGCTGGCCGTCGGCGCGGTGGACCGCGACGACGAGCTGGCCGACTTCTCCAGCCAGGGTCCCCGGGTCGGCGACGACGCGCTGAAGCCCGAGATCACCGCCCCCGGCGTGGGCATCGTCGCCGCCCGAGGGCAGGGCACGTCGCTCGGCGAACCGGTCGGCGAGCAGTACGTCACGCTCTCCGGCACCTCGATGTCCGCGCCGCACGTCGCCGGAGCGGCGGCGTTGCTCGCCCAGCAGCGCGGCGACGCGACGGCGGCCCAACTGAAGGCCACCCTGATGGCCTCGGCCCAGCCTCACCCCGAGCTGACCGCGTACCAGCAGGGGGCCGGCCGGGTCGACGTGGCCCGGGCGATCAACCAGTCGCTGATCAGCGAGCCGGCGAGCATCTCCTTCGGCCGGACGCTCTGGCCCCATGACGACGACGAACCGGTCATCCGGGAGCTGAGCTGGCGCAACACGGGGTCCGAACCGCTCACCGTGGACCTCACGATCGAGGCCAGCGGCCCCGGCGGGACGCCGGCACCGGCGGGCATGTTCGCGCTGAGCACCGAGCGGGTCGTGGTGCCGGCCGGCGGCACGGCATCGGCCACCGTCACCGCCGACACCAGCGTCGATGCCCCGGACGGCCACTACACCGGCCGGATCGCCGCCCGTGCGGGCGACACCGTGGCGAACACCCCGCTGGCCGTGCACAAGGAGGTGGAAAGTTACACGCTGACCATTCGCCACCTGGACCGGGCCGGCGCCGTGCCGGTCGACTACGCCACCTTCCTGGTCGGGCTGACGGACTTCAGCGACTTCATGGCGTACGACCCGGAGGGCACCACCGAGGTGCGCGTGCCCAAGGGGCGGTACGGGCTGGCCAGCTACGTGGCCGAGGCGGACGACGAGGAAGCCTGGTCGCTGATCGTCCAACCGGAGTTGGTGGTGACGGAGGACGACGAGATCACGATCGACGCGCGCAAGGCGGGGCCGGTGCGGATGACGGTGCCGGACCGGTCGGCGAAACCGGCGATGATCGCCGTCGACGCGGTATTCATGATCGACGACGGCGGTAGCGCCAGTTTCGGTGCGGTCGGCTCCGACTTCGACAGCGTCCTCGTCGGTCAGCGGGTTCGGTCGGCGCTGGCGGATCACTTCACCGTCATCCTGAACACCCAGTACGCCGATCGGGACGTGGCCAACAGCCCGTACTTCTATGCCCTGGCCGAGCGCGTCCAGGGCCGGATGCCCAACGGGCTGACGAAGCACTACCGCAGCCGCGACCTGGCCACCGTCACGCAGACGTTCCGCGCCGGCCCCCCGGGCACGCTCGCGGAGCGGACGGCCTACCCGGTCTTCGAACCCGACCTGGGCGCCTGGGCGGCCGTGCTGCACGTCGCGTTGCCAGGGCAGCGGGTCGAGTACTACAACACCGGGGAGATGCGCTACGCCACCGATCTGTGGATCGGTACGCCCACCGAGGAGCCGTGGCTCGACACGGTGGCCGTGCTGATGTCGGAGCCGACGGGATACCGGCCCGGCCGCCATTACCGGGACACCTGGAACGGCGCGCCCTACGGGCCCTCCTTCCCCGCCCGGCAGTGGCCCGGTCAGGGCCTCACCCGACAGGGTGACCTGATCGTGGTCGACCTGCCGCTGCACAGCGACGCCGAGGGGCACGCCGGCGGGTCGATCACGGACACCGCGCGCACCGCCCTGTACCGCAACGGCAAGCTGGTCGACGAGCTTCCGTACCAGGGCGGCGGAGATTTCGAGGTGCCCCCGGGGGCGGCCAGCTATCGGCTGGAGACGTCGGCGAAGCGCAGCTTCACCGACCTCAGCACGGAGGTCGCCGCTACCTGGACGTTCCGCTCCCGGCACGTCCGGGGCGACGAGTTCGTCCCACTGCCCGCCTCGGCGATCAGGTTCACGCCGAAGCTGGACGCACAGCATTCGGCGTCGGCCGGCCGGTCCTTCGTCATCCCGGTGACGGTGGAGCGCCAGCCTGGCGCCCCGGCGGCGAGGACCGCGTCGCTGACCGTGGAGGTCTCGTACGACGGTGGCCGGAAGTGGCAGCGGGCCCGGGTGCAGAAGAGCGGTAACGGCTGGCAGGCCACCGTGCAGCATCCGCGGGCAGCCGGGCACGTGTCGCTGCGGGCGAGCGCCACGGACACTGCCGGCAACACGGTGACTCAGCGGATCATCCAGGCGTACCGCCTGCGCTGAGCCGGTTGTTAAAAGGGGCCCCTTCCTATACGCGAGGCGTTAGGAAGGGGCCCTTCCTTACATACATCTCAGTCGTTGGCGTGCAGGGCGGCGTTGAGTTCGATGCCCCGGCCGGTGCGGGGCCGGGCCTCCAGCGCGCCGGTGACCGAGTTGCGCCAGAACAGCAGCCCGTCGGCGCCGGACAGCTCGCGGGCCTTGACCACCCGGCCGTCCGGCAGGGTGATCTTCGAGGCGGCGGTGACGTAGCAGCCCGCCTCGACCACGCAGTCGTCACCGAGCGAGATGCCGACACCGGCGTTCGCCCCGATCAGGCTGCGCTCGCCGATGCGTACCTTCTCGGTGCCGCCACCGGAGAGAGTGCCCATGATCGAGGCGCCGCCGCCGATGTCCGAGCCGTCGCCGACCACCACGCCCTGCACGATCCGGCCCTCGACCATCGAGGTGCCCAGCGTGCCGGCGTTGAAGTTGACGAATCCCTCGTGCATGACGGTGGTGCCGGCGGCCAGGTGCGCGCCGAGGCGGACCCGGTCGGCGTCGGCGATCCGGACCCCGGCGGGCACCACGTAGTCGGTCATCCGGGGGAACTTGTCCACCCCGTACACGGCCAGGTGGCGGCCGGCGGCCCGCTCGATCACGCGCAGCTCGTCCACCCGCTCCGGTGGGCACGGGCCGGCGGAGGTCCAGGCCACGTTCGCCAGCTTGCCGAAGATGCCGTCGAGGTTGAGCTCGTTGGGCCGCACCAGGCGGTGAGAGAGCAGGTGCAGCCGCAGGTACGCGTCGGCGGCGTCCTTGATCGGGTCGTCCAGCGCGCCGATCACGGTGACCACCTGGACGGTACGCAGACCCGGCAGGGGCCGCTCGCCGATGGCTCCCGGAGGCAGATCCAGTACGTCGGCCTCGTCCTCGCCGGGGACCAGCGGCAGCTCGCCCAGGCCCAGCTTGCCGGTCGGGTACCAGGTGTCGAGCACCTGGTCGTCGGCGGTGACGGTGGCCAGGCCGATGCCCCACGCGGATTGTGTGGACGTCACTTTCTCACCTCTCGTTCCCATGCTGCAGCTGGCTGCTGCTCGCGGCTGCGCGGTTCGCGAGTTCACTCCTTGCGCTCCGACGAAGGGCTCGCGGCCTCGCGTCTCGCGGTCGCCGGTTGTGACGGTACCGTGCGGACCATGGAGAACCCGCTTACCCCCGAGGTCCTCGCCGATCCGGTGGCGTTGACTCGCGCGCTGGTCGACATCGAGTCCGTTTCTCTCAACGAGAAGGCCATCGCCGACTGCGTCGAGGAGGTTCTGCGGGAGGTGCCGCACCTGACCACCTACCGGCACGGCAACACGGTGATGGCGCGTACCGACCTCGGCCGGACGTCCCGGGTGGTGCTGGCGGGGCATCTGGACACGGTGCCGCTGAACAACAACTTCCCGTCGACCATGCGCGGCGACCTGATGTACGGCTGCGGCACCTCGGACATGAAATCCGGGGTCGCGTTCGCGCTGCACCTCGCGGCGACCCTGGCCGATCCCCGCTACGACGTCACGTACTTCTTCTACGAGGCGGAGGAGATCGAGTCCAAGTACAACGGGCTGCACCTGGTGGCCGAGGCGCACCCGGAGTGGCTGGCGGCCGACTTCGCATTGCTACTCGAACCGACGTACGGGGTCGTGGAGGCGGGCTGCCAGGGCACCATGCGGGCCACGGTGGTCAGCACCGGGGTCCGGGCTCACTCGGCCCGATCGTGGCAGGGGGTCAACGCGGTGCACAGGGCGGGCGAACTGCTCCGGCGCCTCACCGACTACCAGGCGCGACGGGTGACCATCGACGGATGCGAGTACCGCGAGGGAATGAACGCGGTGCGGATCCACGGCGGAGTGGCGGGCAACGTCATACCGGACCGGTGCGAGATCGAGGTCAACTACCGTTTCGCGCCGGATCGTACGCCGGCGGAGGCCGAGGCGCACCTGCGGGAGGTCTTCGCGGGCTACGAGTTGACGGTGACCGACTCCGCGCCCGGTGCCCTGCCCGGACTGGAGGCCCCACCTGCGCGGGAATTCCTGGCTGCGGTGGGTGCCGCCCCGGTCGGGAAGCTGGGCTGGACCGATGTGGCCCGGTTCGCGGCCATGGGAATTCCCGCGCTGAACTTCGGCCCCGGCGACCCCAACCTCGCCCACCATCCGGACGAGCACGTCGAGATCGGCAAGATCCGCGACGGCGCCGCCACCCTCCACCGCTGGCTCTCCCGCACCTGAACCCACCCACCCCGTTGCCCCGTCGATCTCAAGGTTGGCGGCGTTCTCGATCCGAAACCGCCGCTGACCTCATGATCAACGCACGCTGGCGGGGGGCGGGTCGGCGGGCGGCTCGGGCGGGGTCTTGAGCAGGCTGGCGTGGCGGCGCTCGGCCACCACGTCACGGATGCGCCGCTGCATCTGGCGCCGGATCCGGATGCGTTCGTTGTTGGTGATCACGCTGTCTCCTCCCCGACCCGAGTGCCGGGGCATACCCGGTATGTGAATAGTAGGACGCGCGGCAAGGCGATTTGGTTGCACAAGATCAGCAAGTGTTACCGGGCTCTCCGGCCGGGCTCCACTACGGTTGCTCCCATGACTCAGAGCAACCGCCGCGAACCGGGCCAGGAGCGGCATCGGGGTGCCGTCACGTTGCGCCGACAGGCGATCCCCACCAGCACCGCTGACCAACGGCTGTTGGACTCGCGGGCGCGCGCCGACTGGAAGACCAAGGACGCCTGGCGGGCACTACGCATACTGTCCGAGTTCGTGGAGGGTTTCGACACCCTCGCCGACCTGCCACCGGCGGTCAGCGTCTTCGGATCCGCCCGGAGCAAGCCGGACAGCCCCGAGTGCCAGCTCGCCGAGGCGGTGGGCGCCGCCCTGGCCCGCGCCGGCTATGCGGTGATCACCGGCGGCGGCCCCGGTGTGATGGAGGCGGCCAACCGGGGGGCGAGCGAGGCCGGCGGGCTCTCCGTCGGGCTCGGCATCGAGCTTCCCTTCGAACAGGGCATCAACGAGTGGGTCGACCTGGCGATCAACTTCCGCTACTTCTTCGCCCGCAAGACGATGTTCGTCAAGTACGCCCAGGCCTTCGTCGTGCTGCCCGGTGGCTTCGGCACCATGGACGAGCTGTTCGAGGCGCTCACTTTGGTGCAGACCGGCAAGGTCACCCGGTTCCCGGTGGTGCTGATGGGCACCGAGTACTGGCAGGGGCTGCTCGACTGGCTGCGCGAAACCATGGTTGCGGAAGGCAAGATCGGGCCGGTCGACCTGGAGTTGATCTGCGTCACCGACGACGTGGCCACGGCCGTGCGGCACATCGTCGAGGCCGAGGCCGCGCTCAGCACCGAGCAGGAGGCGGTACGCGAGGAGGCCGTCGCCCGTGCCGCCGCCGACCAGCGGGCCGCGGCCGACGAGTCGGAGCGCTAGCGGATGCCGGCGATCTGCGTGTTCTGCGCCTCCTCCCGCACGCTGGACCAGCGCTGGCTCGACCTCGCGGCGGCCACCGGCGCGGAGATCGCCCGTCGCGGGCACACGCTGGTCAGCGGCGGCGGCTGCGTCGGAATGATGGGCGCGATGGCCAACGGCGCGCGTTCGGCGGGTGGGCGAACCATCGGCGTGATCCCGCAGGCGCTGGTGGACCTGGAGGTGGCCGACCTCGCCTCCGACGAACTGCTGGTCACCGAATCGATGGCCAGCCGGAAAATCCTCATGATCGAGAAGTCGGACGCCTTCCTCACCCTGCCCGGCGGGCTCGGCACGCTCGACGAGCTCTTCGAGGTCTGGACCACCGCCACCCTGGCCCTGCACGACAAGCCGATGGTGTTGGTGGACGCTGACGGCTTCTACCGTCCACTGCTGGCCTGGCTGCGCGACCTGGCCGACCAGACCTTCCTCAAGCCCGCCGGCTTCGACCTGCTCCGGCTCGTCGACACCGTCCCGGACGCCCTCGACGTCCTCGAGTCCCACCTCACCTGAACGCGCTGCACTCCGCATCCTGCACCCCCGGCCCGCCACCCCGCGCCCAGCACCTGTTCGTCCCGATCCCTTTGCTCTGCTTCACCCCACGCAATGAAAATCCGTCCCGACTGGTGCGCTGGTTGAAGCAGAGCAAAGCGCGGACGAAGGGGACCGGTGGGTGGCAGCGGGGCCTCGCCACTGGCTGGGGGAGCCACCTGGTGGAGTTCGGGGTGTGAGCTGGGGTGGCTGGATGGTGTGGCGATTCGGGGAGTGTCGCAGGCCCGTGATGGGATGGCGGGATGCAGGCGTACCGGTTGGTGCGTCGGCCCGCCGGGCCGACCGAGGGGAGCGGCCAGTCGACCGGTGGCCCCTCGGACGAGGTCCGCGGGCAGGCTCGCGAGGTCCGCGCGGAGGCTGTCGAGGTCCGCGCGCCGGGCGGCGCCGGCCGGGTCGATCCGGGGCAGGCGGAGGTGGTCGCGCACACCGACGGGCCGTTGTTGGTCCTCGGTGGACCGGGCACCGGGAAGACCCGGACGCTCGTCGAGGCGGTCGCCACCCGCATCGCGGAGGGGGTGGATCCGGAGCGGATCCTGGTGCTCACCTTCGGCCGGCGGGGAGCAGCCGACCTGCGGCACCGGATCGAGGCCCGGATCGCCGCCGACGGGCAGCGGGTGTTGCGCGAACCGCTGGTGCGCACCTTTCCCGCGTACGCCTTCGGGCTGCTGCGGCGGGCCGCCGCCGAGCGGGGAGAGCCCTCGCCGCGCCTGCTCACCGGCCCGGAACAGGATCTGATCATCCGTGAGCTGCTGGACGTCGTCGGCAAGGAGCCGGATGACGATCCGGTCGGCTGGCCCGAGGATCTGCGCCCGGCGTTGCGCACCCGGGCGTTCGCCGCCCAGCTGCGCGACCTGTTGATGCGTGCGGCCGAGCGCGGGATCGGCCCGGTCGAGCTGGCCCGGCTCGGCGAGAAGCTCGGCCGCGCCGACTGGCCCGCCGCCGCCCGGTTCCTCCGGGAGTACGTCGCCGTGCTGGCGTTGCGCGACGTGGCCAACCGGGGCTCGATCGCGTACGACCCGGCGGAGCTGGTCCGGGCGGCCATCGGGATGTTGCGCGACGACCCAGAACTGCTGGCCGCCGAGCGGCGCCGGTTGGCGTACGTCTACGTCGACGAACTTGCCGACACCGATCCCGCCCAGCTCGACCTGCTGGACACGGTCGCCGGCGGCGGCCTGCCGCTGATCGCGTTCGCCGATCCCGACTCGTCCACGTACGCGTTCCGGGGCGCGGATCCCGGCGGCGTGACCAGCTTCCCGCACCGGTTCCGCACCGCCTCCGGTGCGCCGGCCGCGCAGCTGCTGCTGACCACCAGCTACCGCGCTGGTGAGCGGCTGCTGGCCGCCGCCGCCCGACTGGCACGACGGCTGCGTGGCCCGGTGGCGCACCGCCGGTTGCGCCCGTTGCCGGACGCGCCGCCGGGCGAGGTGGAGGTCCACACCTTCCGCTCGGCCACGAGCGAAGCCGCCTGGCTGGCGCACGCCCTGCGCGAGGCGCACCTGCTCGGCGGGATGCCCTGGGGGCGGATGGCGGTGCTGGTCCGCTCCACCGGCCGGCAGTTGCCCACGCTGCGCCGGGCCCTGCACGCGGCCGGCGTGCCGACCGTGGTGCACGGCGAGGATCTGCCGCTGCACCTGCAACCGGCGGTCGCGCCGTTGCTGCTCCTGCTGCGTTGCGCGCTGGAGCCGGAGCGGCTCGACGAGGAGGCCGCCGTCGCCCTGCTGCACTCGCCCTTCGGCGGTGCCGACCCGCTGGCCGAGCGGCGGCTACGGCAGGGCCTGCGCGCCATCGCCCTGGCCACCGGCGATCGCCGGCCCTCCGGCGAGCTGATCGTCGAGGCACTGCGCGACCCGGCCGAACTGGCCGGCGTGCAACGGCGCTGGGCCGAGCCGGCGCAGACGGTGGCCGGGCTGCTGGCCGTGGCCCGCGAGGCGGCCGGCCGACCCGGTGCCACCGCCGAGGAGGTGCTCTGGGCCGTGTGGCGGGCCAGCGGGCTGGCCGAGCTGTGGTCCGCCGCGCTGACCCGGGGCCCCGCCGTGGCCGGTGAGGGTGACCTCGCCCGGCGCCGCCGGGCCGAGGCGGCCGACCGTGACCTGGACGCGGTGCTGGTTCTCTTCGACGCCGCCGCCCGTTTCACCGACCGGCTTCCGGGTGCGCGTACCGAAGTCTTCCTCGACCACGTGCTCGGCCAGGAGCTGCCGGCCGACACCCTGGCCCCGACCGCCGACCGGGGCGACGCCGTCCGGCTGCTCACCGCGCACGCCGCCAAGGGCCTCGAGTGGGACCTGGTGGCCGTCGCCGGAGTGCAGGAGGGAGTCTGGCCCGACCTGCGACTGCGCGGCAGCCTGCTCGGCTCCGAACGCCTGGTGGACGTGCTGGCCGGCCGGTCGGACGGGGCCGGTGGGGCGGCCACCCTGGTCGGGCAGACCTCCGCCCTGCTCGACGAGGAGCGGAGGCTGTTCCACGTCGCGGTTACCCGGGCCCGACGCCGGCTGCTGGTCAGCGCAGTCGCTTCCGCGGCGGTGGGTGGCGACGACCACGAGGAGCAGCCCAGCCGCTTCCTCCACGAGATCGGTCCCACCGACCCGCCCGGCCCCGGCGACGGCGACCCACCGGGCGGGTCCGAACCGGATGCCCCGCGAGCACTGCCGGTCAGCCGCCCGCCCCGCGCGCTCACCCTGCCCGCGCTGGTGGCGGAGTTGCGTACCGCGGTCGCTGACCCGGCGGTCCCGGTCGTCCGGCGGCGGGCGGCGGCGGCCGAACTGGCCCGGCTGGCCGCTGCCGGGGTCTCCGGCGCGCACCCCGACGACTGGTGGGGACTGCGCCCGCTGTCGGACGACCGGCCGCTGGTGGACGAGGGAGAGCCGGTCCGGGTCACTCCGTCGGCGATGGAGAGCGCGCTGCGGTGCAGCCTGCGCTGGCTGCTGGAACGGCACGGCGGGAGCGCTCCGGCCAGCACCGCACAGAGTGTCGGCAACCTGGTGCACGCGGCGGCGATGCTGGCCGAGGACGCCAGCGCCGACCGGAGCGAGTTGCTGGACTACGTCGCCGCCCGGTTCGACGCGATCGAACTGGCCGCGCGGTGGATGGTCGGCCCGGAGCGGGCCCGCGCCGAGGAGATGGTCGACAAGCTGCTGCGCTGGCTGGCCGCCAACCCGCGCCGGCTGCTCGCCATCGAGCACGAGTTCGCGGTACGCCTGGACGACCCGAGCCGGCCGATCGAGCTGGTTGGCCGGGTGGACCGGTTGGAGGTGGACGCGGACGGCCGGCTGGTGGTGGTGGACCTCAAGACCGGCAAGTCCACTGCCGTCACCGCACGTGAGGTGGCCGAGCATCCACAACTCGGCGGGTACCAGGCGGCGGTGGAGGCGGGTGCCTTCGCCGAGTTCGGCGACGAGCCCGGCGGAGCGGCCCTGGTGCAACTCGGCACCGGTGCCCGCGACGCCCGGGAGCAGGCCCAGCCACCGGCCACCGACGGGCCGGAGGCCGGCTGGGCCACCGCGCTGGTCCGGCGCACCGCCGATACGATGGCCGCCGCCACCTTCGCCGCGGTCGCCAACTCGAAGTGCCGGGTGTGCCCGGTGCGCACCAGCTGCCCGGTGTCCGGGCAGGGGCGGCAGGTGGTCGAGCCGCCGACCGTCCGGCGGCCGGAGCGCGAGGAGTGAGCGTGCCCTCCCAGCCCGCCCTGTTCAACCCCGCCACCCCGGCGCCCCGGGCGGCCGACGCCGGCCCCCGATACACCCCGGTGGAGCTGGCCAGGCTGCTGCGTCTGCCGGCACCCACCCGGGAACAGGCGGCGATCATCGCGGCGCCCGTGGAGCCGCTGCTGGTGGTCGCGGGCGCCGGCTCGGGCAAGACCGAGACGATGGCGGCCCGGGTGGTCTGGCTGGTCGCCAACTCGTACGTCCGGCCGGAACAGGTCCTCGGCCTCACCTTCACCCGCAAGGCCGCCGGCGAGCTGGCGCACCGGGTGCGTACCCGGCTCGACCAGCTGATCCGTCGACTGGGCCGGCGCGGGCGCGACCCGCTCGACGACCCGTTGGCCGGGGAACCGACGGTGGCCACCTACCACTCGTACGCCGGTCGGATCGTCACCGAGCACGGCCTGCGCGCCGGTTACGAACCCACCACCCGGCTGCTCACCGAGGCGTCCCGCTGGCAGCTGGTCGACCTGATCGTGCGCAACTACGACGGGGACATGTCCGGGGTGGACCGGATGCCGAGCAGCATCACCGACGCCGTGTTGGCGCTCGCCGGCGAGCTGGACGAGCACCTGGTCGACCCGGACGCCCTCGCCGCGTGGACCGGCCGCTTCTTCGCCGACGTGCAGTCCCGCCCGGGGCGCGTCTACGCCGACGTGCGCAAGGCCCTCGCACTGCAACAGACCCGGTTGAAGCTGCTGCCGCTGGTGCGCGCATACGCCCGGCGCAAGGACGACTTCGAGGCGATGGACTTCGCCGACCAGCTCGCCCGGGCCGCCCGGGTGGCCCGGGACCACCCGGGGGTCGGCGAGATCGAGCGAAGCCGCTACCGGGTGGTGCTGCTCGACGAGTACCAGGACACCAGCCATGCCCAGGTGGTGCTGCTCGGCGCGCTGTTCGGCGGCGGGCACCCGGTGACCGCCGTGGGTGACCCGTGCCAGTCCATCTACGGCTGGCGGGGCGCCAGCGCCGGCACCCTGGACCGCTTTCCGACCGAGTTCGCCCGGGCCGACGGCAGCCCGGCCCCGGTGCTCGGGCTGACCACCAGTTGGCGCAACCGCCCGGAGATTCTCGCGGTGGCGAACGCCCTGTCCACCCCGTTGCGTGCCGCCGGTGCCCGGGTGCCGGAACTGCACGCCGCGCTCAGCGTCGACGAACCCATCGCCCACCGCAGCCCGGGTGGCGCCGCCGCCGGCACCGTGCACTGTGCGCTGCTGTCCACATACGCCGACGAGGCCGACTGGATCGCCGACAGCCTGCTCGCCGCCTGGCGAGGCGCGGCCGCGATGCCCGGCGCGTTGCCCGAGCAGATCCCGGTCACCCGGCGCCCGACCACGGCGGTGCTGGTCCGGCTGCGCAGTCAGATCCCGGCGATCGCCGCCGCGCTGCGCGAACGCGGCCTGCCGGTCGAGGTGGTCGGGCTGGGGGGCCTGCTGGACACCCCCGAGGTACGCGACGTGGTGTGCACGCTGCGGGTGCTGGCCGACCCGACCGACGGCGCCGCGCTGCTGCGCCTGCTGACCGGTGCCCGGTGGCGGATCGGGCCACGCGACCTGGTCGCCCTGCACCGACGGGCCAGGGCCATCGCCGCCGCCCGCCGGCAGCTCGCCGACGACGACCCCCCGGAGATCGTCCCGGACCGCCTCGACGAGGCGACCCTGGTCGAGGCGCTGGCCGATCTCGGGCCGGCGCAGGCGTACTCGGCCGAGGGGTACGCGCGGTTGCGCGCGTACGCCCGGGAACTGGGCCTGCTCCGCTACCGGCTGGACCAGTCCCTGCCGGACCTGATCGCGGACATCGAGCGGACCACCGGCCTGGACGTGGAGGTGGCGGTGCGGTCCGGCGGGGGCGGCGCCGGCGACGCCGGCCTGGCCCGGGGACACCTGGACGCGCTGGGCGACGTGGCGGCCCGGTTCAGCGGGGAGAGCCCGGGTGCCACGCTCGCCGGTTTCCTGGCCTACCTCGCCGCTGCCGAGGACGAGGAGCGCGGCCTGGCCCCGGGGGAGGTGGAGGTGGTCGAGGGGGCGGTGCAGATCCTCACCGCGCACGCTGCCAAGGGGCTGGAGTGGGACGTGGTCGCGGTGGCCGGGTTGAGCCGGGGAGTGTGGCCGGGGCCGGTGCGCAACTCGGATCACTGGCTCGGCGGGCTGGGGGTGCTGCCCTTTCCGTTGCGTGGTGACGTCGACGGCCTGCCCGATCTGGCCCTGGCCGAGGCCGCCGACCAGCGCGCGGTGGCCCGGGCCGTGGCGGACTTCACCGACGCCTGGCGAGCCCACGACGAGCGGGAGGAGCGCCGGCTGGCGTACGTGGCGGTCACCCGCCCGCGCCGACTGCTGCTCTGCTCTGGTCACTGGTGGGGGGAGGGCACCAAGCGACCGCGCGGACCGTCGGCACTGCTGCGTGAGGTACACGACGCGTGCCTGGCCGGCGGCACCGGTCACCTGATCGACGAGTGGGCGCCGGAGCCGACGCCGGACGCGGTGAACCCGACCACCGAGGTGGTGTTGCGCGCCGAATGGCCGGCCGACCCGCTCGGTGTGCGCCGTCCGCTGCTGACCGAGGCGGCGGCGCTGGTGCGGCGTAGCCTCACCGAGGGCGACAGGGCCGCCCGGTCGGACGAGGCGGCGGCGGATCCGGAGATCGCCAGATGGCGGCGGGAAACAGACCTGCTGCTGACCGAGCGGGCGGAGCTGAGTCGACTTTCCGGCCCGATCGATGTGGCGCTGCCCGAGCACCTGTCGGTGACACAGCTGGTCGCGTTGCGCCGGGACCCGGTGGCGCTGGCCCGTACGCTGCGCCGACCACTGCCGGTCGAGCCGAACCCGTACGCCCGCCGGGGCACCGCTTTTCACGCCTGGCTGGAGCAGCGGTTCGGCGCGGACCGGCTGCTCGACACCGACGAGCTGCCCGGCGCGGCGGACGCCGATGCCGCACCGGACGAGGCGCTGGCCGAGCTTCAGCAGCGTTTCCTGTCCAGTGAGTGGGCCGACCGGATGCCGGTCGAGGTGGAGGTGCCGTTCGCCACCGTGATCGGCGGTGTGGTGGTACGCGGCCGGATGGACGCGGTGTTCCGTCGGCCCGGCGGCCGCTTCGACGTGGTCGACTGGAAGACCGGTGCCCGCCCGTCCGGGTCAGCCGCCGAGGTGGCCGCCGTGCAGTTGGCGGTCTACCGGCTGGCCTGGGCGGAGCTGGCCGGCGTACCGGTCGACCGGGTCGGCGCCGCCTTCCACTACGTACGGGACGGCGTGACCGTCCGTCCGGCGGACCTGCTCGACGCTGACGGGCTCGCCGCGTTGATCACCTCGGTGCCGGAGTTGCCCTGAACCTACCGCGCCTGGGCCGGACCCGTGGTAGGGTTCCCGCGTTGCAGTTTTGGTTACCAGCTCTGTATGCGCCTGGTGGATACGAGACCCAGGCGCACTTTGTTGTGTCCGGAGTTCTCCGGGCGGGGCGACCAGAAGCGACAAATGTTCCGGGCATGTCCGCACGGAGCATTCCTCTCTCCGATCCCGCAGCAGGTGCGGGTTCGACGTTCCGTCAAGGAGACGAAACAAGCATGGCTATTGGCACCGTCAAGTGGTTCAACGCTGACAAGGGCTTCGGCTTCATCACCCCGGACGGCGGCGGCGCCGACGTCTTCGCCCACTTCTCGGCGATCCAGAGCTCCGGCTACCGCAGCCTGGACGAGAACCAGCGGGTGGAGTTCGAGGTCGTCCAGGGCCAGAAGGGCCCGCAGGCGGAGAACATCCGCCCGCTCTGATCTCGCAGGTCGTCAGCGACGGTCGGGTCATCGCGGCGGGCAGGTCTCGTCTGCGGTGGTCCGGCCGTTCGCACCGCGGTCAGCCGCGCTCGCAACCCTGAGTCGGCAATCAGCCATTGGACGGTCGGGTGGGCGACTGCCGCCAGCAACCCGGCCGGGCCACGCTCGATCCGGGGGATTCGGCTCGGTGCGGAAAGGGACGACCATGGTGGGTTCCACGGGGGTACGCGAACTGCTCCTGGTGGTCGCGGTGGCGATCCTCGGGGTGCTGCTCGCCACAGTGGCGGCGTTCACGCCCTGGCCCGTAACCCCGGGCGGGGCCGCCCCGTCCGGGCTGGTGGAGCTACACACCCCACCCACTCCGCCCGACCGGAGTTCGGCCTGAAAGCAACGGCCTTCCGCGCACCCGTGGGCCGGATGTGGGAGGGGCGGGGTGGCGGCAGGATGGCGCTTGGGACGCGCCGACAGGTTAGGGTCGGATCCGTGCCGACGCGCAGAGCGAAGATCCCAGCGACGAGGTATCCGGTCGAGCGGTTCACCCTCGACAACGGACTGCGGGTGGTCCTCGCCCCCGACCGCAGTGCCCCGGTCATCGGGGTGGCGGTGGTCTACGACGTAGGCATCCGCTCCGAGCCCGAGGGCCGCAGCGGCTTCGCCCACCTCTTCGAGCACCTCATGTTCCAGGGCTCGGAAAACCTGGAAAAGCTCGCCCACTTCCGGCACGTGCAGGGCGCGGGCGGCACCTTCAACGGCTCCACCCACCTGGACTACACCGACTACTTCGAGACCCTGCCGAGCAACGCGCTGGAGCGGGCGCTGTTCCTCGAGGCCGACCGGATGCGTGGTCCCCGGCTGACCGAGGAGAACCTGCGTAACCAGGTCGACGTGGTCAAGGAAGAGATCCGGGTCAACGTGCTCAACCGGCCGTACGGCGGGTTCCCCTGGCTGGCCCTGCCGCCGGTCATGTTCGACACCTTTCCCAACGCGCACGACGGCTACGGCTCCTTCGACGACCTGGAGTCGGCCACCGTCGCCGACGCCGCCGACTTCTTCCGGCGCTACTACGCCAGCGGCAATGCCGTGCTCTCGGTCAGCGGCGACATCGACACCGCCGAGGCGACCGAACTGATCGAGCGGCACTTCGGTGATGTACCGGCCCGGCCGGCGCCGGCCCGGCCGGACTTCGCCGAGCCGCAGCTGACCGCCGAGCGACGCTCCGCGTACACCGACAAGCTTGCTCCGCTGCCGGCGGTGGCGTCGGCGTGGCGGGTGCCCGACCCGATCGGCGACTTCGCCGCCTACCTGCCGTACGTGGTGCTGGCCGAGGTGCTCACCGACGGCGACGCGTCCCGGCTGGTCGAGCGGCTGGTGCACCGGGACCGCGCGGTGACCAGCGTGGGTGGCTACCTCGGTTTCATGGGGGATCCGTTCGACGTACGCGACCCCACGGCCCTGTTGCTCCAGTCCCATCTGCCGCCCGGCGGCGACGTCGACAAGGTGCTGCGTACCGTCGACGAGGAGCTGGACCGGCTCGCCACCGACGGGCTCGGCGATGGCGAGCTGGCCCGCACCCAGGCCCGGATGGCCACCCACCTGCTGCGCGAAACCGACGCGGTGCTCGGCCGCGCATTGCGGATGGCGGTGCTGGAGCAGCAACGCGGCGAACCGGAATTGCTGGGCGAGCTGCCCCGGCTGGTCGGCGAGGTCACCGACGAACAGGTCCGGGCCGCCGCAGCCGCGCTACGACCCGAGTGCCGCGCGTCCGTCGAGGTCATCCCCGGAGGTGCCCGGTGAGCGCGAGGAGTGAGCCGGGTTTGCGAGCCCCGCAGTCGCGAACGAAAGGTATGGCTCGGTGAGCGCGAGGAGTGAGCCGGGTTTGCGAGCCCCGCAGTCGCGAACGAAAGACGGCCCGGTGAGCGCGCGACCGCTGCCGCCGCTCGGCCCGACCCGCCGGCTCAAGCTGCCCCAGCAGGCCGAGCGCACACTCGACAACGGGCTCACCGTGATCGCGGTACGCCGCCCGGCGGTGCCGCTGGTCGAGGTGCGGCTGTGGATTCCCTTCGGTCGGGCTCATCTGGCCCGTGGGCAGATGCTCGCGCAGACCATGCTCTCCGGCACGGAGACGATGAGCAGCGTGCAGATCGCCGCCGAGTTGCAGAAGATCGGCGGGGGGCTCTCCGTCGGGCTGGACCCGGACCGGTTGATGCTCTCCGGCACCGGTCTGGCCACCGGGCTGGATCGGATGCTGGAGATCCTCGCCGAGGTGCTCACCGGCGCCAGCTACCCGGCCGAGTGGGTGGGGGTCGAGCGGGACCGGTTGATCGACGGGATCCAGGTTGCCCGGAGCCAGCCCGCCCACCTGGCCCGTACCGCCCTGCTCAAGCGGATCTACGGTCGGCACCCGTACGCGGTGCAGACGCCGGACCCCGAGCAGGTCCGCGCGGTCCGGCCGGCCGGGCTGCGTACGCTGCACGCCCAGCGGGTGCACCCGGCGGGTGCGGTGCTCGCGCTGGTCGGCGACGTTCGGCCGGAGCGGGCGCTGGACGTGGCCGAGAAGGCCCTCGGCGGCTGGCAGGGCGACGGGCACCGCGGCGACCTGCCGCCCGCCCCGCCGCTGGTGCCCGGCCCGCTGCTGCTGGTCGACCGGCCCGGGTCGGTGCAGTCCTCGCTGCGGTTGGCGTTGCCGGCGGTGCCGCGCACCCACCCCGACCTCGCCGCGCTGCAACTGGCCAACCTGATCTTCGGCGGGTACTTCTCCTCCCGGTGGGTGGAGAACATCCGCGAGGACAAGGGCTACACGTACGGGCCGCACTCGCTGGTGGAGCACTCGGTGGCCGGCTCGCTGCTGGTGGCCGCCGCGGAGGTGGCCACCGAGGTGACCGCCCCGGCGCTGCTGGAGACCAGCTATGAGCTGGGCCGGCTGGCCACCGTGCCACCCAACCCTGAGGAGTTGGAACAGGCCCGGCAGTACGCCCTCGGCACGCTTCAGCTCGGGGTCTCCACCCAGGCGGGGTTGGCATCGCTGGTCAGCGCGTACGCCGGCAACGGACTGCGGCTGGATTTCCTGCCCGAGTACGCGGCCCGACTGGCCGGGGCGAGCGCCGACGACGTGGCCGAGGCGGCAGCCCGGTATCTCGCCCCGGCGCGGGCGGTCACCGTGGTGCTCGGCGACGCCGAGCGGATCGCGTCGTCGCTGGCCGCCCTGACCCCGATCGAGACCGTGCCGGTGCCGTCATGAGGCCGCACGCCGGGCCGGATGGCACCGGGCAGCTCGCCGACGCGCGTGGGGAAGCGGTCCCGCCGCTGGCCCGCTCCACGCTGGATCGGGCGGCGCACCGACGTACCGATCCGCAGTGGCTGGCGCAGGCGTGGGCCGGCGCCCGGGTGCTGGTGCTGGACGTCGAGTCCGGCGGGCAGGCCCTGGTGCGTACGGACACTCCGGTGCCGGCGTTGGTCATCGCGGACGCGGACGATCTGCCGCCGGCGCTCGCCACCGAGGCGATGTTCCTCGGCGTCGAGCCGGACGGGGTGCCGGTGTTCTGTGTGCACGCGGCGCTGGCGGTGGTGCCGGGCACCCGAGCGGCGCACCTGCGACACGTCGGGCACCTGCTCAGCGACCGGGACGCGGGGCTGTTCACCACGGCGCTGGCGCTGACCAACTGGCATCTGCGGCATCTCTACCACCCGATCACCGGCGCGCCGACCCGGGCAGCCGAGGCCGGGTGGTCCCGGGTGGACGCCCAGGGTGAGCGGGTGTGGCCGCGAACCGACCCGGCGATGATCGTGCTCGTGCACGACGGGGTCGACGGGCTGGACGGGCGGTGCCTGCTGGGCAACAACGCGACCTGGCCCAACGCCGCGGGGCAGCTCCGCTTCTCCTGCCTGGCCGGCTACGTGGAACCGGGCGAGTCGGTCGAGGTGACGGTGCTGCGGGAGGTACGCGAGGAGGTGGGCCTGCCGGTCTCCGGCATCACGTATGTGGGCAGCCAGGCGTGGCCGTTCCCCGGCACGCTGATGCTCGGCTTCCTGGCCACGGCCGATCCGGCGCACCCGCTTCGGATCGATCCCGTCGAGATCGCCCAGGCCCGCTGGTTCTCCCGACAGGAGATCGGTGCGGCGCTGGCCGGGCGGACGGTCGACGTGGGGGGTGCCCAACTGCAGCTGCCTCCGTCGTCGTCGATCGCGTTGTTCCTGATCCACCGCTGGCTCGACGGACACTGCTGAGGTGTAAGGAAGGGCCCCCTTTTAACGCCTCGTGTATAGCAGGGGGCCCCTTTTAACAAGCCTGCGGCGGCGCGGGGCGGGGCGGCGCGGCTCGGGGCGGCGCGGGGCGGGGCGGCGCGGGGCGGCGCGGGGCGGCGCGGCGCGGGGCGGCGTGCGGCCGGGCGGCGGCGGGGCGTGCGGCGGGGCGGCGTGCACGTGTGGCGGGGCGTCGTGTGGGTGCGGCCCCGGCCCGTGACCGTCGTTGCCGCGGCGGACACGGGCCGGGGACACGGGCCGTCGTGGTCGGCTGGGTGAGGAACACGGCGGGGGAGCCGGTCGACCACGACGGACGCGGATTGGGTCAGGTGCCGGGCGAGCCCGGGCGGGCACGGAAGTCCCCCGGGTCATCTAGCGGCAGCACCTTGACCCGCTGCTTGCCGGAGCGTACGGCACCGACCGTGGCGAGCGCCCGGGCGAGCAGGAGGGCGGCGTCGCGGTCTTCGGCGTGGACGACCTGGCGACGCAGCTCGGGTCGGGTGGTCTCGTCCCGCAGCCGGCGACCGCCGGCCCAGGCAGCCGTGATGTCGGTGTCGGCGGCGGCGCGAATGGCGGTGCGAACGATCAGGAACCGCATCTGGGTCTCCGGATGTGCGCGACGGGTGGAATCCGTGGAAGTTCCACGTCACTACCCCGTCATCGTACGCCCGGCCCGCGTCCCAGCAAGTGAAACGCGCCTATCGGCCCTACGGCCCCGTCCGATCATCCGACCCCTGCTCAGCGGCGTTGTCGGCTCGGAACGACGACGGGGCCGCCGGTGGGTACCGGCGGCCCCGCGCTATCGCACGGCCCTACGTGAGGTCGAACTCCCCGGCCTTGGTGCCGGAGATGAAGCCCTGCCAGCCGGCCCGGTCGAACAGCAGCACCGGGCCGCCCCGGTCCTTGCTGTCACGCAGGGCCACTGCGGCAGAGCCGGTACGCAGCGGCGCGACCTCGACACAGTTGGAGGTCTGGCTGCGCGTGCTGGTACGCCATGGCGCGTCCGCGAGTTGAGCCAGGACGGACGGCGTGTTGCGGATCTCGTTCATCGTTGCGCTCCTGTGGTGAACCGATAAAACGAGTGGCACCGCACGTCCCGACGGCGGTTTTCCGCGGGTCACCGCTCCGTCAGGCGCCCGGAGGATCCGCGACGCTGGGCCGGCGCCGTTGCCGAGCCACTGGCCAGGGTGGACGGGGTCGCCGCCCCGGACAGCCGTCCCAGCGACTGCGTCAGCCATTGGTAGGTGTCCGTGTCGGAGAGTGCCGCCGTGCGTAGCCACTCGAACACCACTTTATAGCGATTTAGGGCGATTATCTCGGTCGACATGACGTCGGTGAATCCACCTTCGATGGCCAGCGTCTCCGGATCGAGGGGGTCGGCGAACCGGTAGAGCGAGAACGCGGTCGGCGGAAGGTACCACCGGTCGACCGGGGTCTCCCGGAGGAGCACGTGCAGCGTGACGTTCGGCAGGGTGGCCAGCTCGCGCAGCTGTGCCAACTGCTCTCGGAGCACCTCGGGCGGGCCGGCCCGATGGCCGAGCGCCGCCTCCTCCAGCACTGCCGTGTAACGAGGTGGGTCGGTGTCCTGGGTGAGCAGCTCCTGCCGGGCCAGCCGGGCCGCGATCTCAGCCTCGACGTCCTCACCGGTCTGCGGGTCGCCGGCCTCCTGGTCGACCCGTTGCGCCGAGGAGAGCCGTAGCCGGGCGTACCCGGTGGTCTGCAACAGCCCCGGCACCAGCACCGGGCTGTACTCGGAGATCTCGGCGCAGCCCGCCTCCAGTTCGGCGAAGCCGCGTTGCTGCTGGGTCATCGCCGGGAACTTCTTGAGCCAGCCGCGCATGTCGCCGGCCTGGTGGGTGATGTCGAGCAACTTCTTCTGCACTGCTTCGCCGGCACCGTACAGGTCAAGCAGGGTCTGGACGTCCTGTGGATCGGGCCGGCTGCGGCCGTTCTCCAGTCGGGACAGTTTGGATGCGGAGGCCCAGCCGATCTGTTCGATGACCTGGTCCCCGGTAAGGCCGGCGGCCTCGCGCAACTGGCGCAGTTCATTGCCGAGCCGGCCTCGGCGCCGGATCGGGCTGGGTACGGCAGGAGGCACCGTCTCCTCTTTTCGTCGACCGCCGGCGACGCGACGGTAACTGTATGAATTCGCCCCCCACGGTCAGTATGGACGTCGCGACCGGCGCCGGAGGTACCGGCGGAGGGCGTGTCATCAGAAAACGCGTACTGATGCCCGGACGGGAGCCGCCGTGACCTGCGTCGCCGGATCCGCCACGGGCGTCTGCCGCCCCGCGTCGCGCCACCCCCGGAGGGATAAATGCGCACCGTCCTGAGTCGCCCGGACTTCCGCCTGCTCTTCGGTGGACTGCTGGCCAGCATGACCGCCGAGTCGATTCTGCTGCTGGCGCTCGCCATCTGGGTGAAGGACCTGACCGGATCGGATGGGCTCGCCGGTGCCACCATTTTCGTGATCCTCGCGCCGAGAACGCTCGCGCCGCTGGTCGGTTGGTTCGTCGACCGGTACCCCCGGCGCCCGTTTTTCGTGGCCACCAACCTGGCGATGGCGCTGCTGCTCACGCCGCTCTTCGCGGTCCGGGACGCGGGCGACATGTGGATCATCTACGGGGTCGCCGCTCTCTACGGCCTGTCGAACCTCACGGTCAGCGCGGTGCTCAGCCGGCTGGTCCGGGAACTGGTGCCGTCCGACCTGCTCGGTGAGGCGAACGGGGTGCTGCAGACGGTTCGTCAGGGGCTACGGCTGGTCGGTCCGCTGGCCGGTGCCGGGCTCTACGCGGTCCTCGGCGGTTGGATGCTGGCCGCCGTGGGGATGGCCGGCTTCCTGACCGCTGCTGCGGTGGTCGGTACGCTGCGTCCGGCCGAGCCGTCCGCCACCTCGCCCGGCGGCGCTGTCCCGCCCAGGGGCGCTGTCCCGCCCAGGGGCGCTGTCCCGTCCGGCGGCGTCACCTCGCCCGGCGGCGTGACGATGGCCGACGGTGCCAAGCCGGCGCGACGGTGGTCGGCGGAGCTGATCGCCGGGCTCCGCCACCTCACCCGTGAGCTGGCGCTGCGGCGGGCGTTGCTCGGCTACGGACTCGGCTCGCTGGTGATGGGCTTCACCGAGTCGCTGATCTTCGCGTACGTCGATCAGGGGCTCGGCCGGGACGCGGCGTTCGTCGGCGTGCTGATCACGGTGCAGGGCGTCGGCGGGCTGTTCGGCGGCCTCTGCTCCGCCGCCGTGCTGCGGCGGGTCGGCGAGTTGGGCACGCTGGGCGTCGGTGTCGCGTTCTTCGGGCCCGCCGCGCTGGTGCTGGCGTACCCGAATCTGTGGCTCGGCTTCGCCGCGGTGCTGCTGGCGGGCGTGTCGCTGCCGCTGGCCCTGGTCGGGCTGCACACGCTGGTCCAGCGGCGGACCCCGCCCGAGCTGCTCGGCCGGGTCGCGGCGGCCTCCGAGGCCGTGATCCGGGGTCCGCAGGCGCTCTCGGTCGGCATGGGTGCCCTGGTCGTCGGCGTGCTCGACTACCGGCTGGTCTTCGCGCTGGTCGGCCTGGCCACCCTGGGCGCCGGCGGCTACCTCTGGAGCGGCCGCCGGCTGAGCCCTCCGTCCTCAACGAGCCCGCCCTCAACGAGCCCGCCCTCAACGAGCCCGCCCTCAACGAGCCCGCCCTCAACGAGCCCGCCCTCAACGAGCCC
>NZ_BOPC01000014.1 GCF_016863555.1 Micromonospora qiuiae | reverse complement strand
CCGTCCTCAACGAGCCCGCCCTCAACGAGCCCGCCCTCAACGAGCCCGCCCTCAACGAGCCCGCCCTCAACGAGCCCGCCCTCAACGAGCCCGTCGCCCTCGACCCTCCGCGTGCCCGCCCCCCGCCACCCGGTCGATCATGAAGTTGTCGCCGCGGCACGCCGGTCACGCGGGCAGTAACCTCAGGATCGACCAGGCAAGGTGGCCGCGGAAAGGGGAGGAAAGGGACTCGTCAGGCAGCGAGGGTGGCCAGGTGTTGCTTGACCTGGGTGATGGACGGGTTGGTCAGCGCACTGCCGTCGGCGAAGCGCAGCGTGGGGACGGTCTGGTTGCCGCCGTTGACCTTCATGACGAACTCGGCGGCTGCCGGATCCTGCTCGATGTCGACCACCTGGTAGGCGATCCCCTCCCGGTCGAGCTGCGACTTCAGCCGGTGGCAGTAGCCGCACCAAGGAGTGGAATACATGGTCAGCATGGTGGGATCCTCCAAGGTCCACGTCCGGCTGCTTGCCGATCAAGGCCGGGCTATCCGCTGCAACGTCCGCGGCAGCTGAGACAATTCCCCGCTGTGGTGGTCAACTCCGCATCCGTTCGCGTGCTCGCCGGGCTCGACCCGGAGCAACGCTCGGCGGTGACCGCTCCCGCCGGGCCGGTCTGCGTACTGGCCGGTGCCGGCACCGGCAAGACCCGGGCGGTGACGTCCCGGATCGCGCACCGGGTGCTGACCGGCGAGATCTCCGCCCGGCACGTGCTCGCGGTCACGTTCACCGCCCGGGCCGCCGCAGAGCTGCGCCATCGACTCATGTCGCTCGGCGTGGCCGGCGTGCAGGCGCGTACCTTCCACGCCGCGGCGCTGCGCCAGGTGCGCTACTTCGCGCCCCGGTTGCTCGACGGGCGGGCCCTGCCCGAGCTGCTGGACAGCAAGGTCCGGCTGGTCACCCTGGCCGCGGCCCGGGCCGGCCTGCGAGCCGACCGGACCGCTGCCCGGGACCTCGCCAGCGAGATCGAGTGGGCCAAGTCGTCCCTGGTCGAGCCAGGAGAGTACGCGGTGGCCGCGGCCAAGGCGCTGCGGGAGACCCCGTACGAGCCGGCGAAGGTCGCCGAGGTCTTCGCCGCGTACGAGAAGCTCAAACGGTCCGGCGGAGTGATCGACTTCGAGGATGTGCTGCGCGCCGCGGTCTGGGGCATCGAGGAGCACCCGGACGTCGCCGAGCAGGTCCGCAACCAGTACCGGCACTTCGTCGTCGACGAGTACCAGGACGTCAACCCGTTGCAGCAGCGGCTGCTGGACGCCTGGTTGGGCGGCCGGGACGACGTGACCGTGGTCGGCGATGCCAGCCAGACCATCTACTCGTTCACCGGGGCGACCTCGTCGTACCTGGTGGATTTCGCGCGCCGGCACCGCAACGCCACCGTGGTCCGGTTGGTCCGCGACTACCGCTCCACTCCGCAGGTGGTCGGGTTGGCCAACGCCGTCATCTCCCAGGCGCGGGGGACCGAGGCGCGGCTGCGGCTGGAGTTGGTCGGCCAGCGCCCGGCCGGTCCCGAACCGGAACGGCGGATCTTCACCGATGAGCCGGCCGAGGCGAACGCCGTCGCCGCTCGCTGCCGCGCGCTGATCGACGCGGGCACGCCGGCCCGTGAGATCGCGGTCCTGTTCCGTACCAACGCGCAGTCCGAGGCGTACGAGAAGGCGCTCGGCGAGGCCGGCGTGCCGTACGTGGTGCAGGGCGCGGAGCGGTTCTTCGAGCGCACCGAGGTACGCCAGGCGATGGTGGCGCTGCGTGCGGCCACCCGGGCGATCGACGGCTCCGGGTCGGGCAGCGACGCCGAGCGGGAGTCGTCCTCCGGGGAGATCCCGCTGCCGGCGGCCGTGATCGAGGCGCTCGCCGCCGTGGGCTGGGCGCCGGACGCACCCCCACCAGGCGGGGCCGCCCGCGAGCGGTGGGAGGCGCTGGCCGCGCTGGTTCAGCTCGCCGAGGAGTACGCGGCCACCCCGAAGCTCCTGCCGCTCGGCGCGGCGGCAACCGTGCAGCGCCCGGTCACCCTGACCGACTTCACCGAAGAGTTGGCCCGACGGGCGGCCCAGCAGCATGCGCCGACCGTGGAGGGGGTGACCTTGGCCTCCCTGCACTCCGCGAAGGGCCTGGAGTGGGATGCGGTGTTCCTGGTCGGCCTCGCCGAGGGGACCCTGCCCACCACGTACGCGCGCACCGCGGAGCAGGTCGAGGAGGAGCGCCGGCTGCTCTACGTCGGCATCACCCGGGCCCGCCAGTGGCTTTGGCTGTCGTACGCCTCGGCGCGCTCGCCGGGTGGGCGGGCCCGGCGGCCGTGCCGATTCCTGCCCCAGCTCTCCCCGTCCGGCGGGGTCGAGCGGGCCGGCGGCGGGCCTCCGGGGCTTCGCCCGCAGCGGCGGGCCAACCGGATCGTCTCCTGTCGAATCTGTGGCACCACCCTGCTCGCCGGGCCGGACCGCAAGCTCGGCCGCTGCGCCACCTGCCCCTCGGACATGGACGACGAGCTGCACGAGCGGCTGCGCGAGTGGCGGTCCCGGGTGGCGGACGCGCAGAAGGTGCCCGCCTACGTCGTCTTCACCGACGCCACGCTGGTGGCGCTGGCCGAACGGCGGCCGAATCGGGCGGAGGAACTTGTTGCGATCGCCGGCATCGGGCCCCGCAAGCTGGGCCTGTACGGGGAAGCGGTGCTGGCCCTGGTTGGGGGCGCGGCGGTCGACGAAATCTGCTCAGAGAAAAGTTTCTGAATCTCCCCGTTAATTCGTTTGCCCTCGCCCCACGGACGGGCATAGCCTCAGGGCACACCTCGGGAGGGTGCCCTGTTCGGGCTGCTCACGAGGGATGTGTCCGAGTCGATCGCGAGTGAACGTCAAGGAGGTGGCACCGATGGAGAGCTACATCTACCAGCGACCGACGGCGCTGCCCGTTGCCGTCGCTCCGTTGTCGGCTGCCCTGACTGTCGCCGTGGCTCCGCTGTCGGTGGGTCGGGCTAACGTCGCCGCCGCGCGACCGTGGGCTCCGCAGGCGCAGCGGGTCGAGGTTCAGGCCGAGCTGATCCTCGCCACGACGCCGACGGAATTCCAGGGGATCAGTGGCTTCACGGGCAAGGGCGCCGATGGCGTCAGCAAGCGGATGGACGTCCGCGGTGTTCCACCTCGAGGTAGACCGGTCTGACCCTTAGACCACCGGCTCACCTCGAGGCCGCGGAACCCGCAAACCGGGATCCGCGGCCTCAGTTTTTTTGTACCGAAGTACGTCGGACCAGCGATCCACGAGATCGAAGTGAGAGAGAGGTGACCGGGAGATGAGTCTGGCCCTGGCCCCGCTCGACCCAAGGGTCGAGGTGGAGGCGAGTTTGCCCTGCCGGAAGTTCGACCCCGACCTGTGGTTCTCCGACTCGCCCACCGAGCTGGAACTGGCCAAGTCGCTCTGCGGGGACTGCCCGCTGCGCGTCGAGTGCCTCGCCGGCGCGGTCGAGCGGGCCGAGCCCTGGGGTGTCTGGGGCGGCGAGATCTTCGAGCGTGGCGCGGTCGTCCCGCGCAAGCGGCCCCGCGGCCGCCCGCGCAAGGAGGACCTCGCCCGCGACGCCGCGCTGCGCGTCGAGGCCGAGGCGCGGCTGGCGGCCAACGGCCTTGCCGCGTCGCGCAGCGCCGTCCGGCTGGCTGCCTGACATGTTCCCGATCCGGACCAACCCCGCCGGTGCCACACCGGCGACGAAAGAGCTGATCACCATGCTGCACCTTCCGAACGTAGTCGCTGAGATGTACCTACTCAACGAAGCGTTGTCGAGAGCTCGAATGCTCCGGCCTCAGGCCGGTCGCACCACGAGCACTGAGGCAACCCGATCCGCCCGAACCGTCGCCATGGCCGGCCGCGCCCGGTCTGCCCGCGAGTTGGGCGTTCTGTAAGTAGCACCACACTGCGGGCGGGGACGTCAGTCCCCGCCCGCCAGCATGCAAGGAAGGGCCCCTTGTTAACGCCTCGTGCATTGAAGGGGCCCCTTTTTAACACCCGACCGGCGGCGGCGCGTGCGGGTTCGGAACGCGGCGGTCGGCGAGGGTCAGCTGACCGGGGCGAAGCCGGGCAGCCAGCGTTCCAGGATGCCGCGGTACGGCGCCTTGGCCTCCAGTTGACACAGCACGCCGATCGAGCCGAGCGTCACCCGGTGAATGAGCAGGTACGACGGCGGGAGGTTGAGCTGCCGGCTGAACTGGTACGCCGGTGAACGCGGACTCGCCAGCCGGGCGGCCTCGGCACGCAGCCAGGCCCGGGTGAACCGGAACTCCTCGGCGGCGATCGGTTCGAGCATCGGGCGCAGGAAATCCAGCAGCGCCTGCGCGTCGACCGGTTCGTCGCTGCTGACGAAACCCTCGGCCCGCAGGCCGGCCATCACCTCGTCGGCGTCACCGCGCAGGGCCAGCCCGGCGATCCGGCCGATCGGTTCCGGCGTACCCTCCGGCATCCGGGCCACCGCGCCGAAGTCGATCACACCGAGCCGGCCGTCGGCGAGCAGTCGGAAGTTGCCCGGGTGCGGATCGGCGTGCAGCAGCCCTGCCCGGGCCGGCGCCGACAGATGCAGCGTGGCCATCAACCGGCCTGCCTGGTTACGCTGCTGCTCGCTGCCATTCCGGATGATGTCGGCCAGCGGGGTGCCCTCGACCCACTCGGTGACCAGGACCCGGGGCGAGGCGGAGAACACCGCCGGCACGTAGATTTCCGGATCGTCGGCGTACGCGGCAGCGAAGGCCCGCTGCGACTCGGCCTCCAACTCGTAGTCCAGTTCCTCGGTGATGCGTTCCCGCAGCTCGGCCAGGAGCGGTTTGACATCCAGCCCTGGCTGGATGGCCCGGAACATGCCGCCGAGCCGGGAGAGCTGCTTGAGGTCAGCGAGCAGGGCGTCGCCGGCACCGGGATACTGGATCTTGACAGCGACGTCCCGCCCGGTGCCGTCCGGCATCCGCCACACCGCGCGATGCACCTGGCCGATGCTGGCCGCCGCTGCGGGAGAGTCATCAAAGCTTACGAACCTGTCCCGCCAGGCAGGGCCCAACTGGCTGGCCAGCACCTTGTGCACGCTGGCGACGGGCAGCGGAGGTGCGGCCTCCTGAAGCTTGGTCAGGGCCTGCCGGTAGGGCGCGGCGACCTCTTCCGGCAGGGCGGCCTCGAAGACCGACAGCGCCTGACCGAACTTCATCGCCCCACCCTTGAGCTGGCCGAGGACGCTGAACAGCTGCTCGGCGGTGCGCTGCTGGATCTCCGCAGAGATCACGTCGGAGGCGAGCCCGGTGACGCGTTTACCCATGCCGAGGACGGTCCGGCCGGCGAAGCCGAGCGGCAGAGCGGCGAGCTTGGCGGTGCGGGAGATGGCCCGGCGCGGGATGTCGGTCACCTGGTCATTGTTACCGACTCGGCGGGCCTGCTGCTGCCGTGCGGCGGGGCCGGGCGTACGGCACCGCCGAACCGCCGCAGGCGCAGCGGGGATGCGGCGGCCAGTGGCGACGCCGAACGTTGCCCGCGGCGACGACCTCGACCGCCCCACCAAGGGTCTCCGGAGTGCCGCCGTCCAGTTGGCTGAGCGCCTCCGTCACCGCGCACGCGGTGGCCGCCAGTAGCGTGCTCACCGCGCAGTTCGGGGTGCTGGGTGTGCTGGCGAGTTGAGCGGCGAGCGCCGGCCAGTCGGGATCACGGTCAGCCCGATGCAGGTCGAGGCAGTGCAGGCAGGGGCCGGCCGGTGGGCGGACCAACGGTCCGATCACCGGGACGCCCTCCCGGACGTCGACCAGCAGATGTGGTTGGCGCCGCTGGGCGTATCCCACGGCCAGCAGCGCGGCGGGCCGGTCGGTGCCGAGCAGGATCACCAGGTCAGGCCGGTGCCGGCGCAGCGGGCCGGTGCCGGTGCCGGGAGCCGTTCGAGCCACTGCGGCCCGGGCCACCTCGTCGAGCGGGCGTCCGATCTCGTCGGCTGGGACACCGGTGCCGATCAGGTCGACCGGGCGGACCGGGCCGGGCAGGTCGGGGCGGACGTGGCCGACGCCGGCCTGGGCCAGGGCCACCGCGATGGCGACACCGAACGGCCCGGCGCCGGTGACGGCCACCCGGGCGCCCAGGCGGCGCCGGAGCACCTGGGCCGGAGTGCCCGGAAGCCGGGCGGCGACGAGCGCCAGCGCGCCAGCCTCGGCGGTGAGCCGCGCGCGCCGTGGGCCCGCGAGGTCCCGGGGCAGAAGCGTGTACGCCGGCACCACCAGCCCGGCGCTGCGTAGGGCGTCGAGCAGGGCACGGGCGTGCTCCGCGGAGACTCCCGTCCGGGTGGCCCCGGTGAGCACCTGCCGTTCGCTGCGGGTGCCGTCGAGCAGGTCGAGCAGCCGAGCGGCGCGTGGGTCGGCGACCTCGACCAGGACGGCCCGCTCCTGACCGAGGCCGAGTTGAAGAGTGTGCCGGTCACGCCAGAGCCGGCTCAAGCCGGGCAGCAGCGTGGGGCGGGGGAACGCGGGGCGTTGCGTGGACGACTGCATGGCACGAACGGTGACCGATCCCATGCTGTCCGTCGATCGTTGTCCACAGGTGGGCGGCCCCAGATCCAGGGCTATCCACAGGATTTGGCGAGATATCCACAACCGGCCGGTAACAATGTCGGCTGCCCGACAGTGCCGGGCAGGCGGGGGTGCCTCGGTAGCGCCGGAGGCGAACCCGCCGGTGGCGCCGCGGCGAGGGCGCGTCCGGAAGTGTGCGGAAACACGATGCGGGGGTGTACCGGCCAATCCCGCACCGGCCACCCCCGCGTCGTCGGAGACGAACGTCAGACCTTCGCCTTGCCCAGGATGCGGTTCACTGTTGTGCCACACACCGGACACTTTCCCTTGGCCATGTTCATGCCGGTCTTCGAGACCTCGACACGGCCTTCGAAGTCCCGCTTCTCCTTGCACTTGACGCAGTAACCGTTGTAGGTCTGGCCCTGGTCGGCCACGCTGTGCCTCCTCGTCTCGTCCGCCGGTCGATACCGGTCCGGCGCGTTCCCAGCGACGGTCGCTACCGCGTCCGGCGCTGGGCTTGCCCTGGCCACGCACGTGGCCACTGGTTGGCGGACCCTACCCAGGTGTGGGCGGTTCCATGTCAGTTGCGCATTGCCACTGTGAGCAAGGCGACGTCGAGAGTGTGCACGCCGGACCGGTCCAGATCAGCCAGTTTGGCGGGGACACGCCGACCGGAGGTCGGTAAATCCGCTGGTCGTGAGCGTGAACCCGGGCGGGACCCCGGTGACGGGCGGAAAACGATGATCACCTAACGTGGTCGTCGGCGTCGGGGTGTGACAGTCCAGCGGGCATCACGAAGAGTGATCGTGATGCCATCCGACAGTCCGGCAAGAATTTTTTCGGGATTCCTAGCGACCAATCCCCATTTTTCGGGCGTGTGTCGGGGGTTGGCCCTTGCGGATCCCTGGTCAATCTGCATTAGCTTGCCAACGTGACAGCAAACCGAGGCTGCGCGGTCCACTGATGGCTGGTCCGCGGAAGCCGGTCGTCGAGGTACGGCGCAGCCAGCGCCGACGCCGCACGGTGTCCGCCTACCGCGACGGTGAGCGAGTCGTCGTCCTCATCCCGGACCAGTTCTCCAGGGCCGAGGAGAGCGAGTGGGTCGATCGGATGCTCGCCCGACTCGCCGCCCGGGAGGGGCGCCTGGCCCGCTCCGACGCGGGGCTGCTGGACCGGGCCGCCCGGCTGATCAAGCTCTATCTGACCGATTACGGCGACCAGGTGGTGCCGACCAGCGTCCGGTGGGTGAGCAACCAGAACGGCCGATGGGGCTCCTGCACCCCCGCGGATCGGTCCATCCGGCTGTCGCACCGGATCCAGGAGATGCCGGACTGGGTGATCGACTACGTGCTGTTGCACGAACTCGCCCATCTCGTCGTGCCCAGCCACAACGCCCAGTTCTGGGCCCTGGTCGGCAGGTACCCGAAGGCCGAACGTGCCCGAGGTTACCTGGAAGGCGTGGCCGCGGTCTCCGGCACGCCCTGAACGGTGCCCCGCACACCGACGGCTCGTCGGGACTCGATCCGAAGCCCGGGTGCCCGGCGGGCGTAGGGTCGACGGATGGCCGTACGTGTGGTGGTGGCGCTGCTCGCGCCGGTTCGCTGGGCACCGCCCGGCATCGACCTGCTCGAGTGGCGAACGGCGCTCGCCGAGGACGTGGTGGACCTGCTCACCATGCTCAACCAGGTGGACACCGCGGTGGCGGTCACCCCGGCCGACCGGTGGCTGGCCGACGCGGTCATCTGGCCCGGCACGACCGTCTACGAGGTGCCCGAACCCACCCCGAACGCCGTGTTCGCCGCGCTGGCCGCCGACGCCGACGGGGCGCATCGCCCACCGGGGCGCGGGGGCCGGTACGAGCAGGCCGCGGTCGTTGCCGGGGACGCACCGGACCTGCCCGGTCTCACCGTGGGAAAGCTGTTGCGTCCGCTCACCAGCCGACCGGTCGCGCTCGCCCCGGTCGAGGGCAGCGGCCCGGGGCTGCTGGGAGTGGCGGCCCGCCTACCCGTACCACAGTGGTTGCCAGCGCTGGACATGGACGGTGCGCTGCCCGCGGCCGTGCGCGCGGCGGCGCCCCGCCCGGGTGACCTGGCGGTGACGCCGTCCTGGCACCGGCTGCGCGGCCCAGCGGACCTGGCCCGGCTCGACCCGGCGCTCGGCGGGTGGGAGAACACCCGAGCCCTGCTCTCCGGGGCCCGCCAGGGCGACTGATCCACCGGGCCGGGTCAGGAGCGGTGCTCGCCGCCGTCGGTGTCGTCCCGTCGCTCCGGCTCGCCCGGCGTCTTCTCCTCCGGCCCACCAGGGGCGGAGAAGTCGAAGTTCTCCAGCTCCGTCATCAGGTCGACGTCGGCCATCGCGAAGGCCACCGGGTCGGCGAAGTCGTCGTCGGAGGGCAGCAGATCAGGGTGCCCCCACAGCGCGTCCCGCCCGGCGATGCCCCGGTGCTCGCTGAGTGCCGCCCAGAGCGCGGCGGCTTCCCGCAGCCGGCGGGGGCGCAGCTCCAGGCCGACCAGCGCGGCGAAGGTCTGCTCGGCCGGGCCACCGGCGGCCCGGCGGCGACGAAACGCCTCGCCCAACGCCACCACGTTCGGCAGCCGGCCGGCCGCCGCGCCGTCGACCACGTGGCAGACCCAGCCCTCCACCAGGGCGAGGGCCGTCTCCAGCCGAGCCAGCGACGCCTTCTGCGCCGGGCTGTCCTCCGGGGTGAAGATGCCCTCCAGGGCGATTGCCTGCATCGACTCCGGGTCGGTGGGATCGACCCGGCCCATCGCCTCCTCGATCGCCTCCCGGTTCACCCGGATGCCGGCGGCGTACGTCTCGACGGCGTTGAGGACGTGCCCGCGCAGCCACGGCACGTGCTCGAACAGTCGCTGGTGCGCCGCCTCCCGCAGGGCCACGTAGAGGCGTACCTCGTCCTCGGGCAGCTCCAGGCCCTCGCCGTAGCCGCGGATGTTGGCCGGGATCAGCGCGGCCGTGCCGGCCGGACCGAGCGGCAGGCCGATGTCACCGGCGGAGAGCACCTCCGCGGCGAGCGAGCCGAGTGCCTGGCCGAGCTGGCCGCCGAAGAGCGCGCCGCCGAGGGTGGCCACCATCGACTGCATCGGGCCGAGCTGCGCCCGGGCCTCCGGCGGCACCAGGTCGCCCATCGCGCCGACCATCCGGCTGGCCACCGGGTCGCAGAGCTTGCGCCAGACGTCGAGGGTCTTGAAGATCCACTCGTTGCGGTTCCAGGCCACCGCGCTCCGGATGCCCGAGGGCAGCGCGGAGGCCGGCTCCAGCCAGAGGTCGGCGATCCGCAGCGCCTCCTCCACCGCGTTGCGCTCGTACGGCGAGACCGCCGGGTCGCCCGCCGCGGCGAGCTGACTGGCTGCGACCTGACGGGCGAGGTCCCAGTTGACCGGCCCGCTTCCCGGCGCGGAGAGCAGGTGCTGCAACTGCGACATGAACTGCTGCATCTGCGCGGGGTCGTTGGGGTCGGGCGGCTGCCCACCCGGTAGCGCGAAACCGAACGGAATATCAGGCACGATGTCTACGGTACGCTGACCGCCACAGTTCGGCCTTCGCGCCGCGAGACGGCGCTCCGGCCGAATGAAGGCCGGCCGCGCCCCAGGTAGCCTGCGCGGCCGTTGCGCTGAGGGCGAAGTCCTCGTCGTGCCGCCCGGGTGCTGCTGTCCGGATCGGTACGCTCTGCCGCATGAGACGTCGCGGCGTGACCGTCCTGCTCGGTGCTCTGCTCACCGCCCTGCTGAGCATCGGGGTGCTCGGCGCGCCCGTCCCGTACGTCGTGCTCGGTCCCGGCCCGACCGTCGACACCCTCGGCCAGGAGGACGGGAAGGAAGTGATCCAGGTCACCGGCCGGGAGACTTCCACCTCCGCTGGCCAACTGCGGCTGACCACCGTGGGCGTGCAGCCCAGCGTCAAGCTGCGCTCAGCGATCCAGGGCTGGCTCTCCGACGAGCAGGCGGTGGTGCCGCGCGAGCTGGTCTATCCGCCGGGGGAGACCCGGGAGGAGGTCGAACAGCGCAACGCCGAGGACTTCCAGGTCTCGCAGACCAGCGCGGAGACCGCCGCGCTGCGGGAACTGGGATACGAAGTGCAGGTCGTGGTCAAGACGGTGGCCGCCGACAGCCCGGCGTCCGGCGTGCTCCAGCCGGGCGATGTGGTGACCTCGGTGGACGGGGAGCCGGTGCCGCTCGCGTCCCGACTGACCGAACTGATCCGGGCGAAGCCGGCGGGCACGGCGCTGCGGATCGGATACACCCGTGACGGCGCCGCCCGCACCGGCACGATCACCAGCCGCGAACAGGACGGCCGGCCCCGCATCGGCATCGAGATCGAGCAGCAGCAGCCGCACCCGTTCACCCTCTCCTTCGACCTCAAGGACATCGGTGGCCCCAGCGCGGGTCTGATGTTCGCTCTGGGCATCATCGACAAGCTGACCCCGGAGGACCTCACCGGTGGCCGGGTCATCGCGGGCACCGGCACCATCGACGACCTCGGTCGGGTCGGCCCGATCGGGGGCATCCCGCAGAAGCTGGTCGGGGCGAAGCAGGCCGGCGCGACGGTCTTCCTGGTGCCGGCGGCCAACTGCGCCGAGGCGGTACGCAACCGGCAGCCCGACCTGCCGTTGGTGAAGGTGGGTTCGCTCGACGAGGCGCTGGCCGCGCTGGAGACGTTGCGTTCCGGCGGCGAGCCGAACAGCTGCTGAACCCGGGTTGGCGGGGGCCGTACGGTCGAGGCACGGCCGGGCCCCCGAAGGTGCCGCGACACCTTGCGCGGACGCTTTCAGAAACACCCCGTACTCTGGGTGCCTGGTCGGTGCCGATCGAACGAGCGTGCGGAGCCAACAGTGGTCATGCGTAGCAGCAGCCCCCTGCCCAGGATGAGCCGACGCGGACGCGTCACGATCGGTGTCCTGATCGGGGTGTTCGTCCTGTTCACCCTACTCGGCTGGGGTGTTCAGGCCTGGACGGACTGGCTCTGGTTCTCCGAGGTCGACTACACCGAGGTCTTCCGCGGGGTGCTCGTCACCCGGCTGCTGCTCTTCCTGGCCGCCGCGCTGGCGATGGCGGCGATCGTGGGCGGCAACCTCTGGCTCGCGCAGCGGCTGCGGCCCCGCAACCGGCTGCACTCCCCGGAGCAGGCGACCCTGGAGCGTTACCGGATGCTGCTCGGCCCCCGGCTCGGGCTGTGGATCACGCTGGCTGCCGCGATCGTCGGTCTCTTCGCCGGGCTGTCGACGCAGAGCCGATGGAACCAGTGGCTGCTCTTCCTGCACGGCGGCGACTTCGGCGTCAACGACCCGGAGTTCGGCGTCGACGTCGGCTTCTACGTCTTCCAGTTGCCGTTCTGGCGGTTCCTGCTCGGCCTCGGCTTCACTGCCGTCGTCCTGGCCCTGATCGGCTCGCTGGCCATGCACTACCTCTTCGGCGGAGTGCGCCTGCAGGGCGTGGGTGACCGGATGAGCAACGCCGCCCGGGCCCACCTGAGCACGCTGGTTGCGGTCTTCGTCCTGCTCAAGGCAGTCGCGTACGTGCTCGACCGGCGGTCGATGCTGCTCGAGTTCAACGACGGCGTGAACGTCTTCGGCGCCGGGTACGCCGACATCAACGCGCTGCTGCCGGCCAAGGAGATCCTCGCCTACATCTCCGTGGTGGTGGCGATCGCGATCATCGTGTTCTCCAACGCATGGATGCGGAACCTGGTCTGGCCGGGCATCTCCCTGGCGTTGCTCGGCGTCTCCGCGGTGGCGATCGGTGGGATCTACCCCTGGGCGGTGCAGACCTTCGAGGTCAAGCCCAGCGCCCGGGACAAGGAGGCGCCGTACATCCAGCGCAGCATCGACGCCACCCGAGCCTCGTTCGGGCTCGACATCGCCCAGAACTCGGCGTACGCGGCCAGCAACCTGACCCCGCCGGCGAGCCTGGCCACCGACACCTCCGTGGTGCCGAACGCCCGGCTGCTCGACCCGCAACTGGTCAGCGAGACCTACACCCAGCTTCAGCAGGTCCGCGGCTTCTACGACTTCGGGCCGAAGCTCGACATCGACCGGTACACCGTCGACGGCGAGACCCAGGACTACGTGGTCGGCGTACGCGAAATCAACTACGGCGAGCTGACCGCCCAGCAGAGCAACTGGATCAACCGGCACACCGTCTACACCCACGGGTACGGGGTGGTGGCCGCCCCCGCCAACCAGGTGGTCTGCGGCGGGCAGCCGTACTTCGTCTCCGGTTTCCTCGGCGAGCGGGCGCAGGAATCCTGCTCGTCGCCCGCCGACCAGATCCCGGCGAGCCAGCCCCGGATCTACTACGGCGAGCGGATGGAGCCCGGCGACTACGCCATCGTCGGAAAGCCCAGCCCGGACGCCAACCCGGCCGAGTTCGACCGGCCCGCCGGCGAGAGCGGCGAGGGACGCGAGTCGTACTACACCTACACCGGCGAAGGTGGCGTCGAGATCGGATCCTTCACCCGCCGGCTGCTCTACGCGATCAAGGAGCAGGAGGCGAACTTCCTGCTCTCCGAGGCGGTCAACGAGAACTCCAAGCTGCTCTACGTGCGCAACCCCCGGGACCGGGTGGAGAAGGTCGCGCCGTTCCTCACCCTCGACGGTGACCCGTACCCGGCGATCGTCGACGGGCGGGTGCTGTGGATCGTGGACGGCTACACCACCGCCGCCACGTACCCCTACGCCGAGCGGGTCAACCTCCAGCAGGAGACGACCGACGAACTGACCGGCCGGGGCACCATCCAGCTGGCCCGGGAGAACGTCAACTACATCCGCAACTCGGTCAAGGCGACCGTCGACGCGTACGACGGCACGGTCACCCTCTACGAGTTCGACGAGAACGACCCGGTGCTCAAGGCGTGGAACAAGGCGTTCGGCGGTGACCTGATCAAGTCACGCGCAGAGATCCCGCCGTCGCTGGTCGAGCATTTCCGCTACCCGGCGGACCTTTTCAAGGTGCAGCGCAACCTGCTGATCCGGTTCCACGTCACCGCCCCCGGCGACTTCTACTCGGGCCAGGATTTCTGGCAGGTGCCGAACGTCCCGGACGCGCCGGACAGCGGGGTGAAGCAGCCGCCGTACTACCTCTACACCCAGTTCCCCGGTCAGGATGAGCCGCGCTTCCAACTGACCAGTGCGGTCACCCCGAACGGCCGGCAGAACCTGGCCGCGCTCATCTCCGGGTCGTACCAGGACGGGCGGCCGACGTTGCAGGTGCTGGAGCTGCCTGACCAGACCCGGGTCTCCGGCCCGGTGCAGGTGCACCAACAGATGACCAACAACGCCAACATCCGGCAGCAGTTGAACCTGCTCTCCTCGAACCAGGCCCAAGTGCAGTACGGCAACCTGCTCTCCCTGCCGTTCGGCAACGGCATGCTCTACGTGGAGCCGGTCTACGTGAAGAGCAACCAGCAGGACGCGTACCCGCTGTTGCAGAAGGTGCTGCTGTCGTACGGCGATGGTGGTTCGTTCGTGGTGTTGGCCGACAACCCGGCGGACGGGATCAAACAGCTCGTCGAGCAGGGCAAGCGGGCCGCCGCCGGCAACCCACCGCCGGCCACGGAGGAACCGCCGGCTGACGGTGAAAAGCCGAAGGCCAGCCCATCGGCCTCGCCGCCGGCGGACGACGCGCCGCCGCTCGCCGGCGAGCTGGCGGTGGCCGCGAACCAGGTGCAGGCCGCGATCACGGAGGTGCGAGCCGCGCAGGCGTCCGGCGACTTCGAGCGGTACGGTCGCGCGCTGAAGGCGTTGGACGAGGCGCTCACCGCTTTCCAGCAGGCTCAGCAGGCATCGAACGCTGGCGGGGGATCGAGTGCCGCTCCGACTCCAGCGGCCAGTCCGAGCTCCGCTGGTTAGCGATACGGTAATTCCGGCGCAGTTGGGATCTGATACGTAGTCCGGTCCTGATCCCGCGAAAACGGTGGGCCCTCGTTGTCAAACGAGGGCCCACCGATCTTTGCGAGTGCTGATCGAGCTGTCGCCGGGGTGGCCTGCGGGTCAATTGCAAGCGGATAGAACGGATCAGGCAGGAATGCGGCATTGTCCGGATTCCTCTTTCTGCCGGCGGCGCCGCTCGCTGACCAGCCGCGATGCAACGGTCGCGTATTTCCAACCGTCCGGCCCCTTGTATAGAACGGGGCGGATTTGTAGACAGATCCGGTGTCCGATCTCACCGGGGCCTATCGCCCTTTCCTTGTAGTCGTCTCCACCGGTCCTCGGCGCTATCGCGAGTACCTGTTCGCGGCGATGGCACCGCACTACCGAATTCACCTGGTCAACACAATGGAACCAACCTGGGAGCGGCGCTATCTCGTCGGACATACCGTCGTACCCAGCACCGACCTGGACCATGTGCGCGCCGCAGTCGACGGCCTGACCGACGTAGGCCCGATAGACGGGGTGTTGAGCTGGGACGAGGCGCGGGTGTACCAGGCCGCCGCTGTGGCGGAGGCACTCGGCCTGCCGACAACCCCGGCCAAGGCGGTGTGGCGGTGCCGCGACAAACACCAGTCGCGGACGGCGCTGGCCGCCGCAGGCCTGCCCCAACCAGGGTTCGCCCTGGTGGGAACAGTCGACCAGGCCGCCACCGCCGCGGCCGGCATCGGCTACCCGGTCGTGGTCAAGCCGCGCGCGGCAGCAGCCAGTTACGGCGTCGCCCTGGTCGCTGAGCCGGCCCGCCTGGCCGAACACTTCGCCTTCGCCGACACCGCGACCGTGCCGCACATGCCCGACTACGACCAGGCGGTGCTGGTCGAGGAGTACCTGGCGGGACCCGAGGTCAGTGTGGACTCGGTGGTGGTCGGCGGACGCGTCGAGCCGCTCTTCGTCGGGCACAAGGAAACCGGGTACCCGCCGTACTTCGAGGAAACCGGACATCTGGTGTCGCACGGGGATCCGCTGCTGTCGGATCCGGGATTCCGGGCTCTGGTGCAGGACACACACACCGCGCTCGGCTTCACCAACGGCTGGACGCACGCCGAGTTCAAGCTCACCCCGGACGGGCCGAAGGTCATCGAGGTCAATGCCCGGCTGGGCGGCGACCTGATCCCGTACCTGGGCATGGTCGCCTCCGGCCTGAACCCCGGACTGATCGCCGCGGCGGTGGCCTGCGGTCGGGATCCGCTGATCGAGGCCACCCGCGATCTGGTCGCCGGGATCCGGTTCTTCTACGTCGACGCTGACGACACCCCGGTGGACCGGGTGGAGTTCGACCCGACCGCGCTGCCGGCGGAGCTCGACTCCACGGTCGTCCTGGCCGAGCACGGCGCGGTGTTCTCCCCGCCGCCGCGCGGGCTGCTCTCGGGCCGCATCGCGTTCGCCACCGTCGCCGCGCCCACCGCGCAACAGTGCCGGGCGGCGTTGGATCAGGTGGGTGCAGCGCTGCGGGTGTTCCCGCTCATGACGGCGAACGCCCCGTGACCGGCGTGGCTGACCCGAATGCCGGCATCCTGCGCACGTACGCGGAGTCGCCGTTCGCGGTGAAGGCCGTCCTGCTGGGCGTGCTGGTGAACAAGCTGGGTGCCTTCCTGCAGGTGTTCCTGGTGCTCTTCATGACCACCCGAGGATTCACCGACGTGCAGGGCGGCATCGCGCTGGGTGTCTACGGCGTCGGTTCGGTGTTGGGCGTGCTGCTGGGCGGGTCGTTCACCGACCGCTTCGGAGCGCGCTGGACGATCGTGCTCGGCATGGCCGGGACGGCGGTGCTGTTGGTGGCGATGCTCTACCTGAGCATCTACCCACTGTTGCTGGCCGCCGTGCTGCTGGTCGGCGGGATCAGCCAGGCATATCGGCCCGCCGCGGCCGCGATCATAGCCGAGCTGACCCCCCGGGACCGGCAGGTGATGGTCTTCGCCATGTATCGGCTGGCTCTCAACCTGGGCACCACGGCCGCGCCGCTGCTCGGCGCGGTGCTGCTGTCGATCTCCTACGACCTGCTCTTCTGGGGCGAGGCGGTCGCCGCACTCGGGTACGCGGCGATCGCTCTGGTCGCACTGCCCCGCCGCCGGGTCGCGGTGCCCGGCAAGGAGCAGCCGAAGGGGGGGTACCGCGCGGTTCTGCGGGACCGACGGTACTTCGCGTACCTGGTGGCGATGCTGCTGAACGCGGCGGTGTACGTGCAGTACCTCAGCACCCTGCCGCTGGCCATGCGCGACGCCGGTTTCGAGACCTTCTGGTACGGCGTCATGGTCGCGATCAACGGCGCGGTGGTCATCGGATTCGAACTGCTGATGACCAAGGTGGTGCAGAACTGGCGGATACGAAGCGTCCTGACCGTCGGGTTCATTCTGCTGGGCAGCGGGATGGCGCTCTACGCACTCCCCGGCGGCCTGGCGGTGTTCGTCGTGGCGACGTTGCTGTGGACCCTCGCAGAGATCATCGAGGGTCCCACCATGTTCGCCTATCCGGCGATGGCGGGCCCGGAGGAGACGCGCGGCCGGTACATCGCTGCGGCACACGCCATGTTCGGCATTGGCTCTGCCCTGGGTCCGGTCGCGGGCGTGGCGCTCTGGACCGGTATCGGGAACCCTGCCTGGTTGTTGTTCGGCCTTGTCTCCGTGCTGGCACTGGCACCCGCGTGGTACGGCGTCTCGCGGCTCGGATCGGGCGTCTCGGTCGTCCAGGCGACCACCTGAGCCTGAATCACCGATTCTGGGCTTGGATCGCGGGCGTGTCGGGGGCCGGACCAACCGTCGGCCTCGAAATGAGTGCAACCCCTCGACCGTGTCCGACAGGGCGCGGACCGGCTGCCCTGGTCAGAGAGCGGCCGACCGGTGTGAGGTGCGTGTCTGACGGGGTCGTTTTGCAGCAGGCGGCGGTGGTGCGATACGGTGGTTCTACCGACGCGGGGTGGAGCAGCTCGGTAGCTCGCTGGGCTCATAACCCAGAGGTCGCAGGTTCAAATCCTGTCCCCGCTACTACCGCAACAAAGGCCCCGGATCAGTCCGGGGCCTTTGGCCGTTTCTCAGAGGGATCCTGGTGTGGGCTCGTTTCTCGCTGGGGCCCACCCACACCGGGGGTGGGCGATGGGGATGTCGGTGGGTAGGGTAGAGTGGATCTACCGACGCGGGGTGGAGCAGCTCGGTAGCTCGCTGGGCTCATAACCCAGAGGTCGCAGGTTCAAATCCTGTCCCCGCTACTACCGCAACAAAGGCCCCGGTTTCGATCGGGGCCTTTGTTGCGTCCGAGGCATCTCCGGGGCCTTTGTTTCTGTTCGTCCCTGGAGCTCTGATTCCTCGACAGCGTGCGTAACGCCTGTGGACGTTCGCGGCCTGGTCGTCCCGGGCGCGCTCGCCACCCGGCGTCTCGCGCCAGACGATCAACCGCTGAACTCTCCGCCCCCGACCTGCCGAAGTCGGCTCGTGACACGATGCCCGTTCGCCGTTCCGGGTTGCCTCGGTCGGCGAGGATGATCCCATGTCTTCCTTCGGTAAGTGGTGGGGGCGGCTCAGCGCGCTCCTGGGTACGGTCGTGTTGTCGGTGTTCGTGCCGGTCGCCGCGTGGGCCTCGACCGGCACCGGGGAACTGGTTGTCGAGGCCGCCCGGCGACGCGGGCGCGGTTTCGGGTTCTTCGGTTTCCTGAGCATGCTCTGCTGCCTACTGGTGGTGGCCGTGATCGTCCTCCTGCTGATCCGGCTGACCCGCGGCCGCCGGCGCTGATCCAGCCTTCGGTGTTAAAAGGGGGCCCTTCCTCTACCGCAGGCGTTAACAAGGGGCCCTTCCTTGCTCCGGCAGGGGTGGTGTGTACTTGTGGCCGTGGAACTTCTGCACTCTGGCAAGGTCAGGGATCTCTACGCCGACGGGGACGACCTGATCCTGGTCGCTTCGGACCGCGTCTCCGTCTACGACGTGGTGCTGCCGACCCCGATCCCGGACAAGGGCAAGGTGCTCACCGCGCTGTCGCTGTGGTGGTTCGAACAGCTCGCCGACCTGGTGCCGAACCACGTCATCTCCGCCACCGACGTGCCGGCGGAGTTCGCCGGGCGGGCGATCCGCTGCCGCCGGCTGGAGATGGTTCCCGTCGAGTGTGTCGCCCGGGGCTACCTCACCGGCGGTGGCCTGAAGGAGTACGAGAGAACGGGCGCAGTGTCCGGCGTCGAGCTGCCGCGCGGCCTGGTCGAGGCGGCCATCCTTCCGGAGCCGATCTTCACCCCGTCGACCAAGGCACCGCTGGGTGAGCACGACCAGCCGATGACCTTCGACGAGGTGGTGGACAAGGTCGGCGCCCAGATTGCCGAGCGGCTGCGGCAGATGACCATCGACATCTACTGCCGGGGCGCCGAACTCGCCGCCGACCGGGGAGTCCTGGTCGCCGACACGAAGATCGAACTGGGCTGGGCGGCCGATGGGACACTGGTCCTCGGCGACGAGGTGCTCACCCCGGACTCGTCCCGGTTCTGGCCGGCCGAGTCGTACCAGCCGGGGCGCGCGCAGTTCTCCTACGACAAGCAGTACGTGCGGGACTGGGTCGCCGCCAGCGGCTGGGACCGGCGGAACTCCGCGCCCGAGCTGCCCGCCGAGGTGGTGGCGGCCACCCGGGCCCGCTACGTCGAGGTCTACGAGAAGATCACCGGCAACAGCTGGGAATGACCCGCTCACTCCTGCCGGTGCCGGCCGATGTGCTGCTCGGTGGGGACAGTGGCGGAGATGAGGCGCACCGTGGTGCCGGCGGAACCGGTCTCCACCTCCATCGCGTCGGTCAGCTCGCGGGCCAGCCACAGGCCCCAGCCGCCGGCGACGTCGGGCGCCGGCCGGTCGCGGTCTTCGAGGCGCTGGAGGCTGATGCCCGTTCCGTGGTCGGAGACCTCGCAGAGCACCAGCCCGGGCTCCTGCCACAATCGCAACCAACCCTGACCGCCGCCGTGCCGCACGGCGTTGGTGATCAGCTCGTTGACCGCGAGCACGAAGTCGTCGAGGCGATCGTCGCGCAGCCCGGCGGAGCGTGCGTGGGAGGCGACCGAGTGTCGAAGCTCGGTCACCTGGGCCTGGTCGAAGGCGTCGGCGATCAGGAGGGCGTGTTCGATGGGCACCACCGTACGCGGTCTGCGGGGTTGTGCGTTCCTCATGGCCCCGTCCCGACGGAAGATCGCGGAGGTTTACGCGGCATTTTCCACCGTACGTCAGGGTTCCCTCGCACGCGCGGCGGAGGGTGCCGAGAGGGCCTGTGGCATGGTGGCGCACGTGTCCGCGCCCGGTGGTTTCGAGGTCCCGCTCTGGCGGGCCGTCGCGGTGTACCGGGTCGCCTCCCTGGCGTACGTCTGCGTGGTGGTGGCCCGCGACGCGGGCCGATACGCCCACCCGCTCGTCGCCGGTGCGCTGGTGCTGCTGATGGCGGTCTGGACCGCCGTCACCGCGATCGGTTACGCCGTCCCGGCCCGCCGTGGCTGGCCGTTGCTACTGGCCGATCTGGCGGTCGTCCTGGCGATCCTGCTGGTCACCCCCGTGGTGATGGGCCGGGCCGCGCTCGCCGCCGACCTACCGACCCTGTCGGTGGCCTGGCTGGGCGGGCCGGTACTGGCCTGGGCCGTCTCGGGCGGTCGGCGGCGCGGCGCGACGGCCGCGCTCGTGCTCGGCGCGGCCGACCTCGCCACCCGGGGCTTGCTCACCCCGAGCGCGCTCAACGGCGCGATCCTCATGCTGCTCGCTGGTGTGGTGGTCGGGCATGTCGCCCGGCTGGCGGTGACCGCCGGGGAACGGTTGCAGCGGGCCGTCGAGTTGGAGGCCGCCACCCGGGAGCGGGAACGGCTGGCCCGTGACATCCACGACTCGGTGCTCCAGGTGCTCGCCCTGGTGCAGCGGCGGGGCGAGCACCTGGACGGTACGGCCGGCGAACTCGCCCGGTTGGCCGGCGAGCAGGAGGCCGCGCTGCGCGCGCTGATCTCCGATGCCGGGCCGGCCCCCGCCACCGACGCTCCGGTCGACCTGCGCGGACTGCTCGGCCGGTACGCCTCGGCCACCGTCTCGCTGTCCACCCCGGCGACCCCGGTTCCGCTGCCCCCGGTGGTCGCTCGCGAACTGGCCGCCGCGGCCGGCGCGGCGCTGGACAACGCGGCCCGGCACGGCGGTGGGCGCGCCTGGGTGCTGCTGGAGGACGAAGGTTCGGCGGTCACCGTCTCGATCCGGGACTCCGGGCCCGGATTCGCGCCGGACCGACTCGCCGAGGCCGCGGCCCAGGGGCGGCTCGGCGTGGCCCAGGCGATCCGGGGCCGCATGGCCGACCTCGGCGGCACCGCCCGGATCAGCTCCACCCCGGGCAGTGGCACCGAGGTCGAACTCACCGTGCCGAGGAGATGAGGATGAGCGGCGTACGTGTGATGGTGGTCGACGACCACCCGATGTGGCGGGAGGGCGTGGCCCGCGATCTCACCGAGGCCGGCTACCACGTGGTGGCCAGTTGCGGCCAGGGGCGCCAGGCGGTCCGGGTGGTCGCCGCGACCGTTCCCGACGTGGTGGTGCTCGATCTGCAACTGCCGGACATCTCCGGGGTCGAGGTGATCCGGGGGCTGCGCGCGGCGCGGCCCGAGGTCCGGGTGCTGATGCTCTCGGCCAGCGGCGAACAGCAGGACGTGCTGGACGCGGTGAAGGCCGGAGCCACCGGCTACCTGTTGAAGTCCGCCGCGCTGGCGGAGTTCCTGGAGGCGGTGCGGCGCACCGCTGCGGGGGAGCCGGTCTTCACGCCCGGGCTGGCCGGACTGGTCCTCGGCGAGTACCGCCGGCTGGCCGCCGTCGGGCAACCCCGCTCGACCGGGCGCGGAAGCCCGCCGCCCCGGCTCACCGAGCGGGAGACCGAGGTGCTGCGGCTGGTGGCCAAGGGGATGTCCTACAAGCAGATCGCCGAACGCCTCGGCCTGTCCCACCGGACGGTGCAGAACCACGTGCAGCACACGCTCAACAAGCTCCAGCTGCACAACCGGGTCGAACTCACCCGGTACGCGATCGAACGCGGCCTCGACGACTGAACCGCGTCACACCGAGTGCGGCGGTCGGGTCTCGTGGATGGCGAGTTCCTCGGCGCTGGCGCCGCCACCGGCCGCCCCGGCGTCGTACGCGATGGCATCGGTCTCCTGGTTGGTGTGCGCACCTTCGTCCGGTTCGACGAGCCGGCCGACCGTGGCCTCCGCGGTGCCGCCCAGTTGGCCGTGGTCGTAGATCGAGACCGGGGACTTCGGGTCGGAGGTCGGGCCCGGATCGATCACGTCGGCGTCGAGTTGGGCCTGCGCCGCCTGCTCGCGGCTGTCCGCCTCGGCCGCGATGTCCGGGTCGACCGGGCCGGCGAGCGGATCGTCGACCGCCGGCTCGAGCCGCTCCCGGCTCAGCTTGTAGTCCAGCGACTCGCCGTCGAGCTGCTCGTCGGCCGTGGTGCCGAAATGGTCGACGGCCACCGTCGTCGCCCGGTCGCCGGGCAGTTGCGCCGGTGCCGGCCCGTCCGCCTCCCGCCCGGTCAGCACGTCGTCCCCGGCCGTCGAGTCGTCGTCGGCGGTGTCGGGCAGGCCGTCGGCCTCAGGATCGGACACGGGGGTGGGGTACTCGTCCTCGCGCATGCCTGACCACTACCCGCTGCCCTCCCGGCGTAACCGCCGCCGCCCCGGCCGATCGGCGACCAGCAACTGCCGGGCCCCCGGTGGGAGCGTGGACCGTGAGCCACCGGCGGTGGGTCCCCGGTTGCCGTTCCTGCGGGCCCGGCGGGTGATCGCGGCGACCGTACCCACCGCCGTGCCGTCGGCGGCCAGCCCGAAGGCGGCGGACCCGGATCAGATGTCGGCGCCGGCCGTGCCGTTCGGGTCAGGAGAATTCCACACCGGTACCCCGCTGTGCTGGGGGACATGCCGCCAGTCACATGTCGATCTGCCAGGTTTCGGCTCCTCCGGGCCGGGTTAATGGGACGCTCTGACCGGAGGACCACCGCCCTATACGCATGGAGGTGACCCATGCGCGTCGGCCTCGTCTGCGCCCACGCCGCTGCGCCGCCGTCCGGCGACAGCACCGTCGTCGGCACCTACCAGCACATCGCACGGGTGGCCGCCGAACTGGCCGGGCGAGGCCACGACGTCCGGGTGTACACCCGGCGTGACGATCCGGAGGCGGCCGAGAGTGTCGTCGTGGACGGCTACCGGCTGCACCGGGCGCCGGTCGGACCGGTCGCCCCGATACCCACCGCCGAGCTGGTGCCGTACGTGGCCGAGTTGGGCCAGTGGCTGGCCGACCAGTGGACCGGCGACTGGACTCCGGAGGTGGTGCACGGCCACTACTGGATCGGCGGGCTGGCCGCCGCGCACGCCGTCCGGCAGACCGACATCCCGGTGGTGCAGACGTTCCACTCGATCGGCATGGAACAGTTGCGGCACCTCGGCCCGCAGTACGACGGTCCGGGTGCCCGCATCCCGCTGGAGCGCGCGCTGACCAGGGCGATCGACGTCGCGGTCGCCCAGTGCAACGACGAGGTGGACGAGTTGACCCGGATGGGCCTGCAACGTACCTCGGTCGCGATGGTCCCGACCGGCGTGGACACCGATCAGTTCCATCCCGACGGCGAGGCCGCCCCGCGCGAGCAACGGCCGCGAATCCTCTCGGTGGGCGGGCTCTCCCGGGGCCACGGTCAGGACGACCTGATCCGGGCCATGCGGCTGGTCGGCGACGCGGAGCTGGTGATCGCCGGTGGGCCGCCGGCCGACCGGCTGGCCAACCACGCCGAGGCTCGCCGGCTGCGCGAGTTGGCCGAGCGCGCGGGCGTGGCCGACCAGGTGCAACTGGTGGGCGCGGTGCCGCACGATCAGATGGCCACCTGGTACCGCTCGGCCGACGTGGTCGCCTGCACCCCGCGCTACTCGTCGGCCGGGCGGGTGTCGCTGGAGGCGATGGCCTGCGGTGTCCCGGTGGTCGGCTACGCCATGGGTGGCATCGCCGACGCCGTGGTCGACGAGGTCACCGGGAAGCTGGTTCCGCCGGGCGACGTACGCGCCCTCGGGATGACGCTGCGCCGGCTGCTCACCGACAACGCGGGCCGGTTCGCGTACGGGCACGCGGCGGTGGACCGGGTGCGGTGCAGCTACACCTGGGAACGGACGGCGGCCGCACTGGAGCGGCTGTACGAGCGGGTGGTCGGCCGGCGGAAACCGGTCGAGGCGGCTTGAACGTGCCGGGTGTTTGAAAGCCGGGTGTTAAAAAGGGGCCCTTCCTCTACACGAGGCGTTAAAAAGGGGCCCTTCCTTACACCTTGCCGGCGGCGACGACGGTGCGGGTGGCCTCCTGGGCGACGGCGTGGTGGTGCTGCGGTTCGGCGTACCGGGTGAGCCCGATGACCGAGGCGAGGGTGACCAGGAAGCCGATGCCGGCGAGCCACTCCCGGCCCGGCCAGATCTTGTCGTTGAGCAGCAACAGGCCGATGATCGCGGCGGGCACCGCGCCGGCGGCGTCCATGGCGGCCACTGCGGCGGTGGTGGAACCGCGCTGCATCGCCAGCCCGAGCAGGAGCTGGCCGACGACGGAGTGCCCGACGAGCAGGTAGAGCAGCGGGTCGGTGAGGAATGCCTCCCAGCTCGGCGCGGAGGCCAACGGCCGGGCGGCCACCGCGGCGGCGGAGAAGCCCAGCCCGGCCAGCGAGCCGAGGGCCACCGAGCCGGGGGCGCCGCGCAGCCGGACCGCGAAGAAGCCCAGCATCGCGATCACCACCAGGGTCACCAGCAGGGCCAGCATGCCCGCCGTACCCAGCGGCTTCGACGGTGCCGGCTGGGCGGCCAGCACCAGCGCGCTGATCCCGGCGAAGAGCAGCAGGAGCAGCACTATCTCCGCCGCCGGCAGCCGCCACTTCAACACGACCACGCCGAGGATGGCGGTGACTCCCAGCCCCGCCGCCACGCTCGCCTGCACCAGGAACAGCGGCAGGTCCCGACGGGCCAGGAAGGCCAGCACGAACCCGCCCACCTGGCAGACCAGGCCGACCAGGTAGGTGCGGTGCCCGGCCAGGCGCAGCAGCAACCCGGGATCGAAGGAGTGGTGCACGGTGGTCCGGGCGGCGGCGACCGACTGCAACAGGTTGGCGACGCCGTACGCGACGATCATCGCCGCCAGGAAACACCAACCAGCGGTAGCCACCTGGCGAGGATAGAGGTTACCGGGCGTCAGTGCGCGATCGGCCGACCCAGCCTTCCGAGGATGTCGGAATGCAAGGCACCGTTGCTGGCCGCGGCGCTGCTCTCGGCTCCCGCAGGCGCCGGTCGGCCGGCCAGGTCGGTGAAGGTTCCCCCGGCCTCGGTCACGATGGGTACCAGCGCGGCCACGTCCCAGAGCGACAGTTCGGGTTCGACCATCACGTCCAGCGCGCCCTCGGCCAACAGCATGTAGCCGTAGAAGTCGCCGTAGGCCCGGCTACGCCAGGTGTCCCGCATCAGCTGGAGCATCGGCTCCAGCCTCCCGGCCTGCTCCCAGCCGTCAAGCGAGGAGTAACAGAGGCTCGCGTCGGCCAGTTCGCGTACCCGGGAGACCCGGATCTGCTCGCCCCGGCCGGCGTCGGGGCCCGCGTACGCGCCGGTGCCGTGCGCCGCCCACCAGCGTCGGCCCAGCGCCGGCGCGGAGACCACCCCGACGACCGGCCGGCCGTCGACCAGCAGCGCGATCAGGGTGGCCCAGATCGGCACGCCCCGCACGAAGTTCTTGGTGCCGTCGATCGGGTCCACCACCCACTGCCGCGCTCCGGCGGCCGGCGTGGCGCCGAACTCCTCGCCGAGCAGCCCGTCGCCGGAGCGCTCGGCGGCGAGCAGAGCGCGGATCTCCCGTTCCACGGCGGTGTCCGCGTCGGAGACCGGGGTCAGGTCGGGTTTCGACTCGACCCGCAGGTCGAGCGCGCGGAAACGGGCCGTGGAGATGGCGTCGGCGGCATCGGCGAGCCGATGGGCGAGGGCGAGGTCGTCGGCGTATCCGGTCATGCCGGACACGGTAGCGACGCGCCGGCCGACGGGGGCCGCCGACCGCCTCCACTTCGCGCGTCCGCGCGGGTCAACTCGTCTTGCGTGGGTCGGTCTGTCCGCGCGTGTCGGTGTCGCCGCGCGGGTCGGGCTCGCCCGCCCGGGAGGCCAGCAATCGGCGGTACGAGGCCAGCCGGCGCGGATCGGCCCGGCCCTCGGCGACCCAGGCGTCCAGCGCGCAGTCGGCCTCGTCGGCGGTGTGCGGGCAGTTCGCCGGGCAGTCGACGGTGGCCGCCACGAGATCCGGGAAGCCGTGCAGCAGGCTCTCGGCCGAGACGTGTGCCAGCCCGAAACTGCGTACGCCGGGGGTGTCCACGATCCACCCGGGGTCGTCGGCGGCACCGGGCAGGGCGGGCAGCCGCAGCGCCACCGCGCTGGTGGAGGTGTGCCGACCCCGACCGATCGCGCTGACCGCACCGACCGCCCGGTCGGCCTCCGGCACCAGGCGGTTGACCAGCGTCGACTTGCCCACCCCGGAGTGGCCGACGAGCACCGAGAGCCGACCGGCGAGCAGGTCGCGCAGCGCGTCCAGCGGCGAGTCCGGCCGGATCAGCACGTACGGCAGCTCCAGCTCGGTGTAGTAGTCGAGCACCGCCTCCGGGCCGGCCAGGTCGGCCTTGGTCAGGCAGAGCAACGGCTCGATGTCCGCGTCGTACGCGGCCACCAGGCAGCGGTCGATGAACCCGGTGCGCGGCGGCGGGTCGGCCAGCGCGCTGACGATCACGAGCTGGTCGGCGTTGGCGACCACCACCCGTTCCAGCCGCCCTTCGGCGGTGCTGGCGTCGTCCTCGGCGGTGCGGCGCAGCACCGAACGGCGCGGCTCGATCCGGACGATGCGGGCCAGCGTGCCGGACGCTCCCGAGGTGTCACCGACCAGGCCGACCCGGTCGCCGACCACCACCGACTTGCGTCCCAGCTCGCGGGCGCGCATCGCGGTGACCGTCGGTTCGTCCGCCCCGGCGCCGGCCAGCACGCAGGTGTAGCGTCCCCGGTCCACGGCGATGACGAAGGCGTCCCTCGCGTCGGCGTGCCGGGGGCGGGTGCGGGTACGCGGACGCGAGGACCTGCCGGGCCGGACCCGGACATCGTCCTCGTCGTACTCTCGCCGCCTGGTCGCCAGCGCCGCTCCTAACCTGGTCGCTCAGCTCTTGCCGGTCACCATCGCCGACCATAGCGTCGGGAACTCGGGCATGGTCTTCGAGGTGCACGCCACGTCGTCCAACTCGATGCCGGGCACGGCGAGGCCGGCCACCGCCGCCGCGTGCGCCATTCGATGGTCGTCGTACGTCCGGAACATCCCGCCGCGCAGCGGGCGGGGCCGGATCTGAAGCCCGTCGGGCGACTCGGTCACGTCCGCGCCGAGCGCGGTGAACTCGCGGGTCAGCGCCGCCAGCCGGTCGGTCTCGTGACCACGGATGTGGCCCACCCCGGTGAGCGTCGAGGGGGAGTCGGCGAGCATCGCCAGCGCGGTCAGCACCGGGGTCAGCTCACTGACGTCCGACAGGTCGGCGTGCAGGCCGTGCACCCGGCCGCTGCCCCGCACGGTCAGCCCTTCGGTGGTCAGCGTCACCTCGGCGCCCATCTGCTGCAACAGCGGCCGGAGCAGCTCGACCGGCTGGGCGCTGCCGCGCGGCCAGCCCTGGAGCGTCACCTCGCCGCCGGTGACCAGGGCGGCGGCGAAGAACGGCACCGCGCCGGAGAGGTCCGGCTCGATCTCCCAACCGCGTCCGGTCAGCGGGCCCGGCTCGACCACCCAGACGTCGGGCGTGCTGTCGTCGACCGCCGCGCCGGCGGCCCGCAGCATGCGTACGGTCATCCGCAGGTGGGGCGCGGACGGCACGGGCGGGCCGACGTGCCGGACCACCAGGCCCCGGTCGAAGCGCGGCGCGGCCAGCAGCAGCCCCGAGACGAGCTGGCTGGAGGCCGAGGCGTCGATCACCACCTCGCCGCCGGTGACCCGGCCGGTGCCCTGGACCACCAACGGCAGGCTGCCGGGACCGGTGGTGTCGATGCGCACCCCGAGCGAGCGCAGTGCCTCGATCAGCGGCCCGAGCGGCCGGGTGCGCGCGTGCGGATCGCCGTCGAAGGTGACCTGCCCGTTGGCCAGCCCCGCGACGGGCGGCACGAATCGCATGATCGTGCCGGCGAGCCCGACGTCGACGTGCGCCGGGCCGACGAGCGGGTGCGGCCGGACCAGCCAGCGCTCGTCGTCGGCGATCGACACGTGGGCGCCCATCGCGCGCAGCCCCGCGGCCATCAGCTCGGTGTCCCGGGCGCGCAGCGGTTTGGCCAGCGTCGAGGGGCCGGTGGCCAGCGCGCTGAGCACCAGCGCCCGGTTGGTCATCGACTTGGAGCCGGGCAGGCGTAGCGACGCCGACACCGGGTCATTGGCGGTCGGAGCGGTCCACGGCTGTGGCGGCCGGGTCGCGGTCAGATTCCCCACGCCCCCCATTCTGCCGTGTCGCGCGCGGTGCCGGTCGTGTCCCGCGCCACCCCTCCCGGTGGACGGGACATCGCGACGGCCGGTGGCGCGCTAGCGTGTGCGACATGTGCGGGAGGTACGCCACGACCCGGAGCGCCGGCGACCTGAGCAGCCTTTTCGAGGCCGTCGACGAGACCGGCGGCAAGCTCGTCGCCGACTACAACGTCGCGCCGACCGACCCGGTGCCGCTGGTCCGGGTCAGCGCCGAGGGGCACCGGACGCTCTCGCGCGGCCGCTGGGGGCTGGTGCCCGCCTGGTCCCGCTCACCCGCCGGGGCCGCCCGGATGATCAACGCTCGGGCCGAGACGGTCGCGACCAGCCGGGCGTACGCTTCCGCCTTCGCCCGTCGCCGCTGTCTGATCCCTGCGGACGGCTGGTACGAGTGGGTCCGCCGGCCGGGCGGAGCGAAACAGCCGTACTACCTGACCCCGGCAGACGGGTCGGTGCTCGCCTTCGCCGGCATCTGGTCGGTCTGGGGCGGCTCCGATGCTCCGCTGCTGACCTGCAGCGTGTTGACCACCGCTGCGCTCGGCGAGTTGGCCGAGGTGCACGACCGGATGCCCCTGCTCCTGCCGCCGCAGCAGTGGGCGAGCTGGCTGGGCACGGGCGGCGACCCGACCGGGTTGCTCGCACCCCCGCCGCTGGACTGGCTCGCCGGGTTGGAGATCCGGCCGGTGGGGTCGGCGGTGGGCGATGTCCGCAACGACGGTCCGCAACTCACCGCCCGGGTGCCCTCGCCGCAGCCCACGGTGCCGGAGGACATGACGCTGTTCTGATTACCGGGTGCGCATTGTCGGGAGTGATTTGCCGCGGTTACGGGCGAATCGTCGCACAACCGTTTTGGCAACTTCCCGGCAGAGTCTTGTCCTCGCATCGGTAAATGCGATAGAACACAGCGCCGGTGGCGGTGTCGTTCGCGTCCTGTGAACACCCTCCATCGATATCTCTGATCCCACGGGGGAGGTGGGTGGATGACCCGGGCGCGTATGCCCCGTCCGCACGAGGTGGCCGCCGCGCGACGTGATCCGCGACTGCTGCGTGCCCTGCAGGAACGTCGACAGGACGAGGCTTGGCGCACCAGAGGCACGTGCCAGAGCGTCGACCCGGAGACGTTCTTTCCGGCACCGAACGAGCCGGCCGACGCCGCGGTGGCACTGTGCCGCAGCTGCGATGTGCAGGGCTCCTGCCTGGCCTGGGCGCTGGAGGTCGGTGACTGCCACGGCGTGTGGGGCGGCACCACCCCGCGCGAGCGGCGGGCGATGCTGGTCGCCTGGCGCAGCGAGGTGCAGCCCGATCCGGATGCCGTGGCCGAGGCGGGCCCGCCGGTGCGCGACCGGCTGCTCACCCTGGTGCCGTTGAGCTGACCGCAGCACCGTCCGAGCCCGGATCGGGTGGTGGTGCCCGCCGCACCGGGTGCCGGTGGGGCCGTAGGGGCGGTGTGGGGCCGTAGGGACGGCGCGGGGTGGGCGGGCGCGGGTCGCAGAATGGGCCCGTGCCGCACGACGATCTCCTGGACACCCCGCGCGGTCCCGCGCGGGTCGACACCGGCCTGCCCGCCGAAGCCGCCCGGGCGCTGCTGGTCCTCGGCCACGGCGCGGGTGGCGATGTCGACGCCCCCGACCTGCGCGCGCTCGGCGACGCGGCGGTGGCCGCCGGGTTGGCCGTGGCCCGGGTGACCCAGCCCTATCGGGTCGCCGGTCGCCGGGCACCGGCTCCCGCCGGGCATCTCGACGAGGCGTGGACCGCCGTGCTGAGCGTGTTGCGCGACCGGCATCCGGGCGTACCGCTGCTGGTCGGCGGCCGGTCCAGCGGGGCCCGGGTGGCCTGCCGGACCGCGACCGCCGTGGACGCCGCCGGGGTTGTCGCGCTCGCCTTCCCGCTGCATCCGCCGGGGCGGCCGGAGCGCAGCCGGGCCGGTGAGTTGGCGACCGGCGTGCCGACGCTGGTGGTCAACGGCGACCGTGATCCGTTCGGCGTGCCGGAACCGGCCCCGGGGGTGCGGGTGGTGATCCGGCCGGGCGAGCGGCACGACCTACGCGTCGATCCGGCCGCAACGGCCGCCGTGATGATCGACTGGCTGCGCGAGCACGGCTGGGCCCGGGCCTGATCACGTTGACGGGAGCGCGGCGCGGCGCCCCGGTGCCGTTTCCGTCGGTCGGGGCGGGTCGTTGCATCCGTTGGTGTCGCCGTACCCCGCTCCGGGCGGCGGTTGCACCGGGCTCCCAGGCCCTTCCTGGTCCCAGCCCCGGCGCACGGCCGTGGGCGGGACCAGGAACGGGGCCGGAATGCCGCGACCCGCAGTGGGTGTTGAACCTCTCGGACCATCACTGTGCGAGGGGGGTGACCGGTGCCGACCGAGATCCGGAGCCGGGAACGCGACGAGCGGGAGGCGTGGCAGCTCAGGCAGCTGCTCGCCGGCCCGGACTGGCCGGCGACGGTGTCGCCGACCGAGGTGGCGACGGGCACACCCGTCGGAACCGAAACTACTGGTGGGTCGGGACGCGTATCCTCGGCGGGGAAGCATCCGACCCGAGGGGATGTGCGGTTGACCACCGAGAAGACGGACGAGCGCAGGGCCCGGTTCGAGCGGGACGCGATGCCCTTCGTCGATCAGCTGTACGCGGCTGGCCTACGGATGACGCGTAACCCGGCGGATGCCGAGGACCTGGTCCAGGAGACCTACCTCAAGGCGTACGCGGCCTTCCACCAGTTCGAGCAGGGCACCAACTTGAAGGCCTGGCTCTACCGGATTCTGACCAACACCTACATCAACTCATACCGGAAACGGCAGCGGCAGCCGGTGCAGGCGCCCACCGAGGAGATCACCGACTGGCAGCTCGCCGCGGCGGAGTCACACACCTCCAGCGGGCTGCGGTCCGCGGAGACCGAGGCACTCGACCGGCTTCCCGACACCGACGTCAAGGAAGCGCTCCAGCAGTTGCCGGAGGAGTTCCGGCTGGCGGTCTACCTGACTGATGTCGAGGGCTTCTCCTACAAGGAGGTCGCCGAGATCATGGGTACGCCGATCGGCACCGTGATGTCGCGGTTGCACCGCGGGCGTCGTAATCTGCGCAAGCTGCTTGAGGGTTACGCCGCGGAGCGTGGCTTCACCGCCGCGTCGTCGGCCCGGAGTTCGACCGCCGCCAGTGGCCGGGAGGTGTGACGTGAGCTGTGGAGACCCGCACGAGACGGATTGCCGTGAGGTTCTCGCCGAGGTCTACCTCTACCTCGACCTGGAGTGTGAGCAGGAGCGCCGGACGCTGATCCGCCAGCACCTCGACGAGTGCGGCCCGTGTCTGCGGGAGTACGGCATCGAGCAGGAGGTCAAAGCGCTGGTGGCCCGCTGCTGCGGCAACGAGTCCGCACCGGACGAGCTGCGCGAGCGGCTGCGGGTACGCCTCAGCGAGCTGGTCGTGTTCGAAGGCGTCGAGTCGCGCGAACTGGCCGACTGAGCGCACGCCGACAACGACGACGCCGGTGGCCGACGGGCCACCGGCGTCCTGCTGTCCGGTCCGCGGCGCGGACCGGTTCACATGCTCAGGAGTTGGGGCGCTTGCCGTGGTTGGCGGCGCTCTTCCTGCGGGCCTTCTTCTTACGGGCCTTCTTCGCCATGCTGACCTCCTCGTGATGATCGCCTGCCCGGACGTCGGGCCCGGGGCACGCACCGGTCGTCCCTGGGTCGCCGGTCCGACCCGTTGATGCTAGACAACACCCACCGGCATTCTCGGTGAACGTTAGTGGACACCGCACATGATTTGATACGGCGCAGACAGTCGCGAGAGAAGGGGCCCGGAGATGGCCGAGGAGATCCGCGCAGAGATGGTGGCGAACGTCTGGAGGGTCGTCGCGTCGGCCGGGGACACCGTGTCCGAGGGGGACACCCTGGTGATCCTGGAGTCGATGAAGATGGAGATCCCGGTGGTGGCCGAGTCCGACGGCGTCGTGCAGCAGCTCGCGGTGAACGAGGGCGACGTGGTGCAGGACGGTGATCTGATCGCGGTGATCGGTTGAACCGGCGAGGCGGAGTTCCGGATGCTGGCGGTGGACCCGGCGGCGCAGGGCCGCGGTGCGGGCGCGGCGTTGGTCGAGGCGTGCGTCGCGCGGGCGACCGAGCTGGGTTGCACCGCCCTGGCGATCTGCGTACGCGACGGCTACGCCGAGGCGGCCCACCGGCTCTACCGGCGGCGCGGGTTCGTCCGCGTACCGGAGTCGGCGTCGGTGATGCCCGGGGTGCGCTCGACCGGCGGAGAAGCTCTTCAGCGCCGTCTGGTTCTGCTCGGAGAAGCGCATCACCGAGGGCTTCTCGCCACCGACCCCGAGCCGCTCGGCCACCTCGCGTAGGGAGGTGGCCTCGTAGCCCTGCTCCGTGGAGAGTTTGGTGCGGCGGGGCGCACCCGAACGCCTGCGCCAACGCGGTGTGCTGAGCGGCGTCCGGATTCGTGGTGCGGGGTTTGGCGCCGGGGTGGTGATAGCGCAGACGGGTCAGCTCGACAGCGGCCGGCAGCGACATCATCTGGCCCGGGACATCCGCCCCCGGGGGTCAGGGTGGCCGGCAGTCAGGTTGCCCGCATTCCGGTAGCGGAAGGACTCCTACCTCAGGGCGGTGGCGGTGGGCCGGGCAGGCGCGGTCGCAGCGCGCGCACGAGGCGACGTAGCAGGGTACGTAGCCGCTCGCGGGGTCGGACGGTCCGCACTCCGGCCAGCGCCCGGGCCAGCGCGGCGGTGTCCTTGTCCAGGCCGGGGGTGGCCAGGGCCAGGTGGGCCAGCGACAGGGCGGCTGGCGTCGGTCGCTCCCGGGCTGCCCCGGTCGCCGCCGACAGCCGGCCGGCGACCAGTCGGGCCACGTCGGCTCGTACGGACGGATCCACCCAGGCAGCGGTCACCAGTGCGAACAGAGCCGCCTCGGCGAGTTCCTCGACGCCCTCGGCCAGCTCCACCAGCACGCGGCGCCGGGTCGAGTCCGCCCAGGGTTCGTCGGTGCGGTGATGCAGCAGACCGAGGCAGGTCCACACCTGCACGCACCGTATCCACAGCGAAGGGTCCTGACCGGACAGCACCCGACCCAGCGCGGTCTGCGGTGTCTCCGGCGGGTGGGCCAGCAGGCCGAGCAGGTCGGTCAGGTCCAGGGTGGCCAGAGCGACCGCGGTGTCGTACGCCGCCGGCGGGTGCGGCCAGGCCGGATGGGCGAGCTCGCGGAGCCGGCGGGCCGCCTCGGCCGAGGGCGGCGACGCGGCCGGGCGTACCGCCGAAGCCACCGGATCGAGCCCGACGGGGCCGGCGGTCCCGGAAGGATCGGCGGACCGTGCCGGATCGGCGGACCGTGCTGGATCGGGAGCCGGTGCGGGCGGGGTCAGCTGCCCGAGCCAGGGGCGACCGCGGCAGCACTCGGCCAGATCACCGTGCTCGTGTGAGTCGTCCGGGTGGTCCCGGATGAAGTCGGCCAGCTCGACCAGGTGACGTACGTCTCCGTCGCGCTGGAACCGCAGCCGGTGGGCGGTGTGCACGGTGCAGTCGAAGGACGGGTTACGGGCCAACGCGTGCTCGATCCAGCCCAGCGCCTCCTCCAGTCGGCCGTGGTCGGCCAACGTGCCGGCGATGTCGGCGTACACCGCCAGGTCGTCCGGGTCGTGGTCGACGGCGCGGCGGAGCGCGGCCAGCGCCTCCCGGGTCCGCCCGGCGCTGCGCAGCGCGTACCCGAGCCAGACCTCGCCCAGCTTCGACGGCGCTGCGCGTACGCCCTGGGTGGCCCAGCGGACCGCGAGCGTGACCTCGCCCACCCGTCGGGCCAGCGCGGACGCCGTGCCCAGCAGCAGGCCGTGCTCGGGGTGGACGGTGATCGCGTTGCGGGCCAGCGTCAGGTAGGCGGCCAGTGCCGGTCGGTCGGCTGCCGGCACGGGGTCCGGGGCAGCGGCGCAGACCTGCATGATGACCTGGGCCGCCCGATCCGGGCCGATCCGCTCGGCCAACTCGGGAGAGGTGACCCACGGCACTCCCGCCCAGTCCGCCCGCGGCGTGTGGGCGGTGGCGGCGACCAACAGGTCTAGACCCTCGGCGGGATGGCCGGCCGCGGCAAGCAGGTGTGCCCGGGCGACCACCGCACCCACGAAGGTGTGATGTTGCAGCGGAAAGAGGTCCAGCCCGCCGTTTCCGCCGGCCGCGGCGAGTCGGGCGAGGGTTTCGTGCACCTCGGGCAGGGTCGGGGCCCGGACCAGCGCACTCGCGACATGGTTGGCGGCGTGCGCCAGTTCGCCGGCGTCCAGGGCCCGCCGGGCCAAAGCCAGTTCCTCCGTCGCCGGCAACGCCCGGCCGTCCGTTCCCTCGGCCACGTCATCCTCTCGCTGTCGGTACGGGTTGGGCGGTGAGGTCGGGTCAGCGTAGGTGACGGCATCGAGTTTTGGTGATCGTCTGCGCGATGCTGATCGTTAGATTGCTCAATTCGGATCAACGATGCAAGATTGAGCAGTAAATGCGCGGAGATCGCGCAGGGGAGGAGCTTCCGTGACGCGCCCAGGGGGCGGCATGGCCGCCGACATCGACGAGCAGCCGGCGGGTTACGAACGACTGCTCTCCGCTGACCACGCCGATCCGATCGCCCGGGTCGCCGCGGCCGTCGCCGAGCGTCGGCCACGGCACGTGGTGTTCACCGCGCGGGGCACCTCCGACCACGCCGCGCTGTACGGGACGTATCTCACCGAGATCCGTCTCGGCCTGCCGGCCGGCCTCGCCTCACCGAGCGCGATCACCCTCTTCGGTGCCCGCCCGGACTTCTCCGACGCCCTGGTCGTCGCCGTCAGCCAGAGCGGTGGCTCGCCTGACCTGGCCGAGGTGCTCCGGGTCGCCCGGGACGCCGGCGCGCTCACCCTCGCGGTGACCAACGCACCGGACTCGCCGCTGGCGCAGGCCGCCGAGCTTTCCATCGACATCGCCGCCGGGCACGAGCGGGCGGTGGCGGCCACCAAGACGTACACCGCCGAGCTGCTCGCCCTGCTGCTGCTGGTGGAAGGGATCCGGGCCGGGGACGGCGCGCTGCCGGCCGAGGAGCGTCGTGCCCTGGCGCTGCTGCCCGAGCTGGCCGCCCGTACGCTGGCCGACACCACGCCGGCCCAGCTCGCTCCGCGCTACCGGTTCGCCGCCCAGCTGGTCACCACCGGCCGGGGGTACGCGTACCCGACCGCCCGGGAGGCGGCGCTGAAGCTGATGGAAACGTCGTACCTGCCGGCGCTGGCCTTCTCCGGCGCCGACCTGCTGCACGGTCCGCTGGCCATGACCGATCCGGACGTGCCGGTGCTGGCGGTGGTCGGGGCGGGGCCGGGCGGGCGGTCGATGGGCGACGTGCTGCCCCGGCTCGGCGAGCGCCGCGCCGACGTGGTGGTGATCGGCTCCGCCGAGGTGGAGGCAGCCATCCGCCTCGCCGTGCCACCGGTCGACGAGCGGTACGCCCCGCTGCTGGACATCCTGCCGCTGCAGCGGCTCGCCCTCGCCCTGGCCCTGGCCCGGGGCGAGGATCCGGACGCGCCACGAGGGTTGAAGAAGGTCACCGCGACGATGTGACCGGCCGCGTGGCACCCTGGTCGGCGTGTCCACGCTGCGTGACCTTGCCGAGGAGCACACCCGTCTGCGCCCGGCCGACATCGACCACCTGCACCGCCTCGCCGGTGACTGGCAACTGCTGTCCGACCTCTCCTTCGCCGACCTGCTGCTCTGGGCGCCGGTGAACGGCGAGGGGAGCTTCCTCTGCGTCGCCCAGGTCCGCCCCACCACCGCGCCCACCGCGTATCAGGACGACCAGGTCGGACGGATCGTCGGCGGCCCGGAAGTGGCGCACCTGGAGGTCGCGTACCGGCAGGGGCGGATCTGGCGGGAGGGCGACCCGGTGTGGTACGGCGACGTGCCCGCCCGCCACGAGGCGATCCCGGTGCTGCTGCGGGCCGCCGACGGCGAGTCCGGCGAGGTGATCGCCGTGGTGGGCCGGGACACCAACCTGTCCACCGCCCGCACCCCCAGCCAGCTGGAGCTGAACTACCTGACCACGGCCGACGACCTGGCTCAGATGATCGCCGACGGCACCTTCCCGCCGCCTCGGCACCCCGGCGAGACCACCTCGGCGCCGCGGGTCGGTGACGGCCTGATGCGACTGGACGCGAGCGGCAAGGTCACTTATGCCAGCCCGAACGCCCAGTCGGCGTACCGGCGGCTGGGCTACGCCGCCCACCTGGTCGGCGAAGATCTCGCGGTGCTGCACCGCCGGCTCGCCGGCGATCCGCTGGAGGGCACCGACGCCGCGAACGGCATCCTCGCTGCGCTGCGCGGCGAGGCGCCGCCGCGACGGGAGATCGACGCGCGCGGCGCGACCATGCTCACCCGGGCCCTGCCGCTGATGCCCGCCGGAGTGCCGATCGGCGTGCTGGTGCTGGTCCGCGACATCACCGAGGTACGCCGTCGGGACCGAGCCCTGATCACCAAGGACGCCACCATCCGGGAGATCCACCACCGGGTGAAGAACAACCTCCAGACCGTGGCCGCGCTCCTGCGCCTGCAGGCCCGTCGGGTCGGCATACCCGAGGCGCGGGTGGCGTTGGAGGAGTCCGTACGCCGGGTGGCGTCCATTGCCCTGGTGCACGAGACGCTCTCCATGTCCAGCGACGAGGCGGTCGAGTTCGACGGCATCGTCGACCGGGTGGCCAGCGCGGCGACCGAGGTGGCGGCGACCGAGGTGAGCGTCGGAATGCGGCGCAAGGGCAGCTTCGGCGTACTGCCCGCCGAGATCGCCACCTCGCTGGTGATGGTCCTCAACGAATTGCTGCTCAACGCCGTCGAACACGGTTTCCCGCCGGCCGATGAGGATCTCCCGGCGCCGGTGGCGGAGTCGGCGGTGGTGCCCGAGGTGGTGGTCTCCGCGCACCGGTCCCGAAGGACGCTGCACGTCACGGTCGCCGACAACGGGCGCGGGCTGCCGCCCGACTTCGACGCCGACGGTGGACGCAAGCTCGGCCTCCAGATCGTCCGTGCCCTGGTCACCGGCGAACTGCGCGGCAGCATCGAGCTGCGTCCCGGGGCCACCGGTGGCACCGAGGCCCTGCTGACCGTTCCTCTCACCCGTCCCACCCCCTGACCCCACGGCGGATCGTCCGCGTCGCGCCGGAGCGCGGCCTGCCCTTGCAGGGTGGGGGGTCAGGGGGTCAGCGAATCAGGAGGGTGATGGTGAGGTTGGGGCGGAGCCAGATCTGGGTCACGTGGTAGTTCGCGCGTAGGGCGTCGCCCTTGAGGGCGGGGACGGCGGCTAGGGGGTCGCGGTGGTGCCCGGCCAGCACCAGCCAGACCCGGTCGGTGCCGGCGAGACACTCGGCCGGTCGATCGCATTCGGTGGCCCACAGATCGCCCCGGCGATCCTGGTCCGCAACCAGCAGGACGTCCCGGGGCATCTGCTCGCCCAGGTGGTACCGGAGACCGAGGTCGAGGAAGAGCCAGTTGTCCCGGGGCGAGTAGACGACCGCGTCGCCGGCGCGCTGACCCGCCGCGACGATCCGGGCCGCGCCCCGGTAGTCCACCGTCACGGTCCGGGGCCACTCGTGGCTGCGGCGCAGCGCGGCCTGGTCGGGGAGGCCGAGCAGTCCGGCCAGGGCCACCACGACCAGTGCGCCCGGCAATCGCGCGGACGCCAGTGCCCCGCCGGCCAGCAGGCAGGCGAAGGGCACCACGAAGATCAGGTAGCGAGGAACCCACAGCGGTACGACCAGCCCGGCGAGGAAGAGCAGCGACACCGGGAGTACGACGCAACTCGCCGGCAGCACCATCCGCCGACCGGCCCGGACCAGGCCGAACGCGGCGAGCCCGATCAGCACTCCGCCGACCACGCCGCTCTGTGCCACCCCACCCGGCAGCGCCGCCAGGTCCGCGGGGCGGCTGCCGTCCACCCAGTCCAGTTGCCGGGCCCGCTGACCGGAGGCCAGCAGCGCCAGCGGCGCCACGGCGAGCGCCACCGGCACCAGGGCGGCGAGCCATGGCCAGGCCGCCCGCCACCGGTCCGACCGTCCTCGGTCTGGTGGTCCCTGATCCGACTGTGGCCGGTCTGGGCCGGAGACGGTGCCGAGCACCGCTACGGCGTGGGCGGCGAGCACGGTGAGGGCGATCAGGTGGGTCAGTCCCAGGGCGGTGGTGGCGGCGGCGTACGCGGCCCAGCGGCCCCAGCCGGGACGGCGCAGCGCGTCGACCAGCAGCAGGGTGCTCAGCACGGCCAGAGCGGTGGCCAGGGCGTACGGTCGGGCTTCCTGGGCGTACCGGGCGGTGCCGGGTAGCACTGCGAACAGCAGGCCGGCGAGGGTGCCGACGCGGCTGTCGCAGAGCCGTTGCCCGAGCCCGGCGGTCAGCCCGGCCGCCGCCGCCATCGCCAGCGCCGACGGCAGGCGCAGCGCGGCCACCGAGTCGCCGGCGACCGCCACCCAGGCGTGCATGAGCAGGTAGTACGGCACGGTGGCGGCGTCGATGGTGCCGGCCAGCCGGAGCAGTCCGCTCACCGGCCGGCTGGCGGCGCTCCAGGTGGCCAGCTCGTCCCGCCACAGTTGGGCGGCGTCCAACCCGGCCAGCGCCACGACCAGGGTGACGCCGGCCGGCACCAGCCACACCGGGGAGCGCAGGCGCAATCCGCCAACTCGGACGCCCGTTCCGGCAGCTGGGACCGACCTACCGGGCAAATCACCCATGCCGCGAGCCTGCCACAGGGCGGGCTCGCGGGTGCGTCAGCCGTCGCCCGTGATGTGGGATCGCCCACGCGCTCATTGGCCGGGCCGGCCGGGATGTGGGAGCATTCGTGCATGGCTGCCGCCCTAGTCCTTCGCCTTGTGGCCCGTCGCCACGTGGACTACGGCCGCGTGTTCAGCGCCATTTGTCCGGCTCACTGACGACGCCCGACCAATCCTGCCTCGGGCACGCAGCGCGCCGGCCGCCCATGACACCGTTGTTCACGGCCCCCATCGGGAGCCGGCGTGCCGTGCTACCCGACCGAGGCACCGCAGACAACGGAGGACGCCGCGATGGTGGTCAGCGAGATTCCGGCCCACCCCGAAAGTTCCCCGGCGCGAGCCGCTCGGACACCGCGCCGGGCCCGAGGCGAGGGCCAGTGGGCGCTCGGGCACCGCGAGCCGCTCAACCCCAACGAGCGGACCAAAAAGGACGACAACCCGCTCAACGTACGCGAGCGGATCGAGAACATCTACGCGCGCCACGGCTTCGCCTCCATCGATCCCCAGGATCTGCGGGGCCGGTTCCGCTGGTGGGGCCTCTACACCCAGCGCAAGGCGGGCATCGACGGTGGGCGTACCGCCGTGCTGGAGCCGCACGAGCTGGAAGACGAGTTCTTCATGCTGCGGGTACGCATCGACGGCGGTCAGCTCGACCTGGCGCAGCTGCGTACGGTCGCCGAGATCTCCCGGGAGTTCGCCCGGGACACCGCCGATATCACCAACCGGCAGAACATCCAGTACCACTGGATCCGCATCGAAGACATGCCGGAGATCTGGCGGCGGCTGGAGGCCGTCGGGTTGCAGACCACCGAGGCGTGCGGCGACTGCCCCCGGGTCGTGCTGGGCAGCCCGGTGGCCGGGGTGGCCGAGGCGGAGCGGATCGACGCCTCCGCAGCGATCGACGAAATCGTCCAGCGGTACATCGGCGACAAGCAGTTCTCCAACCTGCCCCGCAAGTTCAAGACGTCGATCTCGTGGCTGGTGGACACCCCGTACGAGGCGAACGACATCGCCTTCCTCGGCGTCGACCACCCCGAGCACGGGCCCGGCTTCGACCTGTGGGTCGGCGGTGGCCTGTCCACCAACCCGATGCTGGCCCAGCGGCTCGGCGTCTGGGTGCCCCTGGCCGAGGTCGCGGACGTCTGGGCCGGCGTGGTCGGCATCTTCCGCGACTACGGCTACCGTCGGCTGCGCCACCGAGCCCGGCTGAAGTTCCTGGTCGCCGACTGGGGCGTGGTGAAGTTCCGCGAGGTGCTGGAAAAGGAGTACCTCGGCCGGACGCTGCTCGACGGTCCCGCCCCGGATCTGCCGGAGAAGCCGATCGACCACCTCGGCGTGCACGCCCAACGGGACGGCCTTCACTACGTCGGTGCCGCGCCCGTGGTCGGGCGGGTGTCCGGCAGCCAACTGGCTCAGCTCGCGGACGTGGTCGAGGCGCACGGCAGCGACCGGGTGCGGCTCACCCCGTACCAGAAGCTGCTGGTGCTCGACGTTCCACCGGAGCGTACGGAGTCGCTGGTCACGGCGCTGCGTGGAATCGGCCTGGAGGTCCACCCGTCGGTCTGGCGGCGCGGCACCATGGCCTGCACCGGCCTTGAGTACTGCAAGCTCGCCATCGTCGAAACCAAGGCGCGCGGTGAGGAGCTGGTGGCCCGGCTCGAGGAACGACTCGCCGGAGAGGACCTCAAGGACGCCGACATCTCCATCCACCTCAACGGCTGCCCGAACGCCTGCGCACGTACCCAGGTGGCCGACATCGGCCTCAAGGGCCAGTTGGTGACCGGCCCGGACGGCCGCCAGGTGGAGGGTTTCCAGGTGCACCTCGGCGGCGGGCTGGGCATGGCCGCGGGGCAGACCGCCGGCTTCGGCCGCAAGCTGCGCGGCCTGAAGACGACCGCCGAGGAACTTCCCGAGTACGTCGAGCGGCTGGTCCGGCACTACCTGGCCGGCCGCACCGAGGGCGAGACGTTCGCCAACTGGGTGATCCGTGCCGACGAGGAGGAACTGCGATGAGCGAGCGCAGCGAGCCAATCATTCGGTTCAGTGATCTGAAGCCTTATCGCGACGCCGGGCGTAGCGAGGTGACGCGATGAGCGGCGAGACCCGAGTTGTTCCCTTGTACTGCCCCTACTGCGCCGAGGAGGACCTACGGCCGAGCGAGGCCGGGCACGGCGCCTGGGAGTGCCACGCCTGCGCCCGGGTCTTCACGGTCCGGTTCACCGGCCTGCTCTCCACGGCGGTGAACCGATGAGCAGGTTGGTCTCCGCCGCCGGCCTGGGGCTGGTCGGCACCGCGCCGGCCGTGGCCGGCCGGCGCAGCCCGGCCCAACTGCGGGAACTGGCCGAACGCGCCGGCCGCGAGTTGGAGGGCGCTCCGGCATCGGAGATCGCCCGATGGGCCGCGGAGACGTTCGGCGACCGGTTCTGCGTGACCAGTTCGATGGCCGACGCGGTCCTCGCCCACCTGGTTTCCCGGGTGGCGCCCGGGGTCGACGTGGTCTTCCTCGACACCGGCCTGCACTTCCCGGAGACCCTCGCTGTCCGTGACGAGGTGGCGCGGACGCTACCGGTCAACGTCCGGTCGATCCGGCCGCGACTCACCGTGGGGCAGCAGGACGGCGAGTACGGGCCGCGGCTGTTCAACAGGTCGCCGGACGAATGCTGCCGGCTGCGCAAGGTGGAGCCGCTGGAGCGGGCGCTCGCCGGCTACGACGCGTGGGCCGCCGGGCTGCGCCGTGACGAATCGCCGACCCGCGCCAACACGCCGGTGGTGGCGTTCGACGCCCGGCGCGGCAAGGTGAAGGTCAACCCGATCGCGGCCTGGACCCAGGCGGACGTCGACGCGTACATCGCCCGGTGGAACGTGCCGGTCAACGAGCTGTTCCGGCGTGGCTACGGCTCGATCGGCTGCTGGCCGTGCACCCGGCGGACCAAGGCCGGAGAGGATCCGCGCGCCGGCCGCTGGGCCATGTTCGAGAAGACCGAGTGCGGGCTGCACCTCTGAGCGGCGATCGGGGCCGGCTCGGGGAGCCCGACAGCGATCCCGTGCTCCTGGTCGCGCACGGCAGCCGCGATCCGCGGGCGGCCGAGGCGACCAGGGCGCTGGCCCGAGCCGTGGCGGCGGCCCGGCCCGGCCCCCCGGTGCTGGCGAGCTGGCTCGATCACACCCAGCCCGATCCGGCGCAGGCGTTGCGTCAGCTGGCCGCCGCCGGGCATCCCCGGGTGGTCCTGGTGCCGTTGCTGCTCACCGCCGCGTACCACCGGCGGGTGGACATTCCGGCGGCGGTGGCCGCAGCCACCCGGTCGGGGCCACCGGTCCGGGTGCGGGTGACCGACGTGCTCGGCCCGGCCGCCGCCGAGGTGGACCCGGCGCTGCTCGCTGGGTTGCGGCGGCGGCTGGCCGAAGCGGAGCCGGGCCGGTTCGACGCGCTGGTGCTGGCCGCGGCGGGGACCCGGGACGCCGCCGCACGCGGGTCCGTCGGGCGGGTGGCCGCCGCGTTGGCCGTGGCCCTGGACACTCCGACCCGAGTCTCGTACGCATCGGCGGCGCCACCGGACGTCGGGGTGGCGGTGGCCCGGCTGCGGGCGGCTGGTGCCCGGCGGGTGGCCGTGGCAGCCTACTTCCTGGCCCCCGGCCTCTTCCACGACGCGGTGACGACGACAGCGCTCACTGCCGGTGCCGTAGCCGTCTCCGCGCCCCTGACCGACGCCCCGGAACTGGTCGACCTGGTGCTCCGCCGTGTTGGTCACGAGGCCACCCCGGGCCGAGCTGATCGCGGAGATCGCGGCGTTCTTGATCTCTGATTCTGCCGCTGACCTCATGATCAACCGGTTCGGGCGGCAGCAGAACGCCCCGGCTGGTCGGAGCCAGCCGGGGCGTTCTACGCGGTGCGGTGATGTGGTCAGGCGGAGTGAGCGCGCAGCACCCGGAGGCCACCGCGCCGCTTGACGGCGCGCCGCTCCTCCTCGCTCATCCCGCCCCAGACGCCAGCGTCCTGACCGGACTCAAGTGCCCACTGCAGGCACTGGTCGGTCACGGAGCAGCGCCGGCAGACGGCCTTGGCCTGCTCGACCTGCAGGAGAGCCGGACCGGACGTCCCGATCGGGAAGAACAGCTCCGGGTCCTCGTCGCGGCAGACAGCATGGTGGCGCCAGTCCATGGCGGCAACACTCCTCATTCTGGATGGGTGGCAGACGTTGCTGTTTGGTGCTTTTCCTATATGCATCCGCAATGCCGGTGGTGACGGTTCGCGTCCGCCAATTCGGCGCTGCGTGAGCAGGCTCGTTAGCTCCGGGACCTGCTGGAACGGCTCAGCTTGCTGGGCGCGTCCGGGCAATGTCCCGGTAACTCAAGTTCGCTTGTGAATACTTTCACGAACTTGCGCAATGTCAAGGGTGGCGCTCGGAAAAACTCCGGGCGGTGAGCAAGCCCACAACCCATTTGTCCGGGTTCCGGATCACTCCGGCTACCCGCCGTATCACAGCCGATCATCAATATAGTACAGCCCGGCGGACAATGCTGACATTTCCGACACGGGCCCCGGGGTGTCGCGAGTCGGGCGTCGGAGGCCACCCTGTCGTTTCTACCCCGTGGTGCCGGAGACCTAACAGATTACTCTGAGTGCGGCCGGAACGGAGGTGAATCTGACTTTTTCCCGCTCGCCAAGATAGTCGCCGTCGAGCTGAAATGCCTGGGGATGGCCCGCGACCAGCGTGAACTCAGCCACGTCGTGCAGTCGCAGCACCTGCCGGCCACGCGGATTGGGTGCGCTGGAGAGGAATTGCATCACCGTACGTGTCGTACTGGCGACACCGAGCTGGCGAAAGGCCAACACGTCGAGCCCGAGGTCGAACGACGCCTCCGGGTTCGGGTTGGCCTCCCGGTCCCCGATGTAGGTCCACGGGGCAGTGTTCTGGACGATGGCGGTGGCGAGTTCGCCCGCTGTCGCCTCGCCCGGCTGCTCCAGCCGGATCGCCGGGTGCCGCCGTTCGGGGCCGAACAGGAACTGTGCGGTGAAGGCACGCAAGTAGAGCCCCGGCGAGGAGACCCGGCCCCGCCGGCGAGCCTCCTCGACCCGATGGATCACCGCCGCGTCGAGCCCGAAGCCGGCGCAGAAAGTGAAGTAACGGTCGTCGGCCCGGCCGAGGCCGATCGTCCGGTACCGGCCCAGCCGTAGCCCCTCCAGGATCATGCTGGCGCCTTCCGGCCACTCCCGCGGTAGGCCCAGCGCCCGCGCGAAGACGTTGGTCGAGCCGCCCGGCACGGTGGCCAGGGCGGGCAGGCGTTCCGCGCTCGGCGGTTGGCCACCGGCCGTGGTGGCCGTCATCAACCCGTTGACCACCTCGTTGACCGTGCCGTCGCCACCGAGAGTAACCACCGCGTCGACCCCCTCGGCGGCGGCCTCCCGTGCCAGTGCGGTGGCATGGCCCCGCTGGCGGGTGTAGCGCACGGAAAGATCGACCTCACTGCGTAGCGCCCGGACCAGAACGTCCCGTGCGCGTTCGCTCGTGGTGGTGGCCTTCGGATTGACCAGCAGGACAGCCCGCATGGGCGGCACTGTACTCCGGATCGTCACGGGTATCGTGTCCGCGTGGCCATCGACTCCGTCCCGACCCCCGTCACGCTTCGTTGGGCGGTGCGGCTGTTACGAGGCGAGTCAGTCGCCGTCGGGCTGGTGGCCGCCTGGCTGGTCGTCGCCGACTTCACCGCCACCAGCACCGATCTCACCTCGGCGTTGCTGGTCACGGCGTTCGCCATCGGCGCCGCCGGCGCGCTCTGGGCGCTGGGCGGAGCGCTGCTGCGGCGCCGGGCCGGTGCCCGCGCCCCGGCCATCGTGCTCCAGCTCATGCTGCTGCCGATCGGCTGGTTCATGATCCAGGGAGGGTTGGGCTGGCTCGGCGTACCGCTGATCGCGCTCGGGATCGGCGTTACCTGGCTGCTGGTCAGCCCGCCCACCACTCGAGCCCTGGGCTTCGAGTGAGCTGAGACCGTCACCAACCCGTTGCGCGCCGGGTGAGCAGGGCGATGGTGGCCCGGCCGGCGACCGCGCTGGCCGACGCCGAGGTGGTCAGCGCGGTGAGCACCTTCCACGCGAACGACGACTCGGCCGGTAGCTTGGCGCCCGGTGCGGTCGGCACGGTGACCTCGACGGTCAGCGCGTCCTCGGTCACCGCAAAACGGCAGTCGAGATCAGCCCCCCGGGCTGCGATGGCGAGCAGCATGGCGCACGCCTCGTCGACCGCGATGCGCAGATCCTCGATCTCGTCGAGGGCGAACTGCAGGCGGGCGGCGAGGCCGGCGGTGGCGGTGCGCAGCACGCTGAGATAGCCGCCGTCGGCGGGCACGGTGAGGTGTACGACGTCGTCGGTCGTCGGCTGGCCGGTCAGTTGAGTCACCACTCATCCCCCCGGTCGGGGACTCTACCCGCTCAGGCGGCCGGATGTTCGATGGCCGTCAGCGGCGACGCCCCCGGTGGCGCGGGTGGCCCCGGCACGGGCCTCCCCGCACCGGTAGCCACCGCAGTGGGTGGCCCGGAACGGGCCGAACCGGGGTCCACCGGCCGTGCCGGCGGCCGGTACGCCCGTGCGGGCGCGCCGGCCGCCGTGGACGGCACACTCAGGCCTGCTTGGTCTCCCAGAAGATCTTCGCGATCTCGTCGATCTTCTGCAGCAGCTCGTCGGCCTTGGCCGGGTCGGTGGCGCCCTTGGCACCGGCGGCACCGGCCAGCTTGGTGGCCTCGTTGAACAGTTGGTGCAGGTTCGGGTACTTCTCGAAGTGCGGCGGCTTGAAGTAGTCGGTCCACAGCACCCAGAGGTGGTGCTTGACCAGTTCGGCCCGCTGCTCCTTGATCAGGATGGCTCGGGTGCGGAACTCGGGGTCGGTGTTGGCCTGGTACTTCTCGCAGATCATTTTCACCGACTCGGCCTCGATCCGAGCCTGGGCGGGGTCGTAGACACCGCAGGGCAGGTCGCAGTGCGCGCTGGCGGTCACGCGAGGCGTGAGGATGCGCGGAAGTCGCATCGGGATCCTCCATGGGAAGTTTGCGATGATCCAAGACGACATTACTCCTGGAGGTGGTCCCCGAGGCCGCTGGAGGTGAAACCGGTGCCCGCGTCCCGGCTGCGGTGGCCGTTATCAGCCGTACTGGTGACCGGCCCGTCCATGGCGCCCACGCTGCGCCACGGCGACGCGGTGCTGGTCCGCCGGGGCGGTCGCGCCGTCCGCCCCGGTGATGTGGTGGTCGCGGTCTTCCGCAGCCGCCCGGACCTGCTCGTCGTCAAGCGTGCGGTCCGCCCCGCCGACGGTGGCTGGTGGCTGTACGGGGACAACGATCTGGTCACCGACGACTCCCGGGCGTACGGGGTGGCCGACGTGGTCGGCCGGGTGGTGGCCCGCTACTGGCCACGGCCCGCTCTGCTACCGTCCCGTCGGTTATGACCCTGGTCACGTGTCTGCGACGCTGCTCCCATATGCTCGGAGATGCCCGGGTGACCCCCCGCACCGCGCGCCGCCGCTCGTCGCCTCACCGTGCGCCCGACCGGTCGGTCCAGCTGCTCGACAGATCCTGGAGTCACCATGTCTTCGTCCACCGTGGACCCTGCTGATCCCGTTTTCCAACTGCATCGAGGCGGCAAGATGGCCGTCGTCTCGACGGTCCCGCTGACCAGTCGGGACGACCTTTCCCTCGCGTACACCCCGGGGGTGGCTCGGGTCTGTGAGGCCATCGCCGCCGATCCGATGCTCGCCCACGACTACACCTGGGCGTCGAACACCGTCGCGGTCGTCACCGACGGTTCGGCCGTACTCGGCCTCGGCAACATCGGCCCGCGCGCCGCGCTGCCGGTGATGGAGGGCAAGGCCGTGCTGTTCAAGCAGTTCGGCGGGGTCGACGCGGTACCGGTCTGCCTGGACACCCAGGATGTCGACGAGATCGTCGCGGCGGTGACCGCGCTCGCGCCCTCGTTCGGCGGGATCAACCTGGAAGACATCAGCGCGCCCCGCTGCTTCGAAGTGGAACGCCGACTCGACGAGGCGCTGGACATCCCGGTGTTCCACGACGACCAGCACGGCACCGCGATCGTCGTGCTGGCGGCGCTGCGCAACGCGGCCACGCTGCTCAACCGCAAGCTCGGCGACCTGCGGGTGGCGGTCAGCGGCGCGGGCGCCGCCGGGGTGGCGGTGACCAGGATGCTGGTGGCCGGGGGAGTGGACCCGGACCACGTGGTGGTCTGCGACTCCAAGGGGATCATTTCCGCCCACCGCCCCGGCCTGACCGGCATCAAGGCCGAACTGGCCGAACTGACCAACGCCGACGGCCGCCAGGGCGACATCACCGAGGCGCTGCGCGACGCCGACGTCCTGATCGGGGTCTCCGGAGGGCAGATTCCCGAGCAGGCAGTGGCCGGGATGGCCCCCGACGGGATCGTCTTCGCGCTGGCCAACCCCACGCCCGAGGTGCATCCCGAGGTGGCTGGGCGGCACGTCGCGGTGGTCGCCACCGGCCGCAGCGACTACCCCAACCAGATCAACAACGTGCTGGCCTTCCCAGGCGTGTTCCGGGGTGCCCTGGCGGCCCGCGCCACCCGGGTCACCGACGCCATGAAGGTCGCGGCGGCCGACGCCATCGCCTCCGTGGTGGCCGAGGCACTGACCCCGGAGGCGATCGTGCCCTCCCCGCTCGACCCGCGGGTCGCCCCTGCCGTCACCGAGGCGGTCGCCGAAGCCGCCCGTCGCGGCGGCGTCGCCCGCGCCTGAGGTGTAAGGAAGGGCCCCTTCCTAACGTCTCGTGTATAGGAAGGGCCCCTTCTTAACGCCCGCTCAGCTTGTTACCGTGCGGATCATGCGTGCCGCCTTCGCCTCCCGCCTCGACGACGCCGACCCGCTCGCCGCACTCACCGTCGGTGAGCAACCCGAGCCGAGCCTGCCCGATGACGGCTGGGTGGTCGTGCGCGTCACGGCCAGCTCGCTCAACCACCACGACCTCTGGTCACTGCGTGGGGTTGGGCTGCGCGCCGAGCAGTTGCCGATGATCCTGGGCTGTGACGCGACCGGGGTGGACCCCGACGGCAATGAGGTGGTCGTCTACCCGGTGGTGGCCACTCCCGGTGACCCGCGCGGCGTATCGATCCTCTCCGAGCACTTCCCGGGCACCCTGGCCGAGCGGGTGGCCGTACCCCGATCGAATCTGCTGCCGCTGCCGGCGGGCCTGACGGCGATCGACGCGGCGTGCCTGCCGACCGCCTGGCTGACCGCGTGGCGGATGCTCACCACCAAGGGCCGCGTCGACGAGGCCGACGCCGTGCTGGTCCAGGGCGCCGGCGGCGGCGTGGCCACCGCGGCGGTCGTGCTGGCCGCCGCGATGGGCAAGCGGGTGTACGCGACCAGCCGGGACGCGCGCAAGCGAGAGTTGATCGCCGAGCTCGGCGCGACCGCGCTCGAACCCGGCGCGCGGCTGCCCGAACGGGTCGGCGTGGTCGTCGAGACCGTCGGCGCGGCCACCTTCGACCACTCACTGAAGTCCGCCGCGCCCGGGGCCCGGATCGTGGTCGCCGGCGCGACCGCCGGGCATGAACCGAAAGTCAACCTGCGCCGGGTCTTCGCCATGCAGTTGGAGATCGTGGGCACCTCAATGGGCACGCCGGATGATCTGACCGACCTGCTGGCATTCTGCGCGGAACGGGGGGTGCGACCCGTCGTGGACAGCGTGGTGCCGTTCAGTCGGGTGGAGGACGCCTTCGCCCGCCTGCACTTCGGAGACGTTTTCGGCAAGGTCGTCATCGACCACACCGTCTGAGCCCGGGTGCACGCTGCGCGCCGGGGCGTTAAAAGCGAGCACCCGGGTCAGCGCGTACGACACGTCGGCGGGCTGGTTGAGCACATCGAGCACCGTGCGGTCGCTGGACCGCTAGGTGTGCGGAAAGGCGGCCACCACGAAACGGGCCGCTGCCCAGCGGGTCAGCAGCTCAGCGTAGTCGTCGGGCCGGCCACCCAGCCCGGCCGCTGCTCCGATTCTGCCCCGCGCTGCGACCGTCCTCCGCCGATCCCACCGCGCCGATCTTGCAGTTCTGGTCGGCGAAAAGTCCCCTTTGAGGGGAAATGTGGAGACGGAAAGTGCAAGATCGCGGGGTGTCAGCGGGCGGGGCGAGACTCGAAGGTGGTGATGTCGGGGAGCAGGGTGTGGGTGGGAAGGCGACGGGCGGCCTCCGGGTCGCCGTAGAGGGTCCACCGGAGGAAGTCGGTGGTAACGCCGAGCACCTGGGCGAATCCGGGCCGGCCGGGGATGAGGTACTCGCCGTGCCCCTGGCCGGGCAGGCTGAAAAAGAAGGCGGGGCCGGGCGTACGGTGGTAGGCGGCCCGGCCGACGTTCAGTGGCACCACCGAGTCGGCGGTGCCGTGCACGAAGAGCATGGGCGCGGACGGTCCCGCGAAGCTGCCCGCCATTCCACCGCCGGCGATCACGATGCCGGCCCGCAGCCTGGCCGGGTGCCCACTGGTGAACATACCCGCCGTGGTGAAGCCGCCCGCCGAGTGACCGGCCGCCGCCATCCGCTGCACGTCGAGATGGCCGGCGAGGGGGTCACCGCGCCGGCGGTCGAGCTGGACCAGGTGCCGGATCACCCGCCATCCGTCGGCCGGCTGATGGCGTACGTCGGCCCGGGAGAAACGGGCCGCGCCGCGCCGGGTGTGCGGGTACGCCGGAGCGGCCACCACGAAACCGGCGGCGGCCCACCGGGCGATCAGCCCGGAGTGCAGCTCGGGCAGGCTGGCCAGGCCGTGGCTGTAGAGCACCACCGGGAACCGGCCGTCGGCCACCCGGCTGCCCTGCGCCGGGTACCAGAGGGTCACCGGCAGGGGGCGCGCCGAGCCGGGGTCGACGACGAGCGTCCGGACGGCCACCGCGTACTGCAGTTGGGGTGCCCTTCGGGTCGGCGGGACCTGACCGGCCGGGTCGCCGGTCGGCGCGCAGCCGCTCACCCAGGCCATCAGCAAGGCCACCGCTGACGCGACGAGCCGCCGTGGAATTCCCACGGCATCACGGTAGGACCCTCGCGCACCCGCCGGGCCCGGTTGCCCAGGTGCTGCCCGTCACCGCTCGGGCACGCGCCCCGCCGGTCTGTGGCGCGCGGGGTCTCAGCCGGCCGCTTCGGCCACCGCTCTGGCCTCGCGGGCGATCTCCCGCTCCTCGTCGGTGCCGATGACGTAGACCGCCACCTCGGCGTCGTCCGGCGAGATGAGCCGGTCGCCGCTGCCCGCGTTGCGCTGCGGGTCGACGGTGATGCCCAGCCGGCCGAGACCGGCCAGCGCGGCCGCGCGTACCGGTGCCGCGTGCTCGCCGACGCCGGCCGTGAAGGCGACCGCGTCCACCCGACCGAGCAGGGCGTAGTAGGCACCCACGTAGCTGGTGATCCGCCGGCAGTAGACGTCGAAGGCGAGCGTCGCCGCCTGGTCCCCGGCCGCCCGCCGGGCCAGCACCTCGCGCATGTCGTTGACGCCGGTCAGCCCGAGCAGGCCACTGCGGTGGTTGAGCAGGTCGTCGATCTCGTCGACGCCCAGCCCGCCCTCCCGGCGTAGGTGGAACACGATGGCCGGATCCAGGTCGCCGCTGCGGGTCCCCATCACCAGCCCCTCCAGCGGGGACATCCCCATCGAGGTGGCGACGCTGCGTCCACCGGCGACCGCGCAGGCGCTGGCGCCGTTGCCCAGGTGCAGACTGATGGTGTTGACCTCGGCGTACGGGCGGCCGAGCAGGTCGGCGGTGCGCCGGGAGACGTACGCGTGCGAGGTGCCGTGGAAGCCGTACCGTCGGATGCCGTAACGCTGCGCGACCTCCTGGTCGATCGCGTAGGTCGCGGTGGAATCGGGCAGCGTGTGATGGAACGCCGTGTCGAAGACGGCGACCTGCGGCACTGCGGGCAGCGCCTCGCGGGCCACCGCGATGCCGGTGAGGTTGGCGGGATTGTGCAGCGGAGCGAGCGGTATCAGGTCGGCGATGGCGGCCAGCACCGCGTCGTCCACCAGCGTCGGCGCGGTGAACCGTCGACCGCCGTGCACCACGCGGTGACCCACGGCGGCCAGCCGGGTCAGGTCCAGTCCGGCCAGGATCTGCCGGATCGCGGCGGCGTGGTCGCCCGGGCCACCGCCCGGTTCACCGATCCGCTCCACGATGCCCCGGTCGAGCACGTGTTCCCCGTCGTAGAGCCGGTACTTCACCGAGGACGAGCCGCTGTTGAGTACGAGTACCTTGCTCACGAGAGCGCCTGGTCGGTCGTGGCCGGTGCATCGGCGAGCGCGGCGGCCTGGATGGCGGTGATCGCCACGGTGTTCACGATGTCCGGCACGGTAGCTCCTCGGGAAAGGTCGTTCACCGGCCGGCGCAGGCCCTGCATCACCGGCCCCACGGCCACCGCCCCGGCCGAGCGCTGGACCGCCTTGTAGGTGTTGTTGCCGGTGTTCAGGTCCGGAAAGATGAAGACCGTGGCGCTGCCGGCGACCGTGCTGCCGGGCAGCTTCGTCGCCGCCACGGCCGGGTCGATCGCCGCGTCGTACTGAATCGGTCCCTCCACGGCCAGCTCGGGCCGGCGCTGGCGGACCAGGGCGGTCGCCGCCGCGACCTTCTCCACGTCCGCGCCCGCGCCGGAGCTACCGGTCGAGTACGACAACATCGCCACCCGAGGTTCGATGCCGAACCGGGCCGCGGTGTCGGCCGAGGAGATCGCGATGTCGGCGAGCTGGGCGGCATCCGGGTCGCGGTTGACCGCGCAGTCGCCGTACACCAGCACCCGGTCGGCGAGCAGCATGAAGAAGACGCTGGAGGCGACGGAGACCTCCGGCACGGTCTTGACGATCTCGAACGCGGGGCGGATGGTCGCCGCGGTGGTGTGGGTGGCGCCGGAAACCATGCCGTCGGCGTGGCCGGCTGACACCATCATCGTGCCGAAGTAGTTCGGCTGCGCCACGATGTCGTACGCCAGTTCGACGGTGACGCCCCGGTGCGCGCGCAACTTCGCGTACGCCTCGGCGAACTCCTCGCGCCACGGGCTGGTCGCCGGGTCCACCACCCGGGCCGCACCGATGTCGACGCCCAACTCCCGGGCACCCCGGGCGACCTCCTCGGGACGGCCGAGCAGGGTCAGCTCGGCCACGCCCCGGCGCAGCAGGATTTCCGTGGCACGCAGGACCCGTGGCTCGGTCCCCTCCGGCAGCACCAGGTGCCGGCGTCGCGTCCGGGCCCGGTCGATCAGGTCGTACTCGAACATCAACGGGGTGACCCGCTCGGAGCGGCTGACCCGCAGCCGGCCGGCCAACTCGGCCGTGTCGACGTGTGCCTCGAAGGCGCCGAGAGCGGCCTCCACCTTGCGCGGGTTGCCGGCGCTGGGCCGGCCCTCGATCCGGCTCGACGCGGCCACCGTATGGTAGCTGTCGCTGTTCACCGAGAGCACCGCGAGCCGGGCGTTCAGCGCCGCCACCAGCCGCATCGCCCGGGGGTCGGGCGGCACCCCCAGGGTGAGCACCAGCCCGGCCAGGGACACCTGACCGGCGACGTGCGCTGCGGCTGCCGCCACCAGCAGATCGTCCCGGTCGCCGGGCATGATCAGTAGCGCGCCCTCGGTCAGGTGGTCCAGCAGGGTCGGCACGTGGGCCGCGCCGACCACGTAGTCGAGCACGTCCCGGCCGAGCGCGGTCTCGTCACCAGCCAGCAGGGTGGCGTCGAGCGCCGCCGCCACCTCGGCCACCGTCGGTGCCGACACGCTCGGCACCTCCGGGATCGCGTACGCGGGGACCGCCAACCGGGGCATCGCCATGGCACCCGGAACCCGGTTGGCGAGCACTGCGAGCACGGTCGCGCCGAGGTCGGCCACGTCGTGGTAGGCACCCCGGGCGGCGGCGGTGATCGTGTCGGGCGACTGCTCGAACCCGTCCACCACGGGCACCACGACGCTGCCGAACTCGATGGCGAGCCGGGCGTTGAAGGCCAGCTCCCGGGGGCCGTCACCGGCACCGGCGCCGGCGAAGTCGCTGCCCACCACGACCATCGCCGGGAACTGCCGCTCCACCTCCCGGTAGCGTTCCACGATCCGGGAGATCAGCTCCTCCCGGCGGCCGTCGGCGACCAGGGCGGTTGCCTTGGCGTAGGTGGTGCCGTGCAGCTCCGTGACCGGCAGGTCGACCCGATAGCGCTCGGTGAGCAGGGCGAGGATCGGGTCGGGCGGGCCCGGCGCGACCAGCGGCCGGAACACTCCGATCCGGCCGACCTGCCGGGACAGCAGCTCGGCCAGTCCGAGGGCGACAGTGGATTTCCCCCCGCCCGAGCCGACGCTGGTCAGGTACACGCTGCGGGCCACGGCACTCACGCTACCCGGATATCGGAGGATCTCGCCCGGGCCCTCGGCGCCACCGTACGCGGGCCATCCGGTCGCCCGGACGGGCGGGCCGAGTGGCCGGACCGCCGACCTGCCCCTCCACCGAGAGGATCTTTATTTCGGGCCGTCCGACCAGGGTCGTTACAGCGGTCCGGACGGCCAAGCCTCCGCCGGCCGGATCGCGGCCGGGGCTTTCGATCCGGCGGTGGCGGGATTCGGGCAGGGGGTGCGGGACGGGTGCCCTCGGGTGCCACCTACCGGCCGACCCGACCGTCGCCGTCCGCAGCGATCCGGTCACTGCGGCTCTGGTCGGACGATTGCCGGATGCAATTTGCGTCCCAAGCCGAGGTGCCGCCGACAGGTCGAGGAATGCTCGCTTCTAGACTGCGGCCCCATGAAAGGGGACCGCCTGGCCGGCGTCGATGCGGAAGCCAACGCGCTGAAGGGCTGGCAGCTGGCGGGACAGGACGCGACGGTCGTGCAGCCTGCCGTGCCGGCCGCGAGGGTGGCGCCGCCGGCCGTGGACGCACCGACCGTGATGCTGGTACGGGTCGACAGCCCCACCACCGTGATGGCAGCGGTGCCCGAACCCCCGCCCGTCTTCGTCGACCCCACCGGTCGACGCCGCTCCTGGCTGCGGTGGATCGCGTACGGCCTGGGGCTGGTCGGGTTGCTCTACACCGGACTGGTCGTGGCGAGCTTCGCCGGCGCTCCGGTCAACGCCAGGCCGGTGCTGCCCTTCGTGGAGCCGACCCAGCAGCCCTGGCAGCCTCCTCCCGCGCCCACGCTGCCCGCCGCCGAGGCACCCCCGACGACCGCACCGGCCACGCCGACCGCCGCCACGACCACCCGCACGTCGGTCACGCCCTCGCGCGCCCCGTCGACCCCGGCCACCTCGAGGGCACCCAGCCGGGGCCCGTCGTCGCCGGCTGGGCCCCGTACGCCACGGCCGACCGCTCCGCCGACGACACCCGGCGTCGAACCGACCGTCGAGCCGCCCCCGACCATCGATCCGCCGGCCGGTGCAGGCGCTGCTGCCCGTGTCGATGGCTGAGCCGTCGCGGCAGCCACCCCGCCGGGGTCGGCGGGGCCGTCGCGTCGTACCGCCACCGAGCTGGACCCTGCTCGGCGTGCTCGGCGCGGTACTGGTCGGCGTGCTCATGGTCGGCGCGTACGCCAACGCGTCGTTCGCCCCGGACCGCCGGCAGGTCCAAGGCGGGCAGCACGAGGTGCCCGACTCCGTGACGACCGGTGGCCCGATCATCAGCATCACGGACGGGCAGCACCGCTCGTACCGGTTGCCGCCACGCACCATCGCGCTCACCTTCGACGACGGACCCGATCCGGTGTGGACCCCGGAGGTCCGACGGGTGCTGGACGCCCACCGGGTCCCGGCGACCTTCTTCGTGGTCGGTTCGCAGGTGGCTCGCCATCCCGAACTGGTCAGGGAGTTGGCCGCCGACGGCCACGAGATCGGCGTACACACCTTCACCCACCCGGACCTGACCGTCCTGCCCGGGTGGCGGCGCCGGTTGGAGTACGACCAGACCCAGTTGGTGATCGCCAGTGCCGCCGGGGTACGTACCTCGTTGATCCGGTTCCCGTACTCCTCGTACGCGGCGTCCATCGACGACCTGGACTGGCCGGTGTTCAACCACGCCGGCGACCTGGGCTACCTGAACGTGCTCAACGACACCGACAGCCGGGACTGGGCGCTGCCCGGGGTGGATCAGATCCTCGCCAACGTGACACCTTCGGGGTACTCGGGCGCCATCACGCTCTGGCACGACGCGGGCGGCGACCGGGCCGAGACCGTCGCGGCCCTCGACCGGTTCATCCCGCTGATGAAGGAACGCGGCTACCGGTTCGTCACGGTGACCGAGGGGCTGAACCTCGCCCTCGCCGAGGCCGGCGTCGACCACCGGGTGGAATCCGGCCTGGCGGCCGGCCCGGACGAGCGCTGGCGCGGCCGGATGCTGATCTGGGCGGTGCAGGGCGCGGACCGGACGCTGGGCCTGCTCGGGTGGATCTTCGTCGCGGTGGGCGTGCTCACCGTGGGGCGGACCGTCCTGCTGTTCGTGCTCGCCGGTCGGCACGCCCGCCGACGTCGCGCCAAGGACTGGGCATGGGGGCCGCCGGTGACCGAACCGGTGTCGGTGATCGTGCCCGCGTACAACGAGAAGGAGGGGATCGCCGCTGCGGTCCGCTCCCTCGCCGGCGGCGATCACCCAGGCGGGATCGAGGTGATCGTCGTCGACGACGGCTCCACCGACGGGACGGCGGAGATCGCCGAAGGGCTCGGGCTGCCCAACGTACGGGTCGTCCGCAAGCCCAACGGCGGCAAGCCGAGCGCGCTGAACACCGGGGTGGCCCTGGCCCGACACGAGCTGATCGTGATGGTCGACGGTGACACCGTGTTCGAGCGGGACTCGGTGCGGCGACTGGTCCAGCCGTTCGCGGACCCGCAGGTGGGCGCAGTCGCCGGCAACGTCAAGGTGGGCAACCGCGACAGCCTGATCGCCAAGTGGCAGCACATCGAGTACGTCATCGGCTTCAACCTCGACCGCCGGCTCTACGAGTCGCTGCGCTGCATGTCCACCGTGCCCGGGGCGATCGGTGCGTTCCGGCGGCAGGCGCTGACGTACGCCGGCGGGATGACCGACGACACGCTGGCCGAGGACACCGACATCACCATGGCCATCGGGCGGGCCGGCTGGAACGTGGTCTACGAGGAGACGGCGCGGGCGTGGACCGAGGCGCCGACCACCCTGGGACAGCTGTGGAAGCAGCGGTACCGGTGGAGCTACGGGACCATGCAGGCGATGTGGAAGCACCGCCGGTCGCTGACCGACGGCGGCGCCTCGGGCCGGTTCACCCGCCGCTGTCTGCTCTTCCTCAGCCTGTTCGGGGTGCTCCTACCGTTGCTGGCGCCGGTGATCGACCTGCTCGCGCTGTATGGGCTGTTCTTCCTCGACCGGACCGCGACGGCGGTGGCCTGGCTGGTCATGCTGGGCTTGCAGATGCTGACCGCAGCGGTGGCGTTCCGGCTCGACCGGGAAAAGCTGGGCGTGCTGTGGGTGCTGCCGTTGCAGCAGTTCGCGTACCGCCAGTTGATGTACCTGGTGATGATCCAGTCGATGGTCACCGCCCTGACCGGTGGCCGCCTGGGCTGGCAGAAACTCCGCCGTACCGGCCTGACCCCCACCCCCTCTCAGCCCTCTGCTTCGGCCCCGAGCTGACGTGGGCGCCGCCCGACCTGCCCACGCGAGGGGTCAGGGGCGGGCCAGAGAGATGGCGTACTCGGGCCAGAAGCCGCCGCTGGACGGCTCGCCGGGGCGGCAGTCGCCGTCGGACTCGCCGGGGAACTTGATCCAGAGCAGAGCGTCCACCCGGTCCAGGCCGGTGTCGGTCGTCGGGTCCTCACCGATCGCCCGGCCGGGCGGGTTGCACCAGCTCGGCGCCCCCTTGACCCGGTCCGCCGGGTACGGGCCGTTGCCGTTGCGGCTGGTGTCGATCACGAAGGTCGTGGCGCCGCCGAGCGCGTCGGAGATCCGGTGCCCGTAGGCAACGTTGTCCTCGGTGCGGAAAAAGTTCGCCACGTTGAGCGCGAAGCCATCGGCCTCGGCCACCCCGGCCTGACGCAACGCCGTCGCCAGACCGTCGACATTGGAGATCCAGCCCGGATGGCCCGCATCGAGGTAGACCCGGGCGGTACCGGTGCTGGCCAGTACGGCGACCGCGTCGCGCAGCAGCGCGAGCCGGCCGGCGGAGTCGCGGACACAGCCAGCCACCGCGTCCGGCAGTGCGCCTGGTTCGAGAACGACGATCACCGGGCGGCCGGCGATGCCGGCGGCAACATCGCGAATCCAGGACTGGTACTCGCTGCCGGTGCCGGCCCCGCCTCGGCCCTTCCGGCCACAGTCCCGCTGCGGCACGTTGTGCACCACCAGCACCGGGATCTGGCCGGCGATCGCGGCCTGCCCCAGAAAGGCATCGACCTCGTCGCGGGCCGGGCCGCCGGTGAGCCACTTCGCGCTCGGCCGGCTGCCGATCGCCCGCAACGCCTCCGCGTCGGCCGTTTCGCCGCGCGCCGCACGCCGCTCCGCCTCCGCTTCTGCCGGGTTCGCGGGGTCGACGTAGAACACCGACGGCGGGGAGGGCAGCGGCGCGGAACCGGCCGCCTCGGCCACCCGTGGCGCCGAGGGGGAGCCGCACCCGCCCAACAGCAGCGCCAGGGCTGCGCCGGCCGCCGCGACGCCACCGCGCCGTACGCCGGCAGCACCGAAAGTGGCCGACAGCCCCGCCCCGCTCCGGGCCGCGGCGGGGTCCCGCGCCGTGGCCGTCCAGGCGGCAGCGGTCGTACGGGGAGCCGGGCGCTCAGGCGGGGTGGTGCGCACCGCGATCAGTCGTCGTCTTCGTCGTCGAGGCGGGCGAGCCAGGTGGCGAACCGCTCGACCGGGGTCTCGAACTCCGGATTCAGGTCGACGAAGTCCCGCAGCCGTTCGCCGAGCCACTCCATGCTGACCTGCTCGTCACCGCGCCGCTCGACCAGTTCCTCGATGCCCCGGTCGGTGAAGTACATCGCCTACTCGCTTCCTCACCGGTGGCGTTCCGGTGAAGCCGGCCGGTCCCGCCCCACGGAAGTGGGGCGGGACCGGGATGTTCTCGTCAGGACCGAGGGAAAACCGCCTCGATGAGCGCGCTCTGCTCGACCTCGTGCATCTTCGCCGAGCCGACGGCCGGTGCGGCGGCGGCCGGGCGGGAGATGCGGCGCAGCCGGAGCCCGTCGAGGTGCTCCAGCAGGTTGAGCGCGACGAACGACCAGGCGCCCTGGTTGGCGGGCTCCTCCTGCACCCAGGCGAAGTCCTCGGCGTTCGGGTACTGCGCGAGCGCGGCCCGGACCTCCTCCGCCGGCATCGGATAGAGCTGTTCCAGGCGGATGATGGCGGTGTCCGTGACGCCGCGCTCCTGCCGGGCCTGGAACAGGTCGTAGTAGACCTTGCCCGAGCAGAGCAGCACCCGCTTGACCTGCTCCGGAGCCGGAGCGGCCCCGTCGCCGAGCACGGGGGAGAAGGTGCCCGTGGTGAAGTCCTCCACCGACGAGACGCAGAGCCTGTGCCGCAGCAGGGACTTCGGCGTGAACACCACCAGCGGCTTGCGCTTGGGCGAGAGGGCCTGGCGGCGCAGCAGGTGGAAGTAGTTCGCCGGGGTGGTCGGGATGGCCACCCGCATGTTGTCCTCGGCGCAGAGCTGGAGGAACCGCTCCGGGCGGCCGGAGGTGTGGTCCGGACCCTGTCCCTCGTGACCGTGCGGCAGCAGCAGGGTGACCGCCGAGCGCTGACCCCACTTCACCTCGCCGGAGGAGACGAACTCGTCGATCACCGACTGGGCGCCGTTGACGAAGTCGCCGAACTGCGCCTCCCAGCAGACCAGCGCGTCGAGGTTCTCCACCGAGTAGCCGTACTCGAAGCCCATCGCGGCGTACTCGCTCAGCAGCGAGTCGTGCACGAAGAACCGGGAGCGCTCGCCGTCACCGGTGAGCGACTGCAACGGCAGGTAGTCGTCGCCGGTCTCCGCGTCGACCACCGCGGCGTGCCGCTGGACGAAGGTGCCGCGGCGCGAGTCCTGCCCGGCGAGGCGGACCGTTATCCCGTCGTGCAGCAGCGCGCCGAAGGCGATGATCTCGCCGAAGCCCCAGTCGATGTTGCCCTCGACGGACATCTTGGCCCGCCGGTCGAGCAACTGCTGGATCCGCTTGTGCGGGGTGAAGCCCTCCGGCAGGTTGACGTGCGCCTCGCCGATGGCCCTGATCACGGACGCGTCGGTCGCCGTCTCCACCTGCGGCTCCGGCTCGTCCTCCCGCTTCGGGCGGCTGAGCTGGCGCGGCGTGGTGGCGGCGTCGCGGGTGGCCTTGAACACCCGCTCCAGCTGCGCCTGGTAGTCGCGCAGCAGCTCCTCGGCGTCCTCCACGGTGATGTCGCCCCGCCCGATCAGCTCCTCGGTGTAGAGCTTCCGGACCGACCGCTTCGAATCAATGATCTTGTACATCTGAGGGTTGGACATCGACGGGTCGTCACCCTCGTTGTGCCCGCGCCGGCGGTAGCAGACCATGTCGATCACGACGTCCTTGTTGAACGTCTGGCGGTACTCGAAGGCCAGCCGGGCGACCCGGACCACGGCCTCCGGGTCGTCGCCGTTGACGTGGAAGATCGGCGCCTGGATCATCCGGGCCACGTCGGTGCTGTAGAGGCTGGAGCGGCTGTACTCCGGGGCGGTGGTGAAGCCGACCTGGTTGTTGACCACCACGTGCACGGTCCCGCCGGTGCGGTAGCCGCGCAACTGGGAGAGGTTCAGCGTCTCGGCGACCACGCCCTGGCCGGCGAAGGCGGCGTCACCGTGCACCGCCAACGGCAGCACGGTGTAGCCCTCCAGCTTGAGGTCTATCCGGTCCTGCTTGGCCCGGACTATTCCCTCCAGCACCGGGTTGACGGCCTCCAGGTGCGACGGGTTCGCCACCACCGAGACCTTGACCGAGTGCGCGCCGTCGGGCGTGGTGAACTTGCCGTTCTGGCCGAGGTGGTACTTCACGTCGCCGGAACCCTGCGTGGAGCGCGGGTCCAGATGCCCCTCGAACTCCGAGAAGATCTTCTCGTACGGCTTGCCCACGATGTTGGCCAGCACGTTGAGCCGACCCCGGTGCGCCATGCCGATCACGACCTCGTCCAGGCCGTTCTCGGCGGAGGCCTCCAGCACCTCGCCGAGCAGTGGGATCAGCGACTCGCCACCCTCCAGCGAGAAGCGCTTCTGGCCGACGTACTTGGTCTGCAGGAAAGTCTCGAACGCCTCGGCCGCGTTGAGCCGGTTGAGCACGTGCTTCTGCTCGTCGGCCGGCGGCTTCTCGTACTTGCGCTCGACCCGTTCCTGGATCCAGCGGCGCTCCTCCGGATCCTGGACGTGCATGTACTCGATGCCGACCCGGCGGCAGTACGAGTCCCGCAGCACGCCGAGGACCGAGCGCAGCTTCATCCGCTGCTTGCCGGCGAAGCCGTTCACCGGGAAGGTCCGGTCCAGGTCCCACAGGGTCAGCCCGTGCTGGAGCACGTCCAGGTCGGGGTGCTTGCGGATCTTGAACTCCAGCGGGTCGGTGTCAGCCATCAGGTGGCCGCGGACCCGGTAGGCGTGGATCAGCTCGTGCACCCGCGCCGTCTTGTTGATCTGGCCCTCGCCGTCGACCGCGACGTCGCGCACCCAGCGCACCGGCTCGTACGGAATCCGCAGCGAGGTGAAGATCTGGTCGTAGAAGCCGTGCTCGCCGAGCAGCAGCTCGTGCATGGTCTTGAGGAACTCGCCGGACTGCGCGCCCTGGATGATCCGGTGGTCGTACGTGCTGGTCAGCGTGATGACCTTGCTGACCGCCAGCTCGGCCAGGGTGACCTCGCTCATGCCCTGGTACGGCGCCGGGTACTCCATCGCGCCGACGCCGATGATCGCGCTCTGGCCCTGCATCAGCCGGGGCATGGAGTGCACGGTGCCGATGCCGCCGGGGTTGGTCAGCGAGATGGTGGTGCCGGAGTGGTCCTCCATGGTCAACTCGTTGCGGCGGGCGCGCCGGATGACGTCCTCGTACGCCTGCCAGAACTGCCGGAAGTCCATCTTCTCGCAGCCCTTGATGGAGGGGACCACCAGGTTGCGGCTGCCGTCGGGCCTGACCAGGTCGATGGCGATGCCCAGGTTCACATGCTCCGGACGGACCATCGCCGGCTTGCCGTCCACCTGGGCGAAGGAATTGTTCATCTCCGGGTGTGCGGCCAGCGCGCGGACCAGCGCGTAACCGATCAGGTGGGTGAAGCTCACCTTGCCGCCGCGTCCCCGGGCGAGGTGGTTGTTGATCACAATCCGGTTGTCGACCAGGAGCTTGGCCGGCACGGCCCGTACGCTGGTGGCGGTCGGCACGGCCAGCGAGGCGTCCATGTTCTGCACGATCCTGGCGGCCACCCCGCGCAGCGGCGTGGCCTGCGGCCCGGTGGCGCTCGGCGCGGTCTTCGCCGGTTCGGCCTTGGCCGGCTGGGCCTTCGCCGAAGTCGGCTCGGTGCGGGGCTCGGCCTTGGCGGGGGCGGCGGTCTTGGCTGCCGGCTCGGCCTTCTTGGCTGCTGGTTCGGCCTTGGCCGGCTGGGCCTTCGCCGGGGCCGGCGCGGTGCGGGCGGCGGCCTTGGGGGCCGGCTCGGTCTTGGCGGTCGGCTCGGCCTTGTGGGCCGGGGCTGCGGCGGGCTGCTTACGGGCGACCTCGGCCGGGGTGCCGGCACCCTCGGTCGTGGCAGCCGTGCCCGGACCCGGGCGGTAGTCGGCGAAGAAGTCGTGCCAGGCTGGGTCGACGCTGCTGGGGTCGGCAAGGTAACGCTGGTACATCTCCTCGACGACCCACTCGTTCGGGCCGAAACCCGCCAGTGGGTTCTCCTGCGAAGTTTGCTGGGTCGACACGGCCGGTAATCGCCTCTTTCACGCGGGTTTGTGTGTCACGCGGCGTCCCGTGCCGCCGTAGCGGGACACAGGACGGATCCAAGGCTACGCGGTACGGATCCCTGCGGCATTTCCGCCTCCACTGCGTGGCCGGATTCACAGAAGATGCCAGAAGTTTGGTAAGCGCTGCGTGTTTCGTTGCTTGCTGTTATGAGATGACCGGCCCGGTTCGCCGGCTGTCACCGGTGAACCGGGCCCTGCACCGGTCGTCGCGTCGGCCCAATCGGGCCGCCAGCGTCAGGAGATGCCGCCAGCGTCAGGAGATGCCGCCAGCGTCAGGAGATGTCGCGGCGCCGGGTGATCAGCACCCCGGCGACGCCGCTGACCACGGCGTACCCGATCAGCACGAGCGCGCCGACCCACCAGGCCGGAAGCATCTCGCTCTCACCTGGCGTGATCATGACCTGGGACGCGGCCGCCGGCCAGATCACCTGCCACTTGATCACCGCCATGTTGTCCAGCCAGTTCGCCAACAGCAGGAAGAGCAGACCCACCACCTGCGTGCCGATCAGGTAGAGCACGGAGGCGGTGATCACCGCGCCCAACTGGTTGGTGATCAGCGTGCCGATGCCCACGCCGAGCACGGTCCAGATGGCGTACGCCATCAGGTTGAGCAGCAACGCCCGCTGGACCTCCCACTCGCCGAGCAGGGTGCCGTAATCGTTGAGGGCCAGGAAGGCCGCCCCGGCGCCGAGGTCGATCAGCGTGGTCACCAGCCAGAACGCGAAGCCCAGCAGGCTGGCCGCGATGAGCTTGCTGGCGATCACCGCGGTGCGCCGCGGGGTGGCCAGGAAGGTCGTGGTCGCGGTCTGGTGAAAGAACTCGTTGGTGACCATCAGGATGCCGATGAGCATCACGAACATCAGTCCGAGGTACTGACCCGAGGTGTAGAGGTTCGCCGCCTGCGCCGGAGCGGACGCCACGTCGCCGACGACGCCGAACTCCTCCCCGCCGCCGCTGACCGTCTCGTTGAACAGCCAGGCGTTGAAGGGGAACGCCAGGGCGATCGACAGGAACGCCCCGAGGGCCAACCACCACCAGGTGCTGGTCGTACGGATCTTGATCAGTTCGGAGCGGACCAGGTTGCTCATCGAATGCCCGCCTTTCCGGCCGTCAGTTCCAGGAACACGCGTTCCAGGTCGGGTCGTTCGGTGGTCAGCTCGTGCAACTCCACGCCGGCGGTCAGCGCCGCTCGGCCCACCGTCGGGGCGTCCACCCCAGCGATCAGGAGTCCGCCGTGCTCGTCGGTCTCCACCTTGGCCGGCCCGCCGGCCAGCGCCGTGGTCAGCGCCTCCGCCTGCGGGGTGCGGACCCGGACCCGGGCGCCCTGCGCCATCGACCCGATCACCTGGTCGACCGGGCCCTGTCGGACCAGCTGACCGGCCGCGATGATCACCACGTCGTCGGCCAGGAGCTGCATCTCCGACAGCAGGTGGCTGGAGACCAGCACGGTGCGGCCCTCGGCGGCCAGGCCCTTGAGGAACCCGCGCATCCACCGGATGCCCTCCGGGTCCAGCCCGTTGGCCGGCTCGTCGAGGATGAGCACCCGCGGGTTGCCGAGCATCGCGGCGGCGATCCCGAGTCGCTGTTTCATGCCCAGCGAGTAGCCCTTGAACTTGCGCTTCGCCGCCGGAGTCAGCCCGACCATGGCGAGCGCCTCGTCGGCGCGCTGCCGGGGTAGCCCGGCCGCCGCGCAGATCACCCGCAGGTGGTTGATTCCGGTGCGGCCCTTGTGCGCGCTGGACGCCTCCAACACCGCGCCGACGTGGCGCAGCGGGTCGGTCAGGTCCGGGTACCGGCGGCCACCGATAGTGGCCGCTCCGGCGGTCGGGGTGACCAGGTTCAGCAGCATGCGCAGGGTCGTGGTCTTGCCTGCGCCGTTCGGACCGAGGAAGCCGGTGACCCGGCCCGGTTCGACCGTGAACGACAGGTTGTTGACCGCGAGCACGTTGCGGTACTGCTTGCTCAGGCCGGAAACCACGATCTGCGCGTCATTGTTGGGGCGTGGCTGCCCGTCGGACATCATTCTCCTCCCGTGGCGCCGGGGTGCGCCGTTGCACAGCGTGACGGTAGTGGTCAACCAAATCAATCGGGCGCGCTCCGGAGATCGTCCTCCGCCGCAGGCAGGAGTCATCTCATCCCCAGGTACGACCCGATCGACCGTCGTCCCTACCGGGCGATCCAGGTGGCGCGGGCCCGGCCGAGCAGATCGCCGTCCGGCCCGTACAGGCTGGTGTGTACCAGCGCCTTGCGTCCCTCGGTGGTCACCGCCACACCGGTCACCACACACTCGTCTCCGGGGCGGGGTAGCGCCTCGACCAGGGCCGTGATCCGACCGAGCAGGTAGGGCCGGCCGGCTCCGATCACGGCCCAGCCACCGGGGCAGTCCAGGGCGGCCCAGACGGTGGCAAGCCTCACCTGCTCCGGCGCCCGGAACGGCGCGGCCGTCCGGCCGTCCGGCAGCGGTCCCGGGAAGATCCGCAAGCCGTCGGCGCGTTGCGGCCCGCAGACGTAGCAGCCGGGAAAGGGGTGCTCCAACAGACCGGGGTACGCCGCCGAGGCGGCCCGCGCCGTCGCCAGGTCGACCGGCGGCACCAGATCGTCGAACCGCTCCGCCGGCCGCAACTGCGCGATCAGCGCACCGGTCGGGTCGTGCACCTGCCCGTCGGTGAGCGTCAGCGGGGTGTCCAGCGGCGGCGGCCGGCGCAGGGTCACCTCCACCGGACCGCGAACGCCGTACGCCTCGGCGAAGATCCCCGCGCTCCAACCGCCGTTGCCCGAGCCGGGTGGGCCGTTGAACCGTGCCTCGATGATCATCGGACTCCTCCCGCCGCGCCGGCCGTTCGCCGGCACCCCGGCAGCCTCGCACGCCCCCGATCAGGGCACCGGTAGCGGGTCGACCGAACGCCGGCCAGTCCCGCTCACAGGGTTTTTCCAGGCTCCGCCCAGCAGAGGCGCAGCGATTGCGCGGATGATGGGCGGCATGGCCGCTACCCAGACCGAAGCGCGACTGCTCGTCGTCGAGGACGATCCCAACATCCTCGAACTGCTCTCCGCGAGCCTGCGTTTCGCGGGCTTCGACGTGGCCACCGCCACCAGCGGCTCGGCCGCGCTCAGCGCCGCCCGCGACCACCGGCCCGACCTGGTGGTGCTCGACGTGATGCTGCCGGACCTCGACGGCTTCGAGGTGATCCGGATGATGCGGGAGGGCGGCACGCGCACCCCGGTGGTTTTCCTCACCGCGCGGGACGCCACCGACGACAAGATCCGCGGCCTCACCCTGGGCGGCGACGACTACGTCACCAAACCGTTCAGCCTGGAGGAGCTGACCGCCCGGATCCGGGCGGTGCTGCGCCGCACCAGCAGCGGCGAGCAGGCCCCGGCCCGGCTCACCTTCGCCGACCTGGAGCTGGACGAGGAAACCCACGAGGTGTACCGGGCCGGCCACCGGGTCCAGCTCTCGCCGACCGAGTTCAAGCTGCTGCGTTACCTGATGCTCAACGCCAACCGGGTGCTGTCCAAGGCGCAGATCCTCGACCACGTGTGGAACTACGACTTCCGGGGCGACGACAACATCGTCGAGTCGTACATCTCGTACCTGCGGCGCAAGGTCGACAACGTCGAGCCCCGGCTGATCCACACCCTGCGTGGGGTGGGCTACGTGCTGCGCAAGCCGGCGGCGTGAACGCGTTACAGCAGGGCAAGACCCGGCTGCGCGCGGTGCCACTGCGGGTCAAGCTGGTCGCGGCCGTCCTCGCCCTGGTCGCCGCCGCGCTCCTCGTGATCAGCGCGCTGACCACGTTCTTCCTGCGCAGCTACCTGGTCGACCAGGTGGACGCGGAACTGGCCGACGCCGTCGGCACCCTGGAGAACGAGCTGTACGGCAGGCCCTGGGCGGAGCTCGTCTTCCGGCAGGACAGCGTCGTGCCGACCGACTACGTGGTGGTGATCACCAACCGCAACTCGGGCGAGGTGGAGGACTACGGGTTCGACAGCCGCCGGTTCAGCGAGGCCGACCTGCCGCCCTGGCCGGACGACGCGGCCGGGTTCGCCCGGCTCGCCGGTAAACCGTTTTCCACCAAGTCCAGGGGCAGCGAGGTTCGCTGGCAGATGTTCTACACCGAACTGCCCAACGGGCAGTGGGTGGCCATCGGACAGCACCTGACCGACGTCGACCGGGCGGTCACCCGGCTGGTCTGGATAGACGTGCTGGTGGGTGGGGCGGTGCTGATCCTGCTCGCCTCGATCGGCGCGGCGATCGTCCGGACCAGCCTCAAACCGCTGGTGGAGATCGAACGTACCGCTGCGGCCATCGCCGGCGGCGACCTCAGCCGGCGGGTGCCCGATCCGGAGGACGGTGAACCCTGCCCGACCTCCGAACTGGGGCGGCTCTCCCGGGCGTTGAACGCGATGCTCAGCCAGATCGAGATGGCCTTCACCGCCCGCGCGGCCTCGGAGTCCGCGGCCCGGTCCGCCGAGGCCGCCGCCCGCGAGGCCGCCGAGGCGGCTCGCGCCTCGGAGGGCAGGGCCCGCCGCTCGGAGGAGCGGATGCGGCAGTTCGTCGCGGACGCCTCGCACGAGTTGCGTACCCCGCTGACCACCATCCGCGGCTTCGCCGAGCTGTACCGGCAGGGTGCCGCCCGGGCCCCCGAGCAGACCGCCGACCTGCTGCGCCGGATCGAGGACGAGGCCGCTCGGATGGGTCTGCTGGTGGAGGATCTGCTGTTGCTGGCTCGGCTGGACCGCGAGCGGCCGCTCTCGCTCGCCCCGGTGGAGTTGCCGGTGCTGGCCGCGGACGCGGTGGAGGCGGCCCGGGCGATGGCGCCGGACCGGCGGGTCGAGTTGGAGATCGAGTCCGGTTCCGGGCCGTTGGTGGTGCGCGGCGACGACGCGCGGCTGCGGCAGGTGATCGGCAACCTGATGACCAACGCGCTGCGGCACACGCCGCCGCAGGCGGCCGTCACGCTGCGGCTACGAACCGAACCGGACAACCTGGCCGTGATCGAGGTGGCTGACACCGGCCCGGGGCTCACCACGGAGCAGGCGGAGCGGGTCTTCGAGCGCTTCTACCGGGCGGACGCCTCGCGTACCCGCCGGCTGGGCGGGAACACCGGTACCGGCCTCGGCCTGGCCATCGTGGCCGCGCTGGTGACGGTGCACCAGGGCGCCGTCGAGGTGACCGAGACACCTGGCGGGGGCGCCACCTTCCGGGTCCGGCTGCCGCTCTCTCCGGACGTCGACATCGATCAGCAGTGATTTTCAGCAAATCCTCAGGTCAGGCTAAGGCGGATCGCAGAGCGATGGGGGAGGGTAGGGACATGACCGAGTACGAGTCCGAGCCGCGCCGACCGGCCCGCACCGACGCCGAGTCGTCGCACTCCGAGCTGTCCCGCGCCGAGCACGCGTGGGCCGACTCCTCATCCGTACCAGCGGACGATTCCACCGCCGAGGCGCCGACCGTCCCGGTCCGTGCCGTCGAGGCGTCGTCCGGTCCCGGCGGGCCCGACGGCGAACCGACGACGCCGGGCGGCCCCACCGCAGCCCCGCCGCCCTCGGCGCCGCC